>NZ_CALRWD010000005.1:0-91644 GCF_943371775.1 Nocardioides psychrotolerans
GAGGAGGCGGCGGATCCGCCGCGCGGCCGAGTGCACGCGGTCGAGGCGCTTCTCGATCACGTCCGGCTCCATCTCGGCGACGTGCCCGCGCAGGTGCTCGAGGTAGCCCAGCGTCACCGCCAGCGGCTGACGCACGTCGTGCCCCAGCATCCCCATCGTGTCCGACAGCAGGCGGTTGGCCTGGGTCAGGTCGTCGTTGAGCCGGGCGAGCTCGGCGTTGGCCAGGTGGGTCGACGTCTCGTCGAGGATCGTCCCGCGCAGCCGCACGACGGTGCCGTCCGGCAGGCGGTCGGCCCGACGTCTGCTCACGACGTGGCGGACCTCCCCGTCGCGGCGCAGGATCCGGTAGCGCACCTCGCGGTCCTGGGGCGCCGTCACGGCCTCCTCGAGGGACGTGCGCAGCATCTCGCGGTCGTCGGGGTGGACCAGGTCCAGGCCGCTCTGCATCGTGGGCTGGACACCCGTGGGGTCGAGCCCGGCCAGGCGGAAGAGCTGGGGTGACCACTGCGCGAACGGCTCTCCCGGCGTCCAGCTCCACGAGGCGAGACCACCGATCTGCTGCGCCTCGTCGAGGTTCCGCTCGGCCTCGACCTTCGCGGTGACGTCGGCGACCAGGACGAAGAACCCCTGGACCTCGCCGTCGACGATCTCCGGCACGTAGGAGGCCTGGCTGTGGCGCGTGCGTCCGAGCTGGTCGACGAGGGTGCGGTCGAAGTCCTGTCGCTCGCCGGCGAGCGCTCCCCTGACATAGGGAGAATTGAGCTGGTAGACCTCGTCGCCGAGGAGCTCGCGCAGTGTCATCCCCTTGATCTCCTGGGGCGTGCGACCGAACCACTCGACGTAGGCCTGGTTGGCCACGACGTTGCGCTCGTCTCGGTCCCAGAAGGCGACCAGGGCCGGCAGGTGGTCCACGAGCCGGCGCAGGTAGTGGGCCTGCTCCGACGAGACCGACGTCATGGGCGGCTCTCCGGGCAGGGATCCATGCGCCCAGCCTACGAAACCGGACCGTGAGCAGCATCGTGCCAAAGGTCCCGCCTCCTGGCCCGTGTGGCCCAGGAGGGCCTGGGGCGTCTAGCGCAGCCGGCGGGCCTCGAAGCGCGTGGTCGGGTGCGCGATGGACTCCTGGCTGGCGACCAGCTGGATCTCGCGGGTGCCTGCGGCCAGCGTGTTCTCCAAGATCGCGAAGACCGAGGCGGTCGTGCGCTCCAGTGCCTGCTGCGGTGAGCCGGTGCTGAGGAGGTGGGCGAGGTAGAGCGCCGCCGTCACGTCGCCGCAGCCGTTGGGGGTGATCGGCAGCAGCGGGGTGGTGACCGCCCAGGCGCCGGCGTCGGAGACCGCCACGACGTCGAGGGTGTCGGCGGGGGAGCCGGTGTGCAGCACGCTCGTCACGAGCACGTCACGAGGGCCGCGAGCGCGTACGACGTCGACGGCGGCCAGCACCTCGTCGAGGGTCGTGCTCGTGGTGCCGGCGAGGAAGTCCAGCTCGAAGTGGTTGGGCGTGATGACGTCGGCGGCGGGCACGACGGTGTCGCGCATGAACTCCGGGATCCCGGGCCGCACGAACATCCCGCGCCCGACGTCGCCCATGACGGGGTCGCAGCAGTAGACCGCCTCGGGGTTGGCCGCCTTGACCGTGGCGACCGCGTCGAGGATGACCGCGCCGACCGCGGGGTCGCCCTGGTAGCCGGACAGCACGGCGTCGGCCTCTCCCAGCACCCCGCGGTCACCGATGCCGGCGATCACGTCGGCCACGTCGCCGGGAGCCAGCAGCGGACCGCGCCACTCGCCGTACCCGGTGTGGTTGGAGAAGTGGACCGTGATGACCGGCCAGACCTCGTGACCCAGGCGCTGGAGCGGGAAGACGGCGGCGGAGTTGCCGACGTGGCCGTAGGCCACCGAGGACTGGATCGAGAGGATCTTCACGCTCGTGATCCTCCTCGGGAAGGCCTGTACGGAGCAAACTAGAACGCGTTACAGTTGTGGCCGGCATCACCACGACCACTGCGAGGGACGAGACACATGGCCAAGAAGGCGCCGCACAAGAACGAGGCCGACTACATCGTGGTCGGGTCCGGCAGCTCGGGAGCCGCCATCGCCGGTCGCCTCGCCCAGTCGGGCGCGAGCGTGATCGTGCTCGAGGCCGGCAAGAGCGACGAGCAGTTCCTGGTCAAGAAGCCCGGCATGATCGGCCCGATGCACGCGGTGCCCGAGATCAAGAAGCGGGTCGACTGGGGCTACTACTCCACCCCGCAGAAGCACATCCTGGACCGCAAGATGCCTGTGCCGCGCGGCAAGGTCGTCGGTGGCTCCAGCTCGATCAACGGCATGGTCTACGTCCGCGGCAACCGCGCCAACTTCGACTCCTGGGCGGCCGAGGGCAACACCGGGTGGGACGCCGACACGGTCAACGACGCCTACCGTCGCATGGAGGACTTCGAGGGCGGGGCCGACGACTACCGCGGCGTCGGTGGCCCCATCCGGGTCACCCGCAACAAGGCGCCCCAGGAGGGCACCCTGCAGTTCATCCAGGCCACCTCCGACGCGCTCGGCGTCAAGGTCCTCGACGACTACAACGGCGAGTCCCAGGAGGGCGTCAGCCGGATGCAGCAGAACGCCGCCGACGGCCTGCGCTACAGCGCCTCGCGCGGCTACATCCACAACCTCGACGTCCCCACCCTCCAGCTGCAGTCCGAGGTGCTCGTCACCAAGGTCGTCATCGAGTCCGGTCGCGCCACCGGGGTCGAGGTCACCGACAAGGACGGCAGCCGCCGCACCATCCGCGCCGGCAAGGAGGTCATCCTCTCGGCGGGCTTCGTCGGCTCGGCCCAGATCCTGATGCTCTCGGGCATCGGGCACGCGCAGCACCTCAAGGACCACGGCATCCAGGTCGTCGCCGACCTGCCCGTGGGCGACAACCTGCACGACCACATGTTCCACGCGCTGACCTTCCACGCGACCTCGTCGAAGATGCGCGGCAACGCGATGTTCTTCGCCAAGGGCATCGCCAAGGAGGTCCTGCGCCCCGGCACGACGTTCCTCGCCAACTCGGTCTTCGAGTCGGTGGCCTTCGTGCGGACCTCGCAGGCGACCGACGTGCCCGACCTCCAGCTGCACCTGCTGCCGTGGTCCTACGTCTCGCCCAACCAGGACGAGCCGATCCGCCACGACGTCGACCCGCGCACCTCGTTGACGGTGCTGACGACGCTCATCTATCCCAAGAGCCGCGGGACGTTGCGCCTCGCGTCGGCCGACCCGACGGCCGCGCCGCTGATCGACTTCCAGTACCTCGCCGACAACGCCGACCTCGAGGTCCTCGGGGAGGGCTCGGAGATGGTCCGCGAGATCATGGGCGGCGCCGCCTTCGGCGGTGCGGTCAAGGAGGAGATCCACCCGGGCCGCGAGCTCCAGGGCTCCGCGCTGCGTCAGGCGATCCTCAACCGCGCGACGTCGGTCTACCACGGCGTGGGCACCTGCCGGATGGGCGTCGACGAGCTCGCCGTCGTCTCGCCGGACCTGAAGGTCCGCGGCATCGAGGGCCTGCGCGTCTGCGACGCCTCGGTCATGCCGTCGATCACCGGCGGCAACACCAACGCCCCGGCGATCATGATCGGCGAGCGCGGGGCCGACCTCGTGCTCGGGAAGGGCTGAGCCCCATGACCGTCCAGCGTCCCGCGTCGGTGACCGACGCCTTCCTCGAGAGCCTGGTCGCCCGGGTCCCCTCGACCAGCGGTGGCACCTGGAAGCTCACCGAGGTCTACACCGGCGAGGTGCTGGTCGAGCTCCCGCAGTCGACCCCGGCCGACATCGAGCAGGCCTTCGTGACCGCCCGTGCCGCCCAGCGCGAGTGGGCCCAGTGGCCGCTGAAGAAGAGGCTCGGGGTCTTCAAGAAGGCCCACGCGCTCTTCCTCGACAACGCCCAGAGGACCGCCGACCTGATCCAGGTCGAGTCCGGCAAGAACCGGCGGATGGCGATCGAGGAGAGCTGTGACCCGCCGATGGTCATGAGCCACTACATCAAGCGGGCGCCGTCGCTGCTCGCGCCGACCAAGCGCGGCGGGCCGGTCCCCTTCCTCACGACGTCGACGGAGATCCGCCAGCCCAAGGGCGTTGTCGGCGTCATCGCGCCGTGGAACTTCCCCTTCGCCACCGGGATGTCCGACGCGATCACCGCCCTGATCGCCGGCAACGGCATCGTGCTCAAGCCCGACAACAAGACGGCGCTGTCACCCCTCTTCGGCATCCAGATGCTCGAGCAGGCCGGGCTGCCCAAGGGCCTCTTCCAGGTGGTGTGCGGCGAGGGGCCCGACGTCGGCCCCACCCTGATCGACAACGCCAACTACGTCATGTTCACCGGCTCGACCGCGACCGGTCGGGTGATCGGCGAGCGGGCGGGGCGCAACCTGATCGGCGCCTGCCTCGAGCTCGGCGGCAAGAACCCGATGATCGTGCTCGACGACGCCAACATCGACGAGGCCGTGCAGGGCGCGGTCTTCGGCGTGTTCGGCAACACCGGTCAGATCTGCATGCACATCGAGCGGATCTACCTGCCCGAGTCGCGCTACGAGGAGTTCAAGGCGAAGTTCGTCCGGGCTGCTGAGGGGCTGCGGGTCGGGGCGTCGTACGACTTCGGCCCGGAGATGGGCTCGCTCGTCTCGCCCGACCACAAGGAGCGCGTGCAGGCCCACGTCGAGGACGCGGTCGCCAAGGGCGCCACCGTCGTCACGGGTGGCCGGGCGCGGCCCGACCTCGGCCCGGCGTTCTTCGAGCCGACCATCCTCGAGGGCGTCACCAAGGACATGCTGGCCGGCGCGACCGAGACCTTCGGACCGGTCGTCGGGCTCTATCCCTACCGCACCGTCGACGAGGCGATCGCACTGGCCAACGACACCGACTACGGCCTCAACGCCTCGGTCTGGGGCACCGACCTCGACCGGGCCTGCGCCATCGCCGCGCGGATCCAGTCGGGCAACGTCAACGTCAACGACATCCTGGCCACGGCGTTCGCCTCCAAGGGCACCCCCTCCGGCGGCGTCAAGCAGTCGGGTGTGGGCGCGCGGCACGGGGACCAGGGTCTGCTGAAGTACACCGACGTGCAGAACCTCGCGGTGCTCAAGAAGCAGGTCATGGGTGCGCAGCCGGGGCAGGACTACGACTCCTACGTGAAGTCGATGCTGTCGGGGCTGAAGATGATGCGGCGGACCGGCATCCGCTGAGCGGCGCTGCGGGGAGTCAGCGGTCGACCCGGACCACGATCGTGCGTCGGGTGCCGATGACGAGGTCGTTGCCGCTGTAGCCGATGCGGAAGTAGCGGCGGCCGGGCGGCTGACGACGCAGGGTCACGACCAGGACGTCGTCGGTGACCCTGCGCACCCGGAGGACCTCGCCGCGGCGACGGACCGTCAGGCGGCCGGTGAGGTCGTCGGCCGAGATGCCGGTGGCGGTGAGGCGAAGGCGCAGGCGTACGACGCCGGGGGCCGGGCTGGTCGCGCGGATCCCCAGCGTGGAGGGCGTGCGGATCACCTCAGGCTCGGGCTCGGGGTCCGGCTCGGGCTCTGGCTCGGGCTCTGGCTCGGGCTCTGGCTCCGGCTCGGGCTCGGGCTCCGGCTCGGGCTCCGGCTGGGGGTCGGGTGGCGGGGGAGGCTCCTGCGGCGCCGGGGGCACGACGGCGGCCGACTCGCCGGCCACGGCCAGCTGGACCGGGTCGGTCCCGCGGGCGACCACGGTCAGCGGGGTCGTGGTGGTGTCGTCGACGGGTCCGTCGCTGACGCGCACGACGAGCTCGGCGCCTGCCCGAGGTCGAAAGGTCAGGGTCAGCTCGTCGGTGGGGTCGACCAGCAGCAGCTGGCGGCGACCGAGGCTGACCAGCTGGACGCGACCGGAGGCCACCGCGTCGGCGGCATCGAGGGACGTCGCCGTCGCCGACGTCGAGGCCGAGGCCGTGCGGCGGGCGATGACACCGGAGGTGCGCGCCGGAGGGTCGGGGGCGAGGTCGGCGTCGATGGTCTCCACGACGATCGCCCGGGGCTCGCGGCAGGGGAGGTTCAGGTCCGGGCTGGGGCGCTGGCCGGTGTCGAGCCAGTCGCCGATGAGCGTGTAGAGCCGGGGGTCGGACATCTGTCCGGCGTGGGCACTGGCGCAGAGCTGGCTGCTGCCGAGGCCGGGGTGGGTGCCCCCGACGGCTCCGAGGTCGATGTCGGGTGCCGTGTCCGCACCGAGCAGCGTCTGCGAGACCAGCGGGACGGTGCCGTCCCCGGCCGCGAGGGTGACCCCGACCCGCAGGGGCCCGTCCTCGTCCTCGGGAGGCAGCAGGGTGAAGCGCCGGATGGTGGGCTTGCCCCCGGACACGACCAGGTGCCACGGGAGGTCCCCGATGTCGAGCCGGTCCCACAGTGCCGAGTGCTTGGCCTGCGCCGCCTCCCACAGGGAGGCCGTCCCTCCGGCCGCGGTGATGCGGGCGGCGATGCCCTCTGCGTCGAGCGGCCCGGAGCCGGTGCCGTCGGCGACCGAGAAGTAGGGCCCGTAGGCGGGCGAGGGCCACAGGTTGTACATGCCGCGCAGGTTGCGGGCGAAGCGGTTGAGGTCGTCGGTGCCGCCGAAGAGGAACTCCATCGTGCCGACCGCCTCGATGTCGAAGGGGGTCTCGGAGCCGGTGAGGAGGCTGAACGGCGACTTGGCGGCGCCGAGGTAGGGCGTGCCGACGGTCGTGACGCGGGCGAGCTTGTCGCGACGGGCGGGGTCGCTGGCGTAGTCGAGGGCCAACAGGCCGCCGTAGGAGTGGGCGACGAGCTGGACCTGCTCGGACCCGGTCTCCTCACGGACCTGCTCGATCAGGGCGTCGAGCCGGTCGATCGAGGCGTCGGTGTCACGGCGCCAGTCCCACCCGAAGGCGTAGAACCGGTCGGGGCCGACGGTCTCGGCGAGCCGGCGCAGTCCTTCGCCGTAGATGTCGGTGCCGAGCAGTGACTCCGCCACCCCGGAGCGTCCGGGCAGGAGGCGGTGCTGCTCGCCGTAGACCGCGTCGCGGACCCCCGCGCGCGGGCAGTCGGTGGACGCATTGAGCAGCCCGTCGGTCTGCAGTGACATGGCCTCCTCGTCCACGAGGAGCGCGGGCCAGAGCAGGTCGGAGTCGGGGTCGGCGGGGTCGCACCAGATCTCCGAGCCGAGCACGCCGGGCATGAAGATCACCGGCGGGGTCTCCTCGACCGGCGCGGGCGCCCACTCGACGTAGCGCAGGATCTCGGGGAGACCGAGGACCGGCTGCCAGGGCGCGATCGAGTCGAGTGCCCGCAGGTAGGGCAGCGCTCGTGACTGGGTGGCGTCGGGGTGGCTGCCCAGGAGCCCCAGGAGCCACTCGCCGTCCGGGGAGATCCGCACCTGGCGCCAGGGGAGGCCGCCGCTCCTGGAGGTGACGCGGTCGATGACGACGGGGTCGCCCTCGGGCGGAAGGATCTCCAAGGTGTACTCGTACTCCGCCCTCACCAGCCCCTGGGCGTCGAAGGTGAAGATCTCGACGATCCGTGCGATCAGCGGCCGCCCGTCGCGGGTGACGTCCAGCAGCAGCGGCTGGGTGCGTGTCCGGGTGTCGCCCTCCCGTATCTCGGAGGTGGAGGCCAGCACCTGCTGGGTCCCGGTCTCCAGGTCCCACGAGATGATCCGCCCCGCGAACTCGAGGTTCGCGTCCGAGAACACGTTGGCGTAGACGACGGTCGACCCGTCCCCGCTGATGATCGAGTCCCCGTAGCCCAGGCTGGCCTCAGGCTCGGGGGCGAGCCGCGCTTCCCCCGGTGCCTCGAAGGGGAGGACCCGAGGTCGGCAGTCGTCGGCGATGAGGGGGAGGAGCAACAGGGTGGCCCTCTCGTCGAGGTCCCCTCGGGCGCACGTGTCGGTGGCCACCAGAGGTGCGGTGCCGGCGGTGCGGTCGACGAGGAACGCGTCGAACCCGTCGTCCTGGTCGAAGTCCTCGACGAGCAGGCGCTCCTCCCCGGGCAGCACCTCGAGGGGGTCCTCCGAGAACTCCCACACCCCGTCGTCCAGCGGTGCGGGCAGGGACAGCTCTTCGAAGGTGCCGTCCTCGGCGACCCGGATCACGTCGTTCAGCCCGGACTGGGGGTTGAACCCGTCGAAGGACGTCGCGTAGAACGCGCCCGGCCCCGGCGACTCGGGCGTGAAGACCTCGCCGGCGAGGGGTGCGGCGGGCGTCGGCGCCGCGGCGTACGACGGGGTGAGGGCGAGCGCGGAGGCGACCAGGAGCAGGGCGCTGGTCGCGGCGAGGCGACGGGTGGCGCGGGCAGGGAGCGGAAGCACGCCTCAGTCTGGCGAGGGGATTGCCTGTCCGGCATCGGTGGAAATACCGAACTGTGCCTCCGCGGCGGCGTCCAGGGCAGCGTCGAGCGCACCGGCCAGCTGGCCGCGGCGGCGGATCCCGAGCTTGCGGTAGGAGGCGGCCAGGTGCGACTCGACGGTGCGGGGCGAGAGCCCCAGCAGGGCGGCGATCTCGGCGTTGCTGGCGCCCCCGGCGGCGAGCCCGGCGACGCGGGTCTGGGCGGCCGACAGGCCGCGGCCGTCGCGGGGGCCGGGGCGGGCCGCGGCGCGGTCGCGCTCGTCGAGCGCACGGTCGCGCCAGCTAAGCAGACCACAGGTCTCGAGGAGCCGGACGGCGTCGTCAAGCGCGGCGGTGGCCCGGCGGCGCTGACGTGAGCGGCGGAGCACGACGGCCAGCGAGAGCAGGGCTCGTCCCTCGTGACCGCGCAGGCCCGCCTGACGGGCGACGTCGACGGCGGCGGCGGCCGCCGTGCTCGCGGCCTCCAGGTCACCCTCGGCGGCGAGGCACAGGGCATGCACCCTCAGGGCGGGCCCGTGCACGTGGGGGCGCTCCGGGAGGAGCGGGTGGGTGAGGACCACGTCCAGCCAGCGACGTGCGTCGGCCGGGTCTCCCACGGTCACGGCGGCCTCGGCCGCGGTGACCACCGGGTGGAGGAAGCCGGGCTCGCCCACGGGGGAGGCGACGACCTGCTCGGCGAAGCCCCTCATCAGGTGCAGGGCCTGGGCCGCGCGGCCGGTGGCGATCCAGCCGTCGCCCATCGCCTCGCCGAAGATCGTGAGGATCGTGGACTGCGAGCCGGACCCGTCGGTGGCGAGCTCCACGACGGCCGGCTCGAGGAACGCCTCGGTGAGCGTGTCGTCGCGGTCGAGCGCCCGGACGTAGCCGAGCAGGAGGCTGACGGCGTCGGCCGTCTCGTGACCGTAGTCCCGCGCGCGACGCTCGACCGTGTCCAGCAGGCCTTCCAGGCCGTGGAGCTCTCCCGTGGCCCGCGCGCACAGGTAGGCGACCACGACGTGCTGCGCGCCGAAGCTGAGGTCCCCGCGGTCGACGGAGCGGGCGGCGCGCTCCGCAGCCAGCTGCCGGGCCTCCACGAGCTGGCCGGTCGACCACAGGCAGGTCGTGAGCATGAAGTGGGGGTCGAGCACCGGGTGGCGTGCCTGGTCGGGGTCGCAGCCGGCGACCCGTGAGCGCAGCCCGTCGAGGTCCACCGGTGACCCGGCGAGGAGGGCTGCGATCTCCCGCGTCCCCACGGCCATCGCCACGACGGCCTGGTCACGGCTCGCCCCGGCCAGGGCGAGCGCCCGGGCTGCGGGCTCTGCCATGCCCACGAAGTCACGGTCGAGGGAGCGCAGGTAGGTCTCCCAGACGGCGAGCTCGGCGCCGAGGTCGGCATAGGGGGCAGCGATGATCTTGGCCTCCTCCAGCAGGTAGCGGGCCCCGGTCTGCAGCAGCTCGAACTCCGCCATGAAGCGGAGCACGGTCGCAGCCGCCCGTTGGCGTGGCGTGACCGGCTCGGTCTCACGCAGCACGACCGAGGCGACGTCCACCTGCCCGAGGCCCAGGGTCGCCTCCACCTCGACGAGCGTGGCGTCCACCGAGAGCGTCGGTGACAGGGCGGCAGCCCCGGCCAGCGTCGCCGTGCCCACGGCCCGGTCGAGCAGGCCCTGGCGCAGCTGCTCCCGAGCCGCGCGGAGGAGCTCGGCCGCGACGGCGTCGTCGGGCCCGACTGCGAGGTGCGCGCGGTGGGCGAGGCGCTCGGCCGGGGGTGCTGAAGGGAGCAGGTCGCGGCGCAGGGCGGCGACCTCCTCGGCCGGCGAGGTCGCGAGGACCGCGGCGGCGAGGCGGGGTGCGTGGAAGCCGACCTGGGTGGTGACCGAGAGGCCGAGCAGCCGGGCCGGCCCCTCGAGGTGCTCTCGGACGGCGGCCGGCGCCAGGTCGGCCGCGGAGGCCAGGCGGGCGATCCGGCGGTCCCCCTCGGCGAGCGCCGCCAGCAGCACCAGGCGCCGCGGCTGCGGGCCGAGCCGTGCGAAGGCCTCCAGCTGCCGCCGGTGCAGGGCGGTGGGGGCATCGGGCAGGGTGCCGTCGGGGGCGAGGGTCGACACCAGCTCTACGGTCGACCGCGGCGAGCCCTCGGCGAGCGTGACGATGCGCCGCACGGCTCGGGGGCGCACCGAGGTGCGGGCGACGCCGCTGACGAGGGCCCCGAGGTGCGCGTCGGTCATCGGGCCCAGCAGGAGCGTGTCGTCCTCGCGCCACGGGTCGTGGACCGTGTCGAGGTCGCCGGCGGTCGCGAGGAGGACATCGGCGTCGGGCTCGCCGGCCAGGGCGCGCAGGGCCCGGTGGACCACGGAGCCGCTGAGGACGTCGAGGTCGTGGACATCGTCGAGGACGAGGGTGGTGGGCTGCGACGCCAGTGCCTTCTCCAGCGCGCGCGTCAGTCGGAGCGAGGCTCTCCGGGTGCTCAGCCTGCTGGCCACGCCGGGGGAGGAGCCGAGCGCGACCAGGACGTCGTACGCCGTGCTGAGGGCGAGCTCCTGCTCTGCCCGTACGCCGCCGGCCCGGACCACGCGTCGACCGATGAGGGCGGAGCGTTCGGCGACCTCCTCGAGCCACCGGGTGCGACCCGAGCCGGGGAGCCCGCGCGCGTGGAGGGCGCGGACGCCGGTCTTGCCGAGGGCAGACTCCAGCACCACCAGGAGGTCGTCACGCCCGAGCAGGTCGACCCGTGGTGTCGCGGGGGAGGGGGGAGCAGTCATAGGACCCTCGAGCGCACGGAACGGGACGGACCGATCCTAGGGGGAGGATCCCCGCCGCGGCGAGGTGTCCGAGGGTCAGGCGACCTGCAGGCTCCGCTTCGACAAGCCCAGCCAGAACCCGTCGATCCGCTGGATGCCGGGCTCGTCGGGGGTGGTCGCCGCGCCGAGGGTGACGAAGAGCGGCGTGTAGTGCTCGACGGTCGGGTGGGCGTAGGGCATGCCGGGCGCGAGCTCGCGGTAGTTGGCCAGCGCGTCGACGTCGCCGCGGGAGAGGGCCTCGCCGGCCCAGGCGTCGAAGTCCTTCGACCAGCCGGGCGCCGGGGCGTCGAGCCGGAAGTCGGTGAGGAAGGGCAGGCCGTGGGTGAGGAAGCCGCTGCCGATGATCAGCACGCCCTCGTCGCGCAGCGGGCGCAGGCGCTGACCGATGGCCAGCAACCGCGCCGGGTCCTGGGTCGGCAGCGACATCTGCAGGACGGGGACGTCGCCGTCGGGATACATGATCTTCAGCGGCACCCAGGCGCCGTGGTCGAGCCCGCGGGAGGAGTGCTGGTGGACCGGCTCGGTGGCCGGCATCATCGCGGTGATGCGCTTCGCGAGGGCCGTGGCGTCGGGTGTCGCGTAGGTCATCTCGTCGTACTTCGGGTCGAACCCGCCGAAGTCGTAGACCAGGGGAGCGCCGCTGGCCGACAGCATGATCGGCGCCGACTCCCAGTGGGCGCTGACGATGAGGATCGCCGTCGGACGTGGGAGGTCCTGGGCCCAGGACGCCAGCTCCGCCGACCACTGCGGGTCGTCGAGGAGGGGTGGGGCGCCATGGCCGATGTAGAGAGCAGGCATGCGGATCATGTCAGCAGAATAGTTGCATCTTCAACTTTATTCCACCAGGGCGTGCGGCGGCTGCGTCAGGCGACCAGGGCGGCGAGCGCCGCGAGCTCCGAGGGGGTGCCCAGGGCGATGAGCACGGCCCCCTCCGGCACCTCGAGGTCACCGGGAGGGTTGGCCTCCAGCTGCGCTCGCGCCGTACGACGGATCGCCAGCAGGAGGGCACCTGTCCGCTGCTGGATCTCGAGGCCCGCGAGCGTGCGACCCGCGATGCCGGGGCCGGCCTCGACCTGCTCGATGCGCCAGTCGAGGTCCTCGTCGTGCATCACCACGTCGAGGAACTCCGCGACGTCCGGCTGGAGGGCGAAGACCGCGAGCCGACGCCCGCCGATGCGCTGGGGGTTGACCGCCCGGGTGGCTCCGGCCAGCTCGAGCTTGCCCGTCGAGCCGGTGGTCCGGGCACGGCTGACGATGGTGACGTCGGGCCTCATCGCGCGGGCGGAGAGGGTCACGTAGACGGTGTCGGCGTCGGTCTCGAGCGCGACGATCACGGCCGTGGCGCTCGCGATCCCGGCGGCGCGGAGCACGTCGTCGTCGGTGACGTCGCCGAGCACGTGCTCCACCTGGGGGCCCAGGCCGCCCAGGCGCGCGGGGTCGGAGTCGACCACCACGACCCGGTGCCCTCCGGCGACCAGGAAGTCCGCGGCCGCCCGTCCCACGCGGCCGTGGCCGCAGACGATGACGTGACCACGCAGGGCGGCGATGCGTGCGTTCATGCGACGTCTCTCCAGCTCGTCTCGAAGGTGCCCCTCGGTGACGGCCTCCATCAGGACGCCGAGGTTGTAGAGCACGGTGCCGACGCCGAGGGCGATCAGCACGATGGTGAACACCTGGCCGGCCGTGGTGAACGGCCGCACCTCACGGAAGCCGACCGTCGCGACCGTGGTGACGGTCTGGTAGAGCGCCTCCATGAAGGTGAAGCCCAGCAGCACGTAGCCCACCGTGCCGAAGACCGTGACGGCCAGCAGCGCTCCCAGAGCCACCGCGATCCGGCGCATCGTGACCACGTCCCGAGGGTAGTGGTCGCGCGGTGGGTCGGGGCGGGTCGAAGGTCCCGGCCGGACTAGGCGGACGTCTCGGGCAGCGACCAGTCGACAGGTGAGCCGCCGCGCTCGACGAGCAGCGCATTGACCCCTGAGAACGGCCGCGAGCCGAAGAAGCCGCGGCTGGCGGAGAGCGGGGAGGGGTGCACCGACTCGACCCACGGCACGGGGCCGAGCAGCGGCTTGAGCGACTGGGCGTCGCGTCCCCACAGCACGGCGGCGAGGGGTGCGCCGCCCGCCTCCACGCGTCGTACGAGCGCCTGGATCGCGCACTCGGTGACCTCCTCCCAGCCGCGACCCCGGTGGGAGGCGGACTCGCCGGGACGGACGGTGAGGACCCGGTTGAGCAGCATCACCCCCTGGTCGGCCCAGGCGGTGAGGTCGCCGTGCTGCGGAGGGGTGACGCCGACGTCGTCCGCCAGCTCGCGGTAGATGTTGGCGAGGCTGCGCGGCACCGGTCGCACGTGGGCGTCGACGGCGAAGCTGAGCCCGATCGGGTGCCCGGGCGTGGGGTAGGGATCCTGGC
The DNA here is from genome assembly GCF_943371775.1 of Nocardioides psychrotolerans. Taxonomy (GTDB): domain Bacteria; phylum Actinomycetota; class Actinomycetes; order Propionibacteriales; family Nocardioidaceae; genus Nocardioides; species Nocardioides psychrotolerans_A. Next base: position 13,531 of record NZ_CALRWD010000005.1, read on the forward strand.
CGACGACGAGCACGCGCACGTCGGCGAGCGGGCGACGGAAGGCCCGGAACACGGCGTCGCCCTCGGGCAGGTAGGCATGACCGGCGGCGATCTCGGCCCGCAGGAACTGGCCCATCCGCGCCACCCGGTCGTCGACCGGCGCCAACGCCTCGGCCCAGTCGGGCGCCATCAGTCCGCGGTCCACCAGCCCGGCGAGTGCGCTCATGGCGTCATTGTGCCGAGGGTGACCTCAGCGGAAGTCGGCACCCTGTGGGAGGTACGGCGCCCGTCCCCGCTCGCCGACCTCGACCGCCAGGATCGCCTGGTGGCTGGCGTCGCCCTGGATCGCGGACTGGTTGGCCACCAGCACCTTCGTGCCGCTGAAGGTCGCGCTGCACGGGGTGTCGAACGGGATGCGCGAGCCGTTGTCCCCGGTGAACGGGGCGTCGGGGAAGCGGTCGAGCTCCTGGCCCGAGGGCGAGAGCTCGACGAGCTGGGCGGTGAGCCCCGCCATCGCGATGTAGATGTGCCCGGAGCGGCCGATGCCGAAGCCGTCGGGCAGCTCCCCGGGTTGCGAGGTCCACAGTGTCGACAGGGTGCCGGGCCTCCCGCCGCTGCGGGTGCCCAGGCGGAAGAGGTGGCCGTTGGTGGGCAGGCCGGCGGTCTGCGAGGTCTGCTGGCTGATCAGGAAGTCGCGCTTCTGCGGGCGGTAGACGATGCCGGTGGTGCCGAACTCCACGCCGTCGAGGTCGGTGTCGCTGAACCACCGCGTGACCGCGCCTGCGCGGGTGACCTTCCAGATCACGCCGTCGCCGTAGTCGGTGACGTAGAGCGCACCGCCCGGCCCCCAGGCGGCGTAGTTGGGCACGGCGCCGCCGGGCAGGCGCGCGATCGTGCGGAAGCGCCCGGTCGTGACGTCGAGGGTCAGGATCGCCGAGCGAGACGTCTCGAGCAGCACGAGGCGGCCGTCGCGGGTCTGGTGGGCGACCTGCACGCCGTGGCTGCCGTCGCGCACCTGGAGTCGCTGGGGCAACGCCCAGGAACGCTGCAGGGTGCCGCCGGAGGTCCACTCGAAGACCTTGGAGGCCTTGCGGCTCGCGCTGTCGACGTAGGTGCCGGCGTAGACGCGGCTGTTGCGGTGCTTGAAGACGTACGCCGGGTAGCCCGGCGCCGGCACGGACGCGAAGACCCGGGTCGTCCACTTCGGCGGGGCAGCGGCTGCGGTGGCCGTGGCGGTGGTCGGCGACACCAGCAGGCTGCTCGCGAGGAGGGCGGCGGCGAGCGTCGTGAGCAGGCGCTTCACAGGCGCTCCAGGACCTCGGTCGCGGCACGCTTGCCGGAGCGGACGGCGCCGTCCATGTAGCCCGACCAGTAGGTCGAGGTCTCGGTGCCGGCCCAGTGCACCCGGCCGAAGGGCTGGCGGATCGACGGGCCGAACGCGACCAGCGAGCCCGGGGCGTGGATGGCGGTCGGACCTCCGCGGGTCCACTGCTCCTTGGTCCAGTCGTGCTCGACGTAGTCGATCGGACGCAGCGCCTGCGGGCCGAACATCGCGGCGAAGCCCTCGAGCACGTGCTGGCGGCGCTTGGCCCGGGTCATCACGCCGTAGCGACGCCAGGTCGCCCCGCCGACGAAGGCGAGCAGCACGCCGGGACCGCCTGACGGCGGGGTGTTGTCGAAGACGGCGCGGGCGGCGCCGGAGTCGTTGATGCCGAAGCCGTTGAGCCCGGCCTTGCGCCAGAAGGGCGTGCGGTAGACGGCGTCGCACTTCATCAGCTGGCCCATGTCCATGTGGCGCAGCAGCTGGAGGCGCTTGGTCGGCAGTCGCGGGAACCAGTCGATGTCGAGGACCAGGGGCGGGGGAGCGGCGACGATGACGCGCTCGGCCGTGACGGTGCCGCGCCCGGTGTGGACGACGACGCGGTGGTCGCGCTGCTCGATCCTCGTGACCGGGGCGGCCAGCGCGACGATGTCGCCGAGCCGCTGCGCCAGCCGCAGCGGCACCAGCTGGGAGCCGCCGACGAAGCGTCGCTCCTGCGCACCCCCCGCGGTGTCGGAGTTGCGCGCGAAGGTCCCGACGTTGCGCTCGTTGCCCGAGCACGCGACGTACCAGAGCGTGTAGAGGAAGGACAGTTCGTCGGGGTCGGCGCCGAAGCCGGGCTGGGTCCAGCAGCGGATCAGGTTGCCGATGCCGGCGGAGTTGACGCTGTTGCGGCGGATGAACTCGCCGAGCGTCATCGCGTCCCACTCGGCGGCACGCGGGTGGCTCCACGGGGCGTCGACGGGTATCTCGGCGGCGAAGGAGTCGATCTGCTGGAGCAGGAGTGCGGCATCGGCGAGGATCGTGGGGTCCGGCGGGACGGTGCCGGTGAACTCCTGGCGGCCGGTCGTCGAGGAGATGTAGACGCTGTTGCCCTTGTTGTACTCCAGGAACGTCGGCACCTTCAGCTCGCGCGCGAGTGCCAGGATGTGGTCCTGGGTCGGGCCGACGAACGCGCCGCCGGACTCGATCGTCTCGCCGGTGTCGAGGGTGTGGTTGAGCACGCGGCCGCCGACGCGCTGGCGGGCCTCGACGAGGAGCACCGTTTTCCCGCCGCGCGCGACCTTGCGGGCCGCGACCAGGCCGGCGATGCCGCCGCCGACCACGACGACGTCGACCGCGCGGGGGAGTGCACCCTGGAGGCCGCCCGCGGCGGCCGCCTCGGCGGCGTACGACGACGGGGTGAGGCCGGCGAAGGCGCCGGTGCCCAGCGCGGCACCCGTGAGGCCGGTCGCGGTGAGCGCGGTGCGGCGGGTCAGCGTGAGGTCGGTCAACGGGGTCTCCTCGACGTGCGGTCACGGGCGGCAAACATGAACATGTGTCATGTTTCGGTTCTTGAGCCTACACTCCGGGACATGGCATCTCCACGGGCTGAGGCGGCCGTCACTGACCCGGTCAACGACCGGGTGGGCCCTGCGGTCACGGGTCGACGCCGCGTGCCGACCCAGGCCCGCAGCCGGCGCAAGGTCGAGCACCTCCTCGACGCGGCCGCGGCGCTGGTCGTCGAGCGGGGTGTCGAGGCGCTGACGACCCGCGACATCGCGGAGGCGGCGGGGGTGCCCGTGGCCTCGCTCTACCAGTACTTCGCGGCCAAGGAGGACGTCCTGCTCGCCATCGCCGAGCGCGACATGGCCGAGATGGACGCCCAGGTCGTGGCCGACCTCGCGGCCGAGCCGGCGTTGACGCTCGAGGCGCTGGTGCGCACGACGATGGGGGCCTTCGTGACCGTCTACCACCGGCGCCGGGCCTTCGTCGAGATCTACCTGCGCGGGCGCACCAACGTGGCGGTCCACCAGTTCGGCCGCGAGCACAACGCCCGGGTCGCCCAGCTGCTGCGCGACGTCGCGATCGAGCAGGGTCTCGCGCTGCCGACGCTCTCGCCGATGGTCGCGACGCTCGCCGTCGAGGTCGGCGACCGCGTGTTCCAGCTGGCCTTCGAGTACGACGACGACGGCGACCCCGCGCTGATCGAGGAGGGCATCACGATGGTGAGCGCCTACCTCGACCGCCACACGGCGGGGAGCGTCTCGTGAGCGGCCTGCGCAGCTCCGTCGCTGCCGCCGCCCGACGGCTCGCCGAGGCCGGGCTCCTCGTCGGCACGGCGGGCAACGTCAGCGCCCGCGACCCGCTCCATGGCGACCGGGTGGCGGTGACGGCCACCGGGGTGGTCCTGGCCGGCTGCGCGGTCGACGACGTGACGGTGGTGTCGCTGGCGTCGGGGGAGGTCCTCGAGGGTCGGCTGAGGCCCACGTCCGAGATCGACCTGCACCTCGGCGTCCTCGCGTCCGACCCGGGAGTCGCGGCGGTCGTGCACACCCACGCGCCCTACAGCACCGCGGTCGCGTGCGTCCTCGACGAGCTGCCGGTCCTGCACTACCAGCAGCTGGCCCTGGGCGGCGCCGTGCGTGTCGCCCCCTACGCGACCTTCGGCAGCCCCGAGCTCGCCGCGCACGTGCGGGACGCCCTCGCCGGCCGGCAGGCGGCCCTCATGGCCAACCACGGCTCCGTCGCCGTCGGCGCCTCCCTCGATGCCGCGGTGGAGCACGCACTGCTGCTCGAGTGGCTCGCGACGCTGCACCACCGCGCCAGCGTCCTCGGCACCCCGCGGGTGCTCACCGAGGCCCAGCAGCTCGACGTCATCACGGCCGCCCTCTCGCGCGGCTACGGGCGCACCCACCCCGTCGACCCCTCACCGCACCCACCAGGAGACCGCCCATGAGCCCGATGAGGATCGCCTGCGTCGGCGTGCACGTCCTCGACACCCACGTGATCGGCATCGAGTCGATCCCCGCCTCCTCCGACGGCCAGCTGGTGGAGACGATCCGCTTCTCCCCGGCCGGCACGGCGGGCGGCACGGCCGTCGTCCTCTCCCGGCTGGGGGCCGACGTCACGAGCTTCGGCGCGGTCGGCACCGACCCGATCGCGGACACCCTGCTCGGGCTGCTGGCGCGCGAGGGCGTCGCCATCTCGGGCCTGGTGCGCAAGGACGCCCACCAGACCTCCGCCTCGGTGATCCCCGTGCGGTCCAACGGCGACCGCCCGGCCTGGCACTGCATCGGCGCCAACGGCGCCTTCACCCTCGACGACCTCGACCTGGCCGCCCTGGAGGGGATGACCCACCTGCACCTGGGCGGGCCGGAGTTCCTCGGTGGCGAGGCGGCCGGGCAGCTGCTCGCGCACGCCCACTCGATCGGCGCCACCACCTCGCTCGACGTCCTGGCCCCGGGCGACCCCGACATGCTCGCCTGGATCGCCGACGCGCTGCCGCACACCGACTACCTGCTGCCCAACGACGAGCAGGTGCTGGGCTTCACCGGCGCTGCGTCGCTCGTGGAGGGCGCGCAGGCGCTCGTCGCGGCCGGTGCCGGTTGCGTGGCCGTGACCCAGGGCGCGAAGGGCGCGCTCGTCGTGACGACGGACGGCGTCCTCGAGGTGCCGGCGTACGAGATCGACGTGGTGGACACCACCGGCTGCGGCGACGCGTTCTCCGCCGGCTTCCTGCGCGGGCTCGCCCTCGGGCTGGACCACCGCGGTGCCGCCGAGCTCGGCTGCGCCACCGCGGCCCAGGTCGCGCAGGGGCTCGGCACCGACGCGGGGAGCTACGACCTCGCGTCGGTGCGGACGTTCGCTGCCCGCTGAGCGTGGGTACGGTGACCTGCATGAGCGACATCGAGGTCACCGACAACACCGAGCGCCACCGCTTCGAGATCACCTCCGACGGGGCCGAGGCCGGCTTCGCGGACTACGAGCTCGCGGAGGGGGTCATCGAGCTCACGCACACCGTGGTCCGCGACGGCTTCGAGGGGCAGGGCATCGGCGGCAAGCTCGTCAGCCACGCCCTCGACTCGGCACGCTCGCGCGACCTCCGCGTCGTCCCCACCTGCTCGTTCGTGAAGGGCTACGTCGAGAAGCACCCGGAGTACGCCGACCTGGTGGGCTGAGGACCGAGGCCTACGACACCGCGGCGAACGGCACCGGGAAGTCCACGACGGACTCCTGGCCGGGCGTGACGCGCACGGTGCCGCGCATGGTCAGCGAGTCGGGCAGGTCCACCAGGTAGGGAGTGCCCGGGTCGTTGCGCACCCCGCTCACCCGGCAGCCGTAGTCGCCGCCGATCAGGTTGAGCATCCGGATCTCCAGGTCGACCTGGGGCTCGAGGAAGTACTCCGAGTCGCTGTCACGAGAGCTCGAGCACGTCACCATCCGCACGACCTCGCCGGTCCAGGGCCAGGGGTCGCCCGTGGCAGGGTCGACGAGGCGGCCGCGCAGGGATCCCTGTCGGGGCTGGGCATCGAGGTCGACCAGGACCTCACCGCCGCTCACCTCGACGGTCACCGGCTCGGGTGCGGCGGCGACGTTGGTGTCCGTGCGCGGGCCCACGTCGTAGGTGCCGTCGGGCAGACTGCGGAAGGTGAAGGTGTCGCGGTCGCGGAGGACGTGGTAGCGCACGAGGGCATAGTCGTCTGCCTGTGGGTCCTGCGCGTCGACCACCTCGGCGCGTGACGAGATCATCAGCTCGTTGCCCGGGTCGGCCGTCACCGTGATGCTGCCGGAGCCGCTGCGCCCGGTCATCAGGGCCGGCGTCGCCGTGCCGCGGCGCACCGTGACGGTGCGCCAGGCGTTGACCGGCAGGTTGGACTGTCGAGGGGCCTTCCACTGGGCGTAGACCTGGTAGGTGCCGGGGGTGAGCCCGTCGATCCGCCCGGAGTCGACGTCGATCTGGTCCCGGCCGATGAACGACCCCGTCGGGCTCAGGAGCGCGACCGCAGCCGGCCGCTTCGGCGTGGCGCTGCCGTCGATCGTGACGTCGATCGACCCGCGGCTGCCCCGGGGCGCCACGACGTCGACGCGCCTGACCTCGCCCGGCGAGAGCGTGAACCGCTTGTAGGCCTTGGGGACACCGCGCGCGAGACCGAGGCCGAGGAGCCCGACACGCAAGCGATAGGTCAGGTCCGGGTCGGCGAGCAGCAGGCGGAAGCTGTAGCGACCCTGCGCGTCGGTCAGCGTCGCCTGCGGCGCTTCGGCGCCCGCCTGCAGCGACACCGGCACCTGGGCGTCCGGCCGCCCCAGGGTCACCACGCGCCCGGTCACCGTCGCCAGCCGGACGCCGAACGTGAGCCGGGCGGTCCTGCCTGCTCCGACGGTGAAGACCTTGCGCTGCCCGTGGTTGGTCGCCAGGTGACGACCCGGTGCCAGGCCCCGCACCGTCGCGATGCCGTTGCGCACGGTGGCCCGCTGCCCCGAGACGTTGACCTCGCCGCCGAGGGACCCGTTGCGCACCGTCACGACCGCCGTGGCGGGCCGCACCGTCCGGATCGTGCCCACCGCCACTGCTGGACTGGTCTCCGTCGTCTCGAAGTAGCGGGTCAGGGCCGGCAACGAGTACGCCGTGCCGGCCGGGCCGACGTGCAGCATCACCGTCCGCTTGGCCTCAGGTGCCGCCTTGCAGGGGTCGCCCGCCTCGCAGACCAGCACGGCGAAGAGCCCGGGCCGCTCCTCGCCCGTGAAGGAGAAGCGCCCGTCGGCGCCGGTCCTGGTCGTCACCGAACGGCGCAGGTTGCGCAGGTCGAGCAACCGCACCGCGAGCCCGGCCTGCGGGGCACCCCCGGGCGCCAGGACCCGTCCCGTGACGCCGCCGGGCGCGAGAGGCGCGAGCGCCGTCGCGGCGGGCGCGACGAGCCCGAGCAGGGCGATCGTGAGCAGCGTGGTGAGCAGGCGGGGCAGGAGCGGGCGGGCGGTCATGCCTGGTCCGACGCCCGCACGGTCTCAGAAGTTCGTGGACGGTCGGGAGAGCCGGTCGAGGAAGGCGAGGAGCACGGCCTCGCGCAGCGCGGGGGAGGCCACGTCGAGCAGGGCGTTGATGTCGGCCATGCGGGTCGGCAGCGCCAGGTCGCCGCCGTCGCCGTCGCCGCCGCCGACGAGCCCCGCGGCGACCAGCAGCCCGTCGAAGTCGTCGTCGCTGAGCGAGGCCGGGTCCAGCCCGGCGACGTAGTCGGCCACCCCGGGGTCGACCGCGACCGGACCGCTGGCGGCGGCGACCTCGACGGACGCGGCGAGCGCGGCCAGGAAGTCGTCGACGTGGGTGAGGGTGGCGGCGCTGATCGAGAGGTGGATGTTGGCCGGGAGGTCGCCGTAGGTCAGCTGCGGCTGGACGTACCAGCCGCGCTCGGCCATCTCGTCACACACCGTGAAGGGGTCGCACGAGTCGTCGGTGACGATCGTGACGAGGGTCGAGTCCGGTGCGGTGAGCACCCGCAGACCCGGCACCTCGGCGATGCCCGCGACGATCCGGTCGGTGGCCTCGAAGACGTCGTGCGCGAGCCTCTCGTAGCCCGCGTCGCCGATCGACTGCACGACCGCCCACGCCCCCGCGGTCGGACCGCCGGAGCGCGTCGACTGCATCGTGGAGTTGAGCATCGTGTAGCCCGGCCAGTCGGCGCTCGCGAAGAACTGCGGGCGGCGCAGCGCGGGCGTGCGGTGCAGCAGGAGCGAGGTGCCCTTGGGGGCGTAGCCGTACTTGTGCAGGTCGAGCGAGATCGACGTGACCCCCTCGACGGCGAAGGTCCACGGCCGGACCGGGCGCCCGATGCGCGCCGCGTAGGGCAGCACCCAGCCGCCGATGCAGGCGTCGACGTGGCAGCGCACCCCGGCCGCCGCAGCCGCCGCGGCGATCTCGGTGACGGGGTCCACGACCCCGTGCGCGTACGACGGCGCGCTGGCCACCACGAGCACCGTGCTGTCGTCGATGGCGGCCGCCATGGCCGCGGCGTCGGCGCGCAGGTCGTCGCCGCAGGGCACCTCGACGGCGCGCACCCCGAAGTAGTGGGCGGCCTTGCGGAAGGCCGAGTGGGCCGAGGTGGTGATGACCATCGTCGGGGCCGTGACCTCGGGACGGGCGTCGCGGGCGGTCTGCACCGCGAGCAGCACCGACTCGGTGCCGCCGCTGGTGACCGACCCGACGACCGTGTCGGGGGCGTCGACGAGCCGGGCCGCGAAGCCGACGAGGTCGTTCTCCATCTGCAGCAGGCTGGGGAACGCGGTCGGGTCGAGCCCGTTGGACCCGGCGTAGGCGGCGACCGCCTCGCGACCCACGCGGTCGACCTCGGCCAGGCCGGAGTCGTAGACGTAGGCGAGGGTGCGACCGCCGTGGACCGGCAGGTCACCGGCCTGCATCGCTGCGAGTCGTGCGAGCACGTCCGTCATGCGTCGACCTCCGTGGCGTCGAGGGAGTAGCGGCTCAGCCACCAGAGGCTGAGCAGGGTCAGGGCCGCGGGCAGCAGCGAGAAGCCGAGCACGATCGCGGTGAGCGCGGAGTCGGGCTGCACGACGTCGGCGTCGCCGGAGGTGCTGGAGCGGTAGCCACCGATCGCCAGCACCACGGCGAAGACACCCGGCCCGAGCGCGAGGCCGAGGGTCTCGCCCGCGGTCCACACACCGGTGTAGACACCGGCCCGGTTGGAGCCGGTGCGCCGTGCGTCGACGGCGGCCGCGTCGGGCAGCATCGCCATCGGGAAGACCTGGCAGCCGGCGTAGCCCACGCCCACCAGGGCCACCGCGGCGAAGACGACCCACGCGGGCGTGACCTGCGCCAGCACCGACAGGGCGGCTCCCGCGGCGAGGATCAGCGACGACGCGACGTAGCCGGCCTTCTTGCCGACCCGTCCGCCGACCGCCGACCAGACCGGCGTCAGGAGAAGCGCGGGGCCGACGAAGCAGACGAAGAGGACGGTGGCCGCGCCCGTGCTCTCGAGCACGTCCTCGGCGAGGTAGGCGACGCCGGCGAGCATGCAGCCGGTGGCCAGCGCCTGGAGGACGAACGTCGTCAGGAGCAGCCGGAAGTCCCGGGCGGTCGCGACGATCCGCAGCTGGTCGCGCAGCGAGCCCGGGCCCGCCTCGACGGTGCCGACCGGCGCGCGGCGCGTGCCGACGTAGGCACTGATGACGCCCACGGCGATGATGAGCGCCATCACGACGCCCATGACGCGGTAGCCGGCGCGGCCGCCGACCGCGTCGCGGATCACCGGTGCGGTGGCGCCCGCGAGCATGATCGTGAAGGCGAGGATCGCGACCCGCCAGGTCATCAGCCGCGTGCGCTCGTCGTAGGACGACGTCATCTCGGCGGGCATCGCGACGTAGGGCACCTGGAAGAACGCGTAGGCCGTCGCGCAGGCCAGGAAGGCGACGAGCACCCACGCCGCCTCCGCGACCCGCGAGCCCAGCTCGGGGGCGGCGAAGATCAGCGCAAAGGACACCGACAGCGTCAGGCCGGCGCGCAGCAGCCACGGCCGCCGCGGACCGCGTGGGTCGACGGTCCGGTCGCTGATGCGTCCCGCGACCGGGTTGAGGACCACATCCCACGCCTTCGGCAGGAAGACGATGACACCCGCGACGATCGCGGCGATGCCGAGGCTGTCGGTCAGGTAGGGCAGCAGCATCAGCCCGGGCACGGTCCCGAACGCACCGGTCGCCACCGACCCCGAGCCGTAGCCGATCCGGACGCCGCGCGGCAGGGGCGTGGAGGCGGGCATCCCCGCACCCTAGTTGCGCGGGCGGGGCCGCGACGTCAGATGCCGCAGCTCGGCGCGCTCCAGGTCTGCCCGCTGCGCACGTCGACGTGCACGTGGTCGTCGTGACCGGGGTAGCCGGGACCGAAGATGCCGCCGAAGCCGGTGTAGCGCGCCCCGCCGGCGATGGTGCAGAAGCTCACCATCGAGCTGACCAGGTCGATCGCGGTGCCGTAGGTGTGCTGACCGGTGCCGCTGCCCCCGACCTGCCGGTCGCACGCCTGTGAGCGGAAGCCCGAGGTGACCGTCAGCGGCTGGTTGCCGAGCCGCTGACGCAGCGCCTCCGCCCGCCACATGGCACGCAGCAGGTTGGCCTTGACCGTCGCCTCGCCGACCGAGCCGCCGCTGTAGCCGCCGGCCCCGCACCCGCCGTCGACCTCCGCATAGGAGAAGTGCGCCGGCGTGCAGTCGGCGTCCTGCAGCTCATAGATCTTCGCGTACGTCGCCGGGCCGGCCACGCCGTCCGAGCCCAGGCCGTAGGCGGTCTGGAAGCCCCGCACCGCGGCGACCGTCTGGGCGCCGTAGCTGCCGTCGATCGCCATGTTGACGCCGTAGCCGGCCCAACCGGCGACCCGCACCTGGAGCTCCGCGACGTCGGACCCGGTGGCGCCGGAGCTGAGCGTGCGGCCCCAGGAGTAGCACTCGTCGGCGTGGGCGGGGGCGGTCGTGGCGGTGAGGGCGACCAGGCTGGTCAGGGTGACCAACGCGGCCGTGAGGCACGCGCGGGTGCGGGACAGCGAACGCATGGGAGGGCCTTCCGAGAGGGACGTGGTCCCTCCACCGTGGCCCAGGCAGCACCGGTCCGGTAGCGGGAAACCCCTAGGAACGCAGGGCCCGCGAGGCCGCGGAGCCGTGCTTGCGGGGGCCGGTGCCGATGCGCGGCTCTTCCGGCCCCTCCTCGGCGGCCCCGTCGGTGCTCGCGTCGCTGCTCGCGTCCGCGCTCGACCACTGGTCGATCCACTCGTCGAGCGCGCGCCACGTGGTGGTGCGGGCGCCGCGACCGGTCAGCATGCCGAGGTGGCCGCCGGGGACGATCTCGAAGCGCACCTCTCGCGATCCGGTGAGCAGCGGCACCACGGCCTTGACCGCGGAGACCGGCGCGATGCCGTCGGTGGAGCCGCCGAAGACGAGCACCGGGGCGGTGATGTCGGCGACCGAGATCGTGCGGTCGTCGAGCTCCATCGACCCGTTCTTGAGGGCGTTGGCCTTGAGGAAGCGGTGGTAGAGCTGCCCGAACGTGCGGCCGGGGTAGGCGATCATGTTGGCCGTGAAGCGGTCCACCGCCTCGATCTGTGCGAGCCACTCGGTGTCGTCGAGGTGGGTCGCCACCGCGATCGGCTTGGTGACCAGCTTCTGGAAGGACGAGAGCTGGAAGGCCCACTTGACCAGGGGCTTCGGCGCACCGCCCATGACCTGGTAGGCGCGGGTGATCATGCCGCGGCCCTCGGTGAGGTTGAGCAGCGGCCGGATCGGGGCGACCAGCGGCACCAGGCTCACGTCGAAGGGCGAGCCGACGACGCTGATCGAGGCGATCGGCAGGTCGGGGGAGTCGGCGGCGGTGAGCAGCGAGAAGATCCCGCCCAGGCTCCAGCCGACGACGTGGACCGGGCGCCCGCCCGCGTGGGCGGACACCTCGCGGATCGCCGAGGGGATGACCTCGTCGATCCAGTGCTCCATGCCGAGGTTGCGGTCGCGGAAGGAGACCTCGCCGTACTCCACGAGGTAGGTCGGCCGGCCCTCGTGCACGAAGTGCTCGACCAGCGAGCAGCCTCGGCGCAGGTCGTAGCAGATCGCGGGCGCCGCGAGCGGGGTGACGAGCAGCACCGGGTCGCCCTGCTCGACGACCTTGGCGGCCGGGCGGTAGTGGTAGACCTCGCGCAGGGTGCCGTCGTCGATGAGCGTGCGGGGCATCGGGCGGAGGTCGGCCAGCCCGCCGTAGAACACCCGGTGGGCGACGTTGCTGGCGGCGGAGACGACCTGATCAGGCTTCGGGATCAAGTCCATGGGTGAAAACTACCGCGCGGGGCCTCACGGGAGGCGGTGTCTCGTGCCCCTCGGAGGGCCACCCCCGTAGCATCCGCCGCATGTCCGACGTCGCTGCTGCTCCCGGGTCCGGCCCGTCCACCGCCTCCTCCGCGCTCTCCGGACGCACGGCTCTCGTGACGGGCGGGGGGAGCGGCATCGGCCGCGCGGTGTCGGCCCGGCTGGCGGCCGACGGCGCCCACGTGATCGTGCTGGACCGCGACGAGGCGTCGGCCCGCGCGGTGGCGGCCGAGGTCGGTGGCGAGCACCTGGTGGCCGACCTCGGCGACCGCGAGGCGATCGAGGCGCTCGGCCTCGGCAGCCGGGTGCGAGCCGACATCCTGGTCAACAACGCCGGACTGCAGCACGTGGCGCCGCTGGAGGACTTCGACCCCGACAAGTTCGCCCTGATCCACCGGGTGATGCTGCAGGCTCCGTTCCTGCTCACGCGCGCGCTGCTGCCCGGGATGTACGACGGCGGCTGGGGGCGCATCGTCCACGTGAGCTCGGCGCACGGGCACCGCGCGTCCGCGTTCAAGTCGGCCTACGTCAGTGCCAAGCACGGGCTGGAGGGGCTCTCCAAGGTCATCGCCCTGGAGGGCGCGTCGAAGGGGGTCACGAGCAATACCGTGTGCCCGGGCTACGTGCGCACGCCGCTCGTCGAGGGGCAGGTCGCAGACCAGGCCACCCGGCACGGCATCGCCGAGGAGGACGTCCTGGGCGACGTGCTCCTCGCGCGCACGGCGGTCAAGCGGCTCGTCGAGCCCGAGGAGGTGGCCGGGCTGGTGGCGTTCCTGTGCGGACCCGGCTCCGGCTCGATCACCGGCTCCTCGCACCTGATGGACGGCGGCTGGACGGCCGCCTGAGCGGGGCTCAGGCTGCCTCCCCCGGAAAGTGCGGCACGTTTTCGACCTCCGGGACCTCGGGGAATGTCGAAAACGTGCCGGACTATCCCGGCTGAGCCTCGAAGACCCGAATCATCCACGTCCGGGTCGCACCGAGGTCGAGCGAGCCGGCGATGGAGACCTCGAGCGTCACGACCGCTTGGCGGGGCGGACCGGCTTGGCGTGGACGTTGTCGACGTCCGCCAGCTCGCTCATGAAGCTGTCGGCCCATGCGGCGACGTCGTGCTGGCTGATCGTCTTGCGCATCGCCCGCATCCGCTTGGTGAGCTCGCGCTCGTCGGCGTTGTAGGCGTCGAGCATCGAGGACTTCATGCCGTTGATGTCGTAGGGGTTGACCAACCACGCCTGGCGCAGCTCGTCGGCCGCCCCGGCGAACTCCGACAGGACCAGGGCGCCGTCGTCCTCGAAGCGGCAGGCGACGTACTCCTTGGCGACGAGGTTCATCCCGTCGCGGTAGGGGGTGACGACCATGATGTCGGCGGCACGGTAGAGCGCGGCCATCTCCTCGCGCGGGTAGGAGGAGTGGAGGTAGCTGATCGCGGGACGGCCGATGCGGCCGAGGTCGCCGTTGATGCGGCCGACGAGGCGGTCGATCTCGTCGCGCAGGATCCGGTATTGCTCGACCTGCTCGCGCGAGGGCACCGCCACCTGCACGAAGACGGCGTCCTCGACGTCGAGGTGCCCGTCGGCGATCAGCTCGCTGAAGGCGCGCAGGCGGGCGTAGATGCCCTTGGTGTAGTCGAGACGGTCGATGCCGAGGAAGATCCGACGCGGGTTGCCCAGCGCCTCACGGATCGCGGTGGCGCGCTCGGCGACGGCGTCGGACTGCGCCAGCTCCTGGAAGCCGGCGGCGTCGATCGAGATCGGGAACGCCGCGGCCCGCACGGTGCGACCGTCGGGCAGGTAGACCAGGTCGCGGTGCGTCTTGTGGCCCACGCGCTGGCGCACCAGCCGCACGAAGTTGGCCGCGCCGCCGGGCAGCTGGAAGCCGACCAGGTCGGCCCCGAGCAGGCCCTCGAGCAGCTGACGCCGCCAGGGGAGCTGCTGGAAGAGCTCGGCCGGCGGGAAGGGGATGTGGAGGTAGAAGCCGATGCGCAGGTCGGGACGCAGCTCGCGCAGCATCTGCGGGACCAGTTGGAGCTGGTAGTCGTGGACCCACACCGTCGCGCCCTCGGAGGCGATGTCGGCGGCCCTCTCGGCGAAGCGTCGGTTGACCGCGACGTAGCCGTCCCACCACTCCCGGTGGAACTCCGGCTTGGCGACGAGGTCGTGGTAGAGCGGCCAGATGGTGCCGTTGGCGAAGCCCTCGTAGAAGGTCTCGACCTCCTCCTGGCTCATCGTCATCGGCACCAGGTGCATGCCGTCGAACTCGAAGGGCTCCAGGTCGGTCTCGGTGCCGCCGGGCCACCCGATCCAGGTGCCGTCGTTGGCCCGCATGACCGGCTCGATGGCGGTCACGAGACCACCTGGTGAGCCTCGCCAGCCCGGTGTCCCGTCGCTCAGCTCCACCCGGTCGACGGGCAGGCGGTTGGCGACGATCACGAGATCAGCGGACACGTCTCCGACCCTAGTGGGCGCGGGGTCGCCCGTCGTCGCCGATCCCTCGCCCCTGCGGGTGAGTCCGCGTCGCTGCGGGTGCCCCCTAGGCCGGGTCGACGGCGTAGCGCACGCCGATCTGGCGGCGTACGTCGTCCATCTGGCGCATCAGCGTCAGGGTCTGGGCGTGCGGGACCCACGGGCTCTCGCGCAGCCCTTCAGCCAGGCACCGGCCGACCTCGGCGATCTCGTTGCCGTAGCCCACGCCGATGACCGGCGTCTCGGCCTCGATGCGCACGGGCTCGCCGCCGGCCGGTCGCCACACGGCGTACGTCGGGTGGTGGAACTGGGCGGGCACCTCCAGGCGGCCCTCGTCGGTCGCCACCGCTGCGGCCCGTGAGGACCACGAGGTCATCGACGCGGCCATGAGGCCGAGCGCGCCGCCGGGGTAGCGACCGGTCATCGCGACGTCGAGGTCGATGCCGGCCTCCGACAGCACGGCGCTGGCCGTGAGCGACTCGGCCTCGCCGAGCACCAGGTGGCAGAACGTGAGGGGGTAGATGCCCATGTCGAGCAGCGCGCTCGCGCCGAGGGCCGGGTCGAGGAGCCGGTGCTCGGGACCCTGGTCGACCACGAAGCCGAGCTCGGCCGAGGCCTGGCGCGGGGTGCCGAAGCGACCGGCGCGGACGCCGTCGACGAGCGTGCGGACGACCGGGTTGCAGGCGGTCCACATCGCCTCCATCAGGAAGCGGTCGTGCTCGGCCGCCAGACGCACCATCTCCTCGGCCTCGACCAGGTTGAGGGTCACCGGCTTCTCGCACAGGACGTGCTTGCCGGCCTCGAAGGCCAGGCGGGTGTTGGCCAGGTGCATCGAGTGGGGGGTCGCGACGTAGACGACGTCGACGTCGGGGTCGGCCACCAGTGCCTCGTAGGAGCCGTGCGCGCGACCACCGTGCTCGTCGGCGAAGGCCTGCGCCGACTCGATCCGGCGCGAGCCGACGGCCACCAGCTCCGCGTCGGGGACCAGCGCCAGGTCGGTCGCGAAGCTGTGGGCGATCTTGCCGGTCGCGAGGATGCCCCACCGGGTCTTCTGAGCCATGCCGTCGACCCTAGTGGCTGGCCGCAGGACCCCTTCCGCACCACGGGCAACACGACCCGCGGGGCGAATGACATCGGTGTGGTTCTTCACCTACAGTGGGTACACACGACATCACACGCACGGGAGAGAGCGCATGGACGCAGCGAACGCCCTCGACGGCCGCGAGGCCGAGGCACCGCTGACCCTCAGCGAGCGCGACCGCGAGATCCTCGACTTCGAGCGCCAGTGGTGGAAGTACGCCGGCGCCAAGGAGACCGCGGTCCGCGAGAAGTTCGACATGAGCTCCACGCGCTACTACCAGGTCCTCAACGCCCTGATCGACCGCCCGGAGGCCCTCGAGGCCGACCCGCTGCTGGTCCGTCGCCTGCGCCGACTGCGCTCCCAGCGCCAGCGCCAGCGCTCGGCCCGTCGACTCGGCTTCGAGGTCTGAACCGTGCGCAGCCGCACCAGTCGCCGTCGTGACGAGCGCGGCGTGGTCTTCCCCTCGCCGGTCGTGATGCTCAGCATCATCGCGGTGGCCATGGCCGCCGTCGCCTTCGTCGCCACCCGTGGCGCCGAGCCCACCGAGCGTGAGGTCACCACGGTGGCCCGCAGCCAGTCGCCCTCGCCGAGCCCGTCGGCCAGCGCGAGCCCCACGCAGGAGCCCAAGCCCAAGCCGGCCATCAAGCGCGGCAAGATCTACGTCGAGGTCTACAACAACTCCGGCATCACGGGCCTGGCCGGCACGGTCGCCGAGCGCACCACCGATGCCGGCTGGCAGGTCGTCGGCACCGACAACTGGTATGGCTCGGTCAGCGGCAACACCGTCTTCTTCCCGCCGCGCCTCAAGGCCGAGGCCAAGCTCCTCGCCCTCGACCTCGGCATCGACCGCACGGCGGTCGCGGTCGACCCGATGCGGCTCGACCGCCTCACGGTCATCATGACCGGCGAGCTCTGACGCAGTCTCCTGCGCGCGGGGCGGCTCGCGTCAGAAGCCGACGCGTTCCGCCACGCGCACCCGGCTGAAGGCGGCGTCTGCGGAGAAGAACAGGTCGAACCCGTCCACCAGCAGGTGGTCGCACGGCTCCCCGGTCGTGCATCGGCGGGCTGCCTGCACCGCCGCGTCGCTGAGGCCGAGCAGCCCGACCGCGCGGGCCAGGGCGGGTCCGTCGGCTGCAGCCACCTGGACTCCGGCGCCGATCCCGACCACGAGCGTGCCGGTGCGTCCGTCCTCGCGGCAGTCGAGGTCGCGGTCCTCCAGGCAGGTCCACCCCGCTTGCGCCAGCCCCTGGCGCAGTCGGGGGAGGTCCAGCTCGAGCAACGTCGGCAGCCCCTCGTCGCCCAGCACGGCACCCTCGCCGCTGGTCGTGCGACAGCGCGTCACGCGGGCGCCGCTCACCTCGGGCAGGGGCAGGTCGGCCAGCAGGTCGGGCGACTCGACCTCGGCCAGGAACGCCTCCGACATCGCCGCGACCACGCGCCTCTCGGGGCCGCAGTAGGCCACGCGCGTCACGGTCGCCCCGTCCGGGGTGCTGGTCAGCGTGACGGTGTCGGCCGTGGCCGCGGGGTGGGCGCCGGGCCGGGTGCACGCGTCGTACGGCGACTGGGGATCGAGCGCCGGACCGCAGGTGTAGCCCAGGTCCTCGACCTTCGCGAGGAAGTCGTCACGCTCGGCGACGGTGAGGTCGATGATGCGGGTCTCGGTGACCGTGGTGAGCGGCTCGTCGCTCCCGGTGCAGGCGGTCAGCAGGGCGCCGGAGGCGAGGAGGAGCGGGAGAGTGCGCATACCTGTCATGTTGCCTTCGTCCCATCCGGCCAAACCGGGGCCGCCGACGTGGTTGGGTTGGGGCGTGGAGTTCACGTCGATCGCAGGCGAGCAGAAGTACGCCGCCCTGGTCCGCGCCGCCGCCGAGGCCGTCATCGGCCTCGACTTCGACGGCACCCTGTCGCCGATCGTCGACGACCCGGCTCAGGCCCACATCCACCCCGACGCCGGTGAGGTCCTGCTCGACCTGGCCTCCCAGGTGGCCGCGATCGCCGTCATCACCGGCCGCCCGGCCCGCCAGGCGCTCGACCTCGGTGGGCTCGAGGAGGTCGGCAACGCGATCGGCGACGCCGGCAAGGAGCTCTACCTCTTCGGCCAGTACGGCAACGAGCGCTGGACCTCCACCAACCGCCGCGTCATCGGTCCGCGACCCCCCACCGGCCTGGCGAGCTTCGAGCGCGACCTGCCGCGGGTGCTGCGTCGCGCCGACGCGGCCGAGGCGCACCTCGAGGACAAGGTCCTCTCCGTCGCGATCCACACCCGCCGACTGCCCGACCCGGAGGCGGCCTTCGCCCGGCTGCTCCCGCTGGTCGAGGAGCTCGCGGCCCGCCACGACCTCGTCGTCGAGCCCGGCCGCAACGTGCTCGAGGTGCGTTCCGCCGGCATCCACAAGGGGATGGTCGTCGAGCGCCTGACCGAGGAGCTCGGTGCCGGCGCCTTCCTCTTCGCCGGGGACGACCTCGGTGACCTCGAGGCCTTCGACGCGGTCAGCGCCCTCGGCAAGGAGGGGCTCCCGACGCTCCTGGTCTGCTCGGCCTCCGACGAGGAGAACGCTCTCGTCGCCCGCGCCGACGTCGTCGTCCACGGTCCCGCGGGGGTCCTGGACCTGCTGCGCCAGCTCACCACCGACGCCCGCTCGCTGCGCGCCTGACCCGTCCCTTGCCGAGTCGGCGCAATGTTGCATCGGGCGGGTGCACCATCGCGCCGACTCGACCCCGCGGGTGCACCATCGCGCCGGGTCGGCGGTGGCCGTTCGCCCAGGGAGAACAGCGGAACACCCCTCGTGCCCCGTGAGTTGAGTCGACACCACTCAAGAATCGCCGGGGCCGCCAGGCGACCTCGACCCTCACCCCCAGGGGCGTCCCATGACCGTCACCCGCTTGCCCGTCCTGTTCGTCACCGACCTCGTCGTGCTGCCCGGGATGGTCGTCCCCATCGAGCTCGACGAGGCCGCGCAGGCAGCCGTCGACGCGGCCCGCGCCGGCAGCGAGAGCCGGCTGCTCGTGGCGCCGCGGCTCGAGGACCGCTACGCGTCGTACGGCGTCGTGGCCACGATCGACCGCGTCGGCAAGCTCGCCGGCGGGGCGCCGGCCGCGGTCCTGAAGGCCGAGCAGCGGGCTCGCATCGGTGCCGGCGTCACCGGTCCCGGCGCGGCCCTGTGGGTCGAGGTCGAGCCGGTCGAGGAGACCGTGACCGACCATGCCCGCGAGCTCGCGGAGGACTACAAGCGCCTCGTCGTGGCGGTGCTCCAGCGTCGCGAGGCCTGGCAGGTCATCGACTCCGTGCACCGCATGACCGACCCGAGCCAGATCGCCGACGCGGCCGGCTACGCGCCCTACCTCACCGACGAGCAGAAGCGCGAGCTCCTCGAGACCCCTGACATCGAGCAGCGGCTCGAGACCGTCATCGGGTGGACCCGCGACCACCTCGCCGAGGCCGAGATCGCCGACCAGATCGGCGCCGACGTGCGCGAGGGCATGGAGAAGTCGCAGCGCGAGTTCCTGCTGCGCCAGCAGCTCGCCGCCATCCGCAAGGAGCTGGGGGAGGGCGAGCCGGAGGGAGCCGACGACTACCGCGGCCGCGTCGAGACCGCCGACGTCCCCGACCACGTGCGCGCCGCCCTGCTCCGCGAGGTCGACAAGCTGGAGCGCTCCAGCGACCAGAGCCCCGAGACCGCCTGGATCCGCACGTGGCTCGACACCGTGCTCGACCTGCCCTGGGCGGTCCGCACCACCGACAGCACCGACGTCACGGCCGCCCGCGCGGTCCTCGACGCCGACCACCACGGGCTGGACGAGGTGAAGGAGCGGATCGTGGAGTACCTCGCGGTGCGCTCCCGCCGCGCCGAGCGCGGCCTCGAGGTCGTCGGCGGCCGCGGCTCCGGCGCGGTCATCCTGCTCGCCGGTCCTCCGGGCGTCGGCAAGACCTCGCTCGGCGAGTCCGTCGCTCGCGCTCTGGGGCGTGAGTTCGTCCGCGTCGCCCTGGGCGGCGTGCGCGACGAGGCGGAGGTCCGCGGCCACCGCCGCACCTACGTCGGCGCGCTCCCCGGTCGCATCGTGCGCGCGATCAAGGAGGCCGGCTCGATGAACCCGGTCGTCCTGCTCGACGAGGTCGACAAGGTGGGTGCTGACTACCGTGGGGATCCTGCGGCGGCGCTGCTCGAGGTGCTCGACCCCGCGCAGAACCACACGTTCCGCGACCATTACCTCGAGCTCGACCTCGACCTCTCCGACGTGCTCTTCATCGCCACGGCCAACGTCGTCGAGCAGATCCCGAGCGCGCTGCTGGATCGCATGGAGCTGGTCACCCTCGACGGCTACACCGAGGACGACAAGGTCGCGATCGCCCGCGACTTCCTGCTCCCGCGCCAGCTCGAGCGCGCCGCGCTGACCCCCGAGGAGGTCACGATCAGCGACGCCGCGCTGCACGAACTCGCGGCCGACCACACCCGGGAGGCCGGTGTGCGCCAGCTGGAGCGGCTGCTCGCCAAGGCGCTGCGCAAGGCTGCGACGCGCCTGGCCGTCACCGACGCGGAGACCGTCGCGATCGACGTACCGGAGCTGCGTGAGCTGGTCGGACGACCGCGCTTCACCCCGGAGGCCCACGAGCGTACGGCGGTCCCCGGGGTCGCCACCGGCCTCGCCGTCACCGGGCTCGGGGGAGACGTGCTCTTCATCGAGGCCTCGGCCCACGAGGTCGCGGGCGGTGGTTCCGGGGGCACGGGCGGGCTCACCCTCACCGGCCAGCTCGGCGACGTGATGAAGGAGTCGGCGCAGATCGCGCTCTCCTTCGTGCGCGCCCACGCCGACGACCTGGGCGTCGACCGGAGCTTCTTCGAGAAGGCGATCCACGTGCACGTCCCTGCCGGCGCCGTGCCGAAGGACGGGCCGTCCGCGGGCGTCACGATGGTGACCGCGCTGACCTCGCTCGCGACCGGACGCCCCGTGCGCGGTGAGGTCGGGATGACCGGCGAGGTCACCCTCAACGGGCGGGTGCTGCCGATCGGCGGCGTCAAGCAGAAGCTGCTCGCGGCCCAACGCGCCGGCCTGACCGAGGTGTTCCTGCCGCAGCGCAACGAGCCCGACCTGGACGACGTCCCGGCCGAGGTGCTCGAGGCGGTCACGGTCCACCTCGTCGCGGACGTGCTCGACGTGGTCGCCGGGGCCCTCAGCGCGGTCGAGGACGTCCCGGCGGAGGGCTCCGGCGTGGCCGCCTGACGTGCTCCGACGACGGGCACATCGGGTCCCAGCATCCGGACTCGATGTGCACATCGTGAGACGCAGCCCGTACTGTTGTCGACAGCTCATCAAGAGGGACTGAGGGTACGGCCCAGTGAAGTCCCGGCAACCGCCACGTGCCCCCTGCCATCGCGCAGTCGTGGAAACGGTGCTAATTCCGTCCTGGCGCGAGGTACGTGCCGGGGAAGATGAGAAGGAGGACACATGAGCGCCGTCATCACCGAGCAGTCCCAGGTCGACGAGGCCACCCCGGCCCCCGAGGCGGCCACCGGCATCCGCGAGGGTGCCTTCGGCAACGCCACCGGCCTCTCGTGCCGCGAGTGCGGCCACGGTGTCGAGCTGGGCCCGTTCTACGCGTGTCCGGAGTGCTTCGGCCCGCTCGAGATCGCCTACGACTTCCCCGCCGTCACGCGCGAGGAGATCGAGGCCGGCCCGGCCAACATCTGGCGCTACAAGGCGCTGTTGCCGGTCCCGACCGACATCGAGCAGAGCCCCAACATGGAGCCCGGTTTCACGCGGCTGCTGAAGGCCCGCAACCTCGGCCGTGAGCTCGGCATCGACAACCTGTGGGTCAAGGACGACAGCACCAACCCCACCAACTCCTTCAAGGACCGCGTCGTCGCCTGCGCCCTGAGCGCCGCGACCGAGTTCGGCTCGAAGGTCTTCGCCTGCCCGAGCACCGGCAACCTCGCCAACGCCGTGGCCGCCGCGGGCGCGCGCGCCGGGATCAAGACGGTCGTCTTCATCCCGAGCAACCTCGAGACGCCCAAGCAGGTCAACTCCGCCGTCTTCACCGAGTCGCTGGTGGCCGTCAACGGCAACTACGACGACGTCAACAAGCTGGCCTCGGAGATCGCGGGCGAGGAGGACGGCTGGGCGTTCGTCAACGTCAACGTGCGTCCCTACTACGCCGAGGGCTCCAAGACACTGGGCTACGAGATCGCCGAGCAGCTCGGCTGGCGCCTGCCCGACCAGATCGTCATCCCGGTCGCCTCCGGCTCCCAGCTGACCAAGGTGCACAAGGCCTTCCAGGAGCTGATCAAGCTCGGTCTGGTCGAGGACAAGCCCTACAAGGTCTTCGGCGCCCAGGCCACCGGCTGCTCGCCCGTCTCGGTCGCCTACAAGGCCGGCGTCGACGCGATCCGTCCGGTCAAGCCCGACACGATCGCCAAGAGCCTGGCGATCGGCAACCCCGCCGACGGCATCTACGTGCTCGACATCTGCCGCGAGACCGGCGGCGCCGTCGAGGACATCACCGACGACGAGGTCCGCGAGGGCATCGTGCTGCTGGCCCGCACCGAGGGCATCTTCACCGAGACCGCCGGCGGCACCACGGTCGGCGTCCTGAAGAAGCTCGTCGAGACCGGCCAGCTCGACACCACCCTCGAGACCGTCGTCATCAACACCGGCCACGGCCTCAAGACCCTCGACGCCGTCTCCGGCATCGTCGGCCCCACCGCCACCATCGAGCCGTCCTACGCCGCGTTCGTCGCGGCCGGCATCGCCTGACCAGCCTGACCACCCGAGCAACCAGGAGTCCCGCACCGTGAGCGTTTCCGTCCGCGTCCCCACCATCCTGCGCACCTACACCGGTGGGGAGTCCGAGGTCTCCGCCTCGGGCGCGACGCTCGCCGAGGTCCTCGACGACCTGGACGCCAGCTATGCCGGGATCAAGGCGCGGATCCTCGACGACAAGGGCGCGCTGCGCCGCTTCGTCAACGTCTACGTCGGCAACGACGACGTGCGCTTCCTCGAGAACCTCGACACCCCCACCCCCGACGGCACCCAGGTCTCGGTCATCCCCGCCGTCGCCGGCGGCTGATCCTCACCCGAGCTCCGCGCGTCGCCGCTCCAGGTGGCGCCGCTCCGCAGCGTTGAGGCACAACCCCAGCGCCTCGTCGTACGACGAACGCGCGAGGTCGGCGAGACTCGCGCGCGCCGCCAGCTCGGCGCGGGCGGCCGGGAGCCGGTGACCCGGCACCACCAGACCGTCGAGCAGCGCGAGCCCGGCGAGCGGGCCGTCCGCCTCTGCGACGGCGATCGCGCGGTTGAGCCGGACCACGGGTGAGTCCACCAGCGCGAGCAGCTCGTCGTAGTGACGCACCACCCGCCCCCAGTCGGTGTCACGCGCGCGCCGGGCGATCGCGTGCTCGGCGGCGATCAGCGCCTGGAGCAGCCACGGAGTGCCCGGCGCGGTGACGTGGGGGGTGAGCAGGCCGATCGCCTCGTCGATCTCGTCGACGTGCCAGCGGCTGCGGTCCTGGTCGGGCAGGAGGACCAGCTCGCCGTCGTGCACGCGCGCGTCGCGGCGCGAGTGCTGGAGCAGCATCAGTGCCAGCAGCGCGTCCAGGTCGACGTGGCCCGGAGCGAGGGCGCGCACGAGTCGGACCAGCCGGATCGCCTCCGCGGTCAGGTCCGCGAGAAGCACCTCCTCGCCCGACGGTGGTGCGTAGCCCGCGGTGAACGCGAGGTAGGCGACCTCCGCCACGACCGCGAGGCGTTCCTCCAGCTCCGGACCGCTCGGCACCTCGAAGCGCGCACCCGCCAGCGACTGACGCGCGCGGGTCAGTCGCGCGGCCATGGTCGGCGTGCTCACCAGGAAGAGCTGCGCGATGTCGGCCGTGGACACGCCGAGGACCAGACGCAGGGTCAGTGCCGCCGCGTTCTCGCGCGACAGCGAGGGGTGGGCGGCCAGCAGCACCAGCCGCAGCCGCTCGTCCACCACCTCCTCGCCGACGTCGACCATCGTGCGCCGTGCCTCCTCCGTCAGCTCCGCCTCCACGGCGAGCAAGGGCAACCTGCGGCTCGCGACCGCCTCCGAGCGGAGGCGGTCGAGGATCCGGCGCCGGGCGGCGACGAGCAGCCAGGCGGGGGGATTCGCGGGGGCACCGTCGACCGGCCAGGTGCGCGCAGCCGCCTCGAAGGCGTCGCCGAGCGCGTCCTCGGCCAGGTCGAGGCGTCGGAACTGCGCGACCAGCAGGGCCATCAGCCGGCCCCACTCGTCCTGCAGCTGCCTCTCGAGCGGGCTCACCCGTCAGGGGTCGACCGGACCACGAGGCTCACGCCATGCCGCCCGTGGTGGCGCGCAGCTCGAGGGCGCCCTCGCCGTCGGCCAGGATTGCCACGCAGTCGAGCAGGTCGTCGAGGTCGTCGGAGGAGATCAGGTAGAAGCCCGAGAGCTGCTCCGCGCTCTCGGCGTACGGCCCGGTGGTGACGCTGACCGCCCCGGGCGCGCCACGCACGACACGGGCCTGCGCGCTCGGCTGGAGCTCGGCGCCGGCCTTGACCTGGTGGCCACGTGCGGCCAGGGCCTCGCCGAACGCCATGTGCTTGGCGTAGGTCGCGTCGCGCTCGGCCTGGGGCACGGCGTCCCATGCGGCCTCGTCGGAGGGGATCAGCAGGAGGTAGTCGGTCATGGCACGGCCTTTCGCAGTCGTGGTGCTCGGAGTCTGTCACCGAGATGACGCGCGGGACAGGGCCGGATCGACCGTGGGCGCCGAGGAATTACCCCGGTCGCGCCGGTAGTGTGCACCGAGCCGTTCAGCCTGCCGAGGAGCCCGTGTGACCACCAGCCCGACCCACCGCCCAGCCGACAGCCCGGCCGTCGCTCTCTACCTCGACGTCATGGCCAAGATGCTGACGCGCTACGAGTTCGAGGGGCGCAACGTCACCGTCAAGCTGCCCTCGCGCTCCTACGAGTCCTACCTCTGGGACCTCGTGCGCGGTGCCATGAAGGGGCGCGACATCCGGATGGTCGAGTCCGGCGAGTTCGACCGCGAGGCGCGCGAGGTCGGTCGCGACTGGCCCGCCGACGCCGAGACGATGATCGGCATGAAGCGCCTGGCCAACGTGCGTGCCTGCGTCGAGAGCGTGATCGCCGACGGGGTGCCCGGCGACCTCATCGAGACCGGCGCCTGGCGCGGCGGCTCCACCATCTACATGCGCGCCATCCTCAAGGCCCACGGCGAGACCGACCGCACCGTGTGGGTGGCCGACTCCTTCGAGGGCCTGCCGGCCTACGACGGCCGCTACGAGGCCGACGCCGGCGACCAGCACCACACCCGCGACGAGCTCGCGATCTCGGTCGACGACGTCCGCGACAACTTCCGCCGCTACGACCTCCTCGACGAGCAGGTGCGGTTCCTCGTCGGCTGGTTCTCCGACACCCTGCCCACCGCCCCGATCGAGCAGCTCGCGGTGCTCCGGCTCGACGGCGACATGTACTCCTCGACCATGGACGCCCTCGACGCGCTCTACGACAAGGTGTCGGTCGGCGGCTACGTGATCGTCGACGACTACGGCGCCGTCCCCGCCTGCGCCAAGGCGATCCACGACTTCCGCGACGCCCGCGGCATCACCGACCCGATCGAGGAGATCGACTGGGCCGGGGTCTTCTGGAGGAAGTCGTGAGCGACGCCGAGGCCGGCCTGAAGAAGCTCGAGGACGAGCTCGTCCGGGCGCGCCGCTTCGGCGCGCGGGCCACCAAGGAGATGCACGCCCGCGTCGTCAAGGACCTCCGCGCAGCCGAGGGCCGCGCGCGCCGCGCCGAGCAGCGGGCCGCCGAGGCGATGAAGCGCGCCACGCAGGCCGAGCAGAAGGCCGCTCGGGCCGCCAAGCGCGCCCAGCGGGCCGAGCGCGAGCTGGCCGCGGTCAAGGAGAGCACCAGCTGGAAGGTCGGCCACGCGGTCGTCTCCGTCCCCGCCCGCCTCAAGCGCCGGCGCTAGCGCCATGCCCGCCGAGCCCGCCGAACCCGCTGAGACCCGCGTCCTCCTCGTCACCTGCAGCACGTTCCCCGACGGCGAGCCGGGCCACGAGCACCTCGACGCGGCGCTCACCGAGCGCGGCATCAGCAGCCGGTGGGCGTGCTGGGACGATCCGTACGTCGACTGGAGCGCCGCCGAGCTCGTCGTCGTCCGCTCCACGTGGGACTACCAGGACCGCCTCGCCGACTTCCTCGGCTGGGCCGGCAGCGTCGGTGCGTCCCTGCTGCACGGTGCTGACGTCTTCCGGTGGAACACCGACAAGTCCTACCTCGTCGAGCTCGCCGCCCACGGTGGGGTGCCCGTGGTGCCGTCCGAGTCGGTCGACAACCCCGTGGACCTGCGCGCCGCCATCGCCCGGCACCAGCCGGCGGTGGTCAAGCCGCGCGTCGGCGCCGGTGGGCACGGCATGGTCGTGGTCTACGACGCCGGGACGTGGCTCCCCGTCGACCCGGGTCCCTGGATCGTCCAGCCGCTCGTCGGCTCGGTGATGACCGAGGGCGAGCAGTCGGTCTTCGTCTTCGGTGGCCGCCCGGTCAGCCAGGTCCGCAAGGTCGCCGGCAAGGACGACTACCGCGTCCACGAGCACTTCGGCGGCACGTCGTACGACACCCCGCTCGACCCCGAGGCCGCCCTCCTCGCCGCGCGGACGGTGGCCGTGACGACCGAGATCCTCGGCTCCGAGCTCGTTTACGCCCGCATCGACCTGATGCGCCACGACGGCGAGCTGATGGTCAGCGAGGTCGAGATCACCGAGCCCGGCCTCTACCTCGACCACGTCCCCGGTAACGCCGCCCTCTTCGCCGACGCGCTGGCGGCGCGGCTGCGGCCCGAGAAGTTGTAACACGCAGTTACATCATCTGGAAGGTCGCTGCAACGACCTTCCAGATGTGCAGACGACGTGTGACATGTCGTCGAGGCCACCCGTTTGCACTCGCTGGGGTCGAGTGCTAGACATGAGGCTGGCACTCTCGTCATGAGAGTGCTGACCCCCGGCCGGGGGAGTTGAGGTCAGCAGCGTCGGCGAGAAGGGTTCGCCGGGTCGGCCTGGCCGTCCGTCGCGGGCAACGAACCGGGCCGTCCACAACTCTTGATTGCGAAGGATCGCAGGAGTTATGTCGAAGCTGATTGCTTTCAACGAGGAGGCCCGACGCGGCCTGGAGCGTGGCATGAACACGCTCGCAGACGCCGTCAAGGTCACCCTCGGTCCCAAGGGCCGCAACGTCGTGCTCGAGAAGAAGTGGGGTGCGCCCACCATCACCAACGATGGTGTGAGCATCGCCAAGGAGATCGAGCTGGAGGACCCGTTCGAGAAGATCGGGGCCGAGCTCGTCAAGGAGGTCGCCAAGAAGACCGACGACGTGGCCGGAGACGGCACCACGACGGCGACGGTCCTCGCCCAGGCGATGGTCCGCGAGGGCCTGCGCAACGTGGCCGCGGGTGCCAACCCGATGGGCCTCAAGCGCGGCATCGAGGCTGCGGTCACCGCCGTCTCGGAGCAGCTCTCCAGCATGTCGGTCGAGATCGAGACCAAGGCGCAGATCGCGTCGACGGCCTCCATCTCGGCTGCTGACACCACGGTCGGCGAGATCATCGCCGAGGCGATGGACAAGGTCGGCAAGGAAGGCGTCATCACCGTCGAGGAGTCGAACACGTTCGGCCTCGACCTCGAGCTCACCGAGGGCATGCGGTTCGACAAGGGCTACATCTCGGCCTACTTCGTCACCGACCCCGAGCGGATGGAGACGGTCCTCGAGGACCCCTACATCCTGATCGCCAACCAGAAGGTCTCCAGCGTCAAGGACCTGCTGCCGCTTCTCGAGAAGGTCATGCAGTCCGGCAAGCCGCTGCTGATCCTCGCCGAGGACGTCGACGGCGAGGCCCTGTCCACGCTGGTCGTCAACAAGATCCGTGGCACCTTCAAGTCCGTCGCCGTCAAGGCTCCGGGCTTCGGTGACCGCCGCAAGGCCATGCTGCAGGACATCGCGATCCTGACCGGCGGCCAGGTCATCTCGGAGGAGGTCGGCCTCAAGCTCGAGTCGACCGGCATCGAGCTGCTCGGCCAGGCCCGCAAGGTCGTCATCACCAAGGACGAGACCACCATCGTCGAGGGCGCGGGCGACGCCGACCAGATCGCTGGTCGCGTCAACCAGATCCGTGCCGAGATCGAGAAGTCGGACTCCGACTACGACCGCGAGAAGCTGCAGGAGCGCCTGGCCAAGCTGGCCGGCGGCGTTGCGGTCATCAAGGTCGGAGCGGCGACCGAGGTCGAGCTCAAGGAGCGCAAGCACCGCATCGAGGACGCCGTTCGCAACGCGAAGGCCGCCGTCGAGGAGGGCATCGTCGCCGGAGGTGGCGTCGCACTCGTGCAGGCCGCCGACGCCGCGTTCGCCAAGCTGGAGCTCGAGGGCGACGAGGCGACCGGTGCCAACATCGTGCGCTTCGCGACCGAGGCCCCGCTCAAGCAGATCGCCATCAACGCCGGCCTCGAGGGCGGCGTCGTGGCGGAGAAGGTGCGCAACCTGACCCCCGGACACGGCCTCAACGCCGCGACCGGCGAGTACGTCGACATGATCGCCGAAGGCATCATCGACCCGGCCAAGGTCACGCGCTCCGCGCTGCAGAACGCCGCTTCCATCGCGGCGCTCTTCCTCACCACCGAGGCCGTCGTGGCCGACAAGCCGGAGAAGGCGGCGCCCATGGGCGGCGACCCGACCGGCGGCATGGGCGGCATGGACTTCTGAGCACCCCTGGTCCGAGCCTGCTCGGACCATGCCAGGTGCCAGGTCGAGCAGCGTCGGCACGGACGGAGCGCAGCTCCGCACGTGCGACGCGGGTCGAGACCTAGTCCAGCTCCACAGCACACCAGCACCACCCGGCAGGGCCTCCGCTTCGGCGGGGGCCCTGCTGGCGTCGGTGGGGTCGGCACCGTGTGTGAGGCTGGAGGCGTGGCCGAGGACGAGCAGGGGGCAGCCGAGCGTCGAGCGCGCTTCGAGGCGCTGGCGCCCGAGCTGGTCGAGCCGCTGCGGCGGTTCCTGGCTCGACGCACGGACCCGGCCACGGCTGACGACGTGCTCGCCGAGACCCTCCTGGTCTGCTGGCGCCGACTCGACGAGGTGCCGGAGACAGCGCTGCCCTGGGCCTACGGAGTGGCGCGGCTCTGCCTGGCCAACGCCCAGCGCGGGGCGCGACGCCAGGAGCGGCTGGCGGCGAAGGTCGCGGTCGTTGACCCGCCCGCCCAGAGCCTGCCCGGACCCGACGCCGACGCCGGCGACCCCCGCCTCGACGAGGCGCTCGCGACCCTGACCGACACCGAGGCCGAGCTGGTGCGGCTGTGGGCGTGGGAGCAGCTGACCCCCACCGAGATCGCGGCCGTCCTGGACCTGACGCCCAACGCCGTGAGCATCCGGCTCCACCGGGCCCGCGCCAAGCTGCGCGACGGCCTGCGAAAGATCGACGGCGCAGCCGGACATGAAGGGTCGAGAGAGGGGAGGACGCCATGACCGACGACGAGCTGCAGCAGCGACTGCAGGCGCACGACCCGGCTGCCTCCCTCCCGCCGGCCGACCCTGCGTGGGTGGCCCGACTCCTGGAGGACACCATGAGTGCAGACCAGAGCACCCACACCGACACCGACCTGCCGGTGGAGACCCGCGAGAGCGGCACCCGCCACCGCAGCCCCCTCACCTGGCTCGTCGCGGCGGCCGCCGCCGTCCTCATCGGCGGGGTCGGCGTCTTCGGGCTCCTCAGCAACGACCGCGAGTCCAGCCAGGTGCCCTCGGCCGGCCCGAGCGCCCCCGTGTCG
Organism: Nocardioides psychrotolerans; assembly: GCF_943371775.1. Lineage (GTDB taxonomy): Bacteria > Actinomycetota > Actinomycetes > Propionibacteriales > Nocardioidaceae > Nocardioides > Nocardioides psychrotolerans_A. The sequence goes on from NZ_CALRWD010000005.1 coordinate 43,003, forward strand.
CAGGCGCCGACCGTCACCGTGCTGGCCGCCGGCGCCCCGACGCAGGGACGCTGCATGGTGCCCAGCGCCGAGGTGCTCGCCAACGCCCAGGTGGCCTTCGCCGGCACCGTCGACGCGGTGAGTGACGACGTGGTCAGCCTGACGCCCGACCGCTTCTACGCCGGCGAGGTCACCGACCAGGTCGAGGTCCGCTCGGAGCCCGCGATGATGCAGGCCCTCGTGGGGGCTGTCGACTTCCAGCCCGGCCAGCGCTACCTCGTCGCCGCCAGCGACGGACAGGTGATGGTCTGCGGCTTCAGCGGTGCGTTCGCGCCCGCCCTCGAGTCGCTCTACGTCGCCGCCTTCCCGGGGTGAGTGTCGAGGGGGTCCTCCTGGCCGCCGGCGCCGGCAGCCGCATGGGCATGCCCAAGGCCCTGGTCCACGACGACGACGGGCGCTCCTGGCTCGCGCACGGTGTCGAGACCCTCGTCGACGGCGGCTGCGACCGGGTCACCGTGGTCCTCGGGGCCTCCGCCGACGAGGCGGTGCGCCTGCTCGACGGGCTCGGTGTCGACGTCGTGATCGCCTCCGACTGGGCCGACGGGATGTCCGCCTCGCTGCGCGCCGGTCTCCGGGCCCTGCCCGCCGACGGTGAGGTGGCCGTCGTGCTGCTCGTCGACCTGCCCGACCTCACCGCCGAGGTCGTACGCCGGGTGGTCACCGCGGGCGGCGACCCCGCCGCCCACGCGGCGCTGCGCCGTGCCGCCTTCGACGGGCGGCCCGGCCACCCCGTGCTGATCGGACGCGACCACTGGGCCGGTGTGCTGGCCGAGGCGAGCGGCGACGAGGGCGCCCGCTCCTACCTGCGCGAGCGACCCGTCGACCTGGTCGAGTGCGGCGACCTCGCCACGGGCCACGACGTCGACGCCCGCTGAGCGCGACTCCGTGCGTCTCCAACCGCTCAACCGCGCCCGGGTCGCCTCGCTCGGCGATGCGGGGCGCGCCTGGGTCGGCGCGCTGCCCGGCGTGCTCGACGAGCTCTGCGAGCAGTGGGGCCTGACCCTCGGGCGACCGGTGCCCGGCGGCAGCGGCTCCTACGTGGTGCGTGCGGAGACCGCGAGCGGTGAGCAGCGGGTCGTCAAGGTGGCGACCCCCGACGTCGACCTGACCGACCAGGCCCGCACCCTCGGGGCCGCGCGTGGGGTCGGCTACGCGCTGCTCCACGCCCACGACCCGCCCCGCAACGCCCTGCTGCTCGAGTCGCTCGGCACCGCGCTCGAGCTCACCCCGCGGCCGCCGGAGGAGACGTTGGCGATCGTCGCCGACACGCTGGCCGAGGCCTGGCTGCTCCCGCTCGACACGGCGCCCGATCCTGCTCCTGGCGACGACAAGGCCAGCCGGCTGCACCGGATGCTGGTGGACCTCGACGACCGGCTCGGTCACCCCTGCCCGCCGCGTGCCCGCGCACTGGCCCTCGACTACGCCGCTCGCCGAGCCGCGGCGCACGACCCCGCCACGTGCGTCGTCGTGCACGGCGACCCGCACCCCGCCAACATCCTGCGGGTGGTCGAGCCCCGCGACGGTGCGACCTCGGGCCACGTCTTCGTCGACCCGGACGGCTTCCGTGCCGACCCGGCGTACGACCTGGGCGTGGCGGTGCGCGACTGGACCGGGCGTCTCGACGTGGCCGACCCGCGCGGCGTCATCGAGGGCTACTGCGCGCTGCTGGCCGGCCGCACCGGCATCGACGAGCAGCGGATCTGGGAGTGGGGCTACCTCGAGCGGGTCACCACCGGGCTGTTCGTCACCAGCTTCGGCGGCACCACCCTCGGTCGACGGCTCCTCGACAGCGCCGACCTGCTGCTGGGGTGAGTCCTGCCGCCGGGCCGGGCCGGGCCGGGTCTCAGCGCACCCGGCGGACCCGGATCGGTCCCTTGGCGGTCGACGGGTCGACGACCTTGCCGCCCTGGGTGATCTCGACCTCGCCGGCCTCGACCAGCCGCCGGGCCGCGCGGCGGGCCGGCTCCATCAGCTCGCGCCACGCCTCCGGGTCGGCGTCGGACCCAGCCCCAGAGCCAGCCCCAGAGCCAGCAGCCACCGCCCGCGCAGCCTCCGACGGACAGATCGTCGCCCCGGCGGCGCGGGAGGCCAGCAACGACTGGATCGTCTCCGACAGCTGCTCGTCGACGGGGCGCACCTTGCGGCTGCGGCAGGCGGAGCCGCAGTACTTCACCTCGTCCCAGCTCCTCGCCCACTTCTTGCGCCACTCGATGCGGCGTCCGCACGAGGCGCAGGTCTTGTCGGGAGGCTGGGCGGGCATGCCGCCAGTCTGCCGACCCGACCCACACGCCGACCCACACCCGGACCCACACCCCGACCCGCGACCTAGGCTGACCGGCGTGCGCCTCGACCTCACCACCCTCCTCGTCCGCGACTACGACGAGGCGATCGCCTTCTTCACCACCGCGCTCGGCTTCGAGCTGACCGAGGACACCCCACGACCCAGCGATGGCGCGCCCGACAAGCGGTGGGTCGTCGTGCGTCCCCCGGCCGGCGGCGCCGGACTCCTCCTCGCCCGGGCCGAGGGCGACGAGCAGGTCGCGGCAACGGGGCGCCAGGCCGGCGGTCGGGTGGGGCACTTCCTGCAGGTGGACGACTTCGCGACCCAGCACGCCCGGATGGTCGCCGCCGGGGTGGAGTTCCTCGAGGAGCCGCGCCACGAGGTCTACGGCACGGTCGTGGTCTTCCGCGACGTCTCCGGCAACACCTGGGACCTCCTGGGCCCCAACCGGTGACCAACGCCTCGGTGCGTACCGTGGACCGCATGGAGTCCACTTCGCCCGCCGACGTCACCGCGCGCCTGCAGGAGACCGGCTACCTCAGCGACGATGACCTCGCGACCGTGGTCTTCCTCAGCCTGCGGATGCAGCGACCGCTGCTGCTCGAGGGAGAGCCCGGCACCGGCAAGACCGCGCTGGCCGAGGCGATCGCCGAGAGCCTGGGCCTGCCGCTGGTGCGGCTCCAGTGCTATGAGGGGATCGATGCCACCCAGGCGCTCTACGACTGGGACTTCCCGCGCCAGATCCTGCACCTGCGCGCCCTCGAGGCAGCGGGGGGAGCAGACGTCGAGGAGGCCGAGAAGAGCCTCTACGACGAGCGGTTCCTGCTCGCACGCCCCGTGCTGGCCGCGCTGCAGCAGGCCCCGGCGGTGCTGCTCGTCGACGAGGTCGACCGCGCCGACGACGAGTTCGAGGCGTTCCTGCTCGAGGTGCTCTCGACCTACCAGGTCTCGATCCCCGAGCTCGGCACCGTCAAGGCGGTGACCCCGCCGGTGGTCATCTTGACCTCCAACCGCACCCGCGAGCTCCACGACGCCCTCAAGCGGCGCTGTCTCTACCACTGGATCGACCACCCCGGCCTCGACCGCGAGGTCGAGATCCTGCGCTCGCGCGCGCCGGAGGTCTCCGAGACGCTGGCCCGCCAGGTCGCCACCATCGCCCAGCAGCTGCGCGAGCGCGGCGACCTCGAGAAGCCTCCGGGCGTCGCCGAGACCATCGACTGGGCCCGCGCTCTGCAGCACCTCGGCGCGACCGAGGTCGACCTCGAGACCTCCGCGCGCACGCTGGGTGCGCTGGTGAAGTACCGCGAGGACACCGACCGCGTGAAGCAGGCGCTCGACCAGATGCTGCGCACGTGATCGACCTCCAGCAACGGGTCGAGGGCGACGAGGACGACGCGAGGACCCCGGTCCGCGAGGTCGACGAGGTCCTCGCCGGCTTCGCCCGGGCGCTGCGTGCCGCGGGTCTGCCGGTGACGCAGGACCGCACCCAGGGCTTCCTCGACGCCGTGTCGGTCGTCGGGCTCGGCGACCAGCGCGCGACCTACAACGCCGGCCGCGCCACGCTGTGCGGCTCGCCCGACGACCTGCGCCGTTACGACCAGGTCTTCGAGGCCTACTTCAACGCCCGCGACGGCCTGCCCCGCGCCACCCCGGCCCCACCGACCGTGCCGTCCTTCTCCGACCTGCCCTCCGACGAGGGCGAGGGGCAGGGAGACGGGGACGGCGAGACGGTCAAGGCGATGGCCAGCAACGCCGAGGTCCTGCGCCACCGCGACGTCGCCGGCATGTCCGCGGCCGAGAAGCACCGGCTCTCCGCGATGTTCGCGACGTTGCGTCCGCGCGCCCCCCTCCGTCGTACGGCGCGGCACCGGGCCTGGCACCGCGGCCAGGTCGACGCCTCCCGCACCCTGCGCGAGAGCCTGCGCCGGATGGGGGAGCCCTCGGCGATCGAGTGGCGACGTCGCGCCGAGAAGCCGCGCCGGGTGGTGCTCCTGATCGACGTGAGCGGGTCGATGAACGGCTACGCCGACGCGCTGCTGCGCCTCGCGCACCGGATGTCGCAGGGACCCGGCGTCGTGGAGACCTTCACCGTCGGCACGCGGCTGACCCACCTGACCCGCGCGCTGCACAGCCGCGACGCGGAGCAGGCGCTGGTCGCCGCGGGGGAGGCGGTCCCGGACTGGTCCGGCGGCACCCGCCTCGGCGAGACCCTCCAGGTCTTCCTCGACCGCTGGGGCCGGCGCGGCATGGCCCGCGGCGCCGTGGTCGTCGTCTTCAGCGACGGCTGGGAGCGCGGTGACTGCACCCTGCTCGGCGAGCAGATGCGCCGGCTGCACCGGATGGCGCACCGCGTGGTGTGGGTCAACCCGCACCGCGGCAAGGCCGGCTACGAGCCGGTGCAGCAGGGCGTGGTGGCTGCGTTGCCGCACGTCGACGACTTCCTCGCCGGTCACTCGCTGGCGACGTTCGCAGACCTGGTGGAGGTGGTGGCACGTGCGTGACGTGCTCGAAGAGCTGATGACCCGCTGGCACGCGGGGGAGGAGATCGGGGTCGGCACCGTCGTGGCGACCTTCCGCTCCGCGCCCCGCCCGCCCGGGGCCTCGATGCTGGTGACCCAGGAAGGCGCGGCCGTCGGGTCGGTCTCCGGGGGCTGCGTCGAGGGTGCGGTCTACGAGCTGGCCGAGTCGGTCGTCGCGTCCGGCGCTCCCGTCCTGGAGCGCTACGGCGTCTCCGACGACGACGCGTTCGCCGTCGGGCTGACCTGTGGCGGCATCCTCGACGTCTACGTCGAGAAGATCTCGCGCGAGACCTTCCCCGAGCTCGGCGACATCGCCGCCGACATCGCCGAGGGCCGTCCGGTCGCGCTCGCGACCGTCATCGAGCACCCCGACCCGACCTGGCTGGGCAAGCGCCTGGTCATCCGGCCCGAGTCGCACGACAACGAGGGCACCCTCGGCAGCACCCGCGCCGACGGCGCCGTGCACGACGACGCGATGGGGCTGCTCGCCAGCGGCACCAACGCCACGCTGACCTACGGCCCCGACGGCGAGCGCCGCGGCGAGGGCATGCGGGTCTTCGTCTGGGCCTTCGCCCCCAAGCCGCGGATGCTGGTCTTCGGCGCGATCGACTTCGCCGCCGCCGTGGCCAAGGTCGGCGCGTTCCTCGGCTACCAGGTCACCGTCTGCGACGCCCGCCCGGTCTTCGCGACCCACAGCCGCTTCCCCGACGCCCACGAGGTCGTCGTCGACTGGCCGCACCGCTACCTCCTGGCCGAGCAGGAGGCCGGGCGCATCGACCAGCGCACGGTCGTCACCGTGCTCACCCACGACCCCAAGTTCGACGTACCGCTGCTCGAGGTCGCCCTGCGCCTCCCCGAGGTCGCCTACGTCGGCGCCATGGGCTCACGGCGCACGCACGAGGACCGGGTCACCCGGCTGCTCGAGGTCGGGCTGTCCAAGGAGGAGCTCGCGCGGCTCTCCAGCCCGATCGGCCTCGACCTCGGCGCCCGCACGCCCGAGGAGACCGCGATCAGCATCGCCGCCGAGATCATCGCCGGCCGCTGGGGCGGCACCGGCGAGCGGCTGGTCTCCACCGAGGGGCGCATCCACGGCGAGCTCGACCACCTGCCGTGAGCCCCGTCGTACGACGGGCCCCGGCGTGGGCGGCGCTGCTCCTGGCGCTGCCCCTCGTTGCGTGCAGCCCGGACGAGGTCGAGCAGGACCCGGGCGCCCGGCCCGGCCCGGCTGGGTCGACCCCGTCGGCCACGTCCACGCCTGCTGCTCCTGACGCCTCCTCGCCGTCCTCGCCGCCCGCCACGCAGCCGCTGCCGCCGGTGCCTGACGCGCGCTCGCTGCCGGCGCTGATGCGCGAGGACTTCACGGGCAGCCGGATCCGCTACGGCCGGGTGGTCGAGGAGACGGCCGCCTACACCCGCTCCGAGGTCACCTACGACAGCGGCGGGGTCACGGTCTCGGGGGTCCTCCTGCGACCGAGGGGCCCCGGCCCGTTCCCGGGGGTCGTGCTCAACCACGGCTACGTCAACCCCGACGTCTACGTCACCGGTCAGGGACTGGCCCGCGAGCAGGACTGGCTGGCCCGGGAGGGCTTCGCGGTGCTGCACACCGACTACCGGGGGCACGCCGGCTCCGACCCCGCCGGCCGCCTGGCTCGGGAGACCCGGCTGGGCTACACCCGCGACGCGATCAACGCCGTCCTCGCGCTCGAGCGCGAGCCCTGGGTCGACCCCGACCGGATGGCGATGCTCGGCCGCTCGATGGGCGGTGGGGTGACGATGAACGCGCTCGTCGTGCGACCCGACCTCGTCGAGGCCGCCGTCATCTATGCCTCGGTCTCCTCCAGCTACCTCGACAACCTGCGCCACTTCACCGTGCCGAGCCGGCCCGACGCCGTCGAGGCGATCTACGACGAGCTCGGCACTCCCGCCGAGTCCCCGGAGGTCTACGCGGGGCTGTCGCCGCGCACCTACTTCGACCGGATCAGCGCCCCGGTCCTGCTCCACCACGGCAACGCCGATGAGATCTGCCCCTTCCCCTGGGCGATCGAGACGCAACGGCTGATGCAGCGCGCCGGCGTGGACAGCCGCCTCGAGGTCTACGACGGCGAGCTGCACGCGTTCATCCCGCAGTGGCAGCGTTCGATCGAGCGCACGGTGCGCTTCCTGCGACGCCGGCTCGCCTGACGCGAGGGCTTCGCCGCACGTCCACGTGAGCGCCATCACACCGGTGCTACGTTGAGGTGACCGACGACGGACGGGGGTTTCGGGGATGGCACGGGGCGACCTTCAGGAGCGCAAGCGCGCGACGATGCGCGCGTGGGCCAGCTTCGTCCAGAGCGGCGACGCGGCCGAGCCCGTCGTACGCCCCGAGATCCTGCACAGCTGGACCCGCTCCGACAAGGTCATCGACCCCGACGTGTCGCAGGCGCCGCTGGCCGACGAGTCCGAGACCGCGTCGATCTGGAAGGACTCCCCGCTCCAGCGCGCCGTCGAGGGCGTCGAGTCCGAGCTGCGTCGCACCGCCGAGGACGGTGACCTGGTGCTGGCCGTCACCGACTCCCAGACCCGCATCCTGTGGACCTACGGCGGCCGTGTCATGCGACGCAAGGCCGAGTCGGTCAACTTCGTGGTCGGCGGTCGCTGGGACGAGCAGTCCATGGGCACCAACGCCCTCGACCTGGCCAATCGCGAGGGCGAGCCGGCCATGGTCTTCAGCGCGGAGCACTACGCCTCGATCGTGCACAACTGGGTTTGCTGGGCCGCCCCCGTGGTCGACCCCCACACCGGCCGGCAGCTCGGCGTCATCGACCTCTCCACGACCTGGGACCGCACCCACCCGATCGGGCTGGCGACCGCACGGGTCATGGCGCGGCTCATCGAGACCGCCCTCCCGCGCTCGCAGCACCACCCCTCCGCGCTCGACGTCACCGACGACCCCGGCCTGGTCATGACGCTGCTCGGCACGGCCGAGGTCCGCTTCGACGGTCAGCGGCTGCTCCTCAACCGGCGTCAGACCGAGATCCTCGCGCTGCTCGCGCTGCACCCCGAGGGGCTCTCCCTGGAGCAGCTTCACGCGCTGGTCTACGGCGACCAGGCGGTGACGTTCTCGACGCTCAAGGCCGAGGTCTCCCACCTGCGCTCCGCCCTCGGCGGGCAGCTCTCGTCCCGCCCCTACCGGCTGATGATGCCGGTCGCGACCGACGTCGACCACGTCCTCACGCTCCTGCGCGGCGGTCACGTCGCGGCCGCCGTCGACGCCTACGGCGGCGACCTGCTCCCCGGCACCAACTCACCGGCCCTCGGCGACCTGGCGGAGTACGTCGCGGTCGCGCTGCGCGAGGCCCTGCTCGCCGATCCCGTGCCCGACGCGGTGGTCCGCTACAGCGAGCTGGCGCCCTACGACACGCAGGTCCTCGAGGTCTGCCTGGCCTCCCTCGCCGGCACCCCTCACCCGGCGGTGCCGCTGCTCAAGGGACGCCTCGCGGTCGCCACGCGGTAGGTCGCCGAAGGACCTACCTTCGACCAACCGGACGACCCTAGGTTGGGGTGACCCGCATCACAGGTCCACCCACTCTTGAGGGAGTCGTACATGACCCGGATCAACCTGACTGTCGACGGCGCGAAGGTCGCTGACGACGTCGAACCCCGGATGCTGCTCGTGCAGTACCTCCGGGAGAAGCTCGGCAAGACCGGCACCGTCATCGGTTGCGACACCAGCAACTGCGGCGCGTGCACGGTCCACCTCGACGGCACGAGCGTCAAGTCGTGCAACGTGCTGGCCGTCCAGGCCGACGGCGCCGAGGTCACCACCATCGAGGGGCTCGCCCAGGACGGTGAGCTGCACCAGGTCCAGGAGTCGTTCCGTGAGTGCCACGGCCTGCAGTGCGGGTTCTGCACCCCCGGGATGATCATGCAGAGCGTCGACCTGCTGAAGAACAACCCGAACCCCTCCGAGCAGGAGATCCGGGTCGGCCTCGAGGGCAACCTGTGCCGCTGCACGGGCTACCACAACATCGTCAAGTCGGTGCAGCACGCCGCTTCCCAGGGAGGTGCCCAGTGACCGCCGTCCAGGACGCCCCCACCGCGGAGATCGGCAAGGACCGTCGCCGCAAGGAGGACCAGCGGCTGATCACCGGTCGCACCCGCTGGACCGACAACATCACGCTGCCCGGCATGGTGCACCTCGCCATGGTCCGCAGCCCCTTCGCGCACGCGAAGATCACCAACATCGACACCTCGGCGGCCCTCGAGTCGCCCAACGTCGTGCGCGTGATCACCGGCGCCGACGTCGCGGACGAGCAGGGCAGCCTGCCCAACGCCTGGCCCATCACTCCTGACCAGAAGGCGCCCGCCCACCCGCCGATCGCGGTCGACCGGGTCGTCTTCGCCGGCGAGATCGTCGCGGTCATCGTGGCCCGCTCGGCCGCCGAGGCCCGTGACGCCGCCGAGCTCGTCGACATCGACTACGAGGAGCTGCCCGCGGCCCTCGAGCTCAAGGCGGCCGCCGAGGCGACGCCGGAGAACGGCGGCGCGCTCGCGCACCCCGAGCTCGGCACCAACAAGTCGGCGTTCTGGAAGTTCGACTCGGCCGAGGCCGGCACCGGGGGCAACGTCGACGAGGCGATCGCCAAGGCCCGCGGGGGTGGTGTCGTGCTCGAGCGCGAATACCGCCAGCAGCGCCTCATCCCCGCCTTCATGGAGCCCCGCTCCACGGTGGTCGACCCGACCGGCGAGCAGATCACGATGTGGTCGGCGACCCAGATCCCGCACATCCTGAAGTTCCTTCTCGCGGCCGTCACCGGCGTCTCCGAGGCCAAGATCCGCGTCATCGCCCCCGACGTGGGCGGCGGCTTCGGCGGCAAGCTCCAGACGACGCCCGAGGAGTTCATCACCTTCCTCGTGGCCCGCAAGCTCGGCAAGCCGGTGAAGTACACCGAGACCCGCTCGGAGTCGCTGATGGCCGCCCACCACGGGCGCGACCAGTGGCAGAAGCTCACGATCGCGGCCGAGAAGGACGGCACCGTCACCGGCCTCAAGGTCGAGCTGCTCGCCGACCTGGGCTCGCACGTCTCGCTGATCGGCGGCGGCGTCCCGGTGCTGGGCGCGTTCATGTTCAACGCGATCTACAAGTTCCCGGCCTACCAGTTCAACTGCCAGACCGTGCTCACCAACAAGACCTGGACCGACGCCTACCGCGGCGCCGGCCGGCCCGAGGCGACGTTCGGTATCGAGCGGATCATGGACGACCTCGCCGCCGAGCTCGGCGTCGACCCGTTCGAGCTGCGCGAGAAGAACTGGATCAAGCACGAGGAGTTCCCCTTCACCACGGTGGCGGGCCTCGAGTACGACTCCGGCAACTACGAGGCCGCCACGGCCAACGCCAAGGCGATGTTCGGCTACGACGAGCTGCGCGCCGAGCAGGCCCGTCGCCGCGAGTCGGGCGACAAGGTCCAGCTCGGCATCGGCATCTCGACGTTCACCGAGATGTGCGGCCTGGCGCCCTCGCGGGTGCTCGGCTCCCTCGACTACGGCGCCGGTGGCTGGGAGCACGCCAGCGTGCGGATGCTGCCGACCGGCAAGGTCGAGGTCCTCACGGGCGCCTCCGCCCACGGCCAGGGCCACGAGACGGCGTTCAGCCAGATCGTCGCCGACCGCCTGGGCGTCGCCTTCGAGGACGTCGAGGTCCTGCACGGTGACACGCAGGTCGCCCACAAGGGGCTCGACACCTACGGCTCGCGCTCGCTGGTCGTCGGTGGCGAGGCGATCGTCAAGGCCGCCGACAAGGTGATCGACAAGGCCAAGGTCATCGCGGCACACCTGCTGGAGGCCTCCGAGGACGACGTCGAGTTCAGCGGTGGTCGCTTCACGGTCAAGGGCACCGACCAGGGCCTGGCGATGGCGGAGATCGCGCTCGCGACCTTTGCGGCGCACAACCTGCCCGACGGCGTCGAGCCCTCGCTCGACTCCGACGCGACCTTCGACCCGGTGAACTTCAACTACCCCCACGGCACGCACCTGTGCGCCATGGAGGTCGACACCGAGACCGGCCAGGTGACGATGCGCAAGTACGCCGCCTGCGACGACATCGGCAACATCATCAACCCGTTGATCGTGGAGGGGCAGCTGCACGGCGGTCTCGTCCAGGGCATCGCCCAGGCGCTGTGGGAGGAAGCGGTCTACGACGACGCCGGCACCCTGGTGACCGGGTCGTTCGTCGACTACCTGCTGCCGACCTCGGCCGACACGATCAGCTTCGACCTCGACCACACCACCTCGCCGGCGACGACCAACACGCTGGGCACCAAGGGAGTGGGGGAGGCCGGCACGATCGCCTCGACCCCGGCCGTCGTCAACGCCGTGGTGGACGCGCTGCGCCAGTTCGGCGTCCAGGACGTCCGGATGCCCTGCACGCCCGAGCGCGTCTGGAAGGCGATCAACGACGCCCGCGGAGGCGAGAAGGCGGAGACCGTCGGCGCGGCCGCACCGCACTTCGACGCCTCCACCGGCATGGAAGGCACCACCGACCGCACGACCGGAGGCCACGCATGATCCCCGCACAGTTCGATTACCTCGCGCCGACCACGGTCGAGGAGGCGCTCGCCGCGCTGGGCGAGCACGGTGACGACGCCAAGATCCTGGCCGGGGGGCAGAGCCTGCTCCCCGTGCTGCGGATGCGGCTCAACGCCCCCGAGGTCGTCATCGACCTCGGCAAGATCGAGAGCCTGCGGGGCATCCGCGACGACGGCGACGCCATCGTCATCGGCGCCATGACCCAGCACTCCGTGGTCGAGCACGACCCGCTGGTCGAGGAGCACGCCGGGCTGATCCACAAGGCCGTCGAGCACCTCGCCGACGTACAGATCCGGCACCGCGGCACCTTCGGTGGGGCTCTCGCCCACGCCGATCCCGCCGGTGACCTCGGGGCGCCCGCGCTGGCCCTGGGGGCACAGTTCGTGATCCAGGGGCCGGGCGGCACCCGCACGGTGGAGGCCGACGACTTCTTCGTCGACCTCTTCGAGACCGCGATCGGCGAGGACGAGATCCTCGTCGCCGTCCGGGTCCCGAAGCACACCGGCTGGGGCTCCTGCTACGAGAAGTTCGTGCGGGTCGCGCACCAGTGGCCGATCGTGGCCGTCGCCGCCACCGTCCAGGTGGAGAACGGCACGATCGCACAGGCGCGCATCGGGCTCACCAACATGGGCAACACCGCGCTGCGGGCCCGTGCGTCGGAGCAGGCACTGGTCGGGCAGCCGGCGACCGAGGAGGGCGTGGCCGCCGCGGCCGCGCTCGCCGCCGAGGGCACCCACCCGCCCTCGGACCTCAACGGCGAGTCCGCCTACCGCAAGCACCTCGCCACCGTGCTCGTCCGCCGGGCCGTCCTCAACGCCGCAGGAGCCTGACCTCGTGGACCTGACCCACCGCTTCACCGTCCCGACCGGCGTCGAGGAGACCTGGGCACACTTCCAGGACATCGCCTCGGTGGCGGAGTGCTTCCCCGGTGCCGTCGTCACCTCGGTGGAGGACGACACCTTCCACGGCTCCTGCAAGGTCAAGCTCGGTCCGATCGCCCTGGTCTACAACGGCTCGGGCACGTTCGTGGAGAAGGACGAGACGGCGCACAAGTTCGTCGTCGACGCCAAGGGCAAGGACAAGCGGGGCAACGGCACCGCCGGCGCCGTGGTGACCTGCACGATGGAGGACAACGGCGGTTCGACCGACGTGATGGTGGTGACCGACCTGGCCATCACCGGCAAGCCGGCGCAGTTCGGCCGGGGCGTCATGCAGGACGTCTCCGACAAGCTGCTCGGGCAGTTCGTCGCGTGCCTCGAGCAGCGGCTCTCACCCGAGGCCGCTGCTCCGGAGCCGTCGGCTCCGGCACCGGCGGTCGACACCGCCAGCCCGGAGGGGGCGGCCTCGCTCGAGGGCGCCGCGGCCGGCGCCGGCAAGCACGCGGCCACCGCGACGCCGATCACCTCGGCGCCGTCGGCCGCGCGGCCGGCTCCGCGGCCGGCTCCGGCCCAGGAGGACGATGCCCTCGACCTGGGGGCGGCCGTGCTGCCGATCCTGCTGAAGGGCTACTGGAAGCAGGGCGCCGTCGGGCTCCTGGTGCTCGCGATCATCATCAAGGTGCTGCGACGCCGCTGACCCTCCTGGCCGAGTCGGCGCGATGGTGCAGACCCTGCAACATCGCGCCGGCTCGGCGTGCGGAGGACCAGACCACTGGCCGTCGCAGACGTGCGCGAGCCTCCCCGCGCAGCCGCCGGAAGCCCTAGGCTCCGCAGCATGCGCCGTCTGGTCACCATCGTCGTCAGCCTGGTCGTGCTGGTGGGCGTGTTCTGCCTACCAGCCCTGTTCTACTCCACCGACGGGGCCGACGACGGCACCTACGAGGAGACGACGATCTCGGCCTACCGGGCGACCTTCGACGTGGCCGACAACGGCGACCTCGACGTGGTGGAGACGCTGACGGTCGACTTCCCGAGCTATGGCAAGCACGGCATCTTCCGCTTCTGGGACCGCACCGATCCCAACGACCCCGGGGCCCGTCGTACGGTCGAGGACGTCGAGGTGACCTTCGACGGCGGCGACGTGCCGTTCGAGGAGTACCGCGAGCAGGGTGGTCGCTACCAGGTGGCCAAGATCGGCGACCCGGACTCCACGGTGTCGGTCGGCAGTCACACCTACGAGATCAGCTACCACATCGACGGTGTCCTCATCGAGGGCTCCGGGGCGGCGCCCACCCAGCTCTACTGGAACCTGATCCCGTCGGGGTGGCGCCAGGGCATCACCGCGGCCGAGCTGACCGTCAACCTGCCCGCGCCCGCGGAGGAGGTGCTCTGCACGGTCGGCGTCGGCGAGGGCACGCCGTGCACGGTCGCGGGGGAGGGCACCCAGCAGCTCACGATCACCGCCGCGGGCCTGGCGCGCAACACCCCGGTGACGTTGCAGACCGGCCTCGACATCGAGACGCCGGCCGCCGGCAACGAGGTGCCCTGGTCGCCCCGCTGGGACACCGTCCTGGGCGGCAGCTGGGTCGGACTCGGCGTCATCGCGGCCCTTGCGGCCCTGGCCGGCCTCGCGGGTCTGCTGCTCGCGCGGCGCTCCTACGAGGCCAACCCCCAGTTCCCGTTGATGTATGCCCCGCCCGAGGGCATCGGCCCGGCCCAGGCGGCCTACATCTACACCGAGAAGATCGACCGCGAGGGCTACGTCGCGACGCTGCTGCACGCCGCCGAGAAGGGCGCGATCGACCTGCAGAAGAACGGCGATGCCTGGACCATCACCGACAAGGGGGGAGCCCAGGGCTGGGCCGGCCTCGACCCGGTCACCGTCAGCGTCGCGCACCTCCTCGGCGGACCCGGGACGTCGTTCACCGCGGCGCCGAAGGACGTCGAGGCCGGCAAGCGGCTCAAGACCGAGATCGCGGCATTCGAGGCGGCGACCAAGAGCTGGGCGAGCCAGGGCCAGCACCTGGTCTCCGCCGGGCTCGGTGGCTTCGGGGGACTGCTCGTCATCGCCGCCTTCATCGCCGCGATCGCCAACGTCTTCGCCAACCCGTTCAACGTCACCATGCTGGGGCTCGTCCCCGGCGCCTTCTTCGTCTTCGGCGCCCCGTTGCTCAAGACCGGCGCCAGCACCAAGCGCACGAGGAGCGGGCGCGATCTCTGGTCGCGCGTCGGCGGCTTCCGCAGGGTGCTGGCGACCGACTCGAGCATCGAGCGCTTCGACTTCTCGGGCCGCCAGGAGCTCTACACCGCCTACATCCCCTGGGCGGTCGCGCTGGGCTGCGCCGACGAGTGGGCCGCCAAGTACCGCACCGAGATGGGCGCCGAGCCGCCCACCCCGAGCTACTTCGGCCCGGGCTACGCCGGCTTCTGCGCCGGCTCCGCGATCAGCTCGATGGTCAGCGACTTCGACTCCACGGTCAGCAGCGCCATCTCGTCCTACCAGGCGACGCAGTCGTCCTCGTCCAGCGGCGGCGGAGGTTTCTCCGGCGGCGGTGGCGGCGGTGGCGGAGGCGGCGGCTCATGGTGAACACTCACACCCACGCGTCATCCCAGCGAAAGAAGGCACGTCCGTGTTGATCCTCATCATCGTCCTGGTGGTCGTCGTCCTGCTCGTGGGCTTCGTCGTCGTCGGCTTCAACAAGCTGCGCACGACCGACGTCAACGCCGAGGAGGCCCTCGGCGGCATCGACGTCCAGCTCACCCGACGCGCCGACCTGATCCCCAACCTGGTCGAGACGGTCAAGGGCTACGCCGCCCACGAGAAGGGCGTCTTCGACGAGGTGACCAAGGCCCGCGCCGGCGTGCAGCAGGCGGCCGCGGGCAACGACGTCCCCGCCAAGGCCGCGGCCGATGCCGCGCTCCAGCAGGCCCTGGTCAAGGTCAACGCCGTCGCCGAGGCCTACCCCGACCTCAAGGCCAACACCAACTTCCTCGAGCTGCAGCGCCAGCTGGCCGAGACGGAGAACCAGATCTCCTTCGCCCGGCAGTACTACAACGACGCCGTCGCCACGCTCAACAAGCTGGTGCTCACCATCCCCTGGATGTTCCTCACCGGCATGGCCGGCGTCCACAAGCGGGAGTTCTACGACGCACCCGACGCGCACGTTGCTGCACCCAGCATCGAATTTTGACCTCGCAGGAGGGCGCGAGGCACGAGCGCGCTCCGTGGGCGAGGGCAGGTTGAGCAAGCGGCGCGACCGAGGCACGAGGTCGCGGCGGCGCGTCGAAACCCGGTGACGTGTGCAGGCGCCTGGGTCACCGGGTCTCGACGACCGCTCGCTTCGCTCGCTGCTCGACCGGCGGGCCGATCAGGCGGCAGCGGTCAGCTTCGCGAACTCGTCGTCGGTGAGCTCGATGCCGGCGGCAGCCACGTTGGACTCGAGGTGCTCGACGCTCTTGGTGCCGGGGATCGGCAGCATCACCGGTGAGCGGCGCAACAGCCAGGCGAGCGCGAGCTGGGACGGCGTGGCGCCGTGCTCGGCCGAGGCGGCGGCGAGCGGGCCGTCGGACTTCGACAGCTCGCCGGTGGCGAGGGGGAACCACGGGATGAAGCCGATGCCCTGCTCCTCGGCATAGTCCAGGAGCGGCTCGGCGTCGCGGGCCGCGAGGTTGTAGAGGTTCTGCACGGTCGCGATGGTCGCGACCTGCTGGGCGGCCTTGGTCTGCTCGACGCTCACCTCGGAGAGGCCGATGTGGCGGATCTTGCCCTCGTCCTGCAGCTTCTTGAGCTCGCCGACCTGGTCCTCGAGCGGGACGGCCGGGTCGATGCGGTGGAGCTGGAAGAGGTCGATGGCCTCGAGGCCGAGGTTGCGCAGCGAGAGCTCGGCCTGCTGACGGAGGTATTCGGGACGCCCCACCGGCGTCCAGATGCCGGGGCCCTGACGCGTCAGGCCGGCCTTGGTGGCGATCACGACGTCGTCGGCGTAGGGGTGCAGGGCCTCCTTGAGGAGCTGCTCGGCGACGACGGGGCCGTAGGAGTCGGCCGTGTCGAAGAACGTCACGCCCAGCTCGACCGAGCGACGCAGGACGCGCACGGCCGCGTCGTGGTCCTTCGGCGGACCCCACACGCCGTCACCGGTCAGCTGCATGGTGCCGTAGCCCAGGCGTACGACGGGCAGGTCGCCGCCGATCGCGAAGGTGCCGGAGGGTGCGGCGGTCGTGTCGGTCGTCGTGCCCGTGGTCTCGGTGGTCATGGGTCACATCTCCTTCTCGGTGCGGTCGCCCGCCCAGGTGGTGTGGAAGGTGCCCTCGCGGTCGGTCCGCTCGTAGGTGTGGGCACCGAAGTTGTCCCGCAGGCCCTGGATGAGGGCGGCGGGCAGCCGGGTGCGACGCAGGCCGTCGAAGTAGGCCAGCGACGACGAGAAGGCCGGGGTCGGGACGCCCGCGCGTGCCGCCGTGGCGACCACCTCGCGCCAGGCGTCGACGCCGTCCTTGACCGCGTCGGCGAAGTAGGGCGTCGTGAGCAGCGTGGTCAGGCCGGGCTCGGAGGCGTAGGCCTCCTTGATCCGGTCGAGGAACTGCGCCCGGATGATGCAGCCGCCGCGCCAGATCGTCGCGGTCTCGCCGAGGTCCACGTCCCAGTCGTGCTCCTCGGAGCCGGCCGCGATCTGGTCGAAGCCCTGGGCGTAGGCCACGACCTTGGACGCGTAGAGCGCCGCGCGGACCTGGTCGACGAAGACGTCGCGGTCGACCTCGACGCGATGCTCCTCGGGCGTGGTCGAGAACATCTCCTGCGCCGCCGCGCGCTGGGCCGTGTGGCCCGACAGGCTGCGCGCGAAGGTCGCCTCGGCGATGCCCGTGATCGGGACGCCGAGGTCCAGCGCGCTCTGCACGGTCCAGCGACCGGTGCCCTTCTGCTCCGCAGCATCGCGTACGACGTCCACGAACGGCTTGCCCGTCTCCGCGTCGGTGTGACGCAGCACGTCGGCGGTCATCTCGATCAGGAACGACTCGAGGTCGCCGCCGTTCCACTCCTCGAAGACGTCGGCGATCTCGGCCGGCTCGAGACCCGCCACGCTGCGCAGCAGGTCGTAGGACTCCGCGATCAGCTGCATGTCGGCGTACTCGATGCCGTTGTGGACCATCTTCACGAAGTGCCCGGCGCCGTCGGGGCCCACGTGGGCCGCGCACGGGGTGCCGTCGACCTGCGCGGCGATCGCCATGACGACCGGCTCGAGCACCTCGAAGGCGTGCTCGGAGCCGCCGACCATGATCGAGGGACCCTTGAGCGCGCCCTCCTCGCCGCCGGAGACGCCCATGCCGACGAAGTGCAAGCCCTGCTGCTCCAGGGCCTCCTGGCGACGCAGGGTGTCGGTGAAGTGGGCGTTGCCGGCGTCGACGACGATGTCGCCCTCGTCGAGCAGCGGCACCAGCTCGTCGATGACGGCGTCGGTCGGCTCGCCGGCCTTGACCATGATGATGATCGCGCGCGGCTGCCGGATCGAGGCGACGAACTCCTCGACGCTCTCGGTCGCGACGAAGGCGCCGCCGTGCTCGGTCGGCTCGTCGCCGAACTCCTCGACCAGCGCGGTCGTCTTGGCCGTGGTGCGGTTGTGCACCGCGATGGTGTGGCCGTGGTTGGCGATGTTGCGCGCCAGGTTGCGGCCCATCACCGCCAGGCCCGTCAGGCCGATCGTCGCCGTTGCTTCTGTGCTGGAGGTAGCCATGACTCCATGTAACTCCCGGAGTCAAGATCGTGTTCCCGCCGCCGCGCGTCCCTCACCGGGTTTCGACGCTCCAGCACGACCTCGCGGGCTCGGTCGTGCTGGCTCGCTCAACCTCTTCTGAGTCGTTCCTTCGCAGGCTCAGGAGCGTCAGAAGACGTTGAACGGGCGGAACTGCACGGAGATCCGGGGCCCGGCCTTGGCGACCTTGGGCACCGCGTGCTCCCAGGTGCGCTGGCAGGTGCCGCCCATCACGACCAGGTCTCCGTGGCCCATCTCGACGGCGATCGAGTCGCCGCCTCCGCGCGGACGCAGGCAGAGGCGCCGCGGGTCGCCGACCGAGACGATCGCGACCATCGTGTCGTGGGTGCTGCCGCGGCCGATGGTGTCGCCGTGCCAGGCGACGGAGTCGCGTCCGTCGCGGTAGTAGCAGCAACCGGCCGTGCGGAAGGGCTCGCCGAGCTCGGGCAGGTAGTGCTCGGTGAGCGCGTCGCGCGCCTCCGTGAGCACGGGGTGGGGGAGGTCCTCGCCGATCATGTAGGTGTAGACCAGCCGCGGCACGTCGACGAGCCGGTCGTACATCTGGCGCTTCTCCGCCCGCCACGGCACCTCGCGCACCAGGGTGGCGAGGACGTCGTCGGCCTCCGGCACCCACGAGCGCAGCACGTCGACCCAGGCGCCGTCACCGAGGTCGCGCCGCTCGATCCCCGCGAAGGACCTCAGGTCGTGGGTCGGGGCCTCGAAGAGCGTGGTCTGAAAGTCCATGGCGCCACGATACGCGAGAGGTCGAACAGGTGTTCGACATCGGCCTCGGCGTGTCAGACCGTCTCAGGCCAGCGCGCGCCGCATCTGCTCGATCGTCTCGTCGGCGACCTTGTCGAGCTTGCGCCGGATCACGAGCGGCACGACCAGGTTGCCGAGGAGGCCGAAGTCGAAGTCGGCGCGGTAGTGGATCGCCGTCCCGCCGCCGGGGGCGGGGGAGAAGCTCAGCGAGTCGGTCGCGGTGGCTGACTTGTTCTTGCCCCGGAACTGCACGCGCGTCGGCTGCTCGTAGGTGATCGTCTCGTAGGTCAGCTCGACGCGACGCCCCATGAACTCCGAGGTGTTGGCGTACGTCGTGCCCAGGCCGCCGTCGCCGCCCGTGCGGGTGGTCGTCACCGTGCCCGGGTCCCACTGCTCGGTGTGGGTGAAGTCCCCGAGATAGGCGAAGACCTCCTCGATCGGCCTGGCCACGGTGAAGGTGCGCTCGACATGCATGGGACCAATCTACGGAGCCGGTCCAGCGCGTCCGGTCCAGCCCAGGGCTCCCTCAGGGGCATGCCCGGTGGCGCATCCTTGGAGCGGCACGGGACCCTGGTCCCATGACGGATGCCCCGCTGCTCGCCGGCCCGGTCGGACGCGTGGCCGCGGCCCGCGTCGAGGACCTCACCAAGACCTACGGCGAGGGCGACGCCCTGGTCCGCGCGCTCGACGGCGTGACGCTGGACCTCTACGCCGGGGAGTTCACCGCCGTCATGGGGCCGAGCGGCTCGGGCAAGTCGACCCTGATGCACTGCTGCGCCGCGCTCGACTCCGCGACGAGCGGCTCGGTGCTGATCGGCGAGCAGCGCCTCGACGACCTGGGCGACAAGGCGCTGACGCGGCTGCGTCGCGACGAGATCGGCTTCGTCTTCCAGTCCTTCAACCTGATCCCGACCCTGACCGCGGCGGAGAACATCCTGCTCCCGCTGTCGATCGCGGGTCGCAAGCCCGAGCCCGGCTGGTACGACGAGGTCGTCGCGACCGTCGGCCTCGGCGACCGTCTCGGCCACAAGCCCAACGAGCTCTCGGGCGGCCAGCAGCAGCGCGTCGCGGTCGCGCGGGCCCTGGTCAGCCGACCCCGGATCGTCTTCGCCGACGAGCCCACGGGCAACCTCGACTCCCGATCCGGCGCCGAGGTGCTGGACCTGCTGCGCAGCAGCGTGCGCGACCACGGCCAGACGGTCGTCATGGTCACCCACGATCCCGTCGCGGCCGCCTACACCGACCGCGTCGTCTTCCTCGCCGACGGCCGGGTCGTCGACGAGCTGCGCGACCCCGACCGCGAGCAGGTCATCGAGATCATGACCCGCATGTCCGCCCCGGGCGCCTGATGTTCCGCGCCGCCCTGAAGAGCCTGCTCGGCCGCAAGGTCCGGCTGCTCATGAGCACCTTCGCGATCGTGCTGGGCGTGGCGTTCGTGGCCGGCTCGCTGATCTTCTCCGACACCCTGAGCCGCAGCTTCACGGCGCTGTTCTCCTCCACGGTGGGGGACGTCGTCGTACGCCCCGAGAGCAGTGGTGGCACCTCCGGCGGCTTCTCGTCGCTCACCGTCCCGGCCTCCGTCGTCGACGACCTCGAGGGCCTGCCCGGCGTCGCGCGGGTCGACGGCAACGTCAACGCCTTCGGGGTCTACGTGGTCGGCGAGGACGGCAAGGTCATCGGCGGGCTCGGGCCGCCGGCCCTGGGCGGCAACTACACGACCGCCCCGTCAGCCGGTGGCGCCGGCCTCGCGCTGCTCGACGGCGTGGAGCCCCAGGGCCCCGACGAGGTGGTGCTCGACGACCGCACGGCCGAGAAGGCCGGCTACGTCGTCGGCGACACGGTGCCGCTGCTCACCCCGCGTGGCGCGAGCAGGCTCGCGCCGACCCTCGTGGGCGTCGTCGGCTTCCCCGACGGCGGCTCGCTCAACGGGGCCACGCTGGCGCTCTTCGACACCGCCACCGCGCAGGACCTCTTCCTCGACGGCGACGACGCCTTCAGCGACATCTGGGTCACCGCCGAGGACGGGGTGTCCCAGGAGGACCTGGCCGAGACCGTCGAGGCCGCGCTGCCCGCCGACGTGGAGGCGGTCGAGGGCGACACCGCCGCCGACGAGTCGGCCGACGACCTGCTCGAGGCGGTCTCCTTCATCACCACGTTCCTGTTGATCTTCGCCGGCATCTCCTTGGTGGTCGGGTCGTTCCTGATCGTCAACACCTTCTCGATCCTGGTCGCCCAGCGCAGCCGCGAGCTGGCGCTGCTGCGCGCGCTCGGCGCCTCCAAGCGGCAGGTGATCCGCTCGGTGCAGCTCGAGGCGTTCGTCCTCGGTGTGCTCGGCTCGACGGTCGGCATGGGGTTGGGGGTGCTGCTCGCGATGGCGCTGCGGGTGCTCTTCGCCCAGTTCGGGCTCGACCTGTCGGGGCAGCCGCTGGTGTTCGAGGCGCGCACCGTGCTGGCGTCGTACGTCGTCGGGGTGCTGGTCACCATGGCGGCCGCGTGGCTGCCGGCTCGACGCACGGCCCGGATCTCGCCGGTCCAGGCCATGCGCGACGACGTGGCGCTCACCGAGAGCTCGATCCAGCAGCGCTTCTGGCGCGGTCTCGCGTTGGGCGTGCTCGGCCTGGTGGTGCTGGGGCTCGGGCTGTTCTCCGACCTGCCCTACGGCGGCCAGATGACCGGCGGCGGCATCCTCTTCGTCCTGCTGGCCGTGGCGGCCATGAGCCCGGTGATCTCCCGGCCGTTCCTGGTCGGCGCCCGCGCGGTCTACACGCGGTTCTTCGGGTCGATCGGCAACCTCGCCGGCCAGAACTCCCTGCGCAACCCCCGTCGCACCACGGCGACGGCCTCGGCGCTGATGATCGGCCTGACGCTCGCCTGCACGATGGCGATCGTCGGCGACTCGGCCAAGGCGTCCGTCGACGCGTCCGTGAGCGACAACTTCGTCGGCGACTACGTCGTGAGCAACGTCTTCGGTGGCGAGTTCAACGCCACCATCGCCGACGAGATGGCGCAGGTGCCGGGCGTCGGTCAGGTGATCCGCGAGCGCTTCCAGCTCGTCGAGCGCGACGGTGACGCCCAGGGCGTGGTCGCGACCGACCCGGCCACGATCGACGGCCTCGAGCTCGACGTGCTCGAGGGCTCCACGTCCGACCTGCGCGACGGCACGGTGCTGCTCGACGAGACCTTCGCCGACGACGAGGGCCTCGAGGTCGGCGACACGGTCGACGTCACGGTGCCGACCGGCGAGAAGTCGTGGGAGGTCGTCGGGGTCTATGCCGAGAACCCGGTCGTCTTCTCCCCGGTGCTGACGACCTTGACGACGCTCGTCGACGCGGGCTACGAGCCGGCCGACAACGCGCTGATCGTCTTCGCGGAGCCGGGTGCGGCCGACCTCCAGGCGGGCCTCGACGAGGTCGTCGCCGACCTGCCGATCGTCACCGTCAAGGATCAGGCGGCCTTCGCCCAGGAGCGTCGCGAGCCGATCGACCAGTTCGTGCTGATCATCTTCGCCCTGCTCGGGCTGGCGCTGATCATCGCCGTCCTCGGCATCGTCAACACCCTCGCGCTGTCGGTGATCGAGCGGACCC
Organism: Nocardioides psychrotolerans; assembly: GCF_943371775.1. Taxonomy (GTDB): domain Bacteria; phylum Actinomycetota; class Actinomycetes; order Propionibacteriales; family Nocardioidaceae; genus Nocardioides; species Nocardioides psychrotolerans_A. Next base: position 65,377 of record NZ_CALRWD010000005.1, read on the forward strand.
GTGAGGTCGGGCTGCTGCGCGCCATCGGGGTGTCGCGGGGGCAGCTGCGCTGGATGATCACGCTGGAGTCGGTCGTGATCTCGGTGCTCGGCGCGGTGCTGGGCGTGCTGCTCGGCGTCGGCTTCGGGATCGCCCTGATGTACGCCGTCCGCGACGAGGGCCTCGAGGTCATCAGCGTGCCGTTCGGGCAGCTGGGCATCTTCCTGGGGCTCTCGGTGGTCATCGGGATGCTCGCCGCAATCCTGCCGGCTCGTCGGGCCGCGCGGCTCGACGTGCTGCGTGCCATATCAACCGAGTGACCTGAAAGTAAAATCGCGAGACCCTCGCCACACGGGACTACGCCCATTCGGGGGACGGGAGGGGTGGTTCGGCCCTACCGTGGAGGCGTGGAAGAAGCGCTCCTCACCGACGGACGGACGCTGAAGCACGTCCAGGTCCGGGAGTACGTGCGTGCGCTCGTCACCGGCAGCGCCCCCGGGTCGCCGGCTCCCTCGGAGCGCGAGCTCGTCCACCGCTTCGGGGTCGCCCGCATGACGGTGCGCCAGGCGCTCGACGCGCTGGTCGTCGAGGGGTTGCTCGAGCGGATCCCCGGTCGCGGCACCTTCGTGGCCCGACCGCGGCAGTCCGTCAGTCGCATCTCCGGCTACACCGAGGAGATGACCCGCCGCGGCATGCTGGCCGAGTCGCAGACCCTGCTGGCACGGCGCGAGCAGGCCGGCCCCGGTGTGGCCCGCGCGCTCAACATCTCCGAGGGCGACGCGGTCATCCACTGGCGCCGGCTGCGCCGCGGAGACGGCACTCCCGTGTGCCTCGAGGACGCCTACCTCAACGAGATCCTGCTGCCCGGCTTCCTCCAGAGCGGCATGCCCACCAGCCTCTACGACGCCCTCGACCAGCGCGGCCTGCGCCCCACCTGGGCCGAGGACTCCATCACCGCCGACCGGCCCACCGCCGAGGAGGCCGGTCTCCTCGAGCTGCCCGTCGGTGGGGTGGTGCTGCGACAGTCGCGCCGGGCCATGGCCGGCGACAAGACCGTCGAGGTGTCCCGCTCGGTCTACCGCGCCGACCGCTTCACGATGTGGGTCCAGCTCGGCGGGTGACCGGTCCAGGTCACGTCGAGTGCAGGCGTCCCAGCGCGGCGGCGACCGCGCCGGTCTCCTCGCACACCCACACGGGGTCGGGGCCGCCGAGGTCCGGCTGGATGTAGAGCGAGTGCACGGGGCCGTCCTCGCAGTCGAGGCACAACGGCCAGCGACCCCTGTTCTCGAACAGCGAGTCCTGCACGTCCTGGGCCACCAGGCCGGCCACGAAGACCCCACCCTCGGGCCACTGCTCGGCCCACCACTTGCGGGCCGCGCAGGCGTCCTCGAGGGCGGACACGGCCTCGGCCGTCGCCTGGTGCCGGGCCTGCAGGTCGGCCAGGACGAGGGCGCGGGCCTCGAAGAACAGGGTGTCGTCCACAGGCCCATTGTGCGCGCGTTTCAAGGCGGGCCGTCCCCGGGCACCACCACGCCATGCCCTCCACCCCGTCAGCAGACCCGTCCCGCACCCTCGAGGTGTCCACCTGGGACGACCTCGCCGCGCTTCCCGCCCGCATGGCCGAGCTCGCGGAGCAGGCCGATGCGATCGTGCGCCACGCCCGCGCCTGGGTCTGCCGGCGCGACGGCTTCGAGCCGAGCCCGGTGTGCGTGCTGCGACCGCTGGCCGCAGCCATGGACCCGCTCGAGGGCGCCTTCGTCGAGCTCGGGCGACGCCTCGACGACCAGTGGCGCGACCTCGCCGACGGCCTCCGGGCGGCCGCGACCGACCTGGCCGCCGCCGACACCCTGACCGCCCACGACCTCGCCGACCTCGCCCCGGGCAGCGCCCCGTGAGCACCGCAGCCGCCCTGGGCCTCGTGCCGCCGCGCGCGGGCGAGGCGGAGCGGAGCCACGACACCACCTTCGAGGCATGGGACCTCGGCCTGTCGGCCCTGCGCGACGTCGTCAACCTCGGCGTCCGGGCGATCAACCAGACAGGTTTGGGCGTGCCCGAGCTCCCTGACGGCAGCCTCGAGGAGCTGCTGGTCCTCCCGCTGAGCGGTGACTGGTCGGCGATCCGGCAGAACGCCGTGGCCTGCCACCAGGTCGAGGACGCGCTGTCCACGTGGAGTCGTCACGTCGTCGGCCTCGGGGTCCACGCCGCGCTCGTCTGGCGCGGCGCTGCCGCGTCGTCCTACGTCGTGCGCGTGGAGGGCCTCGCGCTCGCGGGCCGCGCCGTCGGCCTCGTGGTCGGTCGCACGGCCCTGCTCCTCGACGAGGTCGCCGACTTCTGCGAGGCGCTCGCCGTGCGCGTCGAGCGGCTCCTCGTCGAGCTGGGGGAGACCCTCGCCCGGCTGGCCCGTCGCATCCTCACCCGGGCCGCAGGTCCGCTCGGCTGGGCGGTCTTCGCCGCCGACGTCGCGACCTCCGGGATCGGCGCGGTGACCGACATCGTCGACGACGTGCGGCGGGTGGCCGACACCATCGACACCCTCACCGCCCTGCAGCACCAGGTGGCCGACTGGGCCCGGGTGCAGGCGGCGCGGCTGGAGTCCTGCGACGGGCTCCCCGACCTGGTGCCCGGCACGCCCTAGAGTCACCCCCATGGGCAGAGGGCTCCTCGAGGTGGCGGTGCTCCACGCGCGCGACATCGCGGGCTGCGAGCAGGGCGGCGCCGACCGGCTCTCGCTCGCCGTGGAGGGCGACGGCGACGGTCGCTCGCCCGACCTCGCCGCGGCCGCCCAGGTCATCCGCGGGACCGAGCTGCCGGTGCGGGTGATGCTGCGGCTCAACGACTCGCTCACGACGACCGGCGGGGAGTTCACCCGGCTCATCGGGCTCGCGGAGGAGTACGTCTCCCTCGGCGCCGAGGGCGTGGTCTTCGGCTTCCTCGACACCGACCTCGAGATCGACACCGACACCTGCGCGGCGCTGGCGCGGGCGCTGCCCGGGGTCCCGTGGACCTTCCACCGCGGCTTCGACCAGGCCCTCGAGCCCCGCCGCGCCTGGCGTGACGTGGTGCGGTTGCCGGGCCTCAGCGCCGTCTGCTCGGGTGGATCGCCGCAGGGGCTCACCCACGGCTACGACGACCTGCTGGCGGTGCTCGACACCGACCCCGACGTCGCGCGGTTCCTGATGCCCGCCGGCGACCTCCTGCCCGAGCACGTGCCGTGGTTGCTGCGCGCCGGCGTGCGGCAGTTCCGCGTCGACCTCCAGGTCCGCCCCGGTGCGACGTCCCGCTCCTACGTCGACGCCGACTTCGTCCGCTCCTGGCGTCTCATGCTCGACGACGCCGCCGACCGCACGGCGTGAGCGCCGCATGACGGTCCTCATCGACCCACCCAACGCGGCCGGTCACGGTCGGCTCTGGTCGCACCTGGCCAGCGACGCCTCCTACGACGAGCTGCACACGTTCGCGCGGCGCGCGGGGATCCCCGAGCGCGGCTTCGACCGGGACCACTACGACGTCCCGTCGGAGTGGTACGACGCGGTCGTGGAGCTCGGCGCCGAGCAGGTCAGCTCACGCGAGCTGGTCTCCCGGCTCGTCGCCGCCGGGCTGCGTCGCCGCAAGACGGGCAAGCTCGGCTGACACGTTGGCCCGGGCCGGCTCCTCCCAGTGTTCGCGGGCGTAGGTGGTGTGGAAGAGGCGGGGCTTGGCCAACAGGTCCTCGAGGACGGCCGTGCGACCGGTGACGAACAGGTCGTCGGGCACGTGGCGGTACTCCACCCGCACGGTGGCGACGTACTCGTCGTAGCGCGCCCGGTCGGAGGCGAGGATCGCGAGGTCGGCGTCGGACAGCGCGCAGCCTCCGAGGTCGTCGGGCTCGGGGCGGTGGGTCTCGGTGAGCCGCACCAGCCGGGCCACCTCGGTGACGACCTCGTCCGCGACCAGGCCCGGCAGCGCTCGCTCGACCCAGGCGGCCGAGCGCTCCTCGGCGTCACGCTCACCGTCGTAGACGCCGTCGTGGAACCACGCCGCCAGCAGCACCGGGTCCCGGTCGAAGCTCGCGCCGGCCCGGTCGAGCTCGTCGAGCCGGGTCAGGACCTCACCGAGGTGACGCACGTCGTGGTAGCCGCGCGCCGGGTCCGCGTAGGCCGCCAGCAGCGCGTCGCGCAGCTCGAGCGAGGCGGTGTCGGTCAGCGGCCAGGCCGCAGGGAGGTCCACACGGCCATTCAAGCAAACGGTGCCGCTCAGACCCGGGTCGCGGGCAGTGTCATGGCGGTGACGTGCAGGCGCGGCGACCAGTGCGCGGTGCAGCTCTGGGGCAGGAGGATCGAGCCGAGGTCGACCCGACGACCGGTGCGCACCTCGACGTCGGCGACGGCGAGACGCTGCACGTGACGGCGCTCCGGCCCGCCGGAGACGACCACCGTGAGCTCGCTCGCGGTGCGCAGGTCGCGACCGAGGACGAAGCTGCCGCGACGGTCGGTGCGGGTGCGCTCGACCTCGGTGCCGTCGGCGTCGAAGAGGGAGACCGGAGCGGCGAGCAGGCCCAGCCCCGTCGCGGCGTCGAGGACCCGACCGGTGATGACCGCGCTGCGCTCGACGACGACCTCGGTGACGACCATCTCGTCGCTCGCGACCGGACCCAGGGCGAAGGTGCCCCCGAGGACGCCCAGCGAGGGCTCGAGGACGAGGTCGTAGGAGCCGGGCGCGACACCGGTGACGGCACCGACGCCGTCGTGCACCGTGATCGGGTGTCGCAGGCCGCTCCCGGTGTCGACCAGGCTGCCCCCGGCGGCCGGCACGGCGACGCCGTCCGGCAGCGTGAGGCGCACGGCCACGGTCGCGGTCGGGGTGTCGATCCGGACCAGGGTCTCGGGGCGGTCAGCGGCGACGGCGACGGGCACGGCACAGACCGTGCGCCGGGCGTCGTACGCCCTGAGGCTGAGCGCGCCGCTCGGCAGACCGGCGGCGAGGAAGCGGCCGTGCGCGTCGGTGCGCAGGTCCCAGCGGCGTCCGTCCTCGTGCCGGACGTGCACGCGGGCGTGCCGCTCGGGCATCTCGTTGGCCTCCACGACCCCGCGCAGGACCGCGACCTCCTCGAGCCGCAACGGCTGCTCGACGTCGTCGCCGGCGCGCAGGTCGACCATGACGTGGGTGCTGCCGTGACGGCGCGGGTCGGCGAGTGGTCGGTCGTCCTCGATGTCGATGCGATAGCGACCGGGTGCCAGCGTGAGCCGGAAGGTCAGGTCGCGTGAGCGTCGCCGCCCCAGGACCCGTCCGGTGGCGTCGGACCAGGTCAGGAGCGCGACGCAGGGACCGGGTGTCTCGATCGTGCCGTGGACCACTGCCGCTGTCGTCATGACCGGCCGTCCCCTCCTCGGTGGTCACCTCCACATCGGGTGACCCTGGGGTGACGTTAGGAAATCGACCCCGTGTCCCAGGTCAGGCTGCGCACAAGAAAGCCTCAAGAAGCGGCGCGCGGCCCGGCGCCCATGGCCCAGCGGATCGTCCCGGTGGCGAGGCCGCCCAGGGCACGCACCACCGTGCGCTCCGACACCGGGAGCCAGGGCAGGCGCAACGGCAGCCGGCTCCACCGCGGCATCAGCCCGATGCCGGCCGCCATGAGCACGGCGTAGGGCGCCCGTGCGGCGAGCGGCAGCGGCGGCTTGAAGAGCAGGAAGCGCACGGCCTCACGGGCCTCGGGGGAGCCGCGCAGCTCCGAGCGGTAGGACGCGAGCACGGCGCGCAGCTCGGCCTCGGTCGTGGGCGGGTCGACGACCCCGAGGCGTCGGGCCACCTCGCCGGTCTGGGCGACGTACTCGTCGCGGCCGGCCTGGTCCAGCGGCTCCTTGCCATAGACCTGGTGGGCCAGCAGGAAGCTGTCGACCTCGGCGACGTGCACCCACATCAGCAGGTGCGGGTCGGAGGCGGCGTAGGGCGTGCCGTCGGGCATGGTGCCGGTGACGCGGGCGTGGATGGAGCGCACGATGTCGACCGCCTGCTGCGCGTCGTCGGCCGTGCCGAACGTCGTGACCGCGAGGTAGCGGCTGGTCCGGTTGAGGCGTCCCCACATGTCACCGCGGAAGCCCGAGTGCTCGGAGACCGCCCGCATCGCCGCGGGGTGCAGGGTCTGCAGCAGCAGGGCGCGGATGCCGCCGATGAACATCGAGGCGTCGGCGTGCACCCGCACGATCGCGCTGTCGGGCTCGAACCACCGCGGTCCCGGCGTGCCGTGGATGCGGGCCGCGTGAGCGGCGCCGTCGGGTCCGGCGACCCGCAGGAACAGGGCCTCACCGAGTCGGTCTCGCGCACCACTCACCATCGACACGTCCCCCATGGTGCCAGGGGCCTGTGCACGCGGACCGGACCGCTGCTCAGGGCTGGCGCAGGGGCAGCCGCACGAGGAAGCGGGTGCCTCTCGGCCCCGAGGTCATCGTCACGGTGCCACCGTGGGCGGTGACGACCTCGCGCAGGATGGAGAGCCCGATGCCGGCGCCCGGCACCGCCTCGTCGATGGTCCGGGAGGTCCGGGCGAAGGGCTCGAACACGCGGGCCTGCTCGTCGGCGGGGATGCCGTGCCCCGTGTCCTCGACCACGAGCGTGCACTCCGACGTCGTGCGTGCGAGCGAGACGGTGATGGTGCCGCCCTCCGGGGTGAACTTCACCGCGTTGTCGAGCAGCTCGGTGACGGCCCGCGTGAGGTCGGCATCGTGCGCGGCAAGAGCCACGGGGCTCTCGGGCAGGTCGACCTCCAGGCGTAGTCCACGAGCTCCGACGGCACAGGCGATCCGGTCGACCGCTCGTCGTACGACGTCGCGCAGGTCGACGTCGGGGGTGTCCGAGCCGGGCGGGGTCGACCCGATCCGGGTGAGCATGGCCATGCCCTCGACGAGCTCGAGCATGCGCTCCCCGTTGCGGCGGACGCGCGCGAGCAGGTCCGCCGCAGCCGGCTCGTCCGGTGCTGTGTCCTGGAGCATCTCGGTGAAGCCGAGGATGCTCGCCAACGGGGTGCGCATCTCGTGACCCATGGTCGTGAGGAAGTCGTGCTTGGCCCGCTCGAGTGCCGCACGGCGATGCCCTGCCTGCCGCTCGGCCTCCTGGGCGCGCGCGACCAGGGCCTCGACCTCGCGGCGGTCGCTGAGCTCGTGGAGCTGGAGGACCGCGAGGGGTGACTCGCCGGGTGTGCTCAGGCGCGACAGGGTGAGCCTGGCGGTGAGGAAGGGCTGGGGCCTGTCGGTCTCGTGCGTCCAGTCGTCGAGATGGCCGCCGACGACCCCGGCGAGGGCGTCCACGAGGGCCTCCCGGTCGTCGGGGTGCAGGACCGCACCGAGATCGCCGCCGACCAGGGGTCCCGCTGGGGAGAGCGAGCTGCGAGCCGCCACGTTGGCGGCGAGCACGGTCACCGCCCCGTGCCCGAGGTCGACGAGCACTGCTGGCACCGGGGAGTCGCTCAGCACAGCGAGGAAGGCCGCGCGGCCGTGTGCGGTCCGTGGCGCGGTCCGGCGCGACAGGGTGGCAGGACGTGGGAAGGAGGGCACCCCACGATGCTCGTGGAATCGGCGCCCGATGGGGAGGTGCGCCCTCGTCATCCCATCTGGTGCGGTGGGGCCAGAAGGCGGTGGCTCCGGTTGCCTCAGCCCGGCGTGGCCCCGTGCGTCAGCGAGAGCATCCTGGGGGACTCGCGGGGCACCCAGAAGCGGACGGTCGTGCCCTCACCGGTGGCGGGCTCGAGCCGGCACCAGCCCCCCACGAGCTCGGCGCGGTCGCGCATCGTGGCCACGCCACGGTGTCCCGGCGTCGAGGTGAGCGCGCCGGGTCCGGGACCCACCCCGTCATCGGTGACACTCACCTCGACCCCGTCGTCGACCTCACGGACGACGACGTGCACGCTCGAGGCGCGGGCGTGCTTGCGCACGTTGGTCAGGGCCTCCTTGGCGATGCGCATGGCTTGGAGGTGCACTCCGTCCGCGAGTCGCAGGGACGGCTCCTGGCCCGCCTCACGCTGCTCGACGCTCACCGACCAGCGCACCGCGCTGTGCTCGAAGAGGTGCCCCGCGGCCTCCCGGAGCGCCTCGTCGAAGTCGGACTCCGTGTCCGGTCGCTCGAGGTCGAAGAGCAGGTGCCGCAGACCGGTGCTCACGGAGGAGACGGTCTCCTGGAGCTGGACGACCGACGGCACCAGGTCCGGGGCGACCTCCTGGACCCGGCGCGCCAGCAGCCCGAGCCGCAGGTCCACGGCGGCAAGTGCCTGGACCGAGTCGTCGTGCACGTCAGCGGCGATGCGGGCCCGTTCCTCCTCCTGCGCTGCCACCACCCGTCGCAGCAGGTCGCTGCGTTGCTGGGCGAGGCGTGCGAGGCGGGCCGAGGCCGCGAACCCGTCGAGGGCGAAGGAGACGTTGCCGGCCAGGCTCGTCAGCTGAGCACGCAGGTGCTCGTCGAAGAGGCGGGGCTCGGCCGACCACAGGCAGAGGACGGCGACGGGCTGGCTCGCGACGGCGAGCGGGAGGGTCACGGACGACACGATGCCGAAGGACGCCGCGAGGGCGTGCCACGGCGTGGTGGTCGTGTCGCCGATGAAGTCGGAGCTGTAGACGGCCTGGCCGGTGCGCAGTGCGGTCGCGGTCGGGCCGTTGCCACGCGGGCTGCTCGGATCCAGGCTGAGGTCGAGCTGCGCGATGTAGTCGTCGAGCTCCCCTGCGGTGGCCAGGGTCTCGATGCTGCCGTGGAGGGTCCGGCGTGCGACCCAGGCGCCGAGGTAGCCGCCCTCCTCCACCGCGATCCGACAGGTCTCGGCGTAGAGCTCCTGAGGACCCTGGGCCAGGACGATCGCCTGGTTGAGGGCTGCCATGGTCCGGTAGTCACGGTTGACCCGCGCGAGCCGGTCCTCGGTGGCCCGTCGGTCGGAGACGTCGGCGATGGAGCAGAGCACCCACGAGCCCCGTTCCGTGACGACGGGGGTGAGGCTGACCTCGACGGGGAGCGTGCTGCCGTCGTGTCGACGTCCCAGGACCTCCAGCCCGATGCCCATCGGCCGGGACGCGGGGTGGATGGCGAAGCCGGTGCGGTGCTCGCGATGCCGGTCGGCCAGGTGCCCGGGGAGGAGGACCTCGACCGGCGACCCGATGAGCTCTGTGGCCCCGTAGCCGAAGGTGCGGAGCGCTTGGCCGTTGGCGAAGGCGACGGCCCCGTCGGTGTCGACCGCGACGACGCTGTGGGGAGAGGCCTCGATGATGTCGCCGAGGATGCCCTGGTCACCGAACCAGGTCGATCCAGCGCTCATGGGGGCTCCCACCGTCGACGACCCGCTCAGGGTACGTCGGTCCGGTCCTGGTCGCGGACGTCTGAAAGGAGCTGTCGCAGAGCGTCGGCTGCCCCGGGGACCGCCAGGACCACGTGGCCCTCGGCGACCCGCGTCACGAGGTCGGTCAGGTCCGTGAGCCGGCCCTTGGTGAGGTAGCCGACCGCCCCGGCGCGCAGCATGGCGACGACCGACGCGGACCCGGTCTGTGCGGAGATCGCGAGCACGGCGGGGGCAGGGCGTGGCCCGGTGAGCCGACGCGCGGCCTCGGGTCCACCGCCGGGCATGCGCACGTCGAGCAGGACCACGTCGGGGCGGGTGGCGGCGCAGACCGCCACGGCTTCGTCACCGGAGCGCGCGGTCCCGACGACGACCAGCCGCGGGTCTGCGCCGACCACCTCGACCAGGGCGTCACGGACGTCGTCGTCGTCGTCGGCGATCACCACACGGATCGTGATCATCGCTCTCCTCCTCCGAGATGGTCCTCCCACTCTCGCCGCACCGGGTTGCTCCGACAGCCAGCCGGGGTATCAGTCCTCTAGTACGTTGACGCTAGAGGGGCGTCGCGGGGACGGTGCCGAGTGGGGAGGCACGGTGGAGGACATGTCGGTGTCGACGGAGGCCGCGGCGGTCACGCGCGTGCTCGTCGTCGACGACCACGAGGTCCTCGCGACCAGCCTGGCGCACGTCCTCGACGCGGAGCCCGACCTGGTGACCGTGGGCGTGGCCGGCTCCCTCGAGCGCGCCCGTGCCCTGATCCCCACCTGCGCGCCCGGCGTCATCCTGCTCGACCACCGGTTGCCGGACGGCGACGGCGCAGACGCCATCGGTGAGCTGCTCGCGCTGCGTCCCTCGGCCCAGGTCGTCATGCTCACGGCCAGCGCGGCCGACCACGTCCTGGTCAAGGCGCTCGAGGCGGGTGCGTCGGGCTTCGTCTCCAAGACCCGCAGCCTCGCCGAGCTGACGTCGGCCGTGCGTGCGGCAGCGGCGGGCGAAGCCGTCATCTCGCCGGAGCTCCTGGCCCGGTTGCTGCCTCGTCTCCACCGGAGCGGCAGGCCGCGTGCCAACGACCTGACCGAGCGGGAGCGCGAGGTGCTCGGCCTGCTCTCCGGGGGTCTGTCCAACGCCGCGATCGCCGCCGAGCTCACCGTCAGCGTCCACACCGTGCGCAACCACATCGCCAACCTCTCGGCCAAGCTCGGCGCGCACTCCAAGCTCGAGGCCCTGTCGATCGCCGTCCGTGACGGGCTGCTCCCGGGCGTCTGAGCCGCACCGTCCCGGCTCGGAACCCGGCCCGGACCAACGCCGTCCGACGAGCGTGCCCACACGCTAGGTTGCCGCTGGGGGCGCTCCCCACGAGCAGAGGAGCACGGGATGCAGGCACGGTCGCGCAGGGTCATCGGTGCGGTCGCGGGGATGGCGGGGGCCCTTGCCCTGGGCCTCGTGTCGACCACCGTGCCCACAGCGGTGGCGGTGGGTCGGGGGGAGCCGGCCGTCGGCGGCGCCGACGTCGCGTCGAGCGTCGGTGAGTGGCAGGTGCGGACCACGGCACCCGGACGCCACCTCGTGTCGTGGAGGTCCCCGCGAGGGCTCCCGCTCACCTCCGACCGGCCGCTGGTCGTGCCGGCGCCGGGCGTGCGCGTCGACGGCGCCGTGATCGGCGTACCGACGCTGTCGGCCGACGGCCGCACCCTCATCGCCGTGGTGTCCTCTCCCAGCGCTCCGGACCCGGCCGACCTCGACGTCGTGCTGTCCGGCCGCGTCCTCGACGAGCCCCCGGCCGCCGCCGCACGCCGCGGAGGTGGGGGAGCGGCCGCGACCGTGCCGGTGAAGCAGGCGCTGGCGGCCGATCCCGGGACCGCCGGTCCGCACGCCGTGGTCACGAGCGACTACACCCTCGACCCGGTGAAGCTGCCGGGCATGCCCGAGCCCATCGAGATGGTGGGGCACGTCGTGGAGCCCGACCCCGCCGCCGCGACCGGACCACGACCGCTCGTGGTGTTCCTGCACGGCAGGCACGAGGTCTGCTACCTCCCACCCGGGACCGAGGGTGACCTGGGTGCGTGGCCCTGCGTCGCTCCGGCCCTCGAGATCCCCAGCCACCTCGGCTACGACTACGTCCAGCGGCTCCTGGCGACCCAGGGCTACGCCTCGGTGTCGATCCGGGTCAACGGCATCAACGCGCAGGACTTCCGGCTGCCCGACGGAGGAGCCGGCGCGCGCGCCGAGATCGTGCGCGCCCACCTCGACCACTGGGTCGACCTCGCCGCCGCGCACCAGGTCGACCTCGACCGGGTCGTCCTGGTCGGTCACAGCCGCGGCGGTGAGGGCGTCGACCGCGCCGCCATCAGGATCGGCCTGGACGCGCCCTATCGCGTCGTCGGGCAGGTGCTGCTCGCCCCGACCGACTTCGGGGTGCAGACCGCGCCCTACGTCCCGACCGTCACGGTCCTGCCCTACTGCGACGGCGACGTCAGCGACCTCCAGGGCCAGAAGTTCACCGACGTGTCCCGCGACCTGACGACCGACGACACCTCCCTCAAGAGCTCGGTCCTGGTCATGGGCGCCAACCACAACTTCTTCAACACCGAGTGGACCCCCGCCACCTCCGCCGCGCCCGCGGTCGACGACTGGTCCGGCGCCGCCACGGAGGGCTGCGGGCGGAAGGCGCCCGACCGGCTCAGCGCCGCGGGCCAGCACCGCGTCGGACGCACCGTCGTCGCGGGAGCCGTGCGACTCTTCGCGGGCGAGGAGCAGTTCCTCCCGCTCTACGACGGCTCGGCCGTCACCGTCGACTCCCTCGACGGGGCCGACCTGCGCAGCCACGCGCTGGGAGGCGGCCGTGACGTGCGTCGGCCGGCCCTGGGGACCAGCCCGACCCTGCCCGTGGGCGCGACCTCGCAGTTCTGCGTGGGTGCTGCTGGTTTCGAGAACCGCTTCGGCCGCTGCGGCCGCGCCCTCACCGACGTCGTGACGCCGCACTGGGAGACCGACGGCGCCCGCGTGCCGACGCGGCGCTTCTTCGAGATGGCGTGGACGGCCATCGGCCAGCGGGCCGGCCTCGGCCTGGACCGTCCGCTCGACCTGTCGGGCAGACGGCTCGAGGTGCGCACCATCGTCGACGACGCCGGCGGCGACGCGGTCCTCGGTGTCCGACTGACCGACGCCGACGGCGCCAGCGTCGAGGTGGCGCCCGAGGGCGGCGGGCTGGTCCCGGCCCTGCCGAGCGTGCCCTTCGGCACCAAGCTGTGGGCGCAGACCGTGGTCGTCGACGCCGCGGGAGCGAGTGGTGTCGACCTGTCCCGGATCACCGCGGTGGAGCTGGTGGCGGGCAGCGCGAGAGGCCGGGTGTGGGTCGCCGACCTGGCGAGTGCCCCCGCAGCGCTGGCGCCGGTGCCGGAGCGGCGGCTGCCGACGCTCTCGCTCTCGGGGCTGAGCCTCGTCGAGGGCGACGCCTCCGGCGCCCAGGTGGCGCGGATGCCGTTCCGCGTGGACGGCGAGGTCGCGCGGCCGATGAAGGTGGAGGTCGTGACCGTCGGGCAGGCCAGGGGAGCGGTCCAGTCGTTCACCATCGACCTCGCGCCCGGGCAGACGTCCGGCAGCGTGCCGGTCTCCTACGAGGCGGACCGCCGCGACGACCTCTCGCCCTCGGTGACCACGGCGTCGATCTGGGCCACGCGCAACGTCATGACCGATGCCTACGTCGCCGACGTGCGCGTCGAGGACGACGACCCCGCACCGTCGTTGACGGTGGCGCCCGTGGCGAGGACGGTGACCGAGGGCGAGCGCGTGGAGGTCGTGGTGCGGCTGGGCCGCGCGGTCGACTACGACACGTTCGTGCAGGCGCGGGTGCTGCGCTCGCCTGTCGGGCTCCGGGTCTCCGACGTCCCGGCCGCCTGGTTCGAGCGCTACGGCTACAGCGAGGACCCCGGCGCCACGCTCGCCTCGACCCGGCTCTCGCTCTTCGAGCAGGTGCGCGCCGGTCAGCGGAGCGTCGTCGTCAGTGTGCCGATCGCCCGGGACGGTGTCGCCGAGCCGCGGGAGTCGATCACGCTGCGGCTCGTGGTCGGTCGCGAGCGGTTCACGCGGACGGTCTTCGTGGCCCGCAGTGCCGGTGCCTCAGCGGCGGGCTGAGGCCTCCGCCCGGGGCATGACGAGGGTGCCGAGCGACTTGTCCTGGTTGAGCTGGATGCTCAGGCCCTCGAGCGAGATGCGGTCGTAGTTGGCGTCGAAGGAGTTGAAGGCGACCAGGGTCATGCCCGACTGGGCACGCAGCTTGCCGCCGACGAGGAAGTAGCCGGTGCTGGAGGTCGCCGTCTCGGAGACCATCGCGCCGGACCCGTCGAAGAGACGCACCGTGGCTCCTCCCATGGGCATGCCGCCGTCCTCGCGGACGATCCGGCCCGTGAACGCCCCGCCCTTCTGGGTCAGCTTGAAGCTGCCGAAAGCCGTGCGGCCGGGGCGGACGACGCCGTTCTTCACGCTGCCCGTGCGGCCGATCCAGCGACCGACGTCGGGCACCACGATCCGGTAGCGGCCCGGGAAGAGGCCCTGGAAGGTCACGCTGCCCTTGCGGACCTTGGAGGTCCAGAACTGCCCGGTCCTGCGGCTGATCGCGGTCGCGAACGTGGTGCCCTGCAACGGCTTGCCGCCGGCGTAGAGGTCGACGAGCAGCCCACCGGCCCTCTTCGGAAGGGAGATCCTGACGTTGGCGAACTTGCCGGCGCCGAGGTTGCGGATGTAGCTGCTCTTGCCGACGAACTGCTTGCGCCGGTCGTAGGTGAAGACCGAGTAGCTGGCAGCGGGCAGGCCACCGATGGCGAACTGGCCCTTGTCGTTGGCGACGGTCTCGAAGGACTGCTCGTTGGGGTTGGCCGCGACCACGCGGGCCTTGGCGCCCGGCTTGCCGCCGGCGAAAACGGTCCCGGTGATCGCCGCGCCCTTCCGCATGCGGACGTCCTTGGAGGAGGTCGAGCCGGAGCGCACCTTCACGAAGACGTCGGTGGGGGCGAACTTGCTGACGTCGTAGGAGGGGCGCTTGTCGACGAACTGGAGGTGGTAGTTGCCCTCCGGCAGTGAGATCGAGTAGGCGCTCCCGAAGACGTTGCGAGCGCTGAGGTAGGTCCAGTCGGCCTTGAAGATGAGCATCTTGAGCTTGAGCGGGGCGCCGCCGGCCTTGCCGAAGATGTTGCCCCGCACCTTGCCCGTCGGGTCGGCCGCGGGGGCTCCGGCGGTCGGGACGAGCAGCAGCAGCCCCGCCAGGAGGGCTCCGAGGACGGCGATGACGACGCCGCGGCGGCGGACGAGCGAGAGGGACGACATGAGTGCTCCGGGTTCGTGACCTGGGCGCCCGAGTGCCCGCTGGTCGATCTGGCTCCATGGTAGGTCGGCCCGTGCGGCCGCGCGCCCGAATCGAGGAGGCGTGCGTCATGCTCGGGCCCCACCGACGCCGCGGCGGCGACGTTTGCGACCTGAGGAGCGGGGGACACAAGAGCCATGACGCAGCCCCCGCAGTCCACGCCGCCCGCGCCGCCGTCCGGCCCGCCGCCGTCCGGCCCTCCCGCCGGCTGGATCCAGCTCACGCTCCAGGGCAACGCCCTCACGAGCAGCGTCGTCCCGCCGACGGTGCGGCTCAACGGCTACCCCGTCGCCACGGCGTACGGCGTCAACGCGCTGCCGGTGCCCGCCGGTCGTTGGCGGATCGAGGTGCACTGCCAGTGGCTGCGCCAGTTCGGCCAGGCGTCGTTGGACGTCGATGTGGCGCCCGGGCAGCAGGTGCCGGTGTTCTACGTCGCGCCGATGCACCAGTTCACGACCGGCTCGATCGGCTTCGAGCAGCAGAAGCGCAAGGGCATGGCCTTGTTCGTGGGGCTGATGGCCTTCCTGGCCCTGATGGTCGCGGTCCTGATCGCGATCAACCTCTGACCCCGACCGGAGGCCCGGCTCAGCCCGGCAGGTCCTCGGGCTTGCCGGTGAGGTCCTCGGCGTCGACGATCCGGTAGGCGTAGCCCTGCTCGGCCAGGAAGCGCTGCCGGTTCTGGGCGAAGTCCGCGTCGACGGTGTCGCGGCTGACGATCGTGTAGAAGTGCGCGGACTTGCCCTCGGACTTGGGCCGCAGCAGCCGGCCGAGGCGCTGCGCCTCCTCCTGGCGTGAGCCGAACGAGCCCGAGACCTGGATGGCGACCTCGGCCGACGGCAGGTCGATGGAGAAGTTGGCGACCTTGCTGACGACCAGCAGGCCCACCTCGCCGGTGCGGAACGCCTCGAAGAGCCGCTGACGCTCCTTGACCGGGGTCTCGCCCTTGATGACGGGGGCGTCGAGGGCGGCGGAGAGCTCGTCGAGCTGCTCGATGTACTGACCGATGACCAGCGTCGGCTGACCGGGGTGCTGGGCGACCAGGTCGCGCACCACCTGGATCTTGTGGTGCGTGCACGAGGCGAGGCGGTAGCGCTCCTCGGGCTCGGCCGTGGCATAGACGATGCGCTCGTTGGTCGGCAGCGTGACCCGCACCTCGACGCAGTCGGCCGGCGCGATGTAGCCCTGGGCCTCGATGTCCTTCCAGGGGGCGTCGTAGCGCTTGGGACCGATGAGCGAGAAGACGTCGCCCTCGCGGCCGTCCTCGCGCACCAGCGTCGCGGTCAGGCCGATGCGCCGGCGCGCCTGGAGGTTGGCCGTCATCCGGAAGATCGGCGCCGGCAGCAGGTGGACCTCGTCGTAGACGACCAGGCCCCAGTCGCGGGCGTCGAGCAGCTCGAGGTGCGTGTAGACGCCCTTCCGCCGGGTGGTGAGGACCTGGTAGGTCGCGATCGTGACCGGACGGATCTCCTTGACGGCACCGGAGTACTCGCCGATCTCGTCCTCGGTGAGGCTCGTGCGACGGACCAGCTCGTCCTTCCACTGGCGCGCGCTGACGGTGTTGGTGACCAGGATCAGCGTCGTCGCCTTGGCGTGGGCCATGGCGGCCGCACCCACGAGCGTCTTGCCGGCGCCGCACGGCAGCACGACCACGCCGGAGCCACCGTGCCAGAAGGAGTCGGCCGCGTCGCGCTGGTAGTCGCGCAGGTGCCACTCGGACTCGTCGAGGAAGATCGGGTGCGCCTCCCCGTCGACGTAGCCGGCGAAGTCCTCGGCCGGCCAGCCCAGCTTGAGCAGCGCCTGCTTGAGGTTGCCGCGCTCGGAGGCGTGCACCGCCACGGTGTCGGCGTCGAGCCGCTCGCCGATCATCCCGGCGACCTTCTTGGCGCGCAGCACCTCCTCGAGCACCGGCCGGTCGTTGCTGGCCAGCACCAGGCCGTGGACCGGGTGCTTCTCCAGCCGCAGCCGGCCGTAGCGCGCCATCGTCTCGGCGATGTCGACCAGCAGCGCGTGGGGCACGGCATAGCGGCTGAAGGCCAACAGGGTGTCGATCACCTGCTCGGCGTCGTGCCCGGCCGCGCGGGCGTTCCACAGGCCCAACGGCGTCAGCCGATAGGTGTGGATGTGCTCGGGGGACCGCTCCAGCTCCGCGAAGGGCGCGATCGCCCGACGGCACGCCTGCGCCTGCTCGTGGTCGATCTCGAGCAGGAGGGTCTTGTCCGACTGGACGATGAGGGGGCCGTCGTTCACCTGGTGAGTCTACGGACCGGGTGCCCGGGCTCTCGGGCGGCCGCGATCAGGCGCTGGCGGACCGGCTGGTCGGCTCGCCGGACGACTCGGCCTTCTGCCGCGCGCGGTAGGCCGCGACGTTGGCGCGCGAGGAGCAGCGGTCGGAGCAGTAGCGCCGGGACTGGTTGGGGGAGGTGTCCACGAAGACGTGGGTGCACGGCGCCGACGAGCACACCCCGAGCCGGGTCGGTCCGAGGTCGCAGACCAGCGTGGCCAGGCCGAGGAGCGCCTCGCCGATGAGGAGCTCGGAGACCGACGCGGCCTTGGTCGCGACGTGCAGGTGCAGGTCGCCAGGGTCGTGGTCGGAGATCCGCGGCGTGATCGGGTGGCGCACCATCAGGGCGTTGAGGCCCTCGATGACCCCGTGGTGGTCGTCGGCCGCCGAGGCCTCGAAGACCGGGCGGAGCTCGCGCTGGAAGCGGCGCAGGGCCACCAGGTCGCGCTCGGAGCACTGCCCGTGGAGCCAGTCGCGGCCCTCGAGGTGGCCCACCAACGCCTCGACGTCGGCCAGCTCCGTGTTGAGGAGCCCGGCCGATCGCTCGGCGTACCTGACGAAGTCCACGGCCCTGAGTCTACGAAGCCGGGTCGAGCGGCCGCACAGCAGTGATGCGATGGACCGCGAAGGTGCGCACGTCGTCGGAGCGGTGGTCGCGCGCGGTGAGCTGTCCGCCCTCGACGGTGAGGGGGTCGACGATGCGGTCGGAGGCGCTGCCGTGGTTGTCGACATAGCTGATCAGGACGGCCCCGCCGAGCTCGATCGCCTCCCGCAGCGCGGCCAGGGAGCCGCTGGGCGACAGGGCCGCGTTGGTCGAGGGGCGCGACGACGCGGCGCGGTCGCCGGAGCGGATCGCGGTGATGACCGCGGCGGCCCGGGCCGTCTCGCGCACCTGCGCGGCCGTCGTACGACGGTCCCGTGGCGGGCGGGCGCGCAGCTGGTCGGGGCGGGTCACCCGCACGGTGCCGTCGGCAGCCTCGACGACCGGCGCGGCGCCGAGGTCGCGCAGCCGGGGCAGCAGCACCTCGATCGGGGTGTCGCTGATCAGCACGGTCGGGGCGAGCCGGCGCAGCCCCAGCGGTCCGGCCTTGGGGTGGTGCAGCAGCTCGGTCAGCGCGGCCTCGTCGTCGGCGCGCAGGAACGACTCGGCGTGCCCGACGCGCACCACGCCGAAGGTGCGCACGGTGTCGTCGACCAGGTAGGTGAGCGGCTGCGGGACCGGGGTGCGCGAGACCGTGCCGAGGAACTCGTGGACCTCGGCCGCGGTCCAGCCGACGTCGAGCGCGCGCCGCACGGACCCGGGGGTGAAGCGGTAGACCGTCGCGCCGCCGCGCGACTCCACGTCGGCCACCAGCTGCAACCGCCGGGCCAGCGCCGACTCCAGCGGGCCCGGGGCGACCGCCGTCAGGTCGGCCTGGATGAGCACGTGGTCGACGGGCTCCGGCAGCAGCGGACCGAGGACGTCCGTGGGGTCCTCCCCGGCCAGGAGCAGCCGGCCGTAGGACGACACACCGCCCAGGCCGGTGACGCCGAGCACCGCGGCCTCCTCGACCGCCCACGCGACCTGGTCGGCGCGCGAGCGGGGACGGCGCGGGCGCAGCCACCCGAGCCGGGCGACGAGCGACGGCAGCCCCGTGCCGGTGGCGAGGACCTCGCCCGCGGGGAGGTCGGACAGGACGCGCAGCGACATCTGGCGGGTCTCGGGCATGCTGCGGGCCGCGAGCTCGGCGGTGAGGGCGTTCCACGGCTTGCCCGCCGCGTCGCGGGTGCCGACGAGCGCCGGCATCCGCGGGCTCTCGAGCCAGGACCGCGCCGCGATCGCCCAGCGCTGGGGCACGTCCTTGGCCGACCAGGTGTCGAAGACGTCGGTCGGCACCCACACCGGGTTGCCGTCGGCGTCGGCGCGCGAGGCCAGCAGGCCGGCGGTCGACGCGGTCTCGATGATCAGCGCCGCGGTCGGCTCGTCGACGTGGAGGAAGAGCGCCGCCGCCTTCAGCTCGCGCACGCCGAGCCCTCCGCTGCGCAGCGCGGCCGGCGGGTGGGAGCCCCAGTGGTCGAGCAGCAGCTCCAGGCGTCGTACGAGCTCGAAGGCGGCGCCGGCCGCGACCCGGTCCACGGTCTTCTGGTCGCGGGCGGTGGTGGCCAGGGGCGGGACCTCGTCGACGGGCTCGACGGTGGTGTGGCCGCCGCGCAGCTCGAGGCCGACCTCGCCGGGCAGCACGACCGTGCCGCCGCCGCGGGGGACGAGCAGTCGTCGCGAGAGAAGCTCCTCGGCGGGGGTGGTCGCGTCGGCGGGGGAGATGGTGTGTCGCGCCGCCGCCGTGGTCGCCTGGCCGCCCTCGGAGAGGACGTGGTCGAGCAGGGCGCGCGCGGCGGGGGAGAGCTCGGCCAGTCGACGCTTGACCTCGGCGCGGGTCAGCGGGTCGCCGCTGCGGGGCTGCAGGCCGCTCACGCCGGCCGCCGTGCCGCCGCTCAGGGCCTCACCGACGCCGGTCAGCGGACGCAGCCCGGAGGTCGACTCCCACACCAGGGCGGTGTCCATGAGACGGTCCAGCGCGGCCTCGACGGTCGCACGGTCGGCGTGGACGGAGCGGCAGAGTTCTGCCGGTGTGGTTTGGCCGCTGACGACCAGGGCATCTAGGACAGAGAGCTCGAGGCGGGTGAGACCGTCGAGCGCTCGGACGACCGACGTACGGACTGCTGCTCGCGAGGCGAGCTGGCCGAAATCATGAGGGGCGGGAGTGGCGAGATCGGGACGCTCGGCGAGCAGACGGGACAGCCGTTCGTCCGACCAGCTGCGCAGCTGGTCGGCGAGAGACCGGAACCCACCCGTCGCTGCCATCCTTCCTACGCTATCGGCCCCCTCCACGCCGTGGGTCCCCGCGTGACGGGCGTGGAGCTCCACCACGGCGCCGCGACCGACGTCGGACTGGTCCGCGAGGTCAACGAGGACGCCTTCCTGGTCGCCCCTCCGGTCTTCGTCGTCGCCGACGGCATGGGCGGCCACGACCGCGGTGACATCGCCTCGGCGATCGTCGTCGAGGAGTTCCGTCGCCTGGCCGACGAGGGCTACGACCCGGCCCGCGGCCCGGCCGTCGTGGCGGAGACGTTCCTCGGCTGCCAGGCCCGGATCGCCGACTACGACGCCGGTCAGCGCGCCCAGGGCGCCCGCGACTTCCACGCCGGAACGACCGCCGTGGTGGCGCTGCTGATCGAGCAGTCCGGCGAGCCCAAGTGGCTGCTGGCCAACCTCGGCGACTCCCGCGTCTACAAGTACAACCACGGTCGGCTCGAGCAGGTCAGCGTCGACCACAGCCTCGTCCAGGAGCTCGTCGACGCCGGCACCATCACCGCCTCGGACGCCCTGGTCCACCCCGAGCGTCACGTCATCACCCGGGCCCTCGGGGGCTCCGGCAGCACCGACGCCGACTTCTTCGTGCTGCCGTTGTCGGCCGCGGAGCGGCTGGTGCTGTGCTCCGACGGGGTCAGCGGGATGATCGACGACCGGCACATCGAGGGCATCCTGGCCGCGGCCGAGGACCCGCGCGACGCGGCCGACCAGATGGTCGCGGCGGCAGTGGCGGCCGGCGGGAGGGACAACGCGACCGCGGTGGTCGTGGATGTGGTGGGATTGGTGGCGGAGACGCCGTACGACTCCGAGCGCCAGCGGGTGAGTCTCGAAGAGAAGCTAGGAGCCCTGCCATGAGCCGGTCCGTCAGCACGTGGTCCTACCGGCCCGGTGAGTGGGTCGCGATCTTCGGAGCCGCGACGACCCTGCTCCTGCCCGACAGCGAGAAGCAGCGCGCCGCCCAGCTCTGGGAGCTCGTCGACGGGGGCGCCGGCTTCGACGCCACGCTCGACCAGCTGCTGGCCCCCGGCCTCAGCGTCCTGCCCGCCTTCGTGCTGATCGGCACCGACGAGGGCCCGACCAAGGTGATCGTGCGGGGCGCCGGCGTGCGCGCCACCCTCACCACCGACGCCGAGAGCGTGGAGCTCGACGGGTCGACGGTCACCACCTGGGTCGAGCGCACCCTCGAGGGCGTCACCTCGCTCAGCGTCTCGGTCGGCGGTGCGGGTGCCGACGGCCCCGACTACCTCATCGACGGCGGCCTGGTGCGCGTGGCCCGCGTCGACCACCCGCCCCACGCCGCTCCCGCGGCCTCCGGTGCGCCCGAGGAGGCTCCGGCCGCCGCCGTGGCAGCACCCGTGGTCGTGCCGGCGCCCGAGGACGACGCCGTGGAGGAACCCGAGGTGGGAGCAGACCTCCCCGAGGTCGACGCCGTGCCCGACGCCGCGATCGCCGCCGACGATGCTGCGACCGAGCTGTTCTCCATCGACGAGCCCTCCCCCCTGGACGACGAGGCGGACACCAGCAGCGTCTCCCCCCCGGCCTTCGACCCGATGCCCGAGGACGGCCCGACCCCGGACCCCTCCGGCATGGTCTGGGCGCCCGACGCCCCGTCCGCATCGCCGATGGCCCCGCCGCCCCCGCCGCCGTTCCCGGGGGCCGTGCCGGCCGCCGACCACGACGGCATGACGCGCGCCGGCGTGACCGGCGACGACGTCGGCCCGACGCCGCCGGGCATCCCGGGTCAGCCGCAGGCGCCGAGCGTGACGCGACCCGTGGCCACGCTGGTCATCTCCAACGGCGAGAGCGTCGAGGTGGACCGGGTCGTGCTGATCGGCCGGGCCCCCGAGGCACGTCGCTTCACCGCCACCGAGCAGCCTCGGCTGGTGACGGTGCCGAGCCCGCTGCACGAGATCTCCTCGACCCACGTCGAGGTGCGCCCGGGCTCCGGGGTCGACCACGGCAGTGCCGTCGTCACGGACATGGGATCCACCAACGGCACCGTGCTGGTGCAGCCGGGCCTCGAGCCCGAGGAGCTCCAGCCGGGCATCGCGGTCCAGCTGATCCCGGGGGCGATCATCAACCTCGGCGACGGCGTGACCATCCAGGTCATGAACCCCTGACCCGGAAGACCGCACCCCGATGACCCAGCTCGCGACGCCCGAGGCGACGACGTACCCACCTGCCGAGCTCGACCGACGCTTCTACGCCTTCGCCGTCGACCGGGTGGTCGCCTGGGGGCTCTACGCGGTCGCGATCTACGTCGCCTACCGCTACCTGATCGAGCCCGGCAACCTCGGCGGCGGCATCGGGCTGGTCGTCGGCGCCGTGCTGGTGGTCGGCGTCGGGTCTTCGCTGCTGCTGGGACTGGCCGGCACGTCGCCGGGCAAGGCCCTGCTCGGGCTGCGCGTCGTCGCCGCGGAGACGGGCGCGCCGATCGGGGTGGGCCGGGCCCTGCTGCGCACGCTCATCCTCGGCGTGGCCGCGCTGCCCACCCTCGGCATCGGTGTCGCCTCGCTGGCCTGGACCGCGGTGATGGACCGCGGCGAGCAGCGACGCGGCTGGCACGACCTGGTCTCGCACGGCGTCGTGGTGGACGTCCGGCCGGTGCCCGAGGTCGACGAGGTCGTCGAGGAGCGGCCCCGACAGGTCGTCAACCTCACCGCCATGCGGCTGGTGCCCGCTGCCCCCGTGTCGGCGACGTCGGCGCCGACCCCGCGACGTGCGGCACCGCCCGCCCCTGCAGCGGCACCGACCACGCCCCCCGCTGCCCCTCCCACCTCCCCGCAGACCTCTCCGCCCTCGGCGCTCCCCGCGCCTCGGCCGCAGTCCGCGCCACCCTCCGGGCCTCCGTCCGGGCCGCCCGCGCAGGCGACCGCACCGGTCCCGCCCCCGCAGCTCGGCCCGCCGCTGGTCGCAGCCCCTCGTCGTCCCGCCCCGCCGACGTCCCCACCGAGCGCCCCGACTCCACCGGCTGTGCCGGCTCGGACATCGTCGCCGGCCTCCACCGCCGCGACCTCGCCGGCAGCCTCCGCCGCCTCGGCGACCGGCGTTCCCACATGGCGCGTCACCTTCGACACCGGCGAGGAGTTCGTCGTGGAGGGCCTGGCCCTCGTCGGCCGGCGCCCCGAGGCGCGGTCGGGGGAGAGCGTGAGCCACCTGGTGCCGCTGCGCTCGAGCGACATGTCGCTGTCCAAGACCCACGCCCAGTTCCAGGTCACGCCCGCCGGCGCGCTGGTGGTCATGGACCGGGGCTCCACCAACGGCTCGGTCGTCATCCGGCAGGGTGTCTCCAAGGCACTCACGGCCGGGCGTCCCACGACGCTGCTCGCGGGCGACGCGGTGTGCTTCGGTGATCGGAAGATGACGGTGGAACGAGCATGACCTTCAGCTATGAGCGCACGGTGACCACGACGGCCGACCCGGCCGCGATCTGGGAGCTCTGGAGCGACTCCACGACCTGGGCCGCCTGGGACCCCGCTGTCCAGGACGTCCGGCTGGACGGACCGTTCGAGCAGGGCACGACCGGCACCATGACCTTGACCGGGCCCATCGAGGTGCCGGTCAGCCTGGAGGTCGTGGTGCCCGGCAGCCGCTACCTCGACCAGCTCACCATGGGCGAGCTGGTGATCCGCATCGACCACGTCGTCCGCCCGGTCGACGGTGGCGGCGCCGAGGTCACGGTCAGCACCACGATCGAGGGACCGGGCGCAGACGCCATCGGGCCGATGGTCACCGCCGACGCCCCGATCGCTCTCGAGGCACTGGTCACCGCGGCCGAGAAGGCCTGACCCGCGTCCTGGTCCCGGGTCGTGTGCCTCACACGGTGACGGGGCGCTGCCGGCGGCACACGACTCGGGGTCGGCGCGGTCGTGGGTCGCACACCGCGCACGAGCGCTGCCCGCGGCACACGACCCAAGGCCCGGGCGCAGTCAGGCCAGGAGCCGACTCAGGACGCGTCGTCGACCTGGTCGAAGACGTCGGGGCGGCCGATGAAGGTGGCCCTGCCGAGCGGCCACACCAGCGCGAAGACCTTGCCCACGACCAGGTCGACGGGCACGAAGGCGTCCGCAGGGTTGCAGGCGGGTCCGTCGTTGACGCACAGGCGGGCCGAGGAGTCGGCCGACTGGTTGCGGTTGTCGCCCATCACGAAGAGCTCGCCGTCGGGCACGGGACCGGCGGTCCAGTCGCAGGCCGGTCCGGGCATCGGCCCATCGCAGCGCGGCTGGGGCTTGATGAAGTCGTCCTCGTCCAGCGCGACACCGTTGACCTCGATGCGGCCCTCGTCGTCGCAGCACACGATGGTGTCGCCCTCGACGCCGATCACCCTCTTCACCAGGTGCCCGCCGCTGGGGTAGAGCCCGATCTTGGCCAGCCCCTTCACCAGCGGGCTGGTGGGCTCGGGCTGGATCCCGGTCAGCCAGTTGCCCGGGTCCTCGAAGACCACGACGTCGCCGCGCTCGGGGGACCCGCCGAACCAGTAGGAGACCTTCTGCACCAGGATCCGGTCGTTCTCGATCAGACCGGGCTTCATCGAGGCCGAGGGGATGTAGAACGCCTGCACGAACAGCGTCTTGATGACCAGCGCGAGCACGATGGCGACGGTCAGCAGCACGATGGTCTCGAGCCACATCGGCATCTTGCGCGACTTCTTCTCCGGGGTGGAGGGGTCGGCGGAGGCAGCGGCGTCGGGCACGTGTGGACCCTACGTCAGGGCACCCACGGGGCCGCCGTACGGCGTAGGTTCGTCCCATGGAGTCCTACGCCAAGGGAGAGCTCGGGCCGGCGCTGCTCGAGGAGACCATCGGAGCCAACCTGGAGCGGACGGTGCGTGAGCACGCCGACGGCGAGGCACTCGTCGAGGTGGCCAGCGGACGCAGGTGGAGCTGGGCCGAGCTCGACCGTGACGTCGACGCGGTGGCGCGTGGCCTGATCGCGGCGGGCCTGCAGCAGGGCGACCGGGTCGGGATCTGGGCGCCCAACTGCGCCGAGTGGACCCTGGTGCAGTACGGCGCCGCCAAGGCCGGCGTGGTCCTGGTCAACCTCAACCCGAGCTATCGCACCCACGAGCTCGGCTACGCCGTCAACCAGTCGGGCCTGCGCCTGCTCTTCGCCGCCTCGTCGTTCAAGACCAGCGACTACCGCGCGATGGTCGAGGAGGTCCGCCCCCAGTGCCCCGGCCTCGAGCGGGTGGTCTTCGTCGACAGCGAGGACTGGACCGCCTTCGTGGACGGCGGGGCCGACCTGCCGCAGGACGCTCTCGCGGCGCGGGCGGCCGCGCTGCGTCCCGAGGACCCGATCAACATCCAGTACACCTCCGGCACGACCGGCTTCCCCAAGGGCGCCACCCTCAGCCACCGCAACATCCTCAACAACGGCTACCTCACGACCGAGCTGATCAACCTGACCGCGCAGGACCGCCTGTGCATCCCGGTCCCCTTCTACCACTGCTTCGGCATGGTCATGGCCAACCTCGGCTGCACCAGCCACGGCACCACGATGGTGATCCCGGCCCCCGGCTTCGACCCCGAGACCACCCTGCGCACGATCGCGGAGGAGCGCTGCACGGGCGTCTACGGCGTCCCCACGATGTTCATCGCCATGCAGCACTACCCGACCTTCGGCGACCACGACCTCTCGAGCCTGCGCACCGGGATCATGGCCGGGTCCATCTGCCCGGTCGAGGTGATGAAGCGCTGCGTCAACGACATGCACATGGCCGAGGTCTCCATCGCCTACGGCATGACCGAGACCAGCCCCGTCTCCTGCCAGACGCGCGCCGACGACGACCTCGAGCGGCGTACGGCGACGATCGGGCGGGTGCACCCGCACGTCGAGATCAAGGTCGTGGACCCGGTCACGGGCGAGACCGTTGAGCGCGGCGAGACCGGCGAGTTCTGCACCCGGGGCTACTCGGTGATGCTGGGCTACTGGGACGACCCCGACAAGACCGCCGAGGCGATCGACGCCGACGGCTGGATGCACACCGGCGACCTCGCGGTGATGCGCGAGGACGGCTACTGCACGATCGTCGGTCGGATCAAGGACATGGTGATCCGCGGTGGGGAGAACATCTACCCGCGCGAGATCGAGGAGTTCCTCTACGCCCACCCCGACATCGAGGACGTGCAGGTGGTGGGTGTCCCCGACGACAAGTACGGCGAGGAGCTGTGCGCCTGGGTCCGCCTGCGGTCCGGCGCCGAGCGGCTGGACGCCGAGGGGGTGCGGGCCTTCGCGGCGGGCCGGCTGTCGCACTACAAGATCCCGCGCTACGTCATGGTGGTCGAGGACTTCCCGATGACGGTCACCGGCAAGATCCGCAAGGTGGAGATGCGCGAGGAGTCGGCGCGGGTGCTGGGCCTCAGCGGCTGATCGCGACCGGCACCCGGGTGACGGTGCCGGTGGCGCCACGCCAGACGACCCAGCCGTCGTCGAGGCGAGGGCCGCGCCCGGTGACCGTCATCGTCCACGTCGCGCTCTCGCCGGGCCCGAGGCGCAGCGCCGCGGGCGTCACC
>NZ_CALRWD010000006.1:0-90038 GCF_943371775.1 Nocardioides psychrotolerans
ACAGAGGTAAGGCTAACCTAATTAACTCCTCGCGTCCCGTCAGGTTCGCCGTCGGCTGTGGCTGCACGTCCAGGAGCGCCGTCGCAGGTAATCTCGTCGCGTGAGCACCCAGCCCGGAGACGCGATGCGCACCGCTGCCCCCGCGGCTCGACGCGTGGGTGACTACACCCTGCTGTCCAAGATCGGCGAGGGCGGCATGGGCGTGGTCCACCTGGCCCGTCGCGACGGCGGCGACCGGGTGGCGCTCAAGGTGCTGCGGCCCCACATCGTCGGCGACGACGAGGGGCGCGCCCGCTTCGCCCGGGAGATCAGCTCGCTGCAGCGGATCCGCTCGCGCTGGGTCGCCGAGATCGTCGACGCGGACCCGTGGGCGGAGGTGCCCTACGTCGCGACGCGCTACGTGCCCGGGCTCTCGCTGCACGACCACGTCATCGAGGAGGGCCCCATCGAGGGGCGCAACCTGACGTGGTTCGCCGGGTGCCTGGCCGAGGGGCTGGCATCGGTCCACGACGTCGGCGTGCTGCATCGTGACGTCAAGCCGTCCAACGTGCTGATGGAGGGCCGCACCCCGATCCTCATCGACTTCGGCCTGGCCCGGGTCGCCGACGACCCCAAGCTCACGCACACCGGGTGGCTGCTCGGCACGCCCGGCTACCTCGCGCCCGAGATCCTCTACGGCGACGATGCGACGACGGCCTCCGACATCCACTCCTGGGCCGCCACCGTCGCCTACGCCGGCACCGGCAGCCCACCCTTCGGCCGCGGCCCGAGCATGGCCGTGATGGATCGCGTACGTCGTGGCGAGCACGACCTCTCCGGCCTGCCCCACGACCTGCGCCAGCTCATCGAGGCGGCGCTGGACCCCGAGCCGTCCCAGCGCCCCGACCTCGCGTCGATCCTGGCGTGGCTGCGCCCGCAGACCACCCAGCCGCACCCCGTCGTGCCGCCGGTGCCCACCGGACCCGAGGACATCTTCACGATCCCGCTCGCCCTGGCCGGGTCGCAGGCCGCCGATGCGCTGACCGACCGGTTCACCGAGCCGCCGACCCAGCGGCTGCCCGAGGACCCGCCGACCCGGCCCTACACCGAGGTCGCGCGGGTGGCGCCGCCCGCTGCTCCTCCTGTCGCCCCGCTCCACCCCGCACCCGGACCGTCTCCGGTGGGGCCGATGGGCCAGTGGGAGCAGGACTGGGACGAGCGCGTCGCCGCACCGCCGCCGACGCCGCTGGTCGAGCGGCTGCGTCGCGGCACGCTGCTGCTCGGTGCCGCGGCAGCCCTCGGGGCCGCGCTGACCGCGGCGCCGTGGGTGGCGTGCGCGGTGATCTTCGTGGCGGTCTGGCTGCTGCGCAGCGGCTCGCTGGCCGCCAGTGCTGCCGGCGGGCGTCGGCTGCGCCGCGGTCGCAAGTGGTACGACGGCGCGCAGTTCCTGCTCGGCGCCCCCTGGGACCTCGTCCGGTCCATCCCCGGCACCCTGATGCTGCTGCTGTGGAGCGCCGGGCTCGGCGTCGCCGGCGCCCTGGTCTGCTACGCCGTGGCCGCCAGCGTTCCGACCACGCTGTTCGTCAGCGGGCTGGTCTTCGCCGTCTCGCTGTGGTGGGGACCGGGCGGCACCCGCGTGCGCGGCCCGGTCTCGCGGGTCGTGGTGCCGATCTCGCGCAACGTCGGGCCGTGGCTCGTCGCGGTCGTGGCCGTCCTCGCGCTCGGTGCGCTGCTCGCGCTGCGGGTGTCGGGCAGCGGCGTCAGCTGGGCGCCCGACGACCAACGTCCCTTCGCCGGCTTCACCCCACCGACCACGGGCATCACCGGGCGCTGAGTGTCTCTGTACCGTCGGGAGCACCACCGAGCGGGAGGACCGACGTGATCGAGCTGAGCAAGGGCCAGGAGCTGGCGCTGACCACTGAGGACGGGCGTCCGCGCACCCTCCTGCGGCTGGGTCTGGGCTGGGACAAGGTGCCCACGGCGGGGATGATGGGCACCGGCGCCCCCGACGTCGACCTGGACGCCTCGGCCCTGCAGTTCATGGGCGAGCAGCTCTTCGACCTGGCGTTCTACAACAACCTGCGCACCCGCGACGGCTCGACGGTCCACCTCGGGGACAACAAGACCGGCAGCGGCGAGGGGGACGACGAGACCCTGACCGTCGACCTCGCGAAGGTCTACGCGAAGGTCGACACCATCGTCCTGCTGGTCAGCAGCTATCAGGGCCACAGCCTGACCTGGGTCGACCGCGCCTACGTCCGGCTGCTCGACACCGACGACGTCGAGGTCGCGCGCTTCCGGATCACCGCGGGCGTCGACGAGACCGGGCTGGTCATGGCCACGCTCGTGCGCTCGGGCGAGCACTGGGTGCTGCGCGCGATCGGCGACGGCATCGCGGTCCGCAAGCCGACCGACTCGCTCGCGGCGCTGACGCCCTACCTCTGAGCGAGTCCGTCGTACGACGGCGGTCGGTCGCCCGGAGCCGTGCCCCACGCCGGAGCGGGATCCTCGGTCGTGACGACCCTCAGCACTGCGGGACGGATCCCCGGGCCGAGCGGTAGCCACGACGCAGACCGCGCCACACCGTCGACGAGCACCCCGGCCACGTGGCTTCCCGACCCGACCCGTTCGATCACCGTGGGTGGCCCGGCCGAGGGGCGCACCGTCACGCGGTCGAACGCCGGCGTGGTGAGGCCGACGTCCGCCGTGCCGGGCGTGAGGGGGTAGAGACCGAGTGAGGCCCAGACGTACCACGCCGAGAGGGAGCCGAGGTCGTCGTTGCCGGGCAGACCTCCGGGTGCGACCGACCAGAGACCGTGCCGTGCTCGGGTGACGACCTCCGCCGTCCGCGTGGGCTCCCCGAGCCAGAGGTACGTCCAGGGCGTGAGGAACGACGGCTGGTTGCCCAACCAGGCGTGCGGGCTCCCTGCCCCGGCCGACAGGGAGGAGTGGAAGTCGTCGAGACGCTGCAGCGCCGCGGCAGGGGTGCCGAGACCAGCGAGGAGCCCGGCCACGTCCTGCGGCACGCCGCCGAAGGTGTACTGCGTCGGGTTGCCCTCCTGGAAGCCGTCACAACAACCGCCGGGGTCCGTGTCGGGCCCCGGGAACGCGCCGTCGCCGTCGCGTGGCAGGAGCAACCCGCGCCCCTCGTCGAGCAGGTTGCGCCAGGACCTGCTGCGCTCTGCGAAGCGAGCCGCGAGGTCCTCACGTCCTGCCGCCATCGCGAGGCGGGCGACAGCGAAGTCGTCCACCGCGTACTCCAGCGTGGTCGACGCCCCGTGGGGTTGCGGCCAGCCACGCTCCGGGGTGGTGTTGGGGACGTAGCCCAGACGGAGGTAGTCCGCGAGCCCGGGTCTCGGCCTGAACCAGCCCTGCCCCGGAAGGCCGTCGGTCTGCTCGCCCTGCCGGGCCAGGCGCGTCACCAACGGCTCGAGCGCGAAGTCCCGCGCCCCGAACGCGTGGGCCGTCGCGATGACGGGCGCGGCGGAGTCGCCGTTCATGACCCCGGTGTAGGACGCCACGAGGGGCCAGCGCGGCAGCCACCCGCCCTGGGTGGCCATCCGGGCCAGGGACCGCACGACGGCCGACGCCACGTCGGGGCGCAGCCACGCGAGCAGGGGCAGCTGGGTGCGGTAGGCGTCCCAGCCGGCGACCGCGCTGTAGTGGCGCTCGCCGGGCGCGAGCCGGTGCACCTCGCCGTCGAAGCCGGGATAGCGACCATCGGCGTCGCTGACCAGGCTCGGGTGCAGCAGCGAGTGGTAGAGCGCGGTGTCGAGCAGCGTCCGCTCCTGTGCCGTGCCCCCGGTGACCTGCACGCGCGCGAGCTCGCGGTCCCAGGCGGTCGACGCCTCGGCCCGCAGGTCGGCGTAGGACCAGCCCGGACGCTCGACCTCGAGGTTGCGACGTGCCCCCGCGAGGTCGACGAAGGACACCGAGACCTGCACCTTGCTGGTCCCGCCCCGGCGGTCCAGGGTCACCCAGCCTCCCGGGCGGGCGCCGCCCCACGTCCCGTGGGCGACCATCGGGCGGGCCAGGCGCAGCAGCACGTGGACGCGATAGCGGCCGGGTGACCCGCAGAAGCCCCCGCTCGTGGTCGACACCGCGATCTCGCGCCTGCTCGGGAAGCGCACCCGGGCGCCGCGGGCGCCGGCCAGGCTGCCGCCTGCCTTGACCAGCAGCCGCGAGGGGCGACCCCGGGGGAAGGCGAGGACGGCGAGTCCCGTGCGCAGGCCGGCGGCCAGGGAGACGCCGACGCCGTTGCCGAGCCGCGCGGCGTACCACCCGGGGTCGGCCCGCTCGGCGGCGTGGTCGAGGGCGACGCTCGCACCGGCCGGGTCGGCCGGCAGCGCGCCGGTCACCGGCAGGAACGGCACGTCGCCGAGCGCCGGGCAGCCGGCGCCGGAGAGGTGGGTGGCCGAGAAGCCGCGGACCCGGTCGTCCTCCCAGCCGTAGCCGGAGGCGGTCGTGGACGGGCGCCCGTCGCGTGCGCCGGTCGTGTCGGGGCCGAGGTGCACCAGCCCGAAGGGGCGCGCCGCCGCCGGGGTCGTGTTGCCGCTGTGCCAGGGCGCCGACCCGCCGGTGCCGATGAAGACGTCGACGTCACGGCCCGGGGGAGCGGCCTTCGCGGCGGCCGGCAGCGTCGCCAGGACGAGCGCCGCGACGAGGCCTGCGGCGTACGCCGCGCAGCGGGTGCGTCCCGAGACCGTCACCCGCTGACCGTACGCCGCGGGCGCGCCCCGTACGCCCGGATCGCGAGACCCCTGTCCACCTGCCGGTCGCCGTGGCACCATGGGGACATGCAGCACCGCATCATCATTCGCTAGCGCATCGAGCTCCGCCCGATGCGCCACCTCTCGCACTCCGAGAGGTTTTTTTGTGCCCCGATGTCCCCAGTCGTCCCCAGAACGAGAGATCCCCGATGGACCTGCACGGCGCCTTCCACGTCTACGACACCACCCTGCGCGACGGCGCGCAGCAGGAGGGGCTCAACCTCTCCGTCGCCGACAAGCTGTCGATCGCGCGGCAGCTCGACGGGCTCGGCGTGGGCTACATCGAGGGCGGATGGCCGGGGGCCAACCCCAAGGACACCGAGTTCTTCCGCCGCGCGAGCCAGGAGCTCGACCTGCGCCACGCCAGGCTCGCGGCCTTCGGTGCGACCCGCAAGGCGGGCGTCCGTGCCGCCGACGACCCGCAGGTCGCCGCCCTGCGCGACAGCGGTGCCGGCGTCGTGACCCTGGTCGCCAAGTCGCACGACCGCCACGTCGAGCTCGCGCTGCGCACCACCCTCGAGGAGAACCTCGAGATGATCCGCGACACCGTCAGCCACCTCAAGGCCGAGGGTCAGCAGGTCTTCCTCGACGCCGAGCACTTCTTCGACGGCTATCGCGCCAACCGCGACTACGCCCTCGAGGTCCTCCGCACGGCGTACGGCGCCGGCGCCGAGGTCATCGCGCTCTGCGACACCAACGGCGGGATGCTGCCGCCGTGGGTCTCCGACGTGGTCCACGACGTCATCGGCTCGACCGGCGTGCGCGTCGGCATCCACTGCCACAACGACACCGGCTGCGCTGTGGCCAACACGCTGGCGGCCGTCGACGCCGGCGCCACCCACGTGCAGGGCTGCATCAACGGCTACGGCGAGCGCACCGGCAACGCCGACCTCGTCACGGTCGTCGCCAACCTCCAGCTCAAGCTCGACCGCCAGGTGCTGCCCGCCGGCCTGCTCGGTGACTCGACCCGCATCGCGCACGCGGTCGCGGAGGTCACCAACTTCCCGCCGGCCTCGCGCCAGCCCTACGTCGGCACGTCTGCCTTCGCGCACAAGGCCGGCCTGCACGCCAGCGCGATCAAGGTCGACCCCAACCTCTACCAGCACATGGACCCGGTCGGCGTCGGCAACGACATGCGCCTGCTGATCTCCGACATGGCCGGCCGGGCGTCGATCGAGCTCAAGGGCAAGGAGCTCGGCTTCGACCTCTCCGACGACAAGGACCTGGTCGCGCGCGTGACCGGTCGCGTCAAGGAGATGGAGCAGCGCGGCTACACCTTCGAGGCGGCCGACGCCTCCTTCGAGCTGCTGCTGGTGGAGGAGGTGGAGGGCGTGCGCCCGTCCTACTTCGAGGTCGAGTCGTGGCGCGTCATCACCGAGACCCTCACCCACGCGCAGGCGGGGGAGGAGGCGGTCTCCGAGGCGACGGTCAAGCTCAAGGCGGCCGACGTGCGCTACGTCGTCACGGGGGAGGGCAACGGCCCGGTCAACGCCCTCGACTCCGCGCTGCGCTCAGCGATCGTGCAGGCCTTCCCGGAGGTCGCGAAGTTCGAGCTGATCGACTACAAGGTGCGCATCCTCGACCAGGGTCACGGCACCGACGCGATCACCCGCGTGCTCATCGAGACCAGCGACGGCGCGTCGTCGTGGGTCACCGTCGGTGTGGGCCACAACGTCATCGAGGCGTCATGGGGTGCGCTCGTGGACGGGCTGACCTACGGGCTGCGGCGCCACCACAACGACTAGGCCGGGCCGGGAGGCGCGTGTCCGGGCCATCGAGACAGGTGCAGCCCGTGCGCTAGTGAGAGGGGTCCACGTGGCCCCCTCTCACTAGTGTGGAGCGGGTGTCGTCAGCGTCGACCGGCCGCGCCTGGATGGGCGTCGGCGGAGACCACCCGGCGCACGAGGTCGTCCCAGGCCCGCTCGATCCGGTCGACCGGGATCTGCTCGATGTGGGTCTGCTGCTGGAGGATGACGATCTCCAGGGGCGCCAGGAGCGAGGTCGCCAGGATCGGGACGTCGCCGTGGACGCCGAGCTGGGTGAGCAGGTAGCGCACGTGCATGGCCGCGAAGCTCATCGCGGCGTAGGCGCGTGCCCCGGAGTGCCCGGCCGCGGTGATCAGGTCGCCGTGCTTGAGGTTGGTCTCGATGCGCGAGCGACCGAAGGCGAGGAGCCGCTCCATCGGCGGCGCCCCCGGCCCGAGCGGTGGGGGACCTGACAGGACGGACGCCTGCCACGCGGTCTCGGAGTGGTTGAGGAGCGCGGCCATCAGCCCCTCGCGGCTCTCGAAGCGGCGGTAGACGGTGCCCTTGCCGACGCCCGCGCGTGCGGCGACCGCGTCCATCGTGACGGCCTCGACGCCGCAGTGGTCGACGAGGTCGGTGGCCGCGCGCAGCAGTGCCTCCCGGTTGCGGGCGGCGTCGCTCCGCTCGGGCGGGGGGCCGCCCAGGAGGGGCAGCGACCGGTGCTCGCTCATGGCCGAACTGTAGGGGTCGGAGAAAGTCCGGACCTCCGGGAATAGAAAGCGGACTGCGGTCCGTTTAGCCTCGTATGACTACCCAGACCCGCATCGTCGCCCTCGTCGGCAGCCTCCGCGCCGACTCCCTCAACCGTCGCATCGCCGAGGCGCTGCGCGACCAGGCACCCGAGGGCGTCGTCGTCGAGATCGCCGAGGGCCTCGAGTCCCTCCCGTTCTACAACGAGGACCTCGACGGCGACGCCGTCCCCACGGCCGCCGCGACCCTCCGCGAGCTCGTCGGCAACGCCGACGCCGTCCTCGCCGTGACGCCGGAGTACAACGGCACCATGCCGGCCGTGCTCAACAACGCCATCGACTGGCTCTCGCGCCCCTACGGCGTCGGCGCCATCGTCGGCAAGCCGTTCGGTGTCGTCGGCGCCACCCCCACGCCGTACGGCGGCAAGTGGGCGCACGCGGACGCCGCGCGCTCCGCGGGCATCGCCGGCGCGATCGTCGTCGACGGGGCCGTCCACTCCCAGTCGGCCCTCGAGGTCGACGTCCTCGAGGACGTCGAGGTGCTCGAGCGCCTCCAGGCCGTCGTCGCGTCGCTCGCGGCGTTCCAGCCTGCTGCTGCCTGACGCGCTCGTCGGTCTAGGGCGCGCCCACGGGCGGTGACCCGTGCCGGGCGGCGTACTCCTGTGCGTACGCCGCCACGGCCACCGGCAGCGTCGGGTAGATGCGCTCGGCGCCGATCGCCTCCGTCAGCCCGACCCGGTCCAGGTCCAGCCGCAGGTCCTGCTTGACCCGGGCCAGCGCGAGCACGACCCCGCGAGCGGCCAGCTCGCCCCGCACGTCCTCGAGCGAGTCGAGCGCGGTGAGGTCGACCTCGACGTTGCTCTCCATGTTGACCAGCAGCCACTCGACCGGCTGGTCCTGGGTCGCGGCCTCCTCGACGGCGGCCAGCGCCCGGTGGCGGAAGTCCTCGGCGTTGGCGAAGAACAGCGGGGAGTCGTAGCGGTAGATCACCAGCCCGGCCACCGTCGTCGCGTCCGGGTGGTCGTCGACGTCGTGCATCCCGGCGAGACCCGGCACGAAGCCCAGGATCCCGTCGTGGCCGCGCGCCACGCGCCGCAGCAGGTCGAGGATCGAGAGCCCCACGGCCAGCGCGATGCCCGGCAGGATGTCGAGCAGGAGCACGCCGGCCACGGTGGCCAGCACGAGCACCAGCTCGCTGCGGCGGAAGTGCCCGATCCGCCGGATCTCGGCCCCGTCGACCAGCCGGATCGCGGCGTAGGTCACCACTCCGGCCAGGGCCGCGTCGGGGAAGGCCTCGAGCACCGGTCGCAGGACGAACATCGCGACCAGCACCGTGACCAGGGCGACCAGCGAGTGCAGCTGGGTCTTGACCCCGAGCGAGTCACCGATGACGGTGCGACTGCCGCTGCTGCTCACCGGGAAGCCCTGGGTCAGTCCGACCGCGACGTTGGCCGCTCCGAGCGCGAGCAGCTCCTGGTCGGCGTCGACGTGCTCGTGGTGGCGCGCCGCGAAGGCGCGTGCGGTCAGGACGTTGTCGGTGTAGCCCACGACGGCGATGCCGACGGCGGGCAGGGCCAGCTGGAGCAGCACGTCGAGGTCGACCGACGGGAGGCCCGGCACGGGGAGTCCGGCCGGGATGGCACCCACGGTCGAGATGCCGTGGGTCTCGAGCGAGAAGAGCGCGGTGACCCCTGCCGCGAGCAGCATCGCGATGAGGGGGTGCGGCCAGTGCGGACGCAGACGCTGCGCGACCAGCAGGCTGCCCGCGACGACCAGCGCCATCGTCACGGTGGGCAGCGCGACGTCGTCGAGGTGCGTGAGGACGAAGCGCACCTCGCTCACGGGGTCGTCGCCCTCGACGTCGATCCCGGTCAATCGGTCGAGCTGACCGACGATCATGAGGACGGCGACCCCGGCGAGGTAGCCGATCAGCACCGGCCTGCTCAGCAGGTCGGCGACGAAGCCCAGGCGCACGAGCCGACCGACCAGGCACACGAGGCCGACGAGCATCGCCAGGGCGGCCGCGGCGCCGGCGTAGGTGGCGGGGTCGCCGGCGGCGATCGCGCCCACGCTGGCCGCGCTCATCAGGGCGGTGGTCGACTCCGGCCCGACCGAGAGCCGCCGCGACGAGCCGAGCAGCGCATAGACCAGCAGCGGCGCCAGCGCGGCCCACAACCCGGTGACCGCGGGGAGCCCGGCCACGGCGGCGTAGGCCATCACCTGGGGGACCAGGTAGGCCGCCACGGTGATGCCGCCGAGCACGTCGCCGCCCAGCCAGGCGCGGTCGTAGTGGCGCAGGTCGTGCAGCCCCGGGAGGAGCCGGCCGTGCTGCCCGCGGTCGCGGGAGAGCTCGTGTGCCACGGGCACAGTCAAGCGTGACGAGCGCCCCGGTGGGGTGGAACGGCCCAGAGTGGGTCCCGGTCGCTAGGTTCGACCCATGGCCGAGCTGCACGACCTGACCGCCCTGGAGCAGGGTGCGCTGGTCGCCTCCGGGGAGATCTCGTCCCGCGAGCTGACCGAGCACTACCTGGAGCGGGCCGTCCGTCTCGACGACGTCGGTGCGTTCGTCACGCTCACCCCCGACCTGGCGCGCGAGCGGGCTGCGTCGCTCCCGGAGGGGACGAGCCCGCTGCACGGCGTACCAACCGCCATCAAGGACCTCAACCTGACCGCCGGCGTGCCGACCGCCTTCGGCTCGCCGGCCTTCGCCGACTTCGTGCCTGAGGTGTCCGACGCGGTGACGCTGGCGATCGAGGCCGCCGGGATGGTGAGCATCGGCAAGACCAGCACGCCCGAGTTCGGCTCGCCCTGCTACACCGAGCCCGAGGGTCTCCCGCCGGCCGTCACGCCGTGGGACCGCACCCGGATGGCGGGAGGCTCGTCGGGCGGTGCGGCCGCCGCCGTCGCCGCAGGGCTGGTCCCGGTCGCGCAGGGCTCGGACGGTGGAGGCTCGATCCGGATCCCGGCCTCGTGCTGCGGCCTGGTGGGGCTGAAGCCGACCCGCGGTCGCATCTCCGGCTTCCCGACGTACGGCGACCCGGTCGGTCTGTCCACCTCTGGCTCGATCGCGCGGACGGTCCGTGACGCGGCCGCGCTGCTCGACGTGCTGGCCGGTCGCCGCGCGGGGGACCCGGCCTGGGCGCCGCCGCCGTCCGGGACCTTCCTGGACGCCTGCGACCGCGAGCCCGGCCGGCTGCGGATCGCCCGGTTCGTCGAGCCGGTCATCGCCGACGTGGTGGTCGATCCCGCGTGCGTGACCGCCTGGGAGATGGCGTCTCGAGCGCTGGAGGCGCTGGGCCACGAGGTGGTCGACGTGCCCGTCCCGCTGCCGCCCGAGTCGGTGCCCGTCTTCGAGACCTGCTGGGCGGTGCTGACCGCGCTGTCGGTGGTCCCGCCCGAGCGCGAGCACCTGCTGCGGCCGCTCACGCGCTGGCTGTCCGATCGTGGCCGGGCCGTGAGCGGCCCCGACTTCGGGCTGGCCATCGGGGCGATGCGGCGCTTCGCGGCCGAGGCGCTGGTCGCGCTGGCGCCGTACGACGCGGTGCTGACGCCGACCCTGGCCGCGCCGCCGCTGCCCGTCGGTGCCCTGCGCGACGACGCCGACCCGGCCGCCGACTTCGAGGCCCAGAAGGCCTTCACGCCCTGGACGTCGGCGTGGAACGTGACCGGCATGCCGGCGGTGTCGCTCCCGCTGCACTGGACGTCCGACGGGCTGCCGGTCGGGGTGATGCTGGCCGCGCGACCGGCCGAGGAGGAGCTGCTGCTCTCGCTCGCGGCCCAGGTCGAGGCGGCGGTGCCGTGGCACGCACGGAGGCCTCCCCGATGGTGAGCCGGCTGATCCTGTGCCACTCCGCCGAGCTCGCCGCCGACGAGCTGGCGGCGGTGCGGGCGCTGATGGACGCGGCCTTCGACGACTTCACCGACCACGACTGGTCGCACGGGCTCGGCGGGATGCACGCCCTGGTGGTCGACGGGGACGACGTGCTGGCCCACGGCTCGCTGGTGATGCGCCGCTTGCTGGTGGAGGGGAGGTCGCTGCGGTGCGGCTACGTCGAGGCGGTCGCCACGGCGCCGACCCGGCGCAGGCAGGGTCACGCGACGACGGTGATGACCGCTCTCGAGGGGCTGGCGCCCGCCTACGACCTGCTCGCGCTGTCGTCGTCGCAGCGGGCGCAGGTGTTCTACGCAGGCCGGGGCTGGCAGCCCTGGCGCGGCCCCAGCTCGGTCATGACGCCCGAGGGATGCGTGGCCACGCCCGAGGAGGACGGCGCGATCCTGGTGCTGGACCGAGCGGACTCCGGGCTGGACCTGGAGGCTCCGATCACCTGCGACTGGCGCGACGGCGACGTGTGGTGAGCTCCGGCGCGGGGAGGCGTCAGGCGATGCCCCACCGCGCACGGAACTCGTCGGGTGCCTGGGTCTCCAGCTGCTCCCTGATCTGGTCGAGCGCCAGCGCTGCATCCTCGCCGGGGACGAGCGGGACCCGCAGCTCCTCCACCCCGTCCGAGCGTCGCCTCACGACGATGTCCCCGGCGCGGGTGAGCTCCAGCAGGCCTCCCTGGGTGGCGCACCACAGGTCGAGCGCCCCCAGCAGCACCCGCCGCGCGGGGCCACGGCGACGCGGCTCGAGCCGGTGCACGTAGACCTCGTCGGCGCTGACCGGCTCGAGGGGAGGCTCGAGGGTGGTGGTCATGGGACCAGCGTAGGACGGTGTGGCAACGTGCGCGCCACAGCGACCTTCGCGATCGACGACTGAACCCACGGGACCCGGGGCAGCGTCTCCAGGGCATGGGTCCACGACAGACGGGAGGCGCCGAGGTGCGTGACGAGTCGCGCGCTGGCGCCGCGGAGGCCACCTACGAGGAGTTTGTGGTGGCACGTTCGCCGACGCTCTACCGCACGGCCTACCTGCTGACCGGCCAGCAGACCGACGCCGAGGACCTCCTCCAGACGGCGCTGGTCAAGGTCTACGTCGGGTGGCGCAAGGTCGCCGCGGCCCGCTCGCCCGAGGCCTACGCCCGCCAGGTGCTGGTCAATGCCTTCGTCTCGGGGCGTCGCCCGGCGCGCTTCACGCGGGAGCGCCTGGTCACCTCGCTGCCCGAGCGGGGGGCCGAGGACGTGGACCCGACGGACCGGCTCAGCCTCTGGCCGCACGTCGAGGCGCTGCCGCCGCGGCAACGAGCCGTCGTGGTCCTGCGCTACTACGAGGGCCAGAGCGAGGCGGAGATCGCCGAGACCCTCGGCTGCGCCCGCGGCACCGTCAAGTCCACCGCCTCGGCCGCCCTGGCCACCTTGCGCACCCGGATGGGAGAGTCGTCATGAGCCTCGAGGACCGCCTCGCCGCCGAGCTCGGCTCCCGCGCCGACCGGCTCAGCACCCCGCACGTCGAGGTCTCCGGCCTGGAGCGGTTGGGACGACGCGAGCGTCGCCGTCGTCGTACGACGTGGGCGTCGGCCGGTGCTGCCGTCGCGGCTGCTGTCGTGATCGGCAGCGCCTCGATCCTCGCGCAGCCGGACGCCCGCACCGCCCCGGGGCCGGACCCCGCCACGGACCCCCCGTCGCAGGTCGTCGAGGAGTCGGGTGCGCTGCCCTACCTCCTCGACGGGACGCTGCACCTGGGGGACCGCCGCATCGCGGTCGACCCCGGCTGGCAGATCGCCTTCGCAGGGGGCACGACCCTCGTCGGCCGTCAGTGGGAGGGGCCGTGGGCCGTCGTCGAGGGCGACCGGCTGGTCGAGCTGCCGACCGGGATCACCACCCCGGTCGGTGTCATCCTCTCCGACGACGGGACGACGGCCGCGTGGGTCAACACCCTGGGCCGCACCACCCAGCGCGTCGTCCTGTGGGACCTCGTGGGCGGCTCGGAGATCGACCGGGTCGAGGTGGAGGTGGAGCCCGACTTCCGCGGCCAGCTCTCGCTCACCGGGATCGACCTGCTGGGCCGGGTCACCTGGACCGACAACATGCTCGAGGACCTCACCGTCTGGCGCCCGGGCACCGAGCCGGTCCCCGTCACGGGTCTGCCCGGGTCCTACCAGCGGGCCTGGCCGGGCGGGGTCGTGGCGGCCGGGCGCTACGGCGGCATCGGGGACGACGGGCGCTTCACCAGCGTGGGCCGCGTCGACGACGCCAACGGCTCGTCGTCGTTGTGGTCGCCCGACGGCACCACCCGGGTGCAGGTGAGCGGCACCAGCGCGGTGCTCCTCGACCTGCGCCGGGACGCCGTCATCCAGTTCCCCGACCTCGGCGTGCGGCTGAGCTCCGTCAGCCCGCGCGGGTGGGTGTCCCCGACCCAGGTGGTGCTGGCGGGTCCGCTCGCCGACTCCGACGACGGCCGACAGGCGCTCGTCCTGTGCGATGCCACGACGGTCCTGTGCGAGCCGGTCGACGAGGACGTGTCGGGCGATGCGCAGCTGCCCGACCGGTGGTGGTGAGGCGGTCGTCGGCGCTGTGCTGGGCGGGCGAGTCTGTCGCTTGGTGGGTGTTGCAACACCCCTCAAGCGCCAGGGTCCCCGGACATCCGGGGACTCATGCACCCCTCGGCCACCCCCACGAACTCCGCCCGCGACAAGGAGCCGGCGCCGGCCGGAAGGACCCCGAGCACCGGGAGACCGGTGACGCGGGGCAGGTCGTCGAGGTTGCAGGTCTCGGCGAGGCCGGGGTCGGCGGGCCAGGAGCCGATGACCAGTCCGGCCGGCTCGAGGGCCCGGGCGCGGAGGGCGCCGACGGTGAGCTCGGTGTGGTTGAGGGTGCCGAGCCCGGCCGAGGTGACGACGACGACCTCGACGGTCCCGGCCGGCAGTGCGTCAGCGAGGAGTGATGCCAGGTCGAGCAGCGTCCCGCCGTCGGCGTCGAGCCGCACGAGCAGCCCACCGGCGCCCTCGACGACCACCGTGTCCCACGAGTCGGAGCACGCGAGCTCCACGATCCGTGACGCGTGCTCGGCCACCGCGGGGATCGCCACGCCCTGGCGTCGCGCGGCCGTGTCGGGCGCGAGCGGCTCGTCGAGTCGCACCCACTCCTCGACGGCACAGCCGGTGAGGGCGGTCACCACGTCGACGTCACCGGCCGAGCCGTCGCCGATGCCGGTCTGCACGGGCTTCACCACGACGACCGAGCCCGTCGCAGACGCACGAGCCGCGAGTGCCGCGGTCACGATCGTCTTGCCGACGTCGGTCGACGTGCCGGTCACCACCACGACCGTCATGCGTGCTCCTTGACGACCGCGACCAGGATCTCGGTCGCCCGCTCCCACGCGTCGTCGTCGACGCCGGCGTTGACCGTGATGCGCAGCCTCGAGATCCCGTCGGGCACCGAGGGCGGGCGGAAGCATCCGACCCGCAGGCCGTGCTCGAGCGCGGCGGCCTGGGCGGCGACCGCGACCTGCGGCGACGGCATCGGCACCGACAGCACGGCACCGGCCGGGGGCTCGACACCGAGGGCGGCGGCGAGGTCCACCACGCGGCGGCGTACGACGGCGGGCAGCTCGGGACGCGCCCGCAGCACGCCCAGCGCGGCCAGCGCCGCGGCGGTCGGGGCCGGTGCGAGCGCGGTGTCGAAGATGAAGGGGCGGGCCTTGTTGACCAGGTGCTCGACCAGGGCGGGCGGGCCGAGCACGGCGCCACCCTGGCTGCCCAGCGACTTGGACAGCGTCATCGTGACGACCACGTGCTCCTGCCCGGCAAGACCGCGCTCGTGCACCAGCCCGGGGCCGTGGACCCCGAGCCCGTGCGCCTCGTCGACGACGAGCATCGCGCCGTGCGCGGCGCAGACCTCCGCGAGCTCGACCAGCGGGGCCTCGTCGCCGAGCACGGAGTAGACCGACTCCGCCAGCACCAGCGCCCGCTTGTCCGACCCCGCGAGGGCGGCCGACACCGCGGCCACGTCGCTGTGCGGCACGACGACCAGCTCGGCGCGCGAGAGCCGCACCGCGTCGACGAGGGAGGCGTGGATGTGGGCGTCGGAGACGACCAGGGTGTCGCGGTCGGCCAGGGCGGTGACCAGGGCGAGGTTGGCGTGGTAGCCGGTCGACATGACCAGCGCCGCCGGCTGCCCGGTGTAGGCCGCGAGCTCGGTCTCCAGCGTCTCGTGCAGGCGCAGCGTCCCGGTCACCAGCCGCGAGGCGCCGGCACCGGCGCCCCACATGAGTGCCGCGTCGGCGGCCGCAGCGGTGACCACGGGGTCGCGCGACAGCCCGAGGTAGTCGTTGCCCGCCAGGTCGATCGTCGCGTCCGCCGCCGGCCGCGGTCGCAGCACCCGGCGCAGCCCGGACTCCTCGCGCACGGCCGCCTGCTGCGCCAGCCACGCCGACCAGGTGCTCACGACACCTCCGCCGCTCGGGTGACGGCCGCGCAGATCCGGGCCAGGTCGTCGTCGTCGGTGACGTAGGGCGGCATCGTGTAGATGAGGTCGCGGAAGGGGCGCAGCCACACGCCCACCTCCGCCGCGGCGTCGGCGGCCTTCGCCGTGTCGACCGGGTGGTCGAGCTGCACGACGCCCACCGCGCCCAGGGTGCGTACGTCGTGCACGCCCGGCAGCGCGCGTGCCCCGGCCAGGCCCGCGGTCAGCCCTGCCTCGATCCGCGCGACGTTGCCGGCCCAGTCGCCGGACGTCAGGAGCTCCAGCGACGCCAGGGCCACGGCGCACGCGAGCGGGTTGCCCATGTAGGTCGGACCGTGCATCAGCACGCCCGACTCGGAGGCGGAGATGCCGCGCCCGATCGCCTCGGTCGTGAGGACCGCAGCGAGGGTCAGGTAGCCGCCGGTCAGCGCCTTGCCGACGCACATGATG
Organism: Nocardioides psychrotolerans; assembly: GCF_943371775.1. Classification (GTDB taxonomy): domain Bacteria; phylum Actinomycetota; class Actinomycetes; order Propionibacteriales; family Nocardioidaceae; genus Nocardioides; species Nocardioides psychrotolerans_A. The sequence continues at coordinate 16,033 of NZ_CALRWD010000006.1, forward strand.
TCGGGGGAGACCCCGGCCGCGTCCGCGGCCCACATCGTGCCCGTGCGGCCGAAGCCGGTGGCGATCTCGTCGAAGACCAGCACCAGCCCGAGCTCGTCGGCGACCTCGCGCATCACGCGCAGGCAGGCCGCGGGATACGCGTGCATGCCGCCCGCACCCTGCAGCAACGGCTCCACGATGATCCCCGCCAACGACGACGCGTGCTCGCGGGCCAGCGACGTGAACGCCTGTGTCCACGCGGCGATCTCGTCCTCGCCCGCGGAGTGACCCGGCGGTCGCGGAGCAAAGACGTGCTCGGGCAGCGCGGCGGCGAACATCGAGTGCATCCCGCCGACCGGGTCGCACACGCCCATGCAGCCGAACGTGTCGCCGTGGTAGCCGCCCTGCACGGTCAGCATCCGCGTGCGCTCGGGACGACCGAGGCCGCGCTGGTGCTGCAGCGTCATCTTGAGCGCGACCTCGACCGACACCGAGCCGGAGTCGGCGAGGAAGACCTTCTCCAGACCCACCGGGGCCAGGGAGACCAGCTTCTCCGCCAGCCGGACCGCCGGGGCGTGGGTCAGTCCGCCGAACATCACGTGCGCGAAGTCCTGCGCCTGCTCGGCGAGCGCCGCGTTGAGGGCCGGGTGGTTGTAGCCGTGGATCGCGGCCCACCACGACGACATCCCGTCGACCAGCACGCTGCCGTCGGCCAGCGTCAGCCGCACGCCCGAGGCCCCGGTCACCAGCCGCACCGGAGCCGGCGCGGTCATGGACGTGTAGGGGTGCCACAGGTGCTCGCGGTCGAAGGCGAGCAGGTCCTCGGGCGTGACGAGCACGGTCAGGCGTTGGGGCGCTCGGTGGTGCCGGCGCCGCGGCGGCGCTTGGCGGGGTCGCGCGAGCCCTCGTGGTCGGCGGGGCGCGGGTCCTCCTCGGCGCCGAGGACGACGAAGCCGTTGTCGCGGATCATCTCGAGGTCGGCCTCGGCGGCCTGGCCCTCGGAGGTGAGGTAGTCGCCGAGGAAGATCGAGTTGGCGACGTTGAGCGCCATCGCCTGCAGGGAGCGCAGGTGCATCTCGCGCCCGGCGGCGATGCGGATCTCGCGGTCGGGACACACGAAGCGCGCCATCGCGAGGATCTTCAGGCAGCGTGTGGGGGAGAGCTCCCAGGTGTTCTCGTAGGGGGTGCCGTCGAAGGGCATCAGGAAGTTGACCGGGATGGAGTCCGACTCCAGCTCGCGCAGTGCGAAGAGTGCCTCGACGAGCTGCTCGTCGGTCTCCCCGAGTCCCGCGATCAGGCCGCTGCAGGGCGAGAGGCCGGCGCTCTTGGCCTTGGTGACGGTGTCGACGCGGTCGGCGTAGGTGTGGGTCTGCACGATCGTGTCGTGGTGGGACTCGGCGGTGTTGATGTTGTGGTTGTAGGCATCGACGCCGGCCTCGCGCAGCCGCTCGGCCTGGCCGTCCTTGAGCAGGCCCAGGCAGGCGCAGATCTCGACCTGCGGGTTCTCGGCCTTGATGGCACCGACCATGTCGGCGACGCGCTCGACGTCCTTGTTGGTCGGGCCGCGGCCGCTGGAGACCATGCAGACCCGGGTGGCGCCGCCGCGCAGGCCGGCGGCGGCCTGCTGCATGGCCTCGTCGGTGTCGAGCCACTTGTACTTCAAGATGTCGGCCGTCGAGCCCAGGGCCTGGGAGCAGTAGTTGCAGTTCTCGGGGCACAGGCCGGACTTGAGGTTGACCAGGTAGTTGACCTTGACGGTGTTGCCGAAGTGCTCGCGGCGCAGGCGGCCGGCCGCGGCGACGAGGTGGACGAGCTCGTCGTCGTGGGCGCGCAGCACGGCGAGGGCGTCGTCCTCGGTGGCGGGCTTGCCCTCGAGGATCGAGGTGGCGAGCTGGTCGAACGACGTGGTCATGGGGCTCTCCTGGCGGGTCGACATCGGCACCCAGTATGAGGCCGGGAAGGTCGGCTCCGGTCCTGGGACCGCCACCTGAACGCTGGTCAGGTGAACGGCGTTCAGGTTAGGGTCCGGAGCGGCCCCGGTCAACGTGACCCGGCCTGCCTCAGGAGTGCTCCCCAGGAGGAGTGTCATGCGCCACCAACGCCACGACGTGGTCGAGCGAGCGGTCGACGTGCTCGACCGCTTCGGCCTGGCCGACCTCACCATGCGTCGCCTCGGCAGCGAGCTCGGCGTCCAGCCCAGCGCGCTCTACCACCACTTCAGCAACAAGCAGTCCCTGCTCGCGGCCGTCGCCGACGAGCTCCTGCGCCGGGGTGACCGCCCGCTGCCCGACGGCCCCTGGGACGTCCGCGTCGCCGCGGTGTGTGCGCAGCTGCGCGACGCGATGCTGGCCTACCGCGACGGCGCCGACGTGGTCGCCACCGTCCACGCGTTCGGGCTGGGCGCGAGCGCGCCGTACGACGCTCTGGTCGGCGCGCTGGCCGATGCCGGCTTCCCCGCGGAGCTCTCCCGCACCGCCGCGCGGACCCTGCTGCACTTCGTCTTCGGCCACGCCGCCGACGAGCAGACCCACCTCCAGGCCGGCAGCGCCGGCGCGATCTCGGACGGTCCTCGCGGTGGCTCGGACTTCGAGGTCGGGCTGGCGCTGGTCATCGACGGGATCCGGCTGCGTCAACCAACCGACCTGCACCAGGTCTGACCGGCCTGCTGTGACGGGTCCCGGCCTCGGCGGAGGGTCCTCCGGGTCGTGGTCTTCCGCGCTAGTGAGAGGGGGCCACGTGGCCCCCTCTCACTAGCGCACGGAGCACCCGATCCGCGCGCCGGTCATCCCACCCGACGCGCGAGGTGCAACGCCTGCTGGCGCTCGTAGGCCTGGGCGACCGAGCCGAAGACGAGCGCGCGGTCCGGCTGGTCCGAGGGGATCACGGCACGTCCACCACCGCGCCGTGCAGCTCGGCGAGCAGCAGCGCTCCGGCGAGGTCGAGCTGCGTGCGTCGCAGCCGGGCCGCGGCGAGGTCCACGCCGTCGAGCGTCGCCCCGCGCAGGTCGGTCGCGCTGAGGTTGGTCTCGCGCACGGACGCCCCGGAGAGCTGGGCGCCGCGCAGGACCGACGACGTGAGGTTGCACAGCGACAGGTCGGCCTCACGCAGGTCGAGGTCGGCCAGGTCGAGCTTGCTCAGGTCGGTGCCGCGCAACGACACCCCGCGCCACTGGCCACCGCTCACCTTCATCGGTCGCATCGTGCACCGGACGAAGACCGAGCCGGTCATCTTGCAACCGTCGAAGCTGGCGTCGAAGAAGTTGCTCCCCTCGAACTCACAGGTGACGAAGGCACTCGCCCGGTGGACCGAGGAGTTGAACCGCACGCCCGCGAAGACGCACCGCTCGAAGACCGCGCCCGACGAGCGGGCCTCGCTCAGGTCGACGTCGATGAAGGTCGACTCGACGTGGCGCCCGCCGCCGAGGTCCTCGGCATACCAGTCCTCGCCGCGGAAGGTCGCGCCGTGCGAGCCCTGCGGCATGCCACCGACCTCAGACATCGACCGTCCCGAGCTCGGAGGACTGCGCGAGGCGGTCGGGGAGGCTGGCCAGCACGCGTTCGTCCACAGCCCCACCCTCACACGAGGGCCCGACACCGCGCGATCGGGCACTCGGTGACGCCAGCGCGGCTCAGGTCGTCCCGCCAGCACCCACGACCACGTGCGCGAGCGCCTCGGGACGCACCAGCCGCGCGTAGTCATGCCCCTCGGGGATCCACTTCCTGCGCCACAGGTCGAGCTCGTCGTCGCTGTCACCCTGGTCGCGGTTGCGATCGACGGCGCGACGGCCGGCCAGCTCCGGCGAGAGGTCAATCCAGACGGCGAGGTCCACGAGGGGCAGGGTCTCGGGGCGGATCAGCCGGATGCCCTCGACGACCACCACCAGTGGCATCGGGACGTCGCAGGTGCGCTGCGCGCCGCCGTAGGCACGCACCGGGTAGGTGAGGCGTCGCTCAGGGGTCGTGGCGCGCAGGCGCCCGAGCAGGTCGAGCAGCACCGGCCAGTCGTGCAGGTCGAAGAGCCCGGAGCCAGGACCGGCCCCGGCGGCGAAGAAGCAGTCGGTGCGGATCACCTGCTCGGGTGTCCCACCCAGGTCGGTCATCAACCCCGCCGCGAGGGTCGACTTGCCGGCCCCGCCGTGGCCGGAGATGGCGACCACCGGCGGTCGCTCCGCGCCCGTCAGCAGCCGGGCGACCCGGTCGCGCACGGCGTCGTAGGACGTGTTCATGAGGCCAGCAGGCGCTCGCACTCGGCGAGCAGCCGCGCGCGGATCGGCGCACCCCGTTGCGCGAACTCCCGCTGCGCCTCGACGTAGGCCGCCTTGCCCTCGGGGGTCTCGATCGGCACCGGCTCGAAGCCCAGGTCGGCCAGGTCGTAGGGCGCGGCGCGCATGTCGAGCTCGCGGATGTCGCGGGCCAGCTCGAACGCGTCGGCGACGAGGTCGGAGGAGACCATCGGCGAGAGCCGGAAGGCGTGCTTGTAGAGGTCCATGCCGGCGTGCAGGCAGGCCGGCTGCTCGAACGCCGGCCGGTCGTCGCGGCCGGGGGAGAGGGTGTTGAGCGGTCGGGCCGGGTCGGTGAAGAACCGGAAGGCGTCGAAGTGCGAGCACGCCACCTTGTGCGACTCCACGACCGCGTCGGTGCCGTCGGGGCCGAGGCGCAACGGCCAGTCGGCGTGGCGGGTCTCGTCCTCCGCGAGGCGATAGACCATGGCCCACTCGTGCAGCCCGAAGCAGCCGAAGTGGGCGGGTCGCGCGGCGGTGGCGGTGAGCAGCGCGCGCAGGGAGCCGAGCAGCGGCCGCTGCTTCTCGACGTACGACGGCGCGACGCTGACCACGTCACCCGCCTGCTCGTAGCCCTTGAGGCCGGCATGCTCAGCGGCCCCCACCAGGCCGACGCCGAAGCCGGGGTGCCAGCGGCGCAGCTGGGCCGGGCGCTGGGAGTAGTAGGTGAAGAGGAAGTCGTGCACGGGGTGCTTCACGGCGGCGTCGCGACGCGCGAGGTGCGGAGCGGTGAAGGCGTCGACGCGCGCCGCGTGCGCGTCCGCGCGCGAGCGCCACTCCGCCTCGTCCAGCACAGCGTCGAGCACGTCGACGTCCTTCCGGGTCTCCACCCGCCAAGGGTAGGCGCCGCCCCGGTGGCCGATAGGGTCGAGGGCGTGCGCATCGCAAGGTTCACCACCGGATCAGAGCCCTCCTACGGCGTCGTGACGGGGGAGGTCGACGAGTTCGGCCAGCCCGCCGAGGACAGCGTCGTCGTTGCCCTCGCGGGCGACCCCCTCTACGTCGGCATCAAGCTGCTCGACCAGGAGCACCGCCTCGCGGACGTCAAGCTCCTCGCGCCGGTCCTGCCGCGCAGCAAGGTCGTCGGCATCGGTCGCAACTACGCCGCGCACGCCGCCGAGCTGGGCCACGACCTGCCCTCCGAGCCCCTGATGTTCCTCAAGCCCAACACCAGCGTGGTCGGTCCGCTCGACCCGATCTTCTACCCGCCGCAGACGCAGGACCTGCACTACGAGGGCGAGCTGGCCGTGGTGATCGGTCGGATCTGCCGCGACGTGCCGGCTGAGCAGGCGACCGACGTCATCCACGGCTACACGATCGCCAACGACGTGACCGCCCGCGACCTGCAGAAGTCCGACGTGCAGTTCACCCGCGCCAAGGGCTTCGACTCCTTCTGCCCGCTGGGTCCCTGGATCGAGACCGACCTCGACCCGCAGCACTTCATCGACGGCGTACGCCTGCAGACGCACCTCAACGGCGAGGTCGTCCAGGACGGCTCCACCGCCGACATGATCTTCGACATCCCCACGCTGATCGCCCACGTCTCCAGCGTCATGACGCTGCTGCCCGGCGACGTGATCCTCACCGGCACCCCCGAGGGTGTCGGTCCCATGGAGGTCGGTGACGAGGTCGAGATCTCGATCGCCGGTCTCGGCACTCTGACCAACAAGGTGGCCACCCGATGAGCACGCCCACGACCGCTGGCACGACCGACCCCTCGGTCCGCGTCCGCTTCTGCCCGTCGCCGACAGGCTCGCCGCACGTCGGCCTGGCGCGCACGGCCCTCTTCAACTGGGCCTTTGCCCGCCACCACGGCGGCACGATCGTCTTCCGCATGGAGGACACCGACAAGGAGCGCAGCACCCAGGAGTCCTACGACGCGATCCTCGAGCTGTGGCGCTGGCTCGGCCTCACCTGGGACGAGGGCATCGAGGTGGGAGGCCCGCACGGGCCCTACAAGCAGAGCGAGCGCGGCGAGATCTACGCCGACGCCCTGGCCAGGCTGCGCGAGTCGTCCTACACCTACGAGTGCTTCTGCACCAACGAGGAGGTCGACGCCCGTCGCGAGGCCTCGGGCTCCAAGATCATGGGCTACGACGGCTTCTGCCGCGAGCTCTCCGCAGAGCAGCGGGCGGCGTTCGAGGGCGAGGGGCGCAGGCCGATCGTGCGCTTCCGGATGCCCGACGGCTCGATCACCTGGACCGACCTGGTGCGCGGCGAGATCTCCTTCGAGTCCGAGAACGTCCCTGACTACGCGCTGTGCCGCGCCAACGGCGACCCGCTCTACACGCTGGTCAACCCGGTCGACGACGCCCTGATGGGGATCACGCACGTGCTGCGCGGTGAGGACCTGCTCTCCAGCACCCCGCGCCAGCTGGCTCTCTACGGCGCTCTCGTCGAGCTCGGCATCGCCCAGGAGACCCCGCAGTTCGGCCACCTGCCCTACGTCATGGGCCAGGGCAACAAGAAGCTCTCGAAGCGCGACCCCGAGGCGCACGCGCTGGCCTATCGCGACCAGGGCTTCCTGCCCGAGGGCCTGATGAACTACCTGGCCCTGCTCGGCTGGGCGATCTCGGGCGACCGCGACATCTTCTCGCTGGAGGAGATGGTCGAGGCGTTCGACATCAAGGACGTCAACCCCAACCCCGCCCGCTTCGACCTCAAGAAGGCCGATGCGATCAACGCGTCCCAGATGCGCCTGCTGTCGGTCGAGGACATCACCCACCGGGCGCTGCCGTTCCTCAAGGCTGCCGGCGTCGTCTCCGACCCCGTGTCCGACGCGGACGCCCAGCTCCTCGAGCTCGCCATGCCCCTGGTGGCCGAGCGGATCAACAAGCTCACCGAGGCCGTCGACATGCTCGGCTTCCTCTTCGTGGAGGAGCAGGACTTCACGCGCGACGAGGCCGATGTCGACAAGCTGCTCACCGAGGACGGCAAGGCCATCGTCCAGGCGTCCCACGACGCGGTGGCGGGCCTGCACGAGTGGTCCACCGCCGCGATCCAGGAGGCCCTGCAGCAGGCGCTGGTCGAGGAGCGCGGGCTCAAGCCCCGCGTGGCCTTCGGTCCCGTGCGCGTCGCGATCACGGGCCGCCGCGTCTCGCCGCCGCTGTTCGAGTCGATGGAGCTGCTCGGGCGCGAGCGCAGCCTGGCCCGGCTGCAGAGCGCGCTGGGCTGAGGGGACGCACGATGGGCCACGGCTACGACGAGATCCTGCGTGGTGCCCCGCGGCGCGGTTGGGGCTGGACGTTGCTCGGCGTCACGACGTACGCCGCCGGCTTCGTCCTGCTGGCCCCCCTGCTTCTGCTCGGCGTCTTCGCGCTCTACTTCGCGGCGATCGGTGACCTCAGCGCCGACCGGATGACCGCGCTGGGCGACCTCGACGACGTGACGCCGGCGATGCTGGCCTACCTCAACCTGTCGCTGGCCGCCGCGATCCCGATCGGGTGGTTCGTCATGCGCTGCGTGCACGGGCTCAAGCCGCGATGGCTCTCGTCGGTCATGCCGCGCATCCGCTGGCGCTGGATGGCGGTCTGCTTCGGCCTGTCGGTGCTGGCGCTGATCGCGACGGTGCTCGTGTCGGCGGCGCTGCCGCAGCAGGAGAGCGGCATCACCGGTGACGTCAACGCCTTCACCGACACCACGCGCGACTTCCTGCTCGTCGTGGTCCTGCTCACGCCGCTGCAGGCCGCGGGGGAGGAGTACGCGTTCCGCGGCTACCTCACGCAGGCCTTCGGTGGTCTCCTGCGCAGTCGCACGGCAGCGGTGCTCGTGCCCTCGCTGCTCTTCGCGCTGGCGCACGGTGCCCAGGACCCGCCGATCTTCTTCGACCGCTTCGCCTTCGGTGTGGTCGCCGGCATCCTCACCATCGCCACGGGCGGCCTCGAGGCCGCGATCGCGATGCACGTGCTCAACAACTGGCTCGCCTTCGGCTCCGCGCTGGCCTACAGCGACATGACCTCGGCCATGAACCCCACCGGCGGCACCTGGTGGAGCCTCCCGGTGACCCTGACGCAGTCGCTGAGCTATCTCGCCCTGGCCGTCATCGCGGCCCGCAGGCTGGGCGTCCGCACCACGATCGAGGGGGCCGTTTTGGAACCCGTCGGGCCACGCGTGTAACGTTTCTCCTCGGCCGCCGGACCTCGGTGCGGAGGGCCTAAGAAGAGTAAGACCATTGGGATATGGTGTAATTGGCAACACGACTGGTTCTGGTCCAGTTATTCTAGGTTCGAGTCCTAGTATCCCAGCCAAGATGCCGGTGGAGACCGGGATTTTGTGTGGCAGAGGGGCTTTCGCTAGTCTGTCGCAGCACCAAATAGCAACACCAGCACCATCTCTTGCCCCCGTTGTGTAGCGGCCTAGCACGCCGCCCTCTCACGGCGGTAGCGCCGGTTCGAATCCGGTCGGGGGTACAGATCACGCAGGGCCGGTCCACCAGGACCGGCCCTGTGTGCATTTCGTGTCGTGGCTGCGTCAGGCGCAGAGCCCGGCGGCGAGGCGGGCCGCGGCCTGCTCCTGCGCGGCAGCGGTCTCCTCCGGCGTGGCGGACGTGCTGTCCGTGGGGGAGGCGCCGTCCGACGGTGAGCCGCTCGCCGTGCCGACCGGGTCGTCGGCCTTGATGCTCTCCTCGCTGAAGTCGCGCCCGAGCCGCCGATCGTTGCGGATCCGCTCCCAGAGCCGGTCGGCGTCCTCGGTCCACACCAGCCGGTTGGGGTCGGGCTCGTACTCCGCGAACGGCACCGTGATGAAGCGGATGTCGTCGAGGCCGGTGTTCTTGAACTGCATCGCCAGGTCGACGAGGGCCGGCAGGTTGGCCAGCTCCTTGTCGAGCTTGAGCGAGCTCGTGGCGGCGTCGAGGAAGGAGAAGACGCGGTCCGGGCGCGACAGCGTGCCCGCGGAGACGACCTTGTTGATCATCGAGGCGATGAAGGCCTGCTGACGCGTCATGCGTCCGATGTCGCCGGTGACCGAGAGCACGGATCGCTCGCGCACGTAGTTGAGCGCCTGCTGCCCCGTCAGCGTCTGCGTGCCGGCGTCGAAGAAGATGTTGTGCTCGGGGTCGTCGACGTCCTTGGGGAGGCACACCTCGACCCCGTTGACGGCGTCGACCATGTCCTTGAAGCCGTTGAAGTCGACCACCACCTGGTGGTCGACGCGCACGTCGGTGAGCGCCTCGAACATCTGGGTCGTGCACAGGGCGCCCCCGAGCGTGAAGGCCTCGTTGAACATCACGAGCTCCTCGCCCGGGATCTGCTCGCCGTCGGGCATCATGCAGTCGGGACGGGTGACCAGGGCATCTCGAGGCAGGCTGACGCCATAGGCGTCCTTCCGGTCCGCCGAGATGTGCAGCAGGATCGTCGTGTCCGAGCCCTCGCTCGCCTGCGCTCCGTCGATCCCGTTGCCCTCGCCCTCGCGGGTGTCGGAACCCATGATGAGGATGTTGATCGGCTTCTGGGGTCCGTCGACCTCGACGACGTCCGGGCGGTCGACGCCGTCGGGGATCCCGGGGAGCGTCTCGATGTTGTTGTTGAGCTGCTGGTAGGCCACGGAGACGCCCACCCCCGTGAGCAGGGCGAGCACCAGGTGGGTGACGAGGATGACCTTCAGCACCGTACGACGGTGCTCGCGCGCCAAGGGGCGCCTGCGCGCCACCGGGGTGGGGTGGGTCGCCGGCTCGGCCGGCGGCGTCTCGTCGTCGGCCACGTTCACATCATCACAAACACCTGGTTGAATCCCTCGCCTTTCTGCGAGATGCCCGCGAGATCCCTGTGAGCGTGGCGCGACGATCGTCCACGGCGGTGTCCGATTCCCGCTAGCAACCGGTGTGGTGCTCGAGCATGATGGAGGCATGTCGCCGACCGAGCAGCTCGACCCCGAGTCCTGCTACGGCGCCGTGAAGTCGCGCGACCGCCGCTTCGACGGTGTCTTCTGGACCGCGGTCCGCACGACCGGCATCTACTGCCGTCCGTCGTGCCCGGCCCGCACCCCCGCGCTCGCCAATGTCAGCTTCCACCCCAGCCCGGCCGCCGCCCAGGCCGCGGGCTACCGCGCCTGCAAGCGCTGCCTGCCCGATGCCTCACCAGGAAGCCCGGACTGGGACGTCGCCGCCACGGCTGCCGGTCGAGCCATGCGGCTGATCTCCGACGGCGTCGTCGATCGAGAAGGCGTGGACGGGCTGGCGCGACGCGTCGGCTACACCCCGCGCCACCTCTCACGGCTCCTGGCGGGCGAGCTCGGGGCCGGCCCGCTCGCCCTGGCCCGGGCCAAGCGGGCCCAGACCGCGCGGGTGCTCCTCGAGACCACCGCACTCACCTGCGCCGAGATCGCCTTCGCCGCAGGCTTCTCCAGCGTGCGGCAGTTCAACGACACGATCCGCGAGGTCTACGCCGCGAGCCCGACCGACCTGCGGGGTCGTCGGGGCGCGCGACCGACCACCGGCTCCGTCACCATGCGACTCGCGGTGCGCACCCCCTTCGCGGGGCGGGCGCTGCTGGCCTTCCTGGCCTACCACCTCGTCCCGGGCGTGGAGGTCGCCGGCGACGGCTGGTATGCCCGCACCCTCGACCTGCCGCACGCGCCCGGCACGGTCCGGCTCGACATCACCGACGCCCTCGACGAGGGGGAGACCGCCTTCGTCACCGCGACCTTCGCCCTCCAGGACCTGCGTGACACGGCCGCCGCCGTCGAGCGAGCCCGACGCCTGCTCGACGCCGACTGCGACCCGATCGCCGTCGCCGACCACTTCGCCGGTGACCCCGTGATCGGACCGCTGGTGCGGGCCACGCCCGGCCTGCGGCTTCCGGGCCAGGTCGACGGTGCCGAGACCGCCGTGCGCACGGTGATCGGGCAGCAGGTCAGCGTCACCGGCGCGCGGACCGTGACCGGGCGGATCGTCGCGGCGCACGGACGTGCCGTCGAGACGGGCACCCCGGGCCTCACCCACCTCTTCCCCGACCCCGCCACCCTCGCCGGGGTCGATCCCGAGACGCTGCCGATGCCCCGGGCCCGCGGGAGGGCGCTGGTCGGGCTGTGTGCCGCCCTGGCGTCCGGCGACGTGGCGCTCGACCGTGGTCCCGACCGCGACGACGTCCGCCGTGCCCTGATCGCCCTGCCCGGGATCGGGCCCTGGACGGCCGACTACGTCGCGATGCGGGCGCTGGGTCATCCCGACCTGTTCCTGCCGACCGACATCGGGGTCCGCAACGCCGTCGCCGGGCTGGGCCACGACCTGCCGTCGGCCTTCGCGGCGTCCGAGACCTGGCGGCCCTGGCGCTCCTACGCCCTGATGCACCTGTGGAACACCCTCATGCCACCCGTCCCCACCGACCCCCAGGAGGTCTGAGATGTGGACCGTGATCGACAGCCCCATCGGCGAGCTGCGCCTCGTCGAGAACGGCGGTGCCATCACCGCCATCGAGTTCTCCCCGTTCGGCGACCCCGACGGCCGGGTCCGCGGCGCGCGCGACGACGACCACCCTGTCCTCGCCGAGGCGCGACGTCAGCTCACGGCCTACTTCGCCCGTGACCTCCAGGAGTTCGACCTCCCGCTCGCTCCCGGTGGCTCGGTGTTCCAGACGCAGGTCTGGGAGCAGCTCCGGCTCATCGACTACGGCGAGACCGCGACCTACGGCGAGATCGCGGCGCGACTCGGGCGCACCAACGCGGCGTCGCGCGCGGTCGGCCTGGCCAACGGCAGCAACCCGATCCCGATCGTCATCCCGTGCCACCGGGTCATCGGCGCCAACGGGACGCTCACGGGCTACGCCGGGGGAGTCGAGCGCAAGCAGGTGCTCCTCGAGCTCGAGCAGGACGCGCTCTTCTGAGACCCGGCGTCCGGAGCGCTCACTCAGCGGCGGCGCGGCGCAGCGACTCGGAGAGCCGCTCGGCGGCGGCGAGCACCGCGGGGGCGTGCATGCGTCCGGGCTGACGGGAGAGCCGCTCCAGCGGCCCGGAGACGGAGACGGCGGCGATGATCTTCCCGCCCGGGGAGCGGACCGGGGCGGAGACCGACGCCACGCCCTGCTCGCGCTCGCCGACCGACTGGGCCCAGCCGCGCCGGCGGATGCCGGACAGGGCGGCTGCGGAGAACGCCGCGTTCTGGAGACCGCGGTGCATCCGCTCGGGGTCCTCCCAGGCCAGCAGGACCTGGGCGGCGGAGCCGGCGCGCATCGTCAGCTGCGACCCGACCGGGATGGTGTCGCGCAGGCCGGAGGGGCGCTCGGCAGCGGCGACGCAGACGCGGTGGTCTCCCTGGCGACGCCACAGCTGGGCCGACTCGCCGGTGATGTCGCGCAGTCGCGCGAGGACCGGGCCGGCCGTCGCGAGGAGGCGGTCCTCCCCGGCAGCGGCGGACAGCTCGGCGAGCCGGGGGCCCAGGACGAAGCGTCCCTGCATGTCGCGAGCGACCAGCCGGTGGTGCTCGAGGGCGACGGCCAGACGGTGGGCGGTGGGTCGGGCCAGACCCGTGCCGGCCACGAGACCAGCCAGGGTCGCAGGTCCGGACTCGAGCGCGGTGAGCACGAGCGCGGCCTTGTCGAGAACGCCGACACCACTGGAGTTGTCCATATAGCAATACTGACGTCTCAGATCATGGGATGCAAGAGCAAGCCGGTGTGACCTGGTCGAGTCGGCGGTCGGTCTGGACCGGCCTGGTGCGAGGAGGTGCGCCAGGCGCCCTTGTCCGCATAGCGAGATCGATATCTCAGATCATGGGACGACGGCGTAGCGTTCTCCCGGCACGATCACCACCGGTCACGAAGGAGCGAAGTCATGGGCAAGACCTTGTCCGAGAAGGTGTGGGACGAGCACGTCGTCCGCTCCCACGAGGGAGAGCCCGACCTTCTCTTCATCGACCTGCACCTCATCCACGAGGTCACCAGCCCCCAGGCCTTCGACGGCCTGCGCCTGGCTGGTCGCGCGGTCCGTCGCCCCGACCTCACCCTGGCGACCGAGGACCACAACGTCCCCACGCTCGACTGGGACAAGCCCATCGCCGATCCCGTCTCCCGCACCCAGGTCGAGACGTTGCGCAAGAACGCCGAGGAGTTCGGCGTGCGCCTGCACCCGCTCGGTGACGTCGAGCAGGGCATCGTCCACGTCGTCGGCCCCCAGCTCGGCCTGACCCAGCCCGGCATGACGATCGTCTGCGGTGACAGCCACACCAGCACCCACGGTGCCTTCGGTGCGATCGCCTTCGGCATCGGCACCTCCGAGGTCGAGCACGTCCTCGCCACGCAGACCCTGATGCAGGCCAGGCCCAAGACGATGGCCGTGACCATCAACGGCAGCCTCCCGCCGGGCGTCACCGCCAAGGACATGGTGCTCACGCTGATCACCCACACCGGCACCGGTGGAGGTCAGGGCTACATCGTGGAGTACCGCGGCCAGGCCATCGAGGAGCTCTCGATGGAGGGCCGCATGACGGTCTGCAACATGAGCATCGAGTGGGGCGCCAAGGCCGGTCTCATCGCACCTGACCAGACGACGTTCGACTACATCGAGGGCCGCCCCGAGGCGCCCCGGGGCGCCGACTGGGATGCCGCGGTCGAGCACTGGAAGACGCTCGTCACCGACGCCGACGCCGAGTTCGATGCCGAGATCGTGCTCGACGCCTCCGAGATGACGCCGTTCGTCACCTGGGGCACCAACCCCGGCCAGGGCGTCCCGCTCGGCGGGTCGGTCCCCGACCCTGCCCAGTTCGAGGACGCCCAGGACCGCGTCGCTGCCGAGAAGGCCCTGCAGTACATGGGCCTCGAGGCCGGCACCCCCATGCGCGAGGTCAAGGTCGACACCGTCTTCGTCGGCTCTTGCACCAACGGCCGGATCGAGGACCTGCGCCTGGCGGCCCAGATCATCGAGGGTCACAAGGTCGACGCCGACACGCGGCTGCTCGTCGTGCCCGGGTCGGTGCGGGTGCGCATGCAGGCCGAGTCCGAGGGCCTCGACGTGATCTTCAAGGAGGCCGGCGCCGAGTGGCGCGGGGCCGGCTGCTCCATGTGCCTGGGCATGAACCCCGACACCCTGGAGCCCGGTGAGCGCAGCGCGTCGACCTCCAACCGCAACTTCGAGGGCCGCCAGGGCAAGGGTGGTCGCACCCACCTCGTCTCGATCCCCGTCGCAGCCGCGACCGCCATCCGAGGGACGCTGTCGTCCCCGGCCGACCTGGAGGCCTGAGTCATGGAGAAGTTCTCGTCGCACACCGGCGTCGGTGTCCCGCTGCGTCGCAGCAACGTCGACACCGACCAGATCATCCCGGCCGTCTACCTCAAGCGCGTCACGCGCGACGGCTTCGAGGACGGGCTGTTCAGCGCCTGGCGCAACGACCCCGAGTTCGTCCTCAACAACCCGGTCTACGCGGCCGGCTCGGTCCTCGTCGCCGGTCCCGACTTCGGCACCGGCTCGTCGCGCGAGCACGCGGTGTGGGCCCTGCAGAACTACGGGTTCAAGGCGGTCATCTCCTCCCGCTTCGCCGACATCTTCCGTGGCAACTCGGGCAAGGCCGGACTGCTCGCCGCCCAGGTCGACGAGAAGGTCGTCCAGCGGCTGTGGGACTACCTCGAGGCGACCCCGGGTGCGGCGATCACCGTGGACCTCGAGTCCCGCACGGTGCGTGCCGGCGAGGGGGAGGACGCGATCGAGGACTCCTTCGACATCGACGACTACACCCGCTGGCGCCTGCTCGAGGGGCTCGACGACGTCGGGATCACCCTGAGCCACGCCGACGACATCACCGCCTTCGAGGCGTCACGACCCAGCTGGAAGCCGGCCACGATCCACGGCTGAGCGGGTCCACATGGTGGGTCGGACGGAATAGGGGAAGCGTCAACCTCCTTGTGACGGGCACCGGGTGATCGTGCCCTGCGGGGCATCGACCACCGCATCCGTCGACGAAAGGACTGACGTGCCCACCATCTCGGCCAACGGCATCAACCTGAGCTACACCGACTCCGGCGGTGAGGGTCGCCCCGTCGTGCTCATCCACGGCTGGCCCCTCAGTGGCGCCTCCTGGAGCGAGCAGGTCCCGGCGCTGACCGACGCGGGCTACCGCGTCGTCACCTACGACCGTCGGGGCTTCGGCGACTCCGACAAGCCCGGCACGGGCTACGACTACGACACCTTCGCCGCCGACCTCGGCGGGCTGCTCGACGGCCTCGACCTCCAGGACGCGAGCCTGGTGGGCTTCTCCATGGGTGGCGGTGAGGTCGCCCGCTATCTCGGCACTGCTGGCGACGCCCGCGTGCACTCGGCCGTCTTCGCGGCTGCCGTACCGCCCTACCTGCTGAAGACCGACGACAACCCCGACGGCGGGCTCGGCGAGGACGACGTCAAGGGCATGATGGGCGCAGCCTCCTCCGACCGCGAGGGCTTCCTCGACGGGTTCACCACCGACTTCTTCTCGGCCGGTGGGGAGCTGAAGGTCACCGAGGAGCAGCGGCAGGACGCACTGGCTCTCGCGGCCAAGGCCGAGGACGCCGCACTGGTCGCCTGCATCGAGGCCTTCGGCACGACCGACTTCCGCCAGGACCTCGCCACGATCAAGGTCCCGAGCCTCGTCATCCACGGCGACTCGGACGCCACCGTGCCCTTCGAGGTCTCCGGAAAGCGCACCGCTGACAGCGTTTCGGGCGCCGAGCTGGCCGTGATCGAGGATGCACCGCACGGATTGAACGTCAGCCACGCGGCGGCCTTCAACCAGCACCTCCTGGCATTCCTGGAGAAGTGATCTCGGCCGTCGGCTATCGAGATATCCCAGGCAGGTAAGGGATATCGGATAACGACAGCACGCACCACGTTGGCGCACGTCAGGCGATTGCCGGGCGTGCGCCTACGTGTTCGTGGTCTAGCGCCGAAAAATAGGTTCCGCGATTGACGGCGTGGTGATTGTGACAATGGCCACCAATGCCTAGCGTGCATTGATGAAAGTCGGGCACAGCTCGACGCCACCAGTTCATTGGAAGGGAAGCTAGTGAACAAGTCACAGCTCATCGACGCACTCGCGACGCGTTACGAGGGGAACCGCAAGCAGGCAGCACATGCACTCGAGTCCGTCTTGGACACGATCACGCGTGAGGTCGCCAAGGGCGAGAAGGTCGCCATCACGGGCTTCGGCTCCTTCGAGAAGAGGATCCGTGAAGCCCGGTGGGTCCGCAACCCGCAGACCGGCGCACGCATCAAGGCCAAGAAGACGGCGGTGCCGAAGTTCAGTCCCGGGGCCGACCTGAAGAACGTCGTCTCCGGTGCCAAGAAGCTTCCGAAGCTGACGCTCGCGGCTCCCGCGGCTGCGGCGAAGAAGGCGGCGGCCCCGGCGAAGAAGGCGGCGGCCGCTGCCAAGAAGGCGGCTCCGGCCAAGAAGGCGGCGCCTGCTGCGAAGAAGGCGGCTCCGGCCAAGAAGGCAGCGCCGGCCAAGAAGGCGGCGCCTGCTGCGAAGAAGGCGGCTCCGGCCAAGAAGGCGGCACCTGCTGCGAAGAAGGCGGCTCCGGCCAAGAAGGCGGCACCTGCTGCGAAGAAGGCGGCACCGGCCAAGAAGGCGGCACCTGCTGCGAAGAAGGCGGCACCGGCCAAGAAGGCGGCACCCGCTGCCAAGAAGGCGCCCGCGAAGAAGGCTCCGGCCAAGAAGTCCTGACACACCACGAAACGGGCCGTCCTCCCTCAGGGGGACGGCCCGTTCGTCATGTCAGCTGCAGGTCGGCCACGAGTGCGGAGGTCTCCGGGCCGAGCCCCAGGGACCGTGCGTCGCGCAGGTCGTCGAGGTCGTCGACGTCGCGCCGCAGCGACGGAAGGTCGAGTCCGATCTCGGCGCCGCCGGAGGCCCGGTGCGCACGACGCGAGCCGAGACCGAACTCCGGGTCGAACTCGTCGTACGGCGCGGTGTAGAGCGTCGTGCCGACACCCTCTGCGTCGGGCACGAAGGAAGGCCCGCCCGGCACCACCGATGCGAGGGCCCGACCGAGGTCGGCGGGGCGCAGTGCCGGCAGGTCGGCGCAGAGCGCCGCGGGCGTCAGGTCGGGGAAGCGGCGCCGGGCCTCGGCCACGGCCTGGCGCAGCGCGGCGTTGAGGTCGTTGGTGTCGCCGTCGGGGATGGTCACGCAGCCGAGGCTCTCGAACTCCCGGGAGAACGACGCGTCGTCGGTTGCGACCAGCACGGCGTCGACGTGCCGAGCGGCCAGGCACGCGCCGACGGTGTCGAGGGCGAAGGCGCGCGCGAGGGCTCGACGCTGGGGGTCGTCGAGACCCGTCATCCGGGACTTGCCGTGCGCCGGGGGCTTGACCGGCACCACGACGACGTAGGACGTGACCACGCCTCGATCCTGTCAGGGGACTCGGCGCGGCGAGACGGTGGCCTCGGTCACGTCGGCGAGTAACCTGCACTCCCGTGAAGGTTCGCACAATGCAGGACAAGCGCCGCCCCGGCTTCGCGTTCGCCGTGACCATCGTCAAGCCGGTGCTGCTCGCCACGACGACCCACGAGTGGATCGACGGCGAGAAGCTGCCGGCCACCGGGGGGTGTGTCGTGGTGCTCAACCACGTCTCCCACGTCGACCCCCTCACGGCGGCTCACCTGGTCTACGACCACGGACGGGTCCCGCACTACCTGGCGAAGTCGAGCCTCTTCCACAACAAGGTGTTGGGCTTCCTGATGAGGGCGGCCGGCCAGATCCCGGTGGAGCGCGCCAGCAGCAACGCCGTCGGTGCCTTCACCGCCGCGGTGGAGGCGGTGCGGGCAGGCAAGGTCGTGGTGGTCTACCCGGAGGGCACCATCACCCGCGATCCCGACCTGTGGCCGATGACGGGCAAGTCCGGTGCCGCTCGCATCGCCCTGGAGACCGGCTGCCCGGTGATCCCGGTGGGTCAGTGGGGTGCCCACGAGATCCTCTATCCCTACGCCAGCAAGCCCGACCTCTTCCCGCGCAAGCTGATCCGGATGAAGGTCGGCGACCCCGTCGACCTCGACGACCTGGTGCAGCGCCCGCGCGACCACAGCGTCTTCGCCGAGGCGACCGACCGCATCATGGCGGCGATCACCGGCCTCGTGGAGGACGTCCGGGGTGCGACCGCACCTGCGGAACGCTTCGACATGCGCAAGGCCGGCATCCGCCCGACCGGCACCCCCGACCCGAAGGACGAGCAGTGAGCACGAAGGTAGCCATCCTCGGAGCCGGTTCCTGGGGGACCGCCTTCTCCATCGTGCTCGCCGACGGCGGCAACGACGTGACGATCTGGGGTCGGCGTGAGGAGGTCTGCGCCTCGATCAACGACCAGCACGAGAACGTCGACTACCTGCCCGGCATCGAGCTGCCCCCGGCGGTGAGCGCCACGCACGATCCCGAGCAGGCCCTGGCCGGCGCCGATGTCGTGGTTCTCGCGGTCCCGTCCCAGTCGTTGCGGGCCAACCTCGTCGAGTGGGCGCCGTACGTCGGCAAGGACGCCGTCATGGTCTCCCTGATGAAGGGCGTGGAGCTCGGCAGCCTCAAGCGGATGAGCGAGGTCGTCGCCGAGGTCACCGGAGCCGGACCGGAGCGAATCGCGGTCATCAGCGGCCCCAACCTCGCCAAGGAGATCGCCCGTCGCGAGCCCGCGGCGTCGGTGGTCGCCTGCGAGGACGAGGACGTCGCGCGGATGCTCCAGGCTCGCGTGCACTCACCCGCCTTCCGGCCCTACACCAGCGTCGACGTGCTCGGCTGCGAGCTCGGGGGCGCCTACAAGAACGTCGTCGCCCTCTCGGTCGGCATGGCAGTGGGACTCGGCTTCGGCGACAACACGACCGCGTCGGTGATCACGCGGGGGCTCGCGGAGACCGCGCGCCTCGCGATGAAGCTCGGTGCCAACCCCCTGACCCTGATGGGGCTCGCGGGGCTCGGTGACCTCGTCGCCACCTGCTCGTCCCCGCTGTCGCGCAACCGCACCTTCGGGGAGAACCTCGGCAAGGGGATGACGACCGAGCAGATCATCGCCTCGACCCGTCAGGTGGCGGAGGGTGCCAAGTCCTGCTCGTCGCTGCTGGCACTGGCCAACCAGTCCGGCGTCGACGCCCCGGTCGCGCACCACGTCGACGCGGTCGTCGCGGGGACGATGACCGCCAAGGACATGGTCGACGCGTTCATCGCCCGTGACACCAAGGCCGAGACCGACTGAGGGACCCTCAGACGACGAGCGTGTCCAGCGCACCGACCAAGTCGCGCCACAGGTCCTCGACGTCCTCGATGCCGACCGAGAGCCGCACCAGGCCCTCGGGGATCGTGGCCGGCTCCGCCTTCCACCGTCGGCGACGCTCGAAGGTCGACTCGACGCCACCGAGGCTGGTCGCGTGGACCCAGAGCCTGGTCTTCTGCACCAGCAGGTCCGCGGCCAGCGCCTCGCCGGCGAGCACGATCGACACGATGCCGCCGAAGCCGGGATAGCGGACCTCGGAGACCGCCGGGTGCTCGCGCAGGCGCTCGACCAGCGTGGTGGCGTTGGCCTGGGCGCGCTCGACGCGCAGGTGGAGCGTGCGCAGGCCGCGCAGGGCGAGGTAGGCCTCGAGGGTGCCCGGCGTCGATCCGAGGAGGTCGCGGCGACCCTTGAGGACGCCGTAGAGCTCGTCGTCGCCCGTGACGATGGCGCCCATGAGGACGTCGCTGTGGCCGGCGAGGTATTTGGTCACGGAGTGCACGACGATGTCGGCGCCGAGCGACAGCGGCTGCTGGAGCAGGGGAGTGGCGAAGGTGTTGTCGACGACGACGTAGGCACCTTCCTCGTGGGCGGCTGTGGCGATCGCCGCGATGTCGGCGACCTCGAGAGCCGGGTTGGTCGGCGACTCGAACCACACGAGCGCGGCGTCGACGCACGCCGCCGCGACGGCCGCGGTGTCGGTGATGTCGACCAGCTGGGTGGTGATGCGGCCGCGGGACTCGAGGTCGGCCAGCTGGAGGAGCGTGCCGGTGTAGGAGTGCTCGGGCGCGACGACCTTGCCGCCCTGGCCGACCAGGTCGAGGACCGTCGTGACCGCGGCCATCCCGCTGGCATAGCTCAGGCAGCGGCCACCCTCCAGGGCACCGAGGGCGTCCTCGAACGCGGTCCAGGTGGGGTTGCCGTAGCGGCCGTACTCACGGTCGCCGCCCGCGACGTACGTCGAGGTCATCGTGATCGGGGTGTTGAGGGGCTCGTCGGACACGTGCGGGGGACGTCCGGCGGTCACCGCGATCGTCGCGGGCTGGAGGTCGGGCGAGTCCTCGGTCATGCACGGAAGCCTAGGCGGATAGGGTCGTGGCGATGAACGCGACCACCCCCGACAGCAGCCCCGAGAGCCGCGCCGAGAGCCGCAAGCCCCGCGTCGCCGTCGTCTTCGGCGGACGCTCCAGCGAGCACGCGATCTCGTGCGTCACCGCCGGCAGCGTGCTGAAGGCCATCGACCGCGACGCCTACGACGTGGTGCCGATCGGCATCGCGACCGACGGGCGCTGGGTGCTCGAGAGCGGCGACCCCGACCGGCTGCGCATCGAGGGCGCCGACCGCCTGCCGAGCGTCGACGGCGAGCGGGCCCCGGTGGCGCTGGCCCAGCAGGCCGCCGGCACGGACCTGGTCGTCAGCGAGCCCTCCCAGCCCCCGCGCACCCTCGGCGAGGTCGACGTCGTCTTCCCGCTCCTGCACGGCCCATGGGGCGAGGACGGCACCATCCAGGGGATGTTCGAGATGGCGGGGGTGAGGTACGTCGGCGCGGGCGTGCTCGCCTCCGCGGTCAGCATGGACAAGGCCTACATGAAGGTGGTGCTCGCCGCCGCCGGTCTGCCGGTCCTGCCCTCGGTCACCGTCACCGCCCGCGACTGGGCGCGCGACCCCTCCGCGTGCCGCGCGCAGGCCGACGAGCTCGGCTACCCGTTGTTCGTCAAGCCGGCCCGGGGCGGCTCCAGCATCGGCATCTCGAAGGCCCACGACGCCTCCGAGCTCGACGCCTGCATCGAGGAGGCGCACCGCCACGACAGCAAGGCGCTCGTGGAGGTCTCGGCCGAGGGGGGTCGCGAGGTCGAGTGCGGCGTGCTGCAGGCCCTCGACGGCACCCCCGAGACCAGCCAGCCCGCCG
Source organism: Nocardioides psychrotolerans (assembly GCF_943371775.1). Lineage (GTDB taxonomy): Bacteria > Actinomycetota > Actinomycetes > Propionibacteriales > Nocardioidaceae > Nocardioides > Nocardioides psychrotolerans_A. Next base: position 37,344 of record NZ_CALRWD010000006.1, read on the forward strand.
AGCTGCGCGTCGGTGGTGACCACGAGTTCTACGACTTCGCCGCCAAGTACCTCCCCGGTGAGCACACCGAGATCGACATCCCCGCAGAGCTGCCGCCGGGCGTGGCCGACGAGCTGCGGGCGCTCGCCGCCCGGGCCTTCGAGGCGGTCAGCTGCGAAGGACTGGCCCGGGTCGACTTCTTCGTGATGCCTGACAAGTCGCTGGTCGTCAACGAGATCAACACGATGCCCGGCTTCACGCCCACGTCGATGTATCCCCAGATGTGGGCGGCGAGCGGCGTGGACTACCCCGAGCTCGTCGACCGGCTGATCCGGCTGGCCCTCGCGCGCGACACCGGCCTGCGCTGACCCGGCGCGCACCATCGCGCCGACTCGGCGCCGCGCGTCAGATGCAGGGCTGCTCGAGGCGGAGCGTGGACTTCACGGCGTCCGTGAGGTCCGTGAGCGCCGCCGACACGCCGTCGGGGCGGTAGTCCGCCGGCACCGCTAGCTGGATGAGCGGGCGGTAGCTCACCGCGGTGACGATGACCTCCTCGTCCTGCGCGTCCTCCTCCAGCGAGTCCGGCGGCGCGAACCATCCGACCCCGTTGACGTCGTCGCAGGTCGAGAACGCGTCGTAGTCCTCCGGCAGCGTGACCCCACAGGTCAGCACGATGGCCGGGTCGCCCCAAGCCGCGCCGAGGGCGTCAGCGGGCTCGACGTCGACCTGCTCCAGGTCGTTGAGCGTCGAGGGCAGCGCGTCGACCAGCTGCTCGCAGGCCTGCTGGTCCTCCTCGCTCAGGTCTGCCGACACGATCTCGGGCGTGCTGCTGCAGGCGCCCAGGAGGAGCACCAGGCACGCCGTGACGCCCGCGGACGCGACAACGCCCCGGACCCGTCGGGGACCGGGGCGTCGACGAGAGATGGTGCGGATCGAGCTCACGTGCCTCAGATGTGGACGACCGGGCAGGTCAGGGTGCGGGTGATCCCGTCGAGGGTCTGCACCTTGGCGACCACGAGCTTGCCCAGCTCGTCGACGTTGCGGGCCTCGGCGCGCACGATCACGTCGTAGGGCCCGGTCACGTCCTCGGCGAGCGTCACGCCCTTGACCGCTGCGATGGCCTTGGCGACCTCGGCGGCCTTGCCGACGTCGGTCTGGATCAGGATGTACGCCTGGACGACCATTGGGTGTCTCCCTCAGCTGGCGATGTCTCGAGTGACATCGGTGTGTCGTTGCGTGGATCAGTGTGACGGCCAACCTATCGGACCGCTCGCGGGTGTCCATAGCCGTCCCCGGTCCGGGGGGCGTGCCTGCGTCTGGTGGGATGGGGCCATGCCCTTCCCGCCCGACGCGACCCTGGCCGACGCCGGTGAGTTCGGCCTCATCTCCGACCTCGTGGCGCTCTTCCCGCAGGGCGAGCACGTCCTGATCGGGCCGGGCGACGACGCGGCGGTCCTCCGCATCCGCAACGGTCACGTGGTGGTCTCCACCGACCTGATGGTCGAGGGGCGCCACTTCCGTCGCGAGTGGTCCTCCGCCGAGGACGTCGGTCACCGGGCAGCGGCCCAGAACCTCTCCGACATCAACGCCATGGGCGGCCGCGCGCACTCCCTCACGGTCGGCCTGGCCGCCCCGCCGGACCTCCCGGTCCAGTGGGCGCTGGACTTCGCGGCGGGCTTCGCCGCCGAGTGCGCGCTCGTGGGAGCCAGCGTCGTCGGGGGAGACGTGACCCGGGCCGACCAGGTGGTCATCGCCGTCACCGTCATCGGCGCGTGCACCACCGCCCCGGTCGTCCGCTCGGGTGCCGAGCCCGGCGACGTCCTGGCGATCACCGGCCGCCAGGGCTGGGCCGCCGGAGGACTGGCCGTCCTGGGCCGCGGTTTCCGCTCCCCGCGGGTCCTGGTCGAGGCCTACCGCCGCCCCGAGCCGCCGTACGACGCGGGTGCGGTCGCCGCCGACGCCGGCGCCACCTCCATGATCGACGTCTCCGACGGCCTCCTCGGCGACGCCGCCCACCTCGCCGAGGGCTCCGGGGTCAGCATCGACGTGCGCACCAGCGCCTTCGAGATCCCCGAGCCGCTCCAGGCCGTCGCGGCCGCCACCGGCTCCGACCCCATCTCGTTCATCCTCGGCGGTGGCGACGACCACGCCCTCCTCGCCACCTTCCCGGACCCCGACTCCGTCCCCGACGGCTGGACGGTCATCGGCGAGGTCCTCGAGGGCGACCCCGTCGTCACGGTCGACGGGGGCGCGTACGACGGCGCAACCGGCTGGACCCACTTCTGACGGTCGCGGTCGAGGACGCACCGACCCCGCGACCCACCTCCACCACCCACCACGGCGAGGCACGCTGTCCGCACGCGGTGGACCGGGAGCCAGGGCCTCCTCCCGGGGGCTAAGAGGGAGGCGTGGCGCCGGGGAGACCTGCGCAACCAGGCACTGCTGCCGCCCGGCGACACGGCGAGCATGTCCCCCGGGAGGAGGCGCCTGGCGGACGGGCCACCGCGCCTGGAGCAGAGGGACGAGCCCTCTCCCAGCCGCCGCACCAGCGGCGGAACAAATGCAAGAAGACCGCCACCCGGAGGTGACGGTCTTCTCGAAGCTGTGGCTCAGGTCAGCGGGAGACCTTGCCGGCCTTGAGGCAGCCGGTGCACACGTTGAGGCGCTTGGGGGTGCCGTTGACCTTGGCACGCACACGCTGGATGTTGGGGTCGAAACGGCGCTTCGTGATCTTGCGCGACCACGGCCGGTTGTTGCCGAAGCCAGGCTTCTTGGCGCAGATGTCGCAGACGGCAGCCACGGTGATTGCTCCTGATGATCGAGGTGATGAACGAGGGGCCCGCACGGCGGGCAACCGAACAAGAGTATCCGACCGATGCCTGAGCAGAAAATCGTGCCGATCCGACTAGTCTTGCCGCTCCGACCCCCGACCCGAGGCAGGCGATGGAAGAGACCCCGCGCAGCGGCATCATCGAGCTCGCGGTCGTGCTCCGCTTCGTCGACGTGGCCACCGACGCCCTCGCCGAGGCCCGGGAGGAGATCGACGCCCTCAACGTCTATCCCGTGCCCGACGGTGACACCGGCACCAACATGTACCTCACCGTCTCCGCCGCGCGTGACGCCATCCGGGAGATGGCCGGCAGCCGGTCCGACATCGACCGCGACGAGGCCCTGACGGTCTTCCGCCGCGGGGCGCTCCTGGGGGCACGCGGCAACTCCGGGGTCATCCTGAGCGAGATGCTCGGCGCGATCGCGCGGCGCATCGCTGCCTCGAGTCCCGAGGAGCGCAACGCCCGGGTGATGGCCGACGCCCTCCACGACGCGACCGAGGCCAGCTATGCCGCGGTGGGGCGTCCGGTCGAGGGCACGATGCTGACCGTCGCGCGGGCCGCCTCCGAGGCGGCGCTGGCCCTCGCCGACGATCCCGGCGCACGGGCCCGCGACGTCTTCACCAGCGCAGCCCGGGCCGCGCGCGAGGCCTTGGCGCGCACCCCGGAGCAGCTCCAGGTCCTGCGCGACGCGGGCGTCGTCGACGCGGGAGGCCGCGGGCTCAGCGTGATCCTCGACGCCGCCGAGACGGTGCTGACCGGTCGGCGACCGATCCCGGTGACCAGCCCGATCGGCCAGCGCTCCATCCCCATCCCGCACGCCCCGACCGGCGCACTGCCGGAGGGTGACCTCACGGCGGACGGCCCGGCCTACGAGGTGATGTACCTCCTCGACGCCACCGACGACGCCATCGCGCCCCTGCGCACGACCCTGGACGGGCTGGGCGACTCGCTCGTCGTGGTCGGCGGCGAGGGCCTGTGGAACGTCCACGTCCACGTCGACGACGTGGGGGCGGCGATCGAGGCGGGCATCGAGGCCGGTCGTCCGCACCGGGTGCGGGTGACCCACTTCGCCGAGCAGGTCGTCGAGGCGCGCCAGGCGCGGGACGCCCGCACCGGCCGCAGGATCGTCGCGGTCGCCGCCGGTCCCGGTCTGGCCGAGCTCTTCGGTGAGGCCGGGGCGGTCGTGGTCCTCGGCGGCCCGGGTCGCCGACCCTCCACCGGGCAGATCATCGAGGCCATCACCGACTGCGGCGCCAGCGAGGTCGTGGTGCTGCCCAACGACGCCGACTCGGTCCGCGTCGCGCAGATCGCCGCCCAGATGGTCGAGACCGACGCCGCCCTCGGTCACGTGCGCGTCGCGGTCATCCCGACGCAGGCCCAGGTGCAGGGACTGGCGGCGCTCGCGGTGCACGAGCCGGCGCGCACCTTCGACCAGGACGTGCTGGAGATGACCGCGACCGCCCGCCACGCGCGCCACGGGGCGGTCACGATCGCGGCGCGCCAGGCGATGACGATGGCCGGGCCGTGCGAGCCGGGCGACGTGCTCGGCGTCATCGCGGGTGACTTCGCGGTCGTCGGCCACGACCTGACCGACGTCGCCTCCGGCGTCCTCGACCGTCTCCTGGCCGGTGGGGGCGAGCTGGTCACCCTGGTGGCGGGGGAGGGGAGCGGCGAGCTGGCCGATCGGGCGGCCGCCTGGGTCGACGAGCACCACCCCCATGTCGACGTCGTGGTGTACGACGGTGGTCAGGAGCGTTACCCGTTGCTCCTGTCCGTCGAGTGAGAGGGCACGCGTGATCAGCCTCGACAGCCCCGTCGCAGCGGTGTTCGGCGACGCCAAGGGCAAGCGCGACAAGGTCGTGAAGAACCTCCGGATCGAGACGGTCGGGGACCTCCTGCACCACTTCCCGCGTCGCTACATCAAGACCGGCGAGCTCACCCGCGTCGACGACCTCGAGCCCGGGCAGATGCTCACGGTGGTCGGGGAGCTCGGCAAGACCGACGTGCGCTCCTACACCGACCGCCGCTCCGGCAAGGTGGCCTTCCGCCTCGAGACCCTGGTGCACACCGACGGCCCGAGCCTGCGCCTGACCCACTTCGCCAAGAGCAAGCACGTCTCGGAGTGGCAGGCCCGCCGGCTCCCCGTGGGCCGCCAGGGGCTCTTCATCGGCCAGGCCGGGCGCTTCCGCGACGAGTGGCAGCTGACCAACCCGACGATGGTGCTCTTCGGGGTCGAGGCCGACGGCAGCGGCGAGGAGGTCGACGCGCTGGAGCTGATCCCGCCGCTCTACCCGCTCTACCCCCTCACCAAGGGCGTCGACCACTGGGACATCCTGCGCGCGGTCACCTTCGCCCGCTCCGTGGTCGAGCCCCCGGTGGAGCTGATCCCCGAGGACGTACGACGTGCCCACGACGTCGTCGACGCCCCCACCGCCCTCACCTGGATCCACGCCCCCGAGGACTTCTCCCAGGTCCAGTCCGCCCGCCGGCGCTACCGCTTCGAGGAGGCACTGGTCACCCAGCTGGTGCTCGGCAAGCGCCGCCGTGCGGTGCGTGCCCTCGGGGCGCACGCCCGCACGGGAGGTGACGGCGCGCTGCTCGCGGCCTTCGACGAGCGGCTGCCCTTCACGCTCACCGACGGGCAGCGCACGGTCGGTGCGCAGGTGGAGGCCGACCTCGCCCAGCCCCACCCGATGAACCGGCTGCTCCAGGGCGAGGTCGGGTCCGGCAAGACGCTCGTGGCGCTGCGCGCGATGCTGACCGTCGTCGACTCCGGCGGGCAGGCCGCGCTGCTCGCCCCCACCGAGGTCCTCGCCCAGCAGCACTACCGCTCGATCACCGCGATGCTCGGCGACCTCGCGCTCGGCGGGATGCTGGGCGGTCCGGAGGCGGGCACGGCCGTGGAGCTGCTCACCGGCTCGATGACCAAGACCCAGCGCACGGCGCCGATGTCGCGCCTGGCCAGCGGCGAGTCCGGCATCGTCATCGGCACCCACGCCCTGCTCGAGGACAAGGTCGTCTTCGCCGACCTGGGCCTGGTCGTCGTCGACGAGCAGCACCGCTTCGGCGTCGAGCAGCGTGCGGCCCTGACCGCCAAGTCCGTGATGCCGCCCCACGTCCTGGTCATGACGGCCACGCCCATCCCGCGCACCGTGGCGATGACCGTCTTCGGCGACCTGGAGACCTCGGTCCTCACCGAGCTGCCGGCCGGCCGGGCGCCGATCCAGACCAACGTCGTCAACACCCTCGAGCACCCGACCTGGATCTCCCGCGTCTGGGAGCGGGTGCGCGAGGAGGTCGCCAAGGGACACCAGGCCTACGTCGTGTGCCCGCGCATCGACGGCGACGAGCCCGAGCAGGGCGAGACCGACCAGCTCGAGCTCGACGAGGACGGCCTGCCGATCCCGCCCGAGGAGACGCGTCCGCCCCTGGCGGCCGTCGAGCAGGTGGTCGTGGAGCTCCAGCTCGGCGAGCTCAACGGGTTGCGGGTCGCCAAGCTCCACGGCCGCATGAGCGCCGACGAGAAGGACGCCACGATGCGCGCCTTCACCGCCGGTGACATCGACGTCCTGGTCTCCACCACCGTCATCGAGGTCGGGGTCGACGTCGCCAACGCGACCGCCATGGTGCTGCTCGACGCCGACCGCTTCGGCGTCTCCCAGCTCCACCAGCTGCGCGGCCGCGTCGGTCGTGGCGGCCACCCCGGGCTGTGCCTGCTCGTCACCCACGCGCCCTACCTGTCGCCCGCCCTCGAGCGGCTCGGCGCCGTCGCGAGCACGACCGACGGCTTCGAGCTGAGCCGCGTCGACCTCGAGCTGCGGCGCGAGGGCGACGTGCTCGGCGCCTCGCAGGCCGGCGGTCGCTCCGGGCTGGTCAACCTGCGGGTGCTGCGCGACGAGGCGACGATCGTGCAGGCCCGCGAGGCCGCCGAGACGCTGCTCGACCGTGACCCCGACCTGCTCGACGCCCCCGCCCTCGGGGTGGCCGTCGCCGACCTGGAGCTGTCCCAGCAGGGCCAGTTCATCGAGAAGTCGTGAGGACCGCGTGACCCGGATCATCGCCGGCGCGGCCAAGGGCCGCCGCCTCAAGACCCCGCCCGGCTCCACCACGCGGCCCACCAGCGACCGGGTCCGTGAGGCGTTCTTCTCGGCCGTGGAGGCGTGGTGCGGCTCCCTGCACGGCCTGCGCTTCCTCGACCTCTACGCCGGCTCGGGAGCCGTGGGCCTGGAGGCCTGGTCCCGCGGCGCCGGTGTCGTCACCCTCGTCGAGCAGGACCGCCGCACGGCGGCGCTGGTGAGCGACAACGCCCGCACCGTCGGCTTCCCCAAGGCCGACGTGCGTGCGGTCTCCGTGGCCGCGACGCTGCGCCGCCCCCCGGCCGCTCCCTACGACGTCGTCTTCAGCGACCCGCCCTACCCCCTCGACGAGGACGGGGTCGCCGCCGACCTCGCGGCCCTGGTCGAGCACGGCTGGCTCGTGCCGGGTGGGCTCGTGGTCGTCGAGCGGTCCCGGCGCAGCCCCGAGCCGACCTGGCCGAGCGGCTTCGAGGACACCCGGTCGAAGCGCTATGGCGAGACCGTGCTTTGGTACGGTCACGCAGCCCTCGACGGGCTCCCCGACCACCAGCAGGAGTGAGGGACCACCTCGTGCGCCGAGCCGTCTGCCCCGGGTCGTTCGACCCCGTGACCAACGGTCACCTCGACATCGTCCAGCGCGCCTCGACCCTCTTCGACGAGGTCGTCGTGGCGGTCGGGGTCAACCAGTCCAAGAACCGGCTCTTCAACGCCGAGGAGCGCATCGCCATGCTCGAGCAGGCGTGCGCACCCTTCCCCAACGTGCGTGTCGACGGTTTCAAGGGACTGCTGACGACCTTCTGCGAGGAGCACGGCATCCACGCCATCGTGAAGGGCCTGCGGGCCGTGAGCGACTTCGACTACGAGCTCCAGATGGCCCAGATGAACTCCTCGCTCACCGACGTCGAGACCGTCTTCGTGCCCACCAGCCCGGAGTACTCCTTCCTGGCCTCGAGCCTGGTCAAGGAGGTCGCGACCTTCGGGGGCGACGTCTCCGGCCTGATCCCCGACTTCGTCAACACGGCGCTGCTCACGCGGCTGGCCGAGCGGGCGGCGCAGGCCGGCGGGGCGTAGGCGTTTTGCTCCGGGCACGACCGGACGGATACGATCATCGCTGATCTGTTGTGCCCGGAACTGAAAGTGATCCACTGAGCAAATTGGACCCGAGAGCGCCGCTCGTGCTCGATACACGCGAGCTCGGCCGCCGCCCGGGGTCCCAGCGCGAGGTGTCACGGACCGTCCCGGCCCCAGCAGATCTGGGCATCGAAGTCCTTCGTGTCCCCGAAGGTGCACAAGTCGTTCTCGACCTGCGCATCGAGGCGGTCATGGAGGGTGTCCTGGTCACGTGCGAGGCGCAGGCCTCGCTCGAGGGCGAGTGCGTGCGGTGCCTGGAGCCGATCGACGACGACGTCGACGTGAGGTTCCAGGAGCTGTTCCTCTACGACGACCAGGCCGCCACCGAGGGGTACGACCCCGAGGACGACGACGGGGTCAGCATGCTCGAGGACGACCTGCTCGACCTGGAGCCCCTGCTGCGGGACGCGGTAGTGCTCGCGCTACCGTTCCAGCCGCTGTGTGAAGAGGATTGTCCCGGGTTGTGCGTCGAGTGTGGCGCGCGGCTGGCGGATGACCCCGACCACACGCACGAGGCGCCGATCGACCCGCGTTGGGCGGGGCTGACCGAGCTCCAGCACGACGAAGACTGACCAGCGAAGACTGACTTGTTCAGAGCCTGACCGGGCCCCCGGTCGACGTAAGAGGAGATAACAGTGGCTGTCCCGAAGCGGAAGATGTCGCGCAGCAACACGCGTCACCGTCGCTCGCAGTGGAAGGCCGTCGCGCCCTCCCTGGTGACCTGCGCCAACCCCGCCTGTGGTGCCAAGCACCTCCCGCACCGTGCGTGCGGCACCTGCGGCCAGTACGGCGCGAAGGCCGACCGTCGTCAGGTCCTCTGAGGCCTGCGACAGTCCGCTGAGCAACTACAGCGACCTGCGACGAGCGCTCGGTGATCCAGAGCTGGATCCCGAGCTGCTCGAGCGCGCCCTGACGCACCGGTCCTACGCCTACGAGAACGGTGGGCTGCCGACCAACGAGCGCCTGGAGTTCCTGGGCGACTCGGTGCTGGGCGTCGTCGTGACCGAGACGCTCTACCTCACCCACCCGGACCTCTCCGAGGGCCGGTTGGCCAAGCTGCGCGCCGCGGTCGTCAACGCGCGCGCCCTGGCCGGCGTGGCGATCGGCATCGGGCTCGGCGACCACGTCAAGCTGGGCCGGGGCGAGGAGGCGACCGGTGGTCGCCACAAGGCCTCGATCCTCTCCGACACGGTCGAGGCCGTCATCGGCGCGGTCCACCTCAGCGGTGGCGGGATCGTCACGTCCTCCGAGGTCGTCCACCTGCTCTTCGACCCCCTCATCGAGGCCGCGTCCGCCATGGGCGCGGGTCTCGACTGGAAGACCTCCCTGCAGGAGCTGGCGGCCGAGCACGCCCTCGGCGTCCCCGAATACCTCATCGAGGACGACGGCCCCGACCACATGAAGACGTTCACCGCGCAGGTGCGCGTGGGGGAGTCGGTCTACGGCAACGGCGTGGGCCGTTCCAAGAAGGAGGCCGAGCAGGCCTGTGCCGAGACCGCCTACGGCGAGATCGTCGCCGGGCTCCCCGCGGCCGGCAACGCCTCCGGCAGCACCGCCACCGTCACCGACTGACGTGCCGGAGCTCCCCGAGGTCGAGGTCGTCCGCGCCGGCCTCGAGCGCCACGTCCTCGGCGCCACCATCACCCGCGTCGACGTCTTGCACGAGCGGCCCGTCCGCCGTGACCCCCGCGGTGCCTCCGGCTTCGCCGACGCCCTGGTCGGTCGACGCCTCGTGGCGGCCCGCCGGCGCGGCAAGTACCTCTGGATCCCGCTCGACAACGGCGACGCGATCCTGGGCCACCTCGGCATGAGCGGTCAGATGCTCGTGCAGCCGCCCACCCTGCCCGACGAGCGCCACCTGCGGGTGCGCTTCGTGCTCGAGGGCGCCGACGAGGGACGCGAGCTGCGCTTCGTCGACCAGCGCATGTTCGGCGGCCTGTCGGTGTCGACCGGCGGCGCCGACCTCCCGGCCGAGATCGCCCACATCGCCCGCGACCCGCTGGACCCCGACTTCGACGACGACGACTTCGTACGACGAGCCCGTCGCCGCAGCTCCGGGGTCAAGCGGTTGCTGCTCGACCAGGCACTCGTCTCGGGCGTCGGCAACATCTATGCCGACGAGTCGCTCTGGCGCGCCCGTCTCCACGGCGAGCGACCGGGGGACCGACTGACCGGCCCGCAGCTGCGCACGCTGCTCGACCACGCCCGCGACGTGATGAGCGAGGCGCTCGGTCAGGGCGGCACGTCGTTCGACGCGCTCTACGTCAACGTCAACGGGGAGTCGGGCTACTTCGACCGCTCGCTGCACGCCTACGGCCGTGAGGGCGAGCCGTGCGAGCGCTGCGGCACCCCCATCCGGCGCGTCGCCTTCATGAACCGCTCGTCCTACTTCTGCCCGGCCTGCCAGCCGGCGCCGCGTGCCCGCCGCGTCGTGCGTCCCGGCACGCCCCTCCCGGACTGACTCGGCCGGCTGACTCGGCCGACTGGCTCGGTCCCGGACAGATCAGCCCAGATTGACCCCCGGGGCCCTCGGTGGGACGCTTGGAGACGGCCCGCTCCGGGCCGCCACCGCTTCCGAAAGGCTCGATGTCATGGCCAAGGCGCTGATGGGACACATCTACAGCGACCTGCGAGACCCGCGACTGTCTGCCGACAACGCACGGCTCCGCACCCGCGTGCGTGAGCTGGAGGACCTGGTCCTGCGGCTCAGCGAGGAGAACGACCGGCTCGTCGCCGCCCAGGCGGCCGACCTGCTCGACCTCGACACCGCGCCCCTGCAGGAGATGCAGCCCGCCTGAGCCTCACGGCTCCTCGCACCGCACGTCCGCTCCCCGGCACGCCGGGCGCTCGCGTGACCGCCCCGCACGTGCGTCGTTGACCCTCCGTGCGCCTCTCCCTCTCCGCCCTCGCGGCCAGCCTCCTCGTCGGCTCCTCCCTCGCGCTGGCGGGCCCGGCGTCACCGGCGTCGGCCGACAGCACCCGGGACCGGCTCGCCGAGATGTCCGAGCGACAGGGGCGCACCAGCTCGGTCGTCGAGAGCCCGCGGATCGCTCAGCTCTCCTCCAACCCGACGCAGACCGGCATCTCCGGCTGCTTCATGAAGACCGCCCCGATCTTCGTCACCAGCGGCGTCGACTCGCTGCGCGTGTGGAACGTCAGCGACCCGGCGCAGCCGCGTCTGGTGGGCACGCTGCTCAACGCCCTCTTCGAGAACGAGGCGATGAACTGCGGTGAGCGCACCACCTCGCGCGGCACCCAGCGCTTCGCGCTGATCGGGGTCGACCTCGTCCAGGCGGCGCCCGACGACATCGAGCACGTCAACGCGGGCGGCAACGAGCTGATCGTCGTCGACGTCACGAAGCCGTCGGCCCCGACCATCCTGTCCCGCACTCCCGGGTCGACCAGCACCCACACGGTCGCCTGCGTCGAGGAGCGCAGCTGCCGCTACGCCTACTCCGCCGGTGGCCGCGACGACTTCTCCGTCTTCGACCTGCGCAACCTCCGCAAGCCCGTCGAGGTCGACGCCCGCCCGAAGCAGGCCGGGGTGCAGCCCTTCGCCTCGCCGACCGGGGGCCACAAGTGGAACTTCGACGCCGCCGGTATCGGCACCCACACCGGCTTCGGCGGTGCGTCGATGTGGGACGCCTCCTCGCCGGCCCGACCGCAACTGATCACCACGACCGGCAAGGCCGGCGCCGGCGAGGACCCGCGCTTCCCCGGCTACAACGACTTCATCCTGCACAACTCCTTCCGGCCCAACGCGACGGCGTTCAAGCCCGGCAAGCGCCCCTCTATCGCCAACGGCAACGTGCTGCTGGTGACCGAGGAGGACTACGAGCAGACCGACTGCGCGCTCGCCGGGTCCTTCCAGACCTGGTGGGTCAAGCGCCTCGACGGCACCCCGTCGGCGATCGTCCCCCTCGACAAGGTCGAGCTGGCCGACCTCGGCACCTTCCCGCTGCCCCGCGGTGCCTTCTGCTCCTCGCACTGGTTCGACTACCGCCCCGGCGGCCTGGTCGCAGCCGGATTCTACGGCGGCGGCACCCAGGTCCTCGACGTACGCGACCCCCGCGACATCAAGCCCTACGCCCACTCGATCTGGGGCCTCTCCGAGGTCTGGGACGCCATGTGGGTGCCGGTCTACACGTCCGGCAAGCAGACGGGGGCGCGCACCAACGTGCTCTACTCCATCGACCTCGTGCGCGGCCTCGACGTCTATGCCGTCGACGTCCCGGGTGACGGCCGCGGCGCCGTGCCGCCCGCCTCGAGGGGCAGCGAGCGCACGGTCGGGCAGCGGGTCGCGGGCGGCGTCGTACCGCTCGGGGTCGTGGGTGCCGCGATGGCCGCCGCACTCGCCCTGCGGCGCCGGCGGCGGCCGGCTCCCGGGGCCTGACGCCCGCGTCCCCCGTCGTAGGGTCTGCTCCTTGTGAGCAGACTCGTCGAGACCGTCGTGCCGCGGCGTCTCGGCACCGACTTCCGGTGGCTGCTCGCGTCGTCGTGGACCAGCAACCTCGGTGACGGGATCGCGCTGGCCGCGGGTCCGCTGCTGGTCGCGTCACAGACCGACCAGGAGTTCCTCGTCGCGCTGGCGGCGCTGCTGCAGTGGGCGCCGCCCCTGCTCTTCGGGCTCTACGCCGGCGCCCTGACCGACCGCCTCGACCGGCGGCTGATCGTGGTCACCGTCGACCTCGCGCGGTGCGGGGTGCTGGTGGTGCTGGCCTCGGCGGTGGCGACCGGGCACGTGTCGGTCGGGTTGGTGCTCGGCTCGCTCTTCCTGCTCGGGACGGCCGAGATCTTCGCCGACAACGCCTCGGGCACGTTGCTGCCGATGATCGTGGCGCGCGACGACCTGGCGATCGGCAACGCCCGGCTGCAGACCGGCTTCATCACCGTCAACCAGCTCGCCGGGCCGCCTCTCGGGGCGGCGCTCTTCGCCGCCGGGATGGCGTGGCCGTTCGCGATGCAGGCGGTGCTGGTGCTGCTCGGTGCGGTCCTGATCTCCCGACTGTCGGTGGGGCGGCCGGAGCTCGGGTCGCGCGAGGGCGTGCCCGATCGGCGGGTGCGCGCCGACATCGTCGAGGGCTTCCGCTGGGTGCGTCACCACGCGGCCGTGCGCACGCTGGTGCTGACGATCTTCATCTTCAACATCACCTTCGGTGCCGCCTGGTCGGTGCTCGTCCTCTACGCCAGCGAGCGGCTCGGGCTCGGCGCGGTCGGTTTCGGGCTGCTGACCACGATCGCGGCGGTGGGCGGGCTGCTGGGCACGCTGGCCTACGGCTGGATCACCCGCCGGGTGTCACTGGGCAACCTGATGCGCGTCGGCCTGGTCATCGAGACCCTCACCCACCTAGCGCTCGCGATCACGACGGTGCCGTGGGTCGCGATGGCGATCTTCTTCGTCTTCGGGGCGCACGCCTTCATCTGGGGCACCACCTCGGTGACGGTGCGCCAGCGCGCGGTGCCGACGGCCCTCCAGGGCCGCGTGGGGTCGGTCTACACCGTGGGGATCTTCGGCGGGCTGGTCGCCGGCGCGGGCATCGGGGGAGTGCTGGCCCAGGCCTACGGGGTCACCGCCCCGTTCTGGTTCGCCTTCGCCGGGTCGGCCGTCTTCGTGGTGCTGATCTGGCGCCAGCTGGCCCACATCGCGCACGCCGACGAGGCCCCCGCGCCCGGGTGACCCGTGCCCGGGATCGGGGTTCCACCGCGACGGCGCCGTCGGCAGGTAGGGTGAGGCGCGCTGAGCTTCCCCAGCGGCGGTCGCCCCCGCACCCGCGCTTCAGTGCACGCCAACCACTGATGGAGTCTCGCGTTGTACCTGAAGAGCCTGACCCTCAAGGGGTTCAAGTCCTTCGCCTCCTCGACCACGCTCCAGCTCGAGCCGGGCATCACCTGCATCGTGGGTCCCAACGGCTCCGGCAAGTCCAACGTGGTCGACGCGCTCGCCTGGGTCATGGGCGAGCAGGGCGCCAAGTCGCTGCGCGGCGGCAAGATGGAGGACGTCATCTTCGCGGGCACCTCCGGTCGCCCGCCTCTGGGTCGCGCCGAGGTGCTGCTGACCATCGACAACTCCGACGGGGCGCTGCCGATCGAGTACGCCGAGGTCACGATCAGCCGCACGATGTTCCGCTCCGGGGGGTCGGAGTATGCGATCAACGGCACCTCCTGTCGGCTCCTCGACGTGCAGGAGCTGCTCAGCGACTCCGGCATCGGTCGCGAGATGCACGTCATTGTCGGCCAGGGCCAGCTCGACACGATCCTCCACGCGACGCCGGAGGACCGGCGCGGCTTCATCGAGGAGGCCGCGGGCGTCCTCAAGCACCGCAAGCGCAAGGAGAAGGCGCTCCGCAAGCTCGACTCCACCGACGGCAACCTGACCCGCCTCAACGACCTGCTCAGCGAGATCCGCCGCCAGCTCAAGCCGCTGGGCCGCCAGGCCGAGGTCGCCCGTCGTGCCGCCGGCGTCCAGGCCGACGCCCGCGACGCCCGCGCCCGGCTGATGGCCGACGACCTCGTCACGGCCCGCACCGCGCTCCAGCAGGAGATGGCCGACGAGTCGATCCTGGTCGAGCGTCGTGCCGAGGTCGAGAAGGCGCTGGCCGAGGGTCGCGAGGCCGAGGCGGCGCTCGAGGCGGCGCTGCGCGAGGACCTGCCCGCGCTGTCGAGGGCCCAGGACGTGCAATACAGCCTCAACGGACTCCGCGAGCGCCTGCGCGGCACCGCCTCCCTGGCGGCCGAGCGCGTGCGCAACGCCGCGACCATCAGCGAGAGCGAGCCCCAGGGGCGCGACCCGGAGGACCTCGAGGCCCAGGCCGAGCAGGTCCGCCAGCAGGAGCAGCAGATCGCGGCCGAGGTCGACGCCTCGCGCACCGCGCTGGAGCAGGCCGTCACCGGACGTCGTACGGCGGAGGAGGCGGCCGCCGAGGAGGACCGCCGGGTCGCGGGGCTGGTGCGCGCCGCGGCCGACCGTCGTGAGGGCCTCGCCCGCCTCCACGGCCAGGTCAACGCGCTCAAGTCACGCGCCGCAGCGGCCGACGACGAGATCGGCCGGCTCGGGCTGGCCCGCGAGGAGGCCGTCGCCCGCGCCGACCGGGCCCAGCGCGACTTCACCGCGCTCGAGACCCGGGTCGCCGGGCTCGACGCCGGCGAGGAGGGCCTCGACGCGGAGCACGAGGCCGCCACCCAGGTGCTCGACGACCTCGAGGAGCGCCTCGCCAAGACCCGCGAGGAGGCCCAGCAGGCCGACCGCGACCGCTCGTCGCTGGCCGCCCGCAAGGACGCCCTCGAGATGGGCCTCAACCGCAAGGACGGCGCCGGGGCGCTGCTCGCGGCCACCGACACCGTCTCCGGGCTGATGGGCTCGGTCGCCGCGCTGCTGTCGGTGCGCACCGGCTTCGAGACCGCGATCGCCAGCGCCCTCGGCTCCGCCGCCGACGCGGTGGCCGTGACCGACGCGGGCTCCGCGGTGGCTGCGATGGGTCACCTCAAGACCGACGACCTCGGTCGTGCCGGCATGCTCCTCGGCGGCCTCGTCGAGACCGACGAGCGCACCTGGCCCGCCCTGCCCGACCACGCGTCCTACGCCGTCGACGTCGTCGAGTGCCCCGACACCCTGCGCCCGGCGCTGCGGCGGCTGCTCTTCAAGGTCGCCGTCGTGTCCGACCTGGTCGCGGCCCAGGCCCTGGTCGCCGACCTGCCCGACGTCACCGCGGTGACCCGCGAGGGCGACGTGCTCGGTGCCCACTTCGCGGCCGGCGGCTCCTCCAGCCAGCCCAGCCTGATCGAGATCCAGGCCGCCGTCGACGAGGCCTCCTCGCAGCTGGCCGAGGCGATCGCGGCCTCGGAGCGGCTGACCTTCGACCTGTCCCGCCTCGAGGCCGAGCGCCTCGAGGCGCAGAAGCGCGCCGACGTGGCGCTGGCCAAGCTGCACGAGTCCGACGCCACGCTCGCGGCGGTGGCCGAGGAGCTCGGGCAGCACGGCTCGGCGGCCCGCTCGGCTCGCGGCGAGGCCGACCGGCTCGGCCAGGCGATCGAGAAGGCCCAGGCCGCGCGCGAGCAGGACCTCGCCGGGCTCGCCGACCTCGAGCAACGTCTCGCCACCGCCGAGGACGCCCCCGACGAGGAGCCCGACACCGCCGAGCGCGAGCGGCTGGCCGAGGCTGCCAAGGCCGCGCGCCAGGGCGAGATGGACTCCCGGCTCGCGCTGCGCACCGCCGAGGAGCGCGCCCGCGCCCTGCACGGACGCGCCGAGTCGCTGATGCGGGCGGCCCGCACCGAGCGCGAGGCCCGCGCCAAGGCCGCCGCCCGGCGCGAGCGACTGCTCCGCGAGGGCCAGGCCGCGGAGGCGGTCGGCGTCGCGGCGTCGTACGTCCTGTCCAGGCTGGAGGTCTCCATCCACCAGGCGACGGAGGCCCGCAAGGAGGTCGAGGCGTCGCGCACCGGTCGCGAGCAGGAGCTCCTGACCCGCCGCACCGCGCTGCGCGACCTGACGCGCGAGCACGACGAGCTGGTCAACTCCGTGCACCGCGACGAGATGGCCCGCACCCAGCAGCGCATGCGCATCGAGCAGCTCGAGGAGCGCGCGCTCGAGGAGCTCGGGCTCGACGCCGACGGGCTGACGGCCGACTACGGGCCCCACAACGACGTGCCGGCGACGGCACCCGACGCCGACGGCACCCTGCCCGACCCGGTGCCCTTCGTGCGCGAGGAGCAGCAGAAGCGGCTCAAGACCGCCGAGCGCGAGCTGACGATGCTCGGCAAGGTCAACCCGCTGGCGCTGGAGGAGTTCTCCGCGATGGAGGAGCGGCACAAGTTCCTCACCGAGCAGCTCGAGGACCTCAAGCGCACGCGCGCCGACCTGCTCGACATCGTCAAGGAGGTCGACGCCCGGGTCGAGGCCGTCTTCACCGAGGCCTTCGCCGACGTGACCGCGGCCTTCGACCAGACCTTCGCTCGCCTCTTCCCCGGTGGTGAGGGCCGCCTGGTGCTCACCAACCCCGGCGACATGCTGTCGACGGGCGTCGAGGTCGAGGCCCGGCCGCCGGGCAAGAAGGTCAAGCGGCTGAGCCTGCTGTCGGGCGGCGAGCGGTCCCTGGTCGCCGTGGCGTTCCTGGTCGCGCTCTTCAAGGCCCGGCCCTCGCCGTTCTACATCCTCGACGAGGTCGAGGCGGCACTCGACGACACCAACCTGGGCCGCCTCCTGCAGATCTACGAGGAGCTCCGCGAGAACTCCCAGCTCCTCGTCATCACCCACCAGAAGCGCACCATGGAGGTCGGCGACGCCCTCTACGGCGTGACCATGCGCGGAGACGGCGTCAGCGCCGTCATCAGCCAGCGACTGCGAGAGACCGAGCCCGTCTGATGAGCACGAGACCCACGCGGGGCGACTTCGTCGCCTGGCGCACCGTCACCACGCGCTGGCGCGACGACGACGCCTACGGCCACCTCAACAACGCGACCTACTACGAGCTGTTCGACACGGCCGTCAACGCCCACCTCTACGAGAAGACCGGGCTCGACATCCGCGCGCTGCCGCAGATCGGCGTCGTGGCCGAGACGTCGTGCCGCTACTTCCGCGAGATCGGCTTCCCGGAGCCGATCGAGACCGGGCTGGTCGTCGACAAGGTCGGCACCACGTCGGTCGTCTACAGGATCGGGCTCTTCCAGGGCGACTCCGACGAGGCTGCGGCCGAAGGGCGGTTCGTGCACGTCTACGTCGACAACACCGACCCGGCCCGGCGCAGCACGCCGATCCCCGACGCGATCCGGGCGGTCGTCGAGCCCCTGCTGAGGCCCGCCGGCGAGGCCGCGCATGAGTGAGGCGACCTCGATCCTGGACTTCCCGCGTCGTTACTGCCCGACCTGCGACCGGATCGTCCGCAAGGACTTCAAGCCCGGACCCGGCGGTCGCCCCGACGCCTCGTGCCCGCGCTGCCGGAGCCTGGAGCGGCACCGGTTCTTCGCGATCCTGCTGAGCGTGCTGGCGCCCCTGCTCGACGACGTCGACCTGCTGCTCGAGGTCTCGCCGTCGCCGCAGACCACGCCGCTGCTCGGCCGCCTCGGTGCGCGGACCCACCTCAAGCTCGACCTCGGCGCCGACAACCGCCGCGTCGACGTGCTGGGCAGCCTCACCGACGTCCCGCTGGCGGACGACTCGGTCGACCTCCTCGTCTGCTACCACGTGCTCGAGCACATCCCCGACGACCTCGCGGCCATGCGCGAGATCGCCCGGGTGCTGGCGCCCGACGGCCTCGGCATCCTGCAGGTCCCGTTCCGCCCCGGCACGGTCACCGACGAGGACCCGTCGGCCGGCGAGGAGGAGCGCGTCCGCCGCTTCGGCCAGGCCGACCACGTGCGCTACTACGGCGACGACTTCGAGGACCGGCTGGCGTCGTGCGGCCTGGCGATCCAGCGCATCACGCCGCGCTCGCTGCTCGGTGGGGAGATGGCCACCTGGGTGCGGGCCGAGCCCGACGAGATGGTCTGGCTGGTCCGGCCCGTGTCCGGAGCCGTGGTGCCGGCGCCCCTCGAGGGGCTGCCCACCGCCCTCACCCGCACCTTCGACGCGATGCTCGGGGAGATGACCCGCCTGCAGGGCGAGGTGCTCCAGGCCCGTGGTCGGCTCGAGCGGGTCCGGGCCGAGCGCGACCGGCTCCTCGCGGCAGCGTCGACGCCGGCATCGGCACCCGCCGTGCAGCCGAGTGCCTCCGTCGCGCGCCGCGTCGTACGACGGGTGCGGGGGATGAGGGGCACGTCACGCGGCCGCGCCGACTGAGGAGTGAAGGGCGGCCCCTCGGGGCATGGGAGGCTGAAGATCCGTTCCTCGTCTCTCGGGAGTCACCTTGCTCATCGCATGGATCGCCATGCTCGTCATCCTGCTGATCTGCGCGGGCGTCGGCCTCTTCGTCGCCTTCCCGCACCGCGGGGAGCGGCTGCCGGCCGCCCCCTGGCTCGGTGAGGCGATGGCGCGTGCCGCCGACGCCGTCCCCACCCTCGACCCGGAGGGCGACGCACGTGACGTCGCGACCGCCGACCGCCTGACCTCACGGGGCACCGCACAGCGCTGACCGGGGCGGCACCGGCCTCTGGTTGGATTGGGGCCATGGACGGCTTGGCTCTCGTGATCCTGCTCATCGCCCTCGTGGCGCTCGCCCTCGTGGGGACCGTCACCGGGCTCGTGGTGACGCGCCGGCGCAAGCCGGCACCGCTGCACGACACCTGGACCGACGACCTCGGCCTCCCGCCCGGTGGTGAGCCGGGCACGACGGACCTGCTCGAGCCGGAGGTCCTGGAGCCGGAGGTCGTCGAGCCCACCGCTCCGGCCCTCGAGAAGCCCGAGGGCACCGCCTCCCGGCTGGTGCGGCTGCGTCAGCGACTGGCCGGCTCGCAGGGCGGCCTCGGCCGAGGCCTGCTGGCCCTGCTCAGCCGTGATCGCCTCGACGAGGACACCTGGGAGTCCATCGAGGACACCCTGCTCACCGCCGACGTGGGCGTCGCCCCGACGCAGGAGCTCGTCGAGCGCCTGCGCACCCGGCTGCGCGTCGACGGCAACGAGGCGGGCGACCCGCGCACGGTGCTGCGTGAGGAGCTGCTCACCCTCGTCGACCCGACGATGGACCGCCGGCTGCAGGTCAGCGGCGAGGACGGCAAGCCCGGCGTCGTGCTCGTGGTCGGCGTCAACGGCGCCGGCAAGACCACCACCGTCGGCAAGATCGCCCGGATCCTGGTCGCCGAGGAGCGCTCGGTCGTGCTCGGCGCGGCCGACACCTTCCGTGCCGCCGCGGTCGAGCAGCTGGCGACCTGGGGCGAGCGCGTCGGCGTCGAGGTCGTGCGCGGCCCCGAGGGCACGGACCCCGCCAGCGTCGCCTTCGAGGCGGTCAAGGACGGCGTCGACCGGGGCGTCGACACCGTGATCGTCGACACCGCGGGTCGGCTGCAGAACAAGCAGGGCCTCATGGACGAGCTCGGCAAGGTCAAGCGCGTCATCGAGAAGCAGGCGCCGGTCACCGAGGTGCTGCTCGTCCTCGACGCGACCACCGGTCAGAACGGCCTGATCCAGGCCCGGGTCTTCAGCGAGGTCGTCGACGTCACCGGCATCGTCCTGACCAAGCTCGACGGCTCCGCCAAGGGCGGCATCGTCGTGGCCGTCCAGCGCGAGCTCGGCGTCCCCGTCAAGCTCGTCGGTCTCGGCGAGGGTGCCGACGACCTGGCTCCCTTCGATGCCGGCGCGTTCGTCGACGCCCTCCTGGGCTGACCTCGACGACCGGAAAGTGCGGGACGTTTTCGACGTTCCAGCGTGCTGGGGAGGTCGAAAACGTCCCGCACTATCCCGGCTGGAGATCGGCGTGCACCATCGCGCCGACTCGGCGTACGGCGTGCACCATCGCGCCGACTCGGGGGGCGGCGGGTCAGGCCTGGCGGGACGTCCAGATCGTGGAGGCGTCGCTGAGCACCTGAGCAGCGCGGGCGTCGAACGAGTGGGCGGCGGCGACCCGGTCGGAGATCGCGGCCAGCGCGTCGTCCGACGGCCAGCGCGAGCGGCCCTCGGGCGAGCAGAGGAACGCCAGTTCCTCGGGCGTCCGGTAGACCTGGACGGCGCCCTCGAGCTCCTCGACCCCCGGCACGTCGTCGCAGACCACCCGCGCACCGGCCGCGACGGCGTCGAAGAGCCGGTTGGCCAGGAAGCCGTGGGTGGCCATGTCGCCCCAGTGGTCGGCGAGCACCAGCCCGTGGGTGCGGTAGAGGGTCATCAGCGCGTCGTTGGCGACGTACGACGAGCGCAGGTGACCGTCGGGAAGCACTCCGTCCCAGCCAGGCCCGTGCACCTCGACCGGGACGCCGGTGGCCACGGCGTCGAGCACGATCTGGCGCGGACGGCGGGCGTGGGTGTTGCCGACGAAGAGCGGCCGTGATCCGTCGCCCAGCGGCACGGAGGCAGCGGGACGCAGGGCGAGGTCGGTGGCCTGGAGCAGCGGCCGGACCGGTCGCCCGGTCCGCTCCGACATGAGCGCCGCCCACGAGGCAGATGCGGCATAGACGAGCTCGAAGTCGAGCAGCTCCTCGGCGCTCACGTCGTCGGGGTGACTGATGACCCAGACCGCGTTGACCTTGCCGGGGATGGGTCGGATCGGGTCGAGGCCGCGGATGCCGAGGACGACGTCGTCCATGCGCGTGGCGGCGACGTGGTGGGCACCGTGGCGGAAGAGCACGGGGTCCTGACCGCGGGCGGACAGGGCGCGAGCCATCGACCGGGCGAAGTGCACGTCACCCCACAGGTCGCCCTTCTCGCCACCGGGGGCGGCGATCTTGAGCGCCCACCGCAGGGCGGGTGAGCCGTCGGGCAGCGGAGGAGCGGGCGGGCGCACGATGAGCGGCTTGGGGCGGGGGAGCGGCACGTCCTCGCCGCCGACGTGCGCGATCGCGAAGCCGGCCTCGGTCCAGCGCTGCCGGTCCGCCAGCGGCAGCCGACCGCGCCAGCGGCCCAGGAGGTGCACCCGGTTCTCCATGACCTGCGTCATGCGACCGGCGGTCTTGCCCTCGTGGTGCGTGACGCGGGAGGCCGTCTCGACCACGAAGTGGCCCTCGCGCAGCTCGCCCGCCCGCAGGCACAGGTCGACGTCCTCGGCGCCGTTGACGAAGATCGTGTCGAAGCCGCGCAGCCGGGCCACGTCGCTCGCCCGCATCAGCAGCGCGGCCGCCGTGACGGCGGTGAAGCGGGGATCGCTGATCTTCGCTGCGTCCTCCATCGGGTGCCCGACGAGGTAGTGGCACGGGATGGCGTGGTCGACCGGGAAGACGGTGCCCGCGGTCTGGATCGTGTCGTCGGGGTAGAGCAGCAGGGGCTGCACGCCGAGCACGCGCTCGTCGGCGAGGTGCGCGACCAGCGGCTCCCACCAGCCGGGGCGCGGCTCGGTGTCGTTGTTGAGGAAGAGCACGTGCTCACCGGTCGAGCGTGCGAAGCCGACGTTGCAGCCGATCGCGAAGTTGAGGTTGCGGGGGAGTCGCACGAGCCGCAGGCGCGGGTCGCCGAGCAGCCCGGCGCCCAGGGTCATCGCCACGTCGGAGCGCGAGCCGTTGTCGACCACGACCACCTCGACGTCCACCCCGGGGGTGTTGCGCAGCACGGTCTCGACGGCGCGCAGGGTCATCGCGGAGTCGTTCCACGTGGGGATGAGCACCGACACCCGACCGGCCACGCGGGCAGGCACGTCGCGCTCCGTCGCGGTCCAGTCGACCCAGTGCTGCCCGAGCACGACGTACTGCCACGCGTCGGACTCGCTCGTCGTGATCCGGTCGCTCACCTCGCGCGAGTCGTCGTAGTCGACCGCGAGGAACGGCAGCAGCTCCAGCTCCACCTGCTCGGCCAGCTTGAGCGCGAAGTCATGGTCGACCCAGCGCCGCAGCGCGACGTCGAAGCCGCCCACCTCCAGCGCCAGGTCCCGCTCGACCACGAGCACGTTGAGGTCCACGTGGTTGACGACCATCAGCGCGTCACGCGAGCCGCGGAAGGCGCGGTGCACCACCCGCTCGGGGTCGTCGGCGTCGCGCAGCACCATGCCGGCGTACGCCGCCCGCAGGCCCTGCCCGTGCATCGTCCCCACCGCGAGGCGCAGGAAGTCGGGGCGCCACGTGTTGTCGCTGTCCAGGAAGGCGACGTACGGCGAGCGGGCGGCGGCGAGCGCGGTGTTGCGGGCCGCGCAGACACCGCCCCACTCCTGCTGGACCACCCGGATGCGGGGGTCGCGGGCGGCCCACGTCTCCAGCACCGCGACCGTGTCGTCGGTGGAGCCGTCGTCGACGACGACCAGCTCCCAGCGCTGCAGGGTCTGCGCCGCCAGCGAGGCGAGCGCGACCTCGACAACGCCGGCGCGGTTGCGCACCGGCATCACGACGCTCACGAGCGGTCCGTCGCCGTCGGGGAGGGGTGCGTCCTGCCAGCGGGCGCGCCACGCCGTCTCGGCGTCGGCGTCCCAGGTCTCGGTGGTGCGAGGACCCCGCAGCTCCTGCTGGGCCCGCACCAGCCGTACGTGCTCCAGCAGGAGCCCGCGCGCGACGCTCCACGTCAGGCCGCGGCCACCCGGCAGCTCCGTGTCGGGACCGGCGGTCGACAGGAAGAGCCCGAGGGTGCCGCCGGGGTGCGCCGCCTTCTGCTCGGCGGTTCCGGGCACGGCCGACGCGTCGAAGAGCGGGCTCAACCGGTCGGTGCTGCCGGCGCGGGTGAGGTAGCGCAGCAGCGGCACGAACGTGCCCTCCTCGAGCTTGGCGCGCAACCACGGGGGGAGCGAGCCGAGGTCGAGAAGGGGGTGGGGTGACCAGGCGCCGGCAGCGCTCACGCACGCCCGCGCGGCCGCGAGGTCGGAGTCGAACGCGACCCCGGCCTGCGCCGAGCAGAAGTCGCGGTCCACGATCCCGGCCTCGACGAGGCGCTGGGCCGGAGCGGCCGGAGCGGCCGGAGCGGCCGGGCCGGCTGATGCCGCCACGGGCTCCTCGGTCGCGGACGGAGCCGGGTCGGGCTGCCTCCTGGAGAACTTCACGCCGACACCCTAGGGCGCTGCGACGAGGCGCAGGCGTGCCCGTCCCGCCCGCACCTCAATCGGGACACGCCCGGTCCGTAACACGGAAGTTACGCACGCCCGGGACTCGTTTCATCACCGCAACAAAGGCGCGCGGACCGTGAAACCTCCGGCCGTGAAGGTTCAGGGCAATGAGGCGGGGACCTCGCCACGACAACGCAGTCGTGTGCCGGCCACGCCCCCGGACAGTGATTCCCCTGGAGGTTCTGTGGACGGCTATTACGCCTTCATGCTGGTGGCGACGGCCCTGGTCCTGATGATGACGGTGCCCGCCCTGGCGCTGTTCTACGGCGGCATGTCTCGCTCTAAGTCAGTGCTCAACATGATGATGATGTCCTACGTCGCTGCGGCGATCGTCGGCATCCTCTACGTCGCGGTCGGTTGGTCGATGGGCTTCGGTGGCGAGGGCACGTTCTTCGCCGACCCGACCACGCTGATCTGGCTCAAGGACGTCCCGACGGACAGCTACATCTTCGTGATGTTCCAGATGACCTTCGCGATCATCACCGCCGCCCTCATCAGCGGTGCGGTGGCCGACCGGATGAAGTTCTCCGCCTGGATCCTCTTCGTCCCGCTGTGGGCGGTCCTGTGCTACTTCCCGATGGCCCACATGGTCTTCAGCTGCACCGACGACTCGCTCATCTGCGGCCGCATCGGTGCGCAGGACTACGCCGGCGGCACGGCCGTCCACATCAACGCCGGTGTCGCGGCCCTCGTGCTCGTGATCCTCCTGGGCAAGCGCATGGGCTGGCCGAAGGACCAGATGCGTCCGCACAACCTGACGCTCACCATGCTCGGCGCCGGCCTCCTGTGGTTCGGCTGGTACGGCTTCAACGTCGGCTCGATCGTCTTCACCGGTGACACCGACGAGGCCAACATGGCGCAGTTCTTCTCCGAGACGGGTCGCACCTTCACCACCACCACCTTGGCCACGATGGCCGCCATCCTCGGCTGGCTCCTCATCGAGAAGCTGATGCACGGCAAGGCCACCTCGCTGGGTGCGGCCTCCGGCATCGTCGCGGGCCTCGTCGCCATCACGCCGGCCACCGGTGCGGTCGACATCGAGGGCGCGGTCGCGATCGGCTTCATCGCCGGTGCCGTCTGCGCCTGGGCCGTCAGCCTCAAGTACAAGCTCGGCTACGACGACTCGCTCGACGTCGTCGGCGTCCACCTGGTCGGCGGCATCATCGGCACCCTGCTGATCGGTGTCTTCTCGACGTCCGACGGCGCGGGTGGCATCGACGGCCTCCTCTACGGCGGCGGTGCCGGCTCCCTGGGTGACCAGGCGCTCGGTGTCCTCGTCGCGGTCGCCTACTCCGGCGTGGTCACCGCGATCATCGCCCTGGCCATCAAGTACACGCTCGGCCTCCGGATCACCGAGGAGGACGAGGCCGAGGGCATCGACCTCACCGAGCACGGTGAGTCGGCCTACGACCTGCACACCAGCATGAGCGGCGGTGGCGGCAAGACCGGCGTCCTCGCGGCCAGCATGGCTCCCTCGGAAGGACACAAGGCATGAAGCTCGTGACCGCGGTCATCAAGCCGCACAAGTGGGAAGACGTCCGCGAGGCGCTCGAGACCTTCGGGGTGACCGGCATGACGGTCTCCGAGGTCAGCGGCTACGGCCGCCAGAAGGGTCACACCGAGGTCTACCGCGGTGCTGAGTACGACATCGCGCTCGTGCCCAAGATCCGCATCGAGATCGTCGTGGACGACGACGACGCCGCCGACATCGTCGGCATCGTCGTCAAGACCGCCCAGACCGGGCGCATCGGGGACGGCAAGGTGTGGGTCAGCCCCATCGAGACCGTGATCCGCGTCCGCACCGGCGACAAGGACGAAGCCGCTCTCTGAGCGGTCCGCTCGACCCGCAGCACCGCAGGGTGGACGACCCGGCTGTCGTGAGACAGCCGGGTCGTTTACATGTCTGAAACAAATCGCTTGGAGGGTGGTCGTCCGTGACAGCACCTTCACTCCTCGACCTCGCGCCCCTGGTGGCGGATCCGGCCGGGCTCGACTCCGGCGACACGGCCTGGCTGCTCGCGGCCAGCGCGCTGGTCCTGCTCATGGCCCCGGGCCTCGCGCTCTTCTACGGCGGCATGGTCCGCTCCAAGAGCGTCCTCAACATGATGATGATGACCTTCGGCTCGCTGGCCGTCATCACCATCCTCTGGGTCCTCGTCGGCTACTCCATCGCCTTCGGTGACGACCTCGGGCTCGGCCTGGTGGGTGACCCCACGCAGTACGCCGGCCTCTCGCAGCTGATGTCCGAGGACAGCAACGGCGACTCCGGGGTCCCGTTGATCCTCTTCGCCGTCTTCCAGGGCCTCTTCTGCGTCATCACCGGGGCCCTCGTCTCCGGGGCGATCGCCGACCGCGCGCGCTTCGGAGCGTGGATGGCCTTCGTCGCGGTCTGGACGCTCGTCGTCTACGCGCCGATCGCCCACTGGATCTTCGACTTCTCCGCCGGTGACCACGTGGGGGGCTGGATGGCCAACAACCTCGGGGTCATCGACTTCGCAGGCGGCACCGCCGTGGAGATCACCTCCGGCGCCTCGGGGCTCGCGCTCGCCCTGGTGCTGGGTCGACGGATCGGCTTCGGCAAGGACCCGATGCGGCCGCACAACCTCACCCTGGTCATGCTCGGCGCCGGCCTGCTGTGGTTCGGCTGGTTCGGCTTCAACGCCGGCTCCGCGCTCGGGGCCAACCAGACGGCCGCGGTCGTCTTCACCACCACGCTCCTCGCCGGCGCGGCCGGCGCGCTGGGCTGGCTCGGGGTCGAGCGGCTGCGCGACGGCCACGCGACCTCTCTCGGCGCGGCCTCAGGCCTGGTTTCCGGGCTCGTCGCGATCACGCCGTCCTGTGCGTCGGTCTCACCGGTCGGCGCGATCGTGATGGGCGCGGTCGCCGGGGTCGTCTGTGCCCTGGCGGTCGGCCTGAAGTACCGCTTCGGCTACGACGACTCGCTCGACGTCGTCGGCGTCCACCTGGTCGGCGGGCTGGTCGGCACGTTCGGCATCGGGCTGCTTGCCACGGCGGCCGCGCCGACCGGGGTGGACGGGCTGTTCTACGGCGGCGGTCTCGACCAGCTGGGCAGGCAGTTGCTGGGCGGCGGCGCGGTGTTCGCCTACGCCTTCGTGGTCTCGGGCATCATCGGACTCGTCGTCGACAAGGCCATGGGATTCCGCATCGACGAGGAGCACGAGCTCAGCGGCATCGACCTCGTGGTCCACGCCGAGACCGCCTACGACCTGCACGCCACCGCCGGTGCCCGCTCGGGCTCGGGAGTCCTGGGCGGTTCCACCGCCTCGAAGGAGGAAGAACGATGAAGCTCGTCACCGCCGTCATCAAGCCGCACAAGTGGGAGGACGTCCGCGTCGCCCTGGAGTCGGTCGGGGTCACCGGCATGACCGTCAGCGAGGTCAGCGGCTACGGCCGGCAGAAGGGTCACACCGAGGTCTACCGCGGTGCTGAGTACGACATCGCGCTCGTGCCGAAGATCCGGCTCGAGGTCGTCGTCAGCGACGAGGACGTCGAGGCGATCGTCGGCGCGATCCAGACCAGCGCCAGCACCGGCCGCATCGGCGACGGCAAGGTGTGGGTCGCGCCCCTCGACTCCGTCCTGCGCGTGCGCACCGGCGACCGGGACGACGCGGCGATCTGAGCCGATGACGGCACCCGAACGGGCCGCCCGCACCGCGGAGGCCGACGCCCTGTGCGCCCGGGCCTACGCCGCCTGCGGTGGTCCAGACGTCGGTGCCGCCCTGGTGGCGGTGGGGGGCTACGGCCGCAGCGAGCTGGCCCCCCACTCCGACCTCGACGTCGTCCTGGTCTCCGACGAGGGCGTCGACCTGGGGGAGCTGGCCCACAAGATCTGGTATCCCCTGTGGGACTCCGGCTCCAAGATCGACCACTCCGTGCGCACGCTGCCGGAGATGCTGACCGCAGCCGAGGCCGACCTGCGCGTCGCCTCCGGGCTGCTCGACCTGCGCCACCTCGCGGGCGACCCCAACCTCACCCTGCGACTACGCACGACGATGCTCGCCAACTGGCGCAAGGGCGCCAAGGAGCGCCTCCCGGCCCTGCGCGAGATGGTCCGCTCCCGCCACGACCTGATCGGTGAGCTGGCGCACCTGTCGGTGCCGGACCTCAAGGAGTCCGAGGGCGGGCTGCGCGATGCCACGGTCCTGCGGGGCATGGTGGCGACCTGGCTGGTCGACGTGCCCCACGCCGACCTCGAGCGCTGCCGCCTCGCGCTGCTCGACGTGCGCGACGTCGTGCACGGCACGGCCGGGCGGGCGACCGAGCGGATCACTCCCGAGATGTGGGCCGACCTGGCGCAGGGCCTCGGCCTGCCCGACGAGCGCGCCGCCCAGGTGCACGTGCGTGAGCTCGGTCGCCGGCTCACCCACCTCTCACGCCTCGCCTGGCGTCGCGTCGACGCCGTGCTCGCGCGTCCCGCGGCCGTCGGGGCGCGCCGCCCCTCGCTGGAGCCCGTGGCTGCCGGC
The DNA here is from genome assembly GCF_943371775.1 of Nocardioides psychrotolerans. Taxonomy (GTDB): domain Bacteria; phylum Actinomycetota; class Actinomycetes; order Propionibacteriales; family Nocardioidaceae; genus Nocardioides; species Nocardioides psychrotolerans_A. The sequence goes on from NZ_CALRWD010000006.1 coordinate 65,438, forward strand.
GTCGCCCTCTCCTCGGGCGAGATCGTGCTGGACAAGAAGGCGCGCCCGGCCGACGACCCCGTCCTGCTCCTGCGCGCTGCCGTGGCGGCCGCCGAGCGCGACGCGGTGCTGGCGCCGGCGACGGCGGCGCGACTGGTGCGGGAGTGCTCGCCGTTGCCGGACCCTTGGCCGGCCGAGGCACGCCAGCTCCTGGTGCGGCTCCTGGCCTCCGGGCGCAGCCTGCTGGGCGTGTGGGAGACGCTCGAGGAGACCGGTGCCCTGAGCGGCTTCCTGCCCGAGTGGGAGCGGGTGCGCCTGCTCCCGCACGCGTCGGTCATCCACCGCTTCACCGTCGACCGCCACGTCATCGAGACCGCGATCGAGGCATCGTCGCTGATCCGGGGCGTGGCGCGACCCGACGTGCTGATGGTCAGCGCGCTGCTCCACGACATCGGCAAGGGCGGGCTGACCGAGCACAGCGTGGCGGGGGAGCCGATCGCACGCGCCATCGCGACCCGGATGGGCTTCGCGCCCGAGTGCGTCGAGCTGATCGCGCTGCTCGTCCGCTGGCACCTGCTCCTCGCCGAGACCGCGACGACACGCGACCCCGACGACCCTGCGACCGTCGAGCTGGTGACGTCGCGGCTGAGGACGGTCGAGGCGGTCTCCCTGCTGGGCGCCCTCACCGAGGCCGACGCCAAGGCCACCTCGCCCAAGGCCTGGTCCTCGTGGCGCTCCGGCCTCATCCTCGACCTGGCCCGGCGCGCGCACGCCGCCCTCGGCACCGGCGCGGCCCTGCCGCCGATCCAGAGCGACGACGTCCCGATCCCGGGCGACCTGCGCGCCGACAGCGTCCACATCTCCGTCGAGCCGGTCGAGCACGGCTCGCGCGTGACCACGATCGCCGTCGACCGCGTGGGACTGCTCGCCGACTTCGCTGCGATGTTCGCCCTTCAGCGCACCGCGGTGCGAGCCGCGCGCGTCTGGGCGCAGGGTGACTACGGCGTGTCGGTCTGGGAGGTCGCCGCCGAGGACCTGGACCCCGCGATCCTGCGACAGAAGTACGACGCGATCGTCGACGGCCGGCTCGACGCGTCGCACCGGCTGCGCCCCGCGGCAGGCGCCGAGCTCGCGCCCACGGTCGTCGTACGACCCGAGGCCAGCGACCTGGCCACCGTCCTCGAGGTGCGCACCGCCGACCGGCCGGGAGTCGTCTACCTCGTCTGCGCGGCCCTGGCCCGGCTCGACGTGGCGGTCCGCTCGGCGCACCTCGACACCCTCGGGCCGCAGGCGGTGGACGTGTTCTACCTCCAGGAGCCCTCGGCCGGGGTGCTCTCGGAGACGCGGGCCGCCGAGGCGGCGCACGCCGTGCGCGAGGCGCTGACGGGCCCAGCCGCGACCGCGTGACCAGCCGGCCGAGGCCCCGGCGTTAGGCTGGTGCCCGCCACCAGACCCATCGAATCGCCTGCCCTAGGACGTCACTTCCGTGTTTGCCACCCTTTCCGACCGGCTCGCCGACACCTTCAAGAACCTGCGCGGCAAGGGCCGGCTCTCCGAAGCCGACATCGACGCCACCGCGCGCGAGATCCGCATCGCGCTGCTCGAGGCCGACGTGGCGCTGCCCGTCGTCAAGGAGTTCGTCGGCGCGGTCAAGGACCGGGCACGTGGCGAGGAGGTCAGCGGGGCGCTCAACCCGGCCCAGCAGATCATCAAGATCGTCAACGAGGAGCTCGTCTCCATCCTCGGCGGCGAGACGCGCCGGCTGCGCTACGCCAAGTCCGGCCCGACCGTCATCATGCTCGCCGGCCTCCAGGGCGCCGGCAAGACGACCCTGGCGGCCAAGCTCGCGCTGTGGCTCAAGGAGCAGGGCAAGTCCCCGGTCCTCGTGGCGTGCGACCTCCAGCGTCCCAACGCGGTCAAGCAGCTCCAGGTCAACGGCGAGCGTGTCGGCGTCCCCGTCTTCGCCCCCGAGGCCGGCAACGGCGTCGGCGACCCGGTCTCCGTCGCCCGGGCGTCGATCGAGGAGGCCAAGCGCAAGCTCTACGACGTCGTGATCGTCGACACCGCCGGTCGTCTCGGCGTGGACGCCGAGCTGATGCAGCAGGCCTCCGACATCCGTGACGCGGTCAACCCCGACGAGGTGCTCTTCGTCGTCGACGCGATGATCGGTCAGGACGCCGTCGTCACGGCCCAGGCCTTCCTCGACGGCGTCGGCTACGACGGCGTCGTGCTCACCAAGCTCGACGGTGACGCCCGCGGTGGTGCGGCCCTGTCGATCGCCTCGATCACCGGTCGCCCGGTCATGTTCGCCTCCAACGGCGAGAAGCTGACCGACTTCGACCTCTTCCACCCCGACCGCATGGCGTCGCGCATCCTCGACATGGGCGACATGATGACCCTGATCGAGCAGGCCGAGAAGACCTTCGACCAGGAGCAGGCCATGAAGGCGGCCGCCAAGCTCAGCGGCCAGGGCGGCGAGTTCACCCTCGACGACTTCCTCGAGCAGATGCAGCAGGTCCGCAAGCTCGGCTCGATGTCCAAGATCATGGGGATGCTGCCCGGGATGGGCCAGTTCCGTGAGCAGCTGGAGAACTTCGACGAGCGTGAGATCGACCGGATCCAGGCGATCATCCAGTCGATGACGCCGGCCGAGCGCGCCAACCCCAAGATGATCGACGGCTCGCGCCGCGCCCGCATCGCCAAGGGCTCGGGACGCATGGTCTCCGACGTCAACCAGCTCGTCGACCGGTTCTTCGAGGCCCGCAAGATGATGATGCAGATGGCGCGTGGCGGCGGGATGCCCGGCATGCCGGGCATGCCCGGGATGCCCGGTGCCGGCAAGCGCGGCAAGCCGAAGGCCGTGGCCAAGAAGGGCAAGGGCGCCAAGAAGTCCGGCAACCCGGCCAAGGCCGCCCAGGAGGCTGCCGCAGCCAAGGAGAAGGCCGCCGCTGCCGCCGCCAACCCCTTCGGCACGCCCAAGGAAGACATCGACTACGAGGCGGCCGCCGCCAACCTCAACCTGCCCAAGGACTTCTCGAAGTTCCTGAAATAGGCTGCCGGACGCACAGCGGGGAGTCGGATCAGACATGGGCACGGTCCTCGTCGTCGACGGCGCCAACGTGGTCGGCGCCCGGCCCGACGGCTGGTGGAAGGACCGCGCGGGTGCGGCGACGCGGCTGCACCTGCAGCTGATGGTGGCCGACGTGCCGCAGGACCGGGTCGTGCTGGTGCTGGAGGGCGCGGCCAAAGGCGGGGTGCGCCCCGGCAAGGACGCGCACGTGCGCACCGTGCACGCCAAGGGCAACGGCGACGACACGATCGTGGCGGAGGCCAAGGCGGCCTCCGAGGCCGGACACCGGGTCTTCGTGGTGACCGCCGACCGGATCCTGATGGGTCGTGTCGAGCGGTGGGGCGCGATGATCATGACCCCGACGTGGCTCCTGGACCACCTGGACTGACTCCTCCCGGGCGCGACGCGAGCGAGCAGATAGCGTCGCCCCATGAGTGCTCCGACAGCCCTGCGCTTCCGTGGTCCCGTCCTGCCCGACGGCGAGGCGCGTGACCTCTACGTCGTCGAGGGGCGGGTCACCTACGAGCCGGTCGCCGGCGCCGAGACCGAGGCCGAGGGCTGGATCGTCCCGGGCCTGGTCGACGCCCACTGCCACCTCGGGCTCGACGACCACGGTGCCGTCGACGACGAGGCGACCGAGGGGCAGGCCATCCTCGACCGCGACGCCGGCGCGCTGCTGATCCGCGACTGCGGCTCCGCGGCCGAGACCGCGTGGATCCACGAGCGCGACGACCTGCCGCGGCTGGTCCGGGCCGGTCGCCACATCGCCCGCACACGTCGCTACATCCGCCACTACGCGCACGAGGTGGAGCCCGAGGACCTCACCGCGCACGTCGTACGAGAGGCGCAGCGTGGTGACGGCTGGGTCAAGCTCGTCGGCGACTGGATCTCGCGCGATGAGGGCGACCTGGCGCCGTCGTTCCCGGCCGCGGCCTTCGCCGAGGCGATCGCGGCGGCGCACGAGCACGGCGCGAAGGTGACGGCCCACTGCTTCGGTCGCGACGTCCTGCCGGGGCTGCTCGAGGCCGGCATCGACTGCATCGAGCACGGCACCGGGCTCAGCGTCGACCTGGTCGAGACGATGGCCGAGCGCGGCGTCGCGCTGGTGCCGACCGTGATGCAGCTGGACAAGTTCCCCGACTACGCCGAGGCAGGGGCGGAGAAGTTCCCCGACTACGCCGCGACCATGACCGACCTCTTCGCGCGTCGTCGCGACACGATCATGGCGGCCTACGAGGCCGGCGTCAGCCTCTACGCCGGGTCCGACGGCGGCGGTGTCGCTCGCCACGGCAACCTGGCCGGGGAGGTCATCGCGATGGCCGGGCTCGGCCTGCCGGCGTCGTACGCCCTCGGCGCCGCCTCCTGGCGAGGACGTGAGTGGCTGGGCTTCGACAACCTCGTCGAGGGCGCCTCGGCCGACTTCGTGGTCTACGACCGCGACCCGCTCGGCGACCTCACCGCGCTGCTCGAGCCGCGGTGCGTGGTCCTGCGGGGTCGGGTCGTCGCCTGACCCCGGCGTAGGGCTTATGCCTCGCGGCGCGGGCGACCGGTGGCGAAGAGCACGCCGGTGACGATCAGGACCACCAGGCCGAGCCCGCCGAGGACGAGCGGGACCAGGATGGTGGCGAAGATGCCGCCGACGAAGCTGCCGATGGCCGGCGCCGGTCCGACCTCGACCTCGCCGAGGGCGGCGGGGCAGGTGACCTCGAGTCGCCCGGAGCCGGCGTCGTAGCGGGCGACGCCCTCCCACTCGCGTCCGTCGAGGCTGCGGGTGAACGAGCCGCCGGGGGAGCGACCACGCACCTCCGACCCCGTCGAGGTGTCGACCACCACGCAGTCGAGGTCGGGAGCGCTCGGGTCGGCCCACAGCAGCACGTCCGACTCGGTGTCGACGACGACGCTCTGGGGCGTGTCGTCGGCGGTGATGCGGGCGTCGACGTCCATGAAGCCCGTCAGCGTCCACACGAGCAGCCCGATGAACGCCACGATCGCGCCCACGACCATCGCGCCCCCGAGCGCGAACCACCACCCGCTCGGCCGGCGGCGTCGCGGCGGAGGCGGGGGAGCGACGTAGGGCTGCTGACCGCCATAGGGTGGTTGCGGGGGCTGGGTCATCCACCCACCCTGCCCGATTTATCAGACCTCGCGCGACTCTGGCACAATCACCGGCTGAGTCCTGCGCGGGCGGACCCTCTCACCCGGCCGTCGCAGAGCCCATCGAAGGACCGGCCCGCGTGTTCCCCACCCGGACCCCGATTCCTTCACCCACCACTGAACTCAAGGAGACACCACAACCGTGGCCGTCAAGATCCGTTTGAAGCGCCTGGGCAAGGTCCGGGTGCCGCAGTACCGCATCGTCATCGTCGACTCGCGCAAGAAGCGCGACGGCAAGGTCATCGAGGAGATCGGCAAGTACCACCCCAAGGAGGACCCGAGCTACATCAGCGTCGTGTCCGACCGGGCGGTCTACTGGCTCGGAGTCGGCGCGCAGCCGACCGAGGCCGTCGCCAAGATCCTCAAGATCACCGGCGACTGGCAGAAGCACAAGGGCATCGACGGCACCGAGGGCACCCTCAAGGTCGCCGAGCCCAAGCGCGACAAGCAGGAGATCTTCAACGAGGCTCTCAAGGAAGCGGCGAGCGAGCCCAAGGGCGACGCCGTGACCAAGAAGACCGAGAAGAAGAAGGCCGCCAAGGCCGAGGAGCCCGAGGCTGCTGCCGAGGCCCCCGCTGCTGAGGCTCCCGCCGAGGAGGCCCCCGCGGCCCCCGCCGACGAGACCCCGGAGGTGGCGGCTGAGGCCGAGGCCACCGAGGGCGACGAGTCGAAGGCCTGAGCCCGATGCTCGCCGATGCTCTCGAGCACCTCGTCCGTGGTGTCGTCGACAACCCCGATGACGTCGTCGTTCGAGACAAGCAGCTGCGCCGCGGCTCGATCCTCGAGGTCCGGGTCCACCCCGACGACCTCGGCAAGGTGATCGGTCGCGGCGGCCGCACGGCGTCCGCGTTCCGCACCGTGATCGGTGCGCTCGCGGGCAAGAACGGCGCCCGCATCGACTTCGTCGACGTGGACCGCCGCCGCTGACGGCGACGCACACAGCACCACGCTCCACGGACCGGGCGTCCTCCTGCGGGAGGGCGCCCGGTCTGCTTTTCCTCCCCACGGTCCGCTGGCCCTACCCTGAGGCCGTGCAGCAGATCGAGCTCGTGGTCGGACGGATCGGCAAGCCCCACGGCATCCGCGGCGAGGTCACCCTCGACCTGCGCAGCGACGAGCCGGACCGGCGCTTCGCCCCGGGCGCCGTCCTCGACGTGCAGCCCCCGAAGGGCTCGGCCTTCCCGCACCGCACGCTGACCGTCACCCGGGCCCGGTGGCACCAGCAGACGCTGCTGGTGACCTTCGAGGAGCTGGCCGACCGCACGGCCGCCGAGACCGCCCGGGGTGTCCTGCTGCGCGCCAACGTCGACGCCGACGAGACGCCCGAGGACCCCGACGAGTACTACGACCACCAGCTGATCGGTCTCACCGCCTTCGACCTCGAGGGGCGCGAGCTCGGGACGGTCAGCGCCGTCGCCCACGGCGGTGCCCAGGACCTGCTGACCGTGCGCACCCCCGACGGCCGCGACGGGCTGGTGCCCTTCGTGAAGGCGCTGGTGCCCGAGGTCGACGTCGCCGGCGGGCGCATCGTGGTCGCCGACCGGCCGGGACTGGTGACCCCCCTCGAGGACGACGAGTCGTGAGGCTCGACTACCTCACGATCTTCCCCGACTACTTCGCCCCGCTGGCGCTCTCGCTGCCCGGCAAGGCCCGCGACAAGGGCTTGATCGACGTCCACGTCCACGACCTGCGCTCCTGGGCCACCGACCGCCACCACACCGTCGACGACACGCCCTACGGCGGCGGCGCCGGCATGGTGATGAAGCCCGAGCCCTGGGGCGTCGCCTTCGACGAGCTCGACCTCGACGGTGCCACGATCGTGTTCACCACGCCGTCGGGAGAGCCGTTCAGCCAGGCGCTGGCCCGCGACCTCGCGACGCGCGAGCGGCTGGTCTTCGCGTGCGGTCGCTACGAAGGCATCGACCAGCGGGTGCTCGAGCACGCGGCGGCCCGCGCCGAGGTGCGTGAGGTCTCCATCGGCGACTACGTGCTCAACGGGGGAGAGGTCGCCGCGCTGGCGATCACCGAGGCCGTCGTCCGCCTTCTGCCCGGCTTCATGGGCAACGCCGAGTCCCTCGTCGAGGAGTCGCACGAGGACGGCCTGCTGGAGTACCCCGTCTTCACCAAGCCCGCGAGCTGGCGCGGCCTGGACGTGCCCGACGTGCTCCTCTCGGGTGACCACGCGCGCATCGCCCGCTGGCGCCACGACCAGGCCGAGCGTCGTACGACGGAGCGCCGGCCGGACCTGCTCCGACCCGACGCGGTGGCCGGCGACGGCGGGTGGGAGGTCGTGCCCGCGACGCGCGGCGACGCGGGGGAGCTGCTCACCCTGCAGCGCGCCTGTTGGCTGCAGGAGGCGATCGCCAACGACAGCGTCGCCGGGATCCCGGCCCTGCACGAGTCCCTCGACGACGTGGTGGCCGGACTCGCGGACTGGACCACCGTGGTCGTGCGCTCCCACGGTCGGCTGGTGGGTGCTGCGCGCGGGCGGCTCGACGGGGCGGTGTGGGACATCGGGCGGATCATGGTCGCCCCCGACCTCCAGGGTCGCGGGCTCGGGCGGCACCTGCTGGAGCACGTGCAGGCGATCGCGCCGAGCGCCGCGACGTCGTACGCGCTGTTCACGGGGGAGCGCAGCGTCGACAACCTGCGGATGTACAAGAAGGCCGGCTTCCGGCTGCGTCCCGACCTGCCGTCCCCGCCCCTCGCGGTGGTGCTGACCAAGCCGAGACGCTGATTTCGGCCGGGACCCGGCGGTGTGGCAAACTCGACCCCCGGTCCAGTCGGCCGAAGGTCCGCTCCGAAGCACACCCGGAGGGTCTGCGTCAGGTTCCTGCCACAGGGGGAGCCTCGCGCCGCCGGCCACACGTCTGGTCCACACCGCAGAACCCATCCGATACCGCGCCTGACCTGTGGCACTCGCGAGGAGAAATCATGACCAACCTCATTGCCGAGCTCGGCAACGCCGCCAAGCGCGACGACGTCCCGGCCTTCCGCGCCGGTGACACCATCAAGGTCCACGTGAAGGTCGTCGAGGGCAACCGTGCCCGCGTCCAGATCTTCCAGGGTGTCGTCATCCGCATCCACGGCGCCGGCATCGGCCGCACCTTCACCGTCCGCAAGGTCTCCTTCGGCGTCGGCGTCGAGCGCACCTTCCCGCTGCACTCCCCGATCTTCGAGATGGTCGAGGTCGTCACCCGCGGTGACGTGCGTCGCGCCAAGCTCTACTACCTGCGCAACCTGCGCGGCAAGGCTGCCAAGATCAAGGAGCGTCGCGAGTTCTGAGCCTCCGGCTCTTCTCGAACGACGCTTGCCTAGACTCTGCGCGTGACCCCCGACTCCCGCGGCAACGAGCCCGTCGACCCCTCTCCGGAGGGTGATTCCGACCCGGCCGCCGCTGACGAGTCAGGGGTCGCGCGCACTGTCGTCTCCGAGCCCACCGAGGCAGCCGGCGATGGCAAGAAGCCGAAGCGCAAGCGCAAGAACCTGCCGATCTGGCAGGAGACGATCCTGCTGCTCGGCGTCGCCCTGGTGCTCGCGATCCTCATCAAGGCGCTGTTCGTCCAGGCCTTCTACATCCCGTCGGAGTCCATGGAGCCGGGCCTGGTCAAGAACGACCGGATCCTGGTGCAGAAGCCGTCCTACTGGTTCGGCGGCTCGCCCTCGCGCGGCGACGTCGTCGTCTTCGAGGACCCGGGTGGCTGGCTCGGCGCCGCCGAGGACACCGGCCCCACCAACGCCTTCACGAGCGCGCTGGCCAAGATCGGGCTCTACCCGACCGGCGGCCACCTGGTGAAGCGCGTCATCGGGGTCGAGGGCGACGTCATCGAGTGCTGCGACGAGGAGGGGCGGATCCTGGTCAACGGCGAGCCGCTCGAGGAGGACGACTACGTCCCCGCCGAGGTCGGCATCAAGTGCAAGGGCCCGATGACGGGCAACTGCGACTGGACCGCCGGCCCCGTGCCCGAGGGCCACATCTTCGTGATGGGCGACAACCGCGCCCACTCGGCCGACTCGACCGTGCACCTGTGCACCGAGGCGGAGACCGACTGCACCGACAGTCCCTACGTGTCCACCGACCTCGTGGTCGGCAAGGTCTTCGTGCTGGTCTGGCCGCGCGACCGCTTCGACTGGCTCGACCGGCCCGAGACGTTCGCGGACGTGCCCGAGCCCGCTGCAGCCCCCGCCGCAGACTGAGCGCTCGTGAGTGACCTGCCCCGAGGTCTCACCGTGCGTCGCGACGCCGGGCTCTACGGCTACGAGCGCGCGCTGCGCCGCCACGGCATCGAGCCGATCGCGGGGGTCGACGAGGCCGGGCGGGGTGCCTGTGCGGGCCCTCTGGTCGCGGGAGCCGCGATCCTGCCTCCCGGCAAGGCGGGGATCATCCCGGGGCTGGCCGACTCCAAGCTGCTCACCGAGAAGGCCCGGGAGCGCTGCTACGAGCAGATCGTCCGGCGCGCCTCGTCGTGGGCGGTGGTCGTCGTGGAGCACGACGAGTGCGATCGGCTCGGGATGCACGTCGCCAACATCGAGGCGCTGCGGCGAGCCGTCGCGCTGCTCGACGTGCCGCCGGCCTACGTCCTGACCGACGGCTTCCCCGTCGACGGGCTCGGGGTCCCCGGGCTCGCGGTCTGGAAGGGTGACCGGGTCGCCGCGTGCATCGCGGCCGCCTCGGTCCTCGCCAAGGTGACCCGTGACCGCCTGATGACGGACCTCGACGGCGAGTGGCCGGCGTACGACTTCAAGACGCACAAGGGCTACATCACCGAGACGCACACCGCGGCGCTGACCGAGCACGGCCCGTCGCCGGTGCACCGCATGCGCTTCGTCAACGTACGACGTGCGGCCGGGTTGTCAGAGCCGTTGCGGTAGCCCGAAGACCGTCTGCACACCCGAGGAGAACAGCACCGAGTCGGGCGCGCGGTCGGTGACCCCCGGGAGACCGGCGGCTGTCACCAGCTGGTCGTCCACGCGCAGGGCCCGGGCATGGCGCAGCGGCCACGGGGCGTGGGTGTTGGGGATCCACCAGCTGCGGCCGAAGCGACGCGTGTGCAGCCCGAAGCGCGCGGTGAGGAACAGCTCGAGCCCGGCCGGCTCGTCCAAGGGGGCACCGACCTCGACCTCGAGGTGGCTGTGCGGGCGCGCCAGGCTGCGACGACGGCTGTCGTAGGTCATCCGGAGCCCCTCGGGGTCCGCCGGCATGGCCGGGGGACTGCACGACATCCGCGCCCACTGGTAGGGCACCCCGAAGGAGGCGTTGGCCCCCGCGACCACGGCCAGCCGCTCGGCCTCCAGCGACGCGAAGACCACGCCACGGCGGCCGGCGTCGTCGATCGTGTAGTAGCGCACGTTGGTCTCGAGGAACGTCCCGAGCCAGGGCACGGCCGGCCCGTGGCCGACCCCGGCACCGACCATGCGGAACGGGATGAGCCCGACCCAGCCGCTGCCGTCGTACAGGTCGGGGCGGACGCCGTCGGGCAGCTGGGGCGCCAGGAGGTCGGGGTCGACGCGCCAGTGCAGGAAGCTGATGTCGCGCCACCACTGACTCATGATCTGCCGTGACGGCAGTGGCGGCCCCTGGCCCACGATCGGTCGGGGTGTCCCTCGTGCCGCGCCGCCTTCAGTGACCCTCACACGTCTACGATGCCAGTGCCGTGGGAACGCCCGTCCGGCACCGACGCCCCGACGACCCGCAGGAGACCTGATGAGCGCCGAGGAGCTCGAGAAGTACGAGACCGAGCAGGAGCTCACCCTCTACCGCGAGTACCGCGACGTCGTCGGCATCTTCAAGTACGTCGTCGAGACCGACCGTCGCTTCTACCTGTGCAACCAGGTCGACGTGAAGGCCCGCACCGAGGCCGGCGACGTCTTCTTCGAGGTGTCGATGAGCGACGCCTGGGTCTGGGACATGTACCGCCCTGCGCGCTTCGCCAAGAACGTCAAGGTCCTGACCTTCAAGGACGTCAACGTCGAGGAGCTCAACCAGTCCGAGATCGACCCTCCGAAGCCCTGACCTGGGCAGATACCTCCCGGGGCATCCACCTGCCGAGATCGGGAAATCCTGGAACCCTGGGTAGGTCCACCCCCTGACGCTCTACCCTGATCTGGGGAAGGCATGGGGTCCTCCCCGTTGTCCTCGCGGGGGGTGGGAGACATGGTCGGTCGAGGGATGCGCCTGCGGCGCCGCTCCGACGACGGCGCCTCAGCCGTCGAGTTCGCCCTCGTCGTTCCCCTCCTGCTGCTCCTGCTCTTCGGCATCATCAGCTACGGCGTGATGCTCAGCTTCCGCCAGACGCTCAGCCAGGCGGCCGCCGAGGGCGCTCGAGCGGCGGCCGTGACGTTCGTCGAGACCGACAAGCAGGATGCCGGCTACGACGCCATCGACGGTGCGCTCGACAGCTTCGGCGCCACCTGTGTCGGTGGCTCACTGCGCAAGGGGGCAGTCACGGTCGGCACGTGCACGGTCACGGCTCCCGGTCCCTGCACCCCTGCCGCCACCGGCGTCGAGTGCGTGACGGTGACGCTCTCCTACGACTACCGCGACCACCCGATCGTCCCGTCGTTCCCCGGCGTGGGCTACGTGATGCCGTCGGTGCTCACGTACTCGGCGCAGGCGAGGGTCAGTTGACCAGGAGCCGCGACGAGCGTGGCGCCGTCGCGGTCATCGTCGGCGTGATCTCGATGGTCCTCGTCGTGATCGCAGCCTTCGCGGTCGACCTGGGCATGCAGCGAGTGGCGCGGCGGGACATGCAGTCCCTGGCCGACGTGGTCGCCCTCGACCTGGTGCGTGAGCTGGACGGCCAGCGGACGATCGCTGACCTCACCCCGCTGATGCCGGGCCTGGCGCAAGCCAGCCTGGTGCGCAACAAGCTCTGCGGCCCGGCGAGCAACCGCCAGGTGTGCAACGTCGGTGACGTCCCACAGCTCAGCGTCGAGCTCGGCACCCTCAGCCCTGCCGGAGCCTTCACCGCCTCTGTCGCGCCCGCGGTGGTGCCGACCGCGCTGCGCGTCACCGCGGCCACCAGTGTGGGCTTCGCGTTCGTCCCCGGCAGCGGGGGCGCGGTCCGCACCGCTGTGGCCAACACCGACTCGGGCGCCTGCTTCAAGCTCGGCGCCGTGGGCGTCGGGCTCGACACCAAGCGCTCGCTGCTGCTCAACGCGATCCTCGGGGAGGCGCTCGGGACCCCCGTCAGCTTGACGTTGGCCGGCTACCAAGGCCTGGCGAACGCTTCACTGTCGTTGCTCGACCTCGTGGGTGTCCCGTCCCTCGGCGCCGGCACGGTCGACGAGCTCCTGTCCACCGACGTGAACCTCGCAGACTTCTACGACGCTGCCGCCGTGGTGCTGACCAACCAGGGCGACACGGCCCAGGCCGACCTGTTCGAGGCGTTCGCCCTCGCCGTGGGGCCCGTGGCCGAGGTCGACCTCGGCGACCTGGTCAACCTCGACCAGGGCAACGGCGCAGCCGCTGCTGCGTCGTTCAACGCCCTCGACCTGCTCTACGGCTCCGCCACGGTGTCCGACGGCCAGTCGTTCGTCGAGGTGCCGACGCTCGGGATCTCGCTTCCGTTGGTCTCGCTCACCGGCAGCGTGCGTGTGGGGCAGGCCGCGCAGGCCGGGTGCGGGCGGGTGCAGTCGGCCACCGCGACGACCCAGCAGGTGTCGACCGACCTCGACGGGACGATCGCCTCCCTCCCCGGCGTCTCCGGTGTCGGGCTCACGGTCAGCTCCACGAGCGTCACGATCACCGACCTCAAGGTGACCGCCGCCAGCGCCACGGGGGTGCTGACGGCCGCGGACTGCGGCACTCCTGACGTCGCGGACCCCGACTCCATGTCGGTCCTGGCGACGCCCGGGCTGGTCACCATCACCGGCAGCCTGTCCATCCGGCTGGGTGCCCAGATGCAGCTGCCGCTCGGGCTCCTGGGGGGACTGGTGCTGGTGGGGCTCGACATCCGGATCCCGGCGACGCTCAACGCGACCTCGTCCGCCGCGGGGACGACCGTCGCCATGGAGTTCCCGACGCTGCCCTCCTACGCGACCGCCCATCCTGCAGGCTCGGCCGGCGTGGGCCTGGCGCCCGGCGCGGTCTCCCTGAGCCCGGGGGGCACGACGGTCACCGCCACCCTGCTCGGGATCCCCTTGCCCCTGGGTGGCTCGCTCGCGACCGTCGTCAACGCAGCGATGACGATCACCTCGTCCCTCACGACGCAGCTCAACTCCGCCCTGGTCCTGCCTCTGATCGACGCGTTGGGGGTCAGGCTCGGCAGCGCCGACGTCTTCGGGCTCCCGCGCCCGCTCTGCGCCGAGCCGGCCCTGCGCGGCTGATCCACGCTCCACCGATCGGCCATTTCTCCTAGTCATCCCTGCTCAACCTCCACAGGAGTGCGGGCCAGGGGGGCTGGTCGGACCTACCGTGGGAAGCGGGGTAGATCGTGGGGGCCACCTAAGGGAGAGCAAGGACGTGTCGGAGCCGATGTCTCGACGTCGCGACCCTCGCCGCGAGCGCGGTGCCGCAGCCCTCGAGTTCGCCCTGGTAGCGCCGCTGCTCATGCTGCTGCTGATGGGCATCATCACCTACGGCTACATGCTGAGCTTCCGGCAGTCGCTGAGCCAGGCGGCCGCGGAGGGTGCCCGGGCCGCCGCCGTCGCTCCGATCTCCGCCAACCGTCAGGCCCTGGCCACATCGGCGGTGGGGGCCGCCGTCGGCGTGAGCTGCGGGACCACCTACCTGACCTGCACTGTGACCTTCCCCACGACGTGCACCTGCGTCTCGGTGACGGTGACGCACCGCTACAAGGCCGACCCGAGCAAGCCCGTCTTCCTGGGGCTGGGTCTCGTGATGCCGGAGACCATCAGCTACACGGCCGTCTCCGAGGTCAGCTGATGCGTCGGCGTGACGAGCAGGGAGGAGTGGCGGTCCTGACCGCCGCGGCCGTCGCGGTGCTCGTCGCCGTTGCTGCCTTCGCCGTCGACCTGGGCATGCAGCGCGTCGTACGCAGCGACATGCAGGCGCTTGCCGACGTCGTCGCGCTCGACGCCGCCCGCCTCCTCGACGGCCGGAAGGCCGGTGAGATCCGGGCGGGATCCCTCACGGAGCCGTCGCTCCAGGCGACCGTGGCCGCCAGCGTGGCCCGCAACTCGACCTCGTTGGGCAGCGTCACGTCCGTGACAGCCACGTTGGTCTACGTCGTCACTGGGACCAACGGGGAGCAGGTTCCCAGGAAGCTGCCGTCAGGTGCCGTGGAGGAGGTGGCTGACGGGGGCATCCCGGACGGTGTCCTCATCGATGCGCAGGGCTCCGTGGACTTCGCTTTCGCCCCGGGGTCCGGGGCCGCGAGCCGCAGTGCCGTGGCAGAGGCGTCGTCCACCGCGTGCTACCGCTTGGGGTCCTACGTCGCTGCCGTCCGGTCCGGTGACTCCGCGGTCCTGAGCCAGCTCAACGACTTCCTCGACCTCAACCTGAGCGTGTTGAGCTATCAGCAGATCGCGGCAGCCGACCTGACCCTGGCGCAGCTCGCTGCCGATCCCCGGATCGGCAGCGCCGACCAGCTCCTGACCGGCTCCGTCGGCTATGCCAACCTGGTCAACGCGACGATCGATGCCCTGAAGAAGGAACCCGGCGGCAACACGGCGGCTGTGCAGGCGCTCTCGTCCTTCCTTGCCCTCGCATCCGCCACCCCCATCGTCCGTGTGGGCGACGCACTCAGCATCTCGCCGACGGACGCTGCCGCCCTGAAGACCAACTTCAGCGTGCTCGACATCCTGGCCGGGACCCTGATGGTGGCCAACGGGGAGCACGCGATCGAGATCCCCAACATCCAAGCCGGTGTGCCAGGGGTAGGGGACGTCGACGGCTACCTCTACGTGCAGCAGGGGCCGCAGCTCGCGTGCGGTGCGCCCGGCAGCGCCACCTCCGTCGCCGAGACGAGCCAGGTCCGGACCGACGCGACGGTCAAGTTCCTGAACACCCCGAGCATCAACATCACCACGGCGTTGCTCGACGGGACGCTCCAGACGGCCAAGGCGGAGGGCGGCATCACGGTCAGCCTGGGCAACGCCACGGGCCGCCTGAGCGCCACGCCGAAGGTGCACTGCGGTGCCGGCACCCTTGCGGACCCCCACACGTTCAGCGTCGACGTCACGTCGGGAGCCGTGGACTACTCCCTCCGCGCGACCATCGAGCTCTCCGGGAAGCTCAAGATCGGCATCCTGAGCAACGTGAACATCACTGCCAAGGCGGACATCACGATGGCGGCGCCGACGGGTGCCCCGGCCAGCACTGCCAACTTGAAGATGCCTCCCAACGACACGGTGCCCGTCGAGACGGGCGGCGATCCCAACCTCCTGACCAGCGCCGTGCCCACCGTGACAGTCAAGGACCTCGTGTTCTCGGTCAGCGCCCTCGACCTGCTGACCCTGGGGCTCTCCCTCACCTCGCTCACGTCCACCATCACCCAGGCGCTCCAGGCCGCGGTGGCAGGTCCGGACGGATTCGTCGAGAAGACCCTTCGTCCCTTCGCCTACAACCTCGACAACATGCTCGTGAACCCGGTCGCCACGCTCTTCGGGATCCGCGTCGGGGGTGCCGACGTCTACGCCGTGCAGGCGGTGTGCAACGTGCCCGTGCTGCGCCACTGAGGGACCGGGGTCGTCCTTTCGGTCATTTCTCCTAGTCATCTCGAGCGGCTGCGAGTGGTTCGGTCGACCGGCGGACACTAGGGCGTTCTAGCATCCCCGCAGGGGGACCATCGGGGGTCCTCGGAAGGGCAGGGCTGCGCGCGTGGGACGTCGTACTCGGAGATGTTCTGGACGCGGAGAGCAGGGAGCGGCGGCCGTCGAGTTCGCCCTCCTGCTCCCGCTCCTGCTCCTGCTGGTCTTCGGGATCATCCAGTACGGGCTGTACTTCTGGGCCGTTCAGGGCGGCAGCGACATCGCACGCTCGGCCGCTCGTCGGGCTGCCGTGGGGGACCCGGCCACCTGCGTGACCTTCCAGAGCGCCGTACGCCGCGACATCGACTCGCTCACGGGCACCGGAGCGGGCGCGACCGTGCGCCGGACCTATCCCACGGCCACCGCCTCCGGGGTGCAGGTCGGCGACACCGTCACGGTCGAGGTCAGCTTCGACAGCTTCGACCTGCAGCTTCCCTTCCTGCCCTTCGTGGACGACGGGCGCGTGACGACGACCGTGGAGACTCGGGTGGACTTCGTGCCCCAGCAGCCGCAGGCCTGCCTGTGAGGCACAGCCGCGACGACCGCGGTGCGATGGCCATCATGATCGCGATCTTCGTGGTCGTCATGTTCACCTGCGCCGCCCTGACGGTCGACCTCGGCAACGCATGGGCTCGCAAGCGCGCCGTGCAGCGCCAGGTCGACATCAGCGCCCTGGCGGCCGGGCACCTGCTGCCGATGACCGACACCAACAGGAGCACCATCCTCGCGGAGGTCGCGTCCTACCTCGAGGAGAACGTCGTCGTCGGGCAGGACCCGGTGACAGCCGGCGCGCTCGCCAACGGGGCGACGGCCGACGGGGAGGTGATCTTCCAGGACAGCCGGGGGCTCGGCTGCCTGGTCGACTGCGCCCAGATGACGGTGGTCGCGCCCGAGGCGGACGTCGCCTTCGGGCTGGCCGGCATCATCGGAGCGACCGGCACCAGCGTCCAACGATCGGCCTCGGTCCGAGTCGTCTCGGCGCTGCCCCCGGCGTCGAAGATGATCCCGTTCTGGTTGCCCAACGGCTGCGGCTACGGCTCGGCGCTTGCCGACACCAGCGGAGGCAGCACGACGTCCGCGCCGGCACCCTCGCCCACCCCGACCGCGTCATCGACCCCGACGACCAGCCCCAGCTCGACGTCGACCCCGACGGCCACGGCGTCCGCGGCGCCGGTCGGGGCTGCTCCCGACATCGAGGTCGGCGGCCACACCCTCACCGGCGCCAGCCCGATCGCCGCGGCCAGCGGGTCGTCCTTCGAGATCTCGGGCTACCAGATCTCCAACATCCCGAACAACACCGACCGAGCCTCGATCCGCCTGTACTCGCCGGACCGCAGTCGCTACATCGACTACGCGGCCCAGAGTCCGGGCCGGGGTGCGCTGCAGGTGCCGCCGTTCACCGTCGGCACCGAGGTCACGGCCGCAGCGGGGGACTGGACGGCCTACGCGCTGCTCGCCGACAAGGGCACTGGCGACCTCACGATCTCGAGCACCTCGTTGGTCGTGCAGGTGCAGGCGACACCGTCGCCCTCTTCGCCGTCGCCGTCGCCGTCGCCGACCGCGACCCAGACCAGCGCGTCAGCGGCGCCGACGAGCGTCCCGGTCGGATGCGTCGGGCAGGCGCGCGGCAACTTCGGCCAGCTGGACTCTCCGCGGCGCGAAGGCTCCTCCACCCAGACCCGCCTGGCCCGCAACATCGCGTCCGGACTCGACCACCAGCTGGTGCCCTTCGCCTTCGCTCCTGGTGACGAGGTCAAGGACTGCGGCCGGACCAGCCAAGGCTTCATCTCCGGGGCACAGCCCGACACCAGCTCGCTCGACGGCCGCAACTGCATCGTCGGGGACACCGGCAACGACGGCCCGGCGATCATGGACGGCTTCGTCCAAGGCGTCGACAGCGTCCGCGGTCGGCTCGACGCGTCGCTGCCCGGTGCGCGCACGACCTGCTCCGGCCGCGCCGACGTCAGCGTCGGCGGTGTCTCCGTCAACAACGACGTGCTGTCCTGCTTCCTGCGCAACGGGGCGACGCTCGACCGGCTGGCCCAGGCGACCGGGGTGGACGCCACGATGCTCGACCCGCGCGTGGTCGACTCCCCGCGCTTCGTGTGGCTTCCGGTCGTCTATGCGACCGACCGCGCCCAGAAGGACTTCCAGCCGATCTACGACTTCGTGCCCGGGTTCGTCACCGACGAGACCCAGTCCGCGGCCGCGAGCCCTGCCAACGGGTTGGAGGTCAACGGCAACTCCGTGAAGACGCTCACGGTCTTCACCTTCAACAAGGCAGCGCTCCCGATCGACGAGCAGGCCGCCACGACCGTGTTCGACCAGAAAGCCCAGCAGAGCATCGTGCGGCTCGTCGACTGACGCAGCGCCGCTGCGCGGCCCGCGAGTCGTCCACAGGGAGGTCGGCGACCGCGTTCTCCACAGCCTCGTCGACGGCGTGCCCCTGACGTCCCCGGCCCCGGGCAGCCTCGGCGCAGGAGGTCTGGAGATGACGACGACAGCAGCAGCCCGACAGGCGTTGGGCACCTATGGAGAGTCGGTGGCGGCGCGCCACCTCGTCGAGCGGGGGTTGGTCCTGCTCGACCGCAACTGGCGGTGCGACGCGGGTGAGGTCGACCTCGTGCTCCGGGAGGGGCACGTGCTGGTGGTCTGCGAGGTCAAGACCCGCAGCAATGACGCCTGCGGGACGCCCCACGAGGCGGTGGGCCCTGACAAGCGTGACCGCCTCGGGCTCCTGGCCGAGCGCTGGGCCGCGGAGCACGGCGTGGCACCGCCCGACACGCGCATCGACCTGGTCGCGGTGCTCAGACCGGTGCGTGGGCCGGCCGTGGTCGAGCACGTGAGGGGGATCTGATGCCGTTCGCCACCGCTCGGTCGGTGTGCCTCGACGGCGCCGTCGGGCACCTCATCGACGTCCAGGCCGACGTGTCGCCCGGTGCTGTCGGCACGACGCTCGTCGGGCGCGCCGATCCGGCGCTCCACGAGGCCCGCGACCGGTGCCGGATGGCGATCATCAACAGTGACCTGCGGTGGCCGGCGACCAAGCGGATCACGGTGCTGCTCTCACCGGCCGACCTGCTCAAGCGGGGCACCCACTTCGACCTCGCGATCTGCATCGCGGTCCTGGCCGCCGACACCGTGGTGCCGCGCCACGCGCTGGAGTCCACGGCCTTCATCGGCGAGGTGTCCCTCGATGGCCGGTTGCGCTGCGTCGCCGGGGTGCTGCCCATGGTGTTGGCCGCGGCCGCCCGCGGCGTGACCCGGGTCTTCGTGCCCGAGCCGTCCGCCCAGGAGGCGTCGATGGTGCCGGGGATGACCGTGCTCGGCATGCGCTCGCTGGCCCAGGTCGCCGCCGAGCTCGCGGGGGAGGAGGTGCCCGAGGCGCCGCCGGTGGCGCCCATGTCGGGCAGCCGACTCCTGTCCTGGCGCGGCGAGGAGCGCCTCGAGGAGGTCGACTTCGCCGACCTGCACGGGCTGCGTGAGACCAAGTACGCCGTCGAGGTCGCCGCCGCCGGCGGCCACCACGTGATGCTGTCCGGACCCAAGGGGTCGGGCAAGACCAGCATCGCCGAGCGGATCCCGACCATCATCCCGGAGCTGGCGCCCGAGGAGTCCTTGGAGCTCACCGCGATCCACTCCCTCTGCGGGACCCTCGACGCGGCTCAGGGGATGGTGCGTCGGGCCCCCTTCCGCGCCCCGCACCACGATGCGAGCAAGGCCAGCCTGATCGGCGGCGGCTCGGGCCAGGTGCGACCGGGGGAGATCAGCCGTGCCCACGGCGGCGTGCTCTTCCTCGACGAGTTCCCCCTGTTCAGGTCCGACGTGATCGACGCGCTGCGCCAGCCCATGGAGAGCGGAGACGTCACCATCGCCCGGCACGGCGAGGCGGCCGTCCTCCCGGCGCGGGGCATGGTGGTGCTGGCGTGCAATCCCTGTCCCTGTGGCGACTACCGGCCCGCCGCGGGCACCAACAAGTGCAAGTGCCGTGAGGTGGTGCGCCGTGACTACCAGGCCCGGGTCAAGGGGCCGGTCTCCGACCGGATCGACATCACCCGCCACGTCGAGCCGCCTCTGCCGCACGAGCGGGGCGACCGGTTCGACCTGCTGGAGACCTCGGCCGAGATCCGGGCTCGGGTCGAGGTGGCGCGTCGGCTGCAAGCCGTCCGCTACACCGACTGCAGCTGGCGTCTCAACGGCCAGGCCCCGGGGCCGGCGCTGCGGGAGCGCTGGCCGTTGCCGCCCGCTGCGCAGCGCCTGCTCGACGACGAGGTGTTCGCCGGTCGGCTCACGAGCCGTGGCGCGGTGCGCGTGCACCGGCTCGCGATGACGGTCGCCGACCTCGCCGCAGTGCGTGCCGGGGTCAACGTGCGCCCCGGCACGGTGGAGGTGGAGACGGCCCTCCGGCTCAGGTCGGGCGACCCGCTGCTGGCCCGTCAGGTCGCCTTCTCGGTCGCGGTCGCGGTCGCGGTCGTGGACGTGGACGAGGAGCAGGCCGGATGAGCGATCAGGAGCGGTTGGCCCGCGTGGCCCTCAGCCGGCTGACCGAGCCCGGGGACTCCCGGTTCACCAGGCTCGTCGCCGAGTTCGGAGGAGTGGACTTCCAGACGGCGTTGCTGCGGGACCGAGACGCCCAGGGCATGCTCCACGACCTCGCAGTCCGGTTGGGCTCCTGCGACCCGGCGCGAGAGCTCGAGCGGGCCGACCGCCTCGGGATCCGGTTCATCATGCCCGGTGACGCCGAGTGGCCCCGACAGCTCGATGACCTGGTGCACGCCCCCGAGCTCCACCAGCGTGGTGGTCCGCCGATCGGCTTGTGGGTCAGGGGTCCGCTGCGACTCGATCAGCTCGGCGCTGCGGTGGCCGTGGTCGGCTCTCGCTCGGCGACCACCTACGGAGAGCAGGTGGCGGGTGAGATGGGGGCCGTGCTGGTCCGGCACGGTGCACCGGTCATCTCGGGAGCGGCCTTCGGCATCGACCAGGCTGCCCATCGCGGCGCCATCGCGATGGAGGGGCCGACCGTCGCGGTGCTCGCCTGCGGTGCCGATCGCGCCTACCCCGTGGCCCATCAGGCGCTGATCGACCACATCGGGCGGCACGGGGCCGTGGTCTCCGAGGCACCGCCCGGCTGCGCCCCCACGCGGATCCGGTTCCTCGCGCGTAACCGGCTGATCGCCGCCCTGTCGCGTGGCGCGGTGGTCGTCGAGGCCGCCCAGCGCAGCGGGGCCCTCAACACCGCTTCGTGGGCCGAGCGCCTCAACCGGCAGGTCCTCGCCGTCCCGGGCCCGGTGACCAGCGCCCAGTCCCAGGGATGCCACGACCTCGTCCGGCGCGGAGTCGCCACCTTGGTGACCAACCCCCAGGAGGTCCTCGAGATGGTGAGCAGCGCGGGGGAGCACCTCGCGGAGCAGACGCAGCAGCCGCCCACGCTGCGCGACCGTCTCACCCTGCGCCACCGCCAGGTGCTCGACGCGGTGCCGGTCGCCGCCGGTGTCGGGACGGACTCGGTGGCTCGCACGGCTGGTCTCGGCCTCGTCGAGGTGCGCTCCGCGCTGCTCCACCTCGAGAAGAACGGGCTGGTGGAGCAGGACGGCGTCGGATGGCGGCTCGGGTTGTTGGGGCGCGCCTGAGCCGATGCCGCCGACCGTGTTCCTAGAGTCAGGGGGTGACCGCCGACCCGACGCCCGTGGAGCCAGCGGAGGTGGGGGCCGCGCTGCTGCCCGAGCCCATGGCCCGCGTCCTCGGCGACTACGAGCGTCACCTGGTCTCCGAGCGGGACCTCACACCCCACACCGTCCGCGCCTACACGGCCGACATCGCGGGGCTGCTCGAGCACGCGTCCCGACTGGGCTGCACCGAGGTGACCGAGGTCGACCTCCGCACGTTGCGCAGCTGGCTGGCCAAGCAGCAGACGATGGGCCTGTCCCGCACCACGTTGGCGCGACGGGCGACTGCTGCTCGGGTGTTCACGGCCTGGCTGGCGCGCACGGGCCGGGCATCGGGTGACGTCGGGGCGTCACTCGGCTCGCCCAAGGCCCACAAGTCGCTGCCGCCGGTGCTGCGCGCCGACGAGGCGAGCGACCTGATCGCAGCCGCGGCAGAGCTGGCCGACGACGGCAGCCCCGTCGGGTTGAGGGACGTGGCGATGCTGGAGCTGCTCTATGCCACGGGCATCCGCGTCGGTGAGCTCGTCGGCCTCGACATCGACGACGTCGACCGAGACCGCTTCGTCATCCGGGTCTTCGGCAAGGGGCGCAAGGAGCGGTCCGTGCCGTTCGGCCGACCGGCCGCTCGGGCGATCGACTTCTGGCAGCGCCAGGGACGCCCGCACCTGCAGGTCGAAGGCTCGGGTCCCGCCCTCTTCCTCGGGGCGCGTGGCAAGAGGATCGACCCTCGAGCGGTCCGCACCCTGGTCCACCAGCGAATCGCGCAGGTGCCGGGGGCGCCCGACATCGGCCCTCACGGGTTGCGTCACACCGCGGCCACCCACCTCCTCGAGGGGGGCGCCGACCTGCGCTCGGTGCAGGAGCTGTTGGGGCACGCCTCGCTGGCCACGACCCAGCTCTACACGCACGTCACCACGGATCGCCTCCGCCGGGCCTACCAGCAGGCACACCCGCGAGCCTGAGCCCGGAGCTCAGTGGCGCAGCTCCTGCAGGAGTGCCACGAGACCGACGACGGGCGTGAAGAAGGCCGCCATGGCAGTCGTCCGGAGCAGTGGTGCGGCGGCGGGGCCCAGGCCCCCGAGCGGCAGCAGCCGGACCGGTCCCATGCCGACCAGCCGCAACGGGTCGAGGTAGGTCTGGCCCTCGATCCAGCCCCAGTGAAGGCAGGCGCGTGGGAAGCAGTGGGACCCCGGGAGCTGGAGCACGCCCACCGGCTCGCCGCGAGCCACGGTCGCGCCGATCGCAGCGATGGCCGTCACCGGCTCGTAGGTCGTGCGGGTCGTGCCGTGGTCGACGACGACCACGCCCCGACCGGCGAGCGAGCCCGCGAAGGTGACCGTGCCGGGCAGCGCCACCCGGACCGCTTGACCGGCACGTCCCGCGAGGTCGACTCCCCGGTGGCCCGCGCCGTAGGTCGAGTCGGGTGGGTCGAACGCCGCCACGACAGCGGGCACGGGACTCAGCGGCCACACCCCGACCGGATCCGGACCCTCGGGCGCGCCGGCTGCCGACCCGGCTCCGGCCAGGAGCATGAGGGCACCCAGGACGATGGTGGCGAGCCCGAGGGCGCGGGTCCGGTCGGCGGCGGTCGTGCAGGTGGTGATGGCCATGGCGCGATCGTCTCCCCGCGCGACGGCGGGTGGACGTCACCGGGCCGTGTCCTGGGGACGACGAGCGCGGCGCTGCGGCCTGTGGACGGCAGGTGGGCGTCCGGGCGATTGGCCGCAGGTGGCCACGCTCGACTAGTCTGGCCCTCATCAGAGCCAGGTCTCGACCCGGCACTAAAATTCGCACGCTTGCCGACCACGACGAGGCTCCTGAGCCTCGATCACCCGTGGGCGACGGCCCTCAGTCCCGCGAGACCTCACGGTCGAGCAGGTGGGGTCGCGCGCGAGCGTCAGGCGCGACCGACACCCGTCAGTCGTGAAGGAACTGAAAACGACCGGAGCCAGCCCCGGTGCGTCCTGTGTCAAGGGCGGACATCACGGTGCTGCCTCCTTACAGGAGAACCACCACCATGGCAGTCGTCACCATGCGCCAGCTCCTCGAGAGCGGCGTCCACTTCGGGCACCAGACCCGTCGCTGGAACCCCAAGATGAAGCGCTTCATCATGACCGAGCGCAACGGCATCTACATCATCGACCTGCAGCAGTCGCTGGCCTACATCGACCGCTCCTACGCCTTCGTCAAGGAGACGGTCGCCCGCGGCGGCACGGTCATGTTCGTCGGCACGAAGAAGCAGGCCCAGGAGGCCATCGCCGAGCAGGCGACGCGCGTCGGCATGCCCTACGTCAACCAGCGTTGGCTCGGCGGCATGCTCACCAACTTCCAGACCGTGCACCAGCGGATCAACCGTCTGAAGGAGCTCGACGAGATCGACTTCGACGACGTGGCCGGCAGCAGCCGCACCAAGAAGGAGCTGCTGCAGATGCGTCGCGAGCGCGACAAGCTCAACAAGTCGCTCGGCGGCATCCGTGAGATGACCCGCACGCCCAACGCCGTGTGGATCGTCGACACCAACAAGGAGCACCTCGCCGTCGAGGAGGCCCGCAAGCTGCGGATCCCGATCATCGGCATCCTGGACTCCAACTGCGACCCCGACCTCGTCGACTTCCCGATCCCGGGCAACGACGACGCCATCCGCGCGGTCGGCCTGCTGACCCGCGTCGTCGCCGACGCCGTCGCCGAGGGGCTCATCGCCCGCTCCGGTGCCAAGAACGGTGGCGCCGCCACCGCCGAGGAGCCGCTGGCCGAGTGGGAGCGCGAGCTCCTGGGTGGCGACGCCGAGAAGGCCGCCGTCGAGGCGACCGGTGGCGACACCGAGGCCCCCGCCTCGGAGGCCACGGGTGCCTCGAGCGAGGCTGCCGCGTCCGCCGACGCTGCTGAGGCCACGACCGAGGCTCCGGCCGCGACCGAGGCTCCGGCCGAGGCTGCCGCCACCGGCGAGGCGCCCGCCGAGGCTCCCGCAGCCGAGGCCACCGACGAGGCCAAGGCCTGATCGTCTCCGACCGCGGTGGGG
>NZ_CALRWD010000007.1:0-85291 GCF_943371775.1 Nocardioides psychrotolerans
GCGGTGATGTGCGACGGGACGTAGGGGTCTGAGCCGTCGTGGCCATCCCCGTCGCAGTGGCCGCGCAGGTCTAGGACGGGGCGGATGGTGACGTGGCGGTCGGTGCGGGCGAGCCAGTCGCGGACGGTGGTGGCGAGGAGGGTGTGGCCGTGCTCGTCGGTGGCGAGGAGCCCGCGGCCTTCGAGGGCGTCCTCATTGAGGTGGAGGTAGGCCACGATGCTCTTCGACGGCGCCGGCGCATCCTGCCCGTTGATGAGCGCGAGGGCCCGGGCGGGGTCAGCGAGGATCCCGACCGCTTGGGACCTGCGTACGTCCAGGCTCTCCAGCGACCCGTCCCTCTTGAGGGCGTCCGCGACACGGGAGACGGCTTGGTCGAAGTCGACGAGGTCGGCCCAGTCGCCGCGGATGTCCATGGTGGCGATCCCGGTGTGGCCCATGGTGCGCTCGTCGAGGGTGACGTGGCGGTGCTCGAGGGCTTCGAGGGACTCGATCTCGACGAGCTCGGCGTACATCTCGAGGCGTGCTTCGTCGATGAGCCGGTCGACGGTGACGAGCCCGGCGGTCTCCGCGATCGGAGCGATCGCCTTGTCGACGCGCTCCACCACGTCCCTCGGTGTGCCGAGGACGGCGCGGGCGATGCGGTGCGCCCGCCACACGGGGACCTTCCCGGAGGTCACCTTGGCGTGCAGGCGGGGCATGCGGTGCCGGATGACCAGGGAGTCGCGGATGAACGCCCGACCCGCGCTCGTGCTCATCTGGTTGGCCGTCGCGAACGGTGCGGCGGCGTTCCACGCGATGGGTGGGATGCCGAACCACTGGTCCTCGTCGAGGTCACCGGTGCCGGGGGTGCGGTCGTCGCGGTCCCCGAGGTCGCCGGCGGGCACGGAGCTGCGGCTGGGTGCTTTCCAGGACTGGTCGCCCGGGGTCTCGGGGTGGGCGTGGGCCCACGCGATCGCGAGGTGGAACAGGTCGAGGTTGGCCCGGTCGGCGGCTGCTCGAGTCTGTCGGACGAGGGTGATGAGGTCGGTGGGGGTGGGCGCGTCGTCGTCGACCTGGTGGGGGTCGATGACGGTGGTCATGGCATCTAGTGTAGTCGAAGACACGTTCGGTTGACAAGCGCTCTTCACATGTATCCGCGCCGTCCGGTGGGTGGTTTCGAGGCTCGCTGCGCTCGCACCTCAACCACCGTTGGGGGCTCGTCGGGCTCGACCACCGACAGGTCCCTCTCCGGTGGCCAAACGTTTGACCACGCCGCACGCCGCCCGGTCCAGATGGGCTCGACCAACGAGCGGGACGGTTAGCGTGGATCTGTGAGCGAGCACCCCGATCGGCGGACGCCCGAGGAGCTGCAGGCGATCACCCGCCACCACGACGAGGGCGAGGTGGTCTACGTCGACGCGCGGCCGACGGACTACGAGCTGCGCGTGGTGGCGCCGGACGCCACCTGGCCGCAGCAGTACGACGAGCTGGCTGCGGCGGTCGCGCGCGCACTCGGAGACCGGGTGGTCGAGATCCACCACGTCGGCTCGACGGCCGTGTCCGGGTTGCCCGCGAAGCCGATCATCGACATCGACCTGGTGGTGGCGGACCCGGCCGACGAGGCGGCGTACGTCCCGGACCTCCAGGCCCTCGGCCTGGTCCACTGGCTCACCGAGCCCGACTGGCACCAGCACAGGCTGCTCAAGCGCCTCGCCCAGGACGACGACGAGGACGGGCACGAGCCTCGCGTGCA
The DNA here is from genome assembly GCF_943371775.1 of Nocardioides psychrotolerans. Classification (GTDB taxonomy): domain Bacteria; phylum Actinomycetota; class Actinomycetes; order Propionibacteriales; family Nocardioidaceae; genus Nocardioides; species Nocardioides psychrotolerans_A. The sequence continues at coordinate 1,733 of NZ_CALRWD010000007.1, forward strand.
CCTCCACGTCTTCGGGCCCGGGTGCCCAGAAGTCGTGCGCCACCTGATGTTCCGCGACTGGCTGAGGGCCCACCCCGAGGACCGCGACCGCTATGCCGCGGCCAAGCGGGAGGCCCTCGCCGCGCTGGACGCGACCGGGGCGGAGCACGGCGCGCTGGGGTCGGGGATGCGCTACAACGCGTTCAAGGAGCCGGTCGTGCGCGAGCTCTACGACGCGATGTTCCGCGCTGCCGGGCTCCTGGACCAGCCGACCGACACAGTCGACACCGCCGAAACAGCCGACACACACCCGTAACACCGCATGCGATAACCCCCGCGCGGACAGGTCGTTGAGGTGGCGACACCCTCCGAAAGGTCCCGCCGTGCGCCCCCTCCTCCGTCGACTGCTGCTGCCCGTCGTCCTCGCCGTCGCCCTCGTGGCCGGCGCGGTCTCCTACGCCAGCCCCTCGCAGCCGGCCACCGGTCCCTACTCGCAGTCCTACTTCGGCGACGGCAACCTCCCGCCGGGGTGCATCCGCGACATGAGCCTCGACAACCCGGACAACCGGTGCTTCCACATGCGCACCGGTCTCAACGCCCTCGACTCGCCCCAGGTGGACGTCCTCGTGCTGGTGCCGGCGTCGCCGACCGCCGAGCGCGACATGCGATTGATGCGCCAGTCCGTCGAGATGTGGGAGGGCGGCATCGAGCAGCTCGCCAAGCGGATGAAGCAGCCCTGGCTGACGAAGGTCGACTTCCACATCACCGTCGACGCGTTGAGCGGCGAGTTCACGACCTACCCCCTCGTCGACCCCGAGATCGTCGTGGTCGGCACCAACCCGGTCGGCGGGATCGGGATCGGCATCGACCCGGCGCAGTTCGTCGGCGACCTCGGCATCTACGACGCGCAGGGCGTGCCGTGCACCAGCATCGAGAACCCCTTCGACTTCGCCGCCTGGGAGGCGATCCCGGGCTTCGACACCCACCACGAGGAGCGCTCGGGCACCTACGTCGAGGACTGCGGTGGCGCGGGCGGCAACGTCTGCTTCGCGATCAACGGCGCGATCGACCCGCTGCCCAGCACGACCGAGGTCTTCAGCCTCTTCGACCTGGTCAGCCACGAGTTCGGCCACTGCCTGACCGTCGGTCACGTCGGCGACGGCGCGGAGGGGTCGTGGGGGCCGGTGCCGACCAACGACATCATGAGCTACAACGAGGACCCGCCGGGGCTGAGCAAGTGCGTCTCCAGCCTCGACGTCGAGGGCTTCGCGCTGCGGATGAGCGGTTACCTCGACCGCAACGGCGACGGCAGGGTCACGCGCAAGGACCAGCTCGAGGCCAACGACCAGCCCGGCGACGGACGCAACCCCTTCCAGGTGCAGAGCCCCAGCGACCACATCTACGCATCGGCCACCGGCTCCCCGGCCGACTGCCCCCAGCCCGACGTCGGTGTGCTCCCCGGCGCCCGCGTGAGCTGGTCGCCGACCCCCGTCACGACCACGCGTCCCCGGCTCACCGTGAAGAAGCCGAGCCGCACGGCCGACGGTCGGGTGCGACTCACCGGCACGGCGGCGTACGTCGCCCAGGGCAAGCAGCCTCGTCGCGCCAACGGCATGGTGGTCGATCGCGCGGGTGACGCCGACAGCCCCTTCAACGACCTGCGTGGGCTCGACGTGCGCGTCACCAACACGCAGCTGCTCGCCACCGTGAAGGTCGCGCGCCTCGCGCCGACCTCGGGCACGACCGGCCTGTCGTCCTACAGCCTGATCGTCAACGGCCGCCGCTTCGACTCGACCGGCCCGGCGAGCGACGGCGCCAACACCTACGACAACGGCGCCGAGACCTTCCTCGACGGCGTCAGCACGTGGGACCGCGCGAAGGGCACGGTGCGCTTCGCGATCTCGCGGCGCTACCTGGAGTCGTTCGGCAACGTGGCGCCCTACTACGTCGGCAGCACCAGCAGCGTGCAGAACGCCAAGCGCGTCGTCTACGTCGACGACACCGCCCCCGCCGGCCAGGGCCGGATCGGCGTGACCGGCCGCGCGCTGCGCGAGGTGAAGGGTGCGCAGCAGGCGACCCCGCCGACCGGCACCAAGCCCTACTCGCTGTCCTTCCGCGCGGCGGACGGCAACTCCTTCGCGGTGTCGCAGACCAACGGCGGCCTCGGCAGCCTGGTCTCCGACCCGCACGTCTTCTCGATGTCGGTGACGTCGCCGAGCAAGGTCGAGCTGGTCCTGGACTGGTCCGACCCGCTCTCCGACCTTGACGTGACCGCCCAGGCGGGCGCCAGCGACCCGGTCTACAGCGCCGGCGGCAAGCCGGACACGCTCGTGCTGCCGAAGGTCCAGGGACCGATCGAGCTCGAGGTCAACCCGACCCTCGTGGGACCGACGGGCACGACCTACACGCTGCGCGCGAAGGTCACGCCGCTGGGCAAGGACCGCGACCGCGACGGGCTGACCGACCCGGGCGACGCCTGCCCGACGCTGCCCGGACCGCTGCCGTCGGGCTGCCCCGACGCGGACCGCGACGGCGTGCCCAACGGCAAGGACCAGTGCAAGCGGCTCCCCGCCTCCACGGCCACCGGCTGCCCGGCGCCGGCGACCGAGTGGATCCGGGTCCTCGTCGACGGCCAGCAGGTCCGCAAGGTGCGCATGGACCGCGCCTTCGGCACCGGTCGCTTCGACCTGACCGTCGCGGTGCCGCGCGGCATGCACCGGATCCGCACCGAGTGGCTGGACCGCGCCGGCGTGCTCACCTCGGTGGTGCGCGAGGTGCGCTGAGCGGCTGACCATGGCGCGCGCGGCCCTCGCTGGGTGAGCATGGGCGCATGACCGACACCCCGACCGAGACCCAGGGCCGTGACTTCGTCGACGCCGACCTGACCGGCGCCCGCTTCACCCGCGTCGACCTGTCCCGCGCGGTCCTGCGGGCTGTCGACGTCCAGGGAGCAGAGATCGACGCGCCGTGGCTGATGGAGGTGGGCGGGGTGTTGCTGGTCAACGGCGTCAACGTCGCGCCGCTCGTCGACGCCGAGCTCGACCGTCGCTTCCCGGGGCGCTCGCTGCGTCGAGCGGGCGATCCTGCAGGACTGCGCGTGGCCTGGGCCGCGCTCGAGGCGACCTGGGCGGCGACGCTGGCCCGCGTCGAGGCGATGCCCGCCGGCACGGTCGACCGGCAGGTCGCCGGCGAGTGGTCCTTCGCGCAGACCCTGCGGCACCTCGTGATGGCCACGGACGTCTGGCTGGGGCGGGGGATCCGTGGGATCGAGCAGCCCTATCACCCGATCGGCCAGCCCAACGCGGAGTACGCCATGGACGGGCTCGACACGTCGATCTTCAGCCCCGAGCAGCCGTCGTACGACGAGGTGCTGGCGGTCCGCGCCGAACACGTCGCGCAGGTGCGCGACTTCATCGCGACCGTGACGCCCGAGGTGCTGGCCGAGGAGCGGCGCAACCCGTGGGACCCGGCCCACCCCGAGACCGTGCTGGCGTGCCTGCACGTGATCCTGGGCGAGGAGTGGGAGCACCACCGCTATGCCGTGCGCGACCTCGACCAGATCGAGGCCTCGGCGACGTAGTCTGCCGAGGTGACCGAGCTCGGGGCCGGCGACAGCATCGTCGTCGCGACGACCATGCCCCTCTCGGACACGTCCCGTGCCGACCTGAGCGCGCAGCTGGGCCCCGGCTATGTCGTGGTCGACATCAAGAAGGCGCCGCCCACGACCAACATCGTGCTGACGACCGTCGTGAGCGGTCAGTTGATCGGCATCCTGCGCGCCCAGTTCCCGCAGGCGCGCATCCTGCTCGCCGAGATCCACGACGCCGAGCGCGGGATCCGCTATGCCGGGCCGGTCACGCGGGTGATGGACACCGGGCCGGACGGCTACTTCGTGACCCACGACCTCGAGTCGCTCTCGCCGATCGTGCAGCAGGAGGCGCAGCTCCAGCTGACCGGCAGCACCCGGCGCTCGGCGCCGATGCTGGGCGGCCGGCCGATGTCGGAGCCGGTGGCTGAGCCTGCTGGGGTGCAGCCGGAGCGCGAGGTCATCGAGGCCGCCCTCGCCCGTGCGGCGGCGCTGGGCGTCGGCGACGCCGAGCACCTCACGGCGCTGCTGCACCCGGACTTCCGTTGGACCTCGCACGTCGGCGAGACCTACGACCGGGAGGACTACGTGCGCCGCAACACCGGTGGCCACACCGTGTGGCGCTCGCAGGAGCTGATCGACCCGACGGTGGTCGTGGTCGGCGACACCGCCGTGCTGCAGGCGCACGTGAGCGACGTGGTGCTCGACGACTCCGGCGAGCCCATGACCTTCCGGATGCCGGTCACCCAGACGTGGGTGCGACTGGACGGGTCCTGGCGGTGCCTCGCCGGGCATGCGGGCCCGCGGCTGGCCTGAGGCAGGGTGCGCGCTCAGTCCGGCGGCAGCAAGGCCCCCAGCCCGTCGACTGCCGCGAAGTGCGTGACGGTCGGGAACGGGTCGTAGAAGTGGTGCAGCAGCGCCCGCCACTGCTCGTAGTCGGCCGAGCCGCGAAAGCCCGTCTCGTGGTCCTCGATGCTCGCCCACGTGACGAGCAGCAGGTAGGTCTCGGGCGCCTCGACGCAGCGCGTGACCGACACGCCAAGACAGCCGGTCTGGCGACGGATCAGCGGCAGCGCCTCGGCCATCGCCGCCTCGAAGGCCTCGGCCTGACCGGCGCGGACGTGCAGGAGGGCGTGCTCGAGGACGGGCGAGGAGGTCATGGGGTCATCCTCGCGCGACCCCGCGCCTGTCGCTGGTCGAGCCCGCGGAGCGCCAGCGACGAGGCGTCGAGACCCGCCGTACGACGACCGTCCCCGCCCTCGCCGCTCGACCGACGAACGGGGCACCATCCAGAAGGGCACCCGTGCGGGGTGGTCAAACGTTTGGCCACCCCAGAAGCGCCCTCACCGACAAGGCGCTCGGTGGTCGAGCCCGCGGAGCGCCAGCGACGAGGCGTCGAGACCCGCCGTACGACGACGTCCCCCAGACCGCAGGCACCTCACCAGGTCTCGACACCCTCGGGCCTAGCGGCCCACGCGGCTCGACCACCGAGAGGTCAGAGGTCTCGACACCCTCGGGCCTAGCGGCCCTCGCGGCTCGACCACCGAACGGCGGAACGGCTCGACCACCGACGAGGGCAGGAACGACACCGACCCGCGGAGCCGGTGGGCTCCGCGGGTCGGGATCAGTGGTTCAGGCAGTGCAGGTGGTGCTGGGATCAGCCGCCCTGGACGAAGGTAGCGACGTCCTCGCCCTCGTAGAGGTCGGAGACGGAGACGGCGCCACCGGGGACGTCGTCGGCCTTGAAGATGTAGCTCGCGTTGGAGGGCGACTCACCGACGACGAACTCCAGCGGCACCGCGATGCCACCGGTGTCGACGGTGCCGATGCTCTCCTTGGCGGCCAGCACGCCCTCGGGCGTCAGGTCGCCGTCCTCGCAGGCCTTCTCGAGGATCTGACGCATGACGTCAGCGGCCGCGAAGCCGAACATGACACCCAGCGTCGGGTCGTTGTCGTACTCCGCCTGGTAGGCCTTGAGGATCTCGGGCTTCTGGTCGAACGGCGCGACGGGGGACGCGACGTAGAGGTTGGCCTTGAGGGCGTCACCGGCCGGCGTGTCGAGCAGGCCCGGCGCGTAGACCGGGTTGTTGCCGGCGAGCGGCACGTTGAGGCCGCTGGCAGCGGCGACACCGGCGATCGAGGCGGTCTGGCCGGGGGCCACGGTCATCGCGATGACGTCGACGTCCTCGGACTTGAGCTTGGTGACCTGCGCGGTCATGTCGGTGTCGGTGGGCTGGATCTGCACCTCGACCACCTCCATGTCGTGCTGCTCGGCGAAGAACTCCGAGCCCGCGAGCCCGCCCTCGCCGTACTCACCCTCGAAGTAGATGTGGCCGATCTTGGCGCCCTCCTCGATCTCGCCCTCCTGGAGGAGGTAGTCGAGGACGTTGATCATCTCGACCTCGTACGTCGACCCGACGACGGTGTTCTCCGCGACCTCGGTCAGCGACTGGGCCCACGCACCCGGGATGTTGACCATGCTGTCGGCCTCGAGCTGCTGCGCGAGGCCGGTGTTGATCGGCGAGCCGATGGTCTGCTCGAGCGCCAGCACGTCCTCCTTGACGGAGGAGTAGAGCTGGATGCCGCGCTGGGTGTCGTAGCCGTGGTCCTTGACGATCTCCTCGACCGTGTAGGTGTCACAGATCTTCTGGTCGGCGTTGAGAGTCTTCCAGTAGAGGGCCTGGGCGTTGGTGATGTCGGTGCCCAGGGCGGCGAAGACGCCCGTGAGGTCGGTCAGGGAGCCGAGGCTGATGACGTCACCCTCGATGCCGCGACCGATCTTGACGCCGTCCTCGGAGGTGGTGGCACCGCCACCGTCCTCGGCCTTGGTGCTGCAGCCCGTGGCGGTCACGAGCAGGACGGCCGAGGCGAGCGTGATCGCCCGGCGCTTGTTGGTGTTCATCTGGGTGTTCCTCCTGGGGACGAGCCGGCGGGGGCCGGCTGGGTGACGCTGACGGGCTTTGACTCTTGGGGTGGACGGGGTTGTCGCTTGAAGCGGCGGGCGAGACCGGCGAGACCTCCGGGCTCGAAGAGCACGACGAGCACGATCGCGCCGCCGTAGAGGAACGCGGCCGCCTGGCTGGCGACGATGCCCTGCTGGCCGGGGTCGACGATGAAGGGCAACGAGGCGGAGTACTGCTGGAGCACCAGCGGCAGGGCGCTCACGAAGGCCGCGCCCATGGCGGCACCGCCGACCGAGCCGAGACCGCCGAGCACGATCATCGCGAGGTATTGCACGGAGACCAGCAGCGAGAACGACTCCGGGGCGACCGAGCCGATCGAGAGGGCGTAGAGGACGCCGGCGAGGCCGGCGTACATGGAGGAGACGAGGAAGACCTTCGCCTTGTACTCCTGGACGTTGACGCCCATGACCGAGGCGGCGACCTCACTGTCGCGGACGTTCTGCAGGGCGCGGCCGGGGCGCGAGCGCAGCAGGTTGGAGGCGAACCAGCAGGCGAGGGCACACAGCGCGAGACCGAGGTACCAGAGCCGCTCGGCCTGGCCGAACGGCACGCCGAGGACGGCGAGGTAGGGCTCGTCGTTGCCGCCGAAGCTGAAGCCGAAGAGCTCGAACGGCGGCGCGATGCGACCGTTGAAGCCACCGCTGACCGACGTCCACGTGTTGAAGATGTGCTGGCCGATGAAGACCAGCCCCAGCGAGGCGACACCGAGGTAGATGCCGCGCAGCCGGGCCGCGATCGGGCTGAAGAGGACGCCCGCGAGGCCGGCCATCACGACGCCGGCGACCATGCCGACGATCGGCGGGAGGCCGAAGCCGCCGTACTCGATCGCGGAACCGCCGGGGTCACCTGAGACGTAGACGTAGGTCAGGGCGCCGACGGCCAGGAAGAACGCGTGGGCCAGCGAGAGCTGCCCGGTCGTGCCGACGAGGAGGTTGAGGCCGACCGCGCCGATGATGGCGGCGAAGACCGCGAAGCCGGTGCGGAGCCAGAACTCCTCGACGTAGAGGGGCAGCGCGAGGAGCACCACCAGGAGCGCCAGCATCGCGGCGCCCTTGAGGAGACGGGGGGCGGTGTCAGACACGGGTCACATCCCTGGTTCCGAAGAGGCCCGAGGGCCGGACGAGCAGCACGGCCACCATCACGACGTAGGGCACGACCTCGCCGAAGCCGCGGCCGAGGAAGGCGATCTGGTCCTGGTAGCCGGCGGCCATGGCGGTGGCGACGCCGATGATCAGGCCACCCACGAGCGCCCCACCGGTGGAGTCGAGGCCGCCGAGGATCGCGGCGGGGAGAGCAGCGAGCGCGACCGCCCAGATGGCGGGGGTCACACCGGGCGTCGGCGAGCCCGTGGCGAAGAGGCCGGCCACCGCCGCCAGGACGCCGGCGACGAGCCAGGCGACCATCGAGACCCAGCCGAGCCGGATCCCCATCAGGGCGGCCGCCTCGCCGTCCTCGGCCGCGGCGCGCATGGCGACACCCCAGCTGGAGAACTTGAAGGCGATGAAGAAGGCGCCGATGAGGACGCCCGCGACGATGATGGCGAGCGCGCGGTTGGTGGTGATGCCGACGCCGCCGATGTCGACCGCGTCGCCGCCCCACGGCTGTCCGACGTTGAGGATGTCGGAGCCGATGCGGCGGGTGATCTCGGTGAGGATGATCAGGTCGACGCCGATCGTGAGGATCGCCAGGCTGATCACGGGTGCACCGCGCAACCTGCTGATCAGCAGCCGCTCGACGAGCACGGCAGCCGCTGCGGTGCCGACGATGCCGACGGCGGCCGCGGCCCAGAAGCCGATCGGCTCGCTGAGTCGGGCGATGAGGTAGGCACCGAGCAGCAGGAGCGAGCCCTGCATGAAGGTGACGACCTCGCTGGCCTTGAAGATGATGACGAAGCCCAGCGCGATGAGCGCATAGATCGCGCCCAGCGAGAGCCCGTTGAGGAGCAGGGACAGGAACTGGTTCACGGTGTCTCCTCGTCCGTGCCGTGGGCGGCGGCTGCCGCCGGATCGGTCTCGTCGCCCGAGCCGAGATAGGCGCGGATGACCTCGGGGTCGGCCTGGACCTCCTGGGGGGTGCCGTCGGCGATGCGGCGACCGAAGTCGAGCACCGTCACCCGGTCGGCGATGCCCATGACCATGCCCATGTCGTGCTCGACGAGGATCACGGTGATGCCGAGGGCGTCGCGGATCTCGAGCACCGACTGGGCCATGCGGGCGGTCTCCTCGGCGTTCATGCCGGCGACCGGCTCGTCGAGGAGCAGCAGGCGAGGCTCCGTCGAGAGCGCCCGGGCGACCTCGACGCGCTTCTGGTCGCCGTAGGACAGCACCCCGACCGGCACGTGGAGCTTGTTGCCGAGCTCGAGGAAGTCGGCGATCTCGCAGACACGGGCGGTGTGGCGCTTCTCCTCCGCGCGAGACTTCGGCAGGCGCAGGCCCGCGGAGACGAAGCCGCTGGTGGTGAGCCGGTGCCGGCCGAGCATGAGGTTCTGCACGACGGTCTGGGATCCCGAGAGCGCGATGTTCTGGAAGGCGCGGGCGACCCCGAGGCGGGCGATCTGGTGAGGCTTGCGCCCGGTGAGCACCTCGTCGCCGAAGCGGACCTCGCCCTCGGTGGCCTCGTAGACGCCCGAGAGGACGTTGAACATCGTGGACTTGCCGGCGCCGTTGGGGCCGATGACGGCGTGCACCGCGCCAGGCGCGACGGTGAAGGAGACCTCCGAGAGGGCCTGGAGTGCGCCGAAGCGCACGGTCACGTTGTCGATCGTCAGCGGCCGCACGTCCTTGCGCAGCTGCGGGGTCGCGGTCGTGCTCATGCCTTCCACCTCGCGAGGGTCTTGCGCTCGGCAGCAGGGGCCGCCGCGGCTCCTGGGTCGGACGGGGTCTCCTCGGCGCCGTGGCCGAGGTAGAGGCGTTGGACGGCGTCGGTCTGGGCCAGCTCGGCGGCCGGCCCCTGGAGCGACACCTTGCCGACGTCGAGCACGAAGGCGGTGTCGGCGACTCCGAGCGCCATCGTGGCGTTCTGCTCGACCAGCAGCACCGAGGTGCCCTGCCGGTTGATCTCGCGGATGACCTCGCCGATCTGGCCGATGATGCGGGGAGCAAGTCCCAGCGACGGCTCGTCGAGGAGCAGCAGCTGCGGCCCGGCCATCAGGCCACGACCGATCGCGAGCATCTGCTGCTCGCCGCCGGACAGCAGCCCGGCGCGCTGGGTGCGTCGGTCGGCGAGCACCGGGAAGAGACCGTAGACGCGCTCCTGGGCCGGGGCGCGGGTGGCCTTGTCCTTGGCCCCGAGGCCGCCGGCCTTGAGGTTCTCCTCGACGGTCAGGCGGCTGAAGATGCGGCGCCCCTCGGGCACCTGCACCAGCCCGTCGGCCACGCAGCGTGCCGGGTCGCGTCCCTTGAGGTTGGCGCCGCGGTAGCGGATCTCGCCCGACTCGACGCGACCCTTGTGGAGCTTGAGGGTGCCCGAGAGGGTGCGCAGCAGCGTCGTCTTGCCGGCGCCGTTGCTGCCGAGGAGAGCGACCACGCTCCCCTGCTCGACGGTGATGTCCACTCCCCGCAGGGCCTGGACCACACCGCCGTAGGTGACCGCGAGATCCCGGACCTCCAGGATCGGCTCGCGTGTCTCGGCCATCGTGTGCACCCTTTCGTCGTCGCCGGTGAGGCAGCTCCCCCACGTGCAGTGGGCAGCTCGACGGTCCCGAGAGGGGTCGGTCCGCGAGGTCGACGGGTCGCCACCGGGGGAGCTCGGTGGTGGGCTAACCCTGCTGCCAGGGTGAGCACCGCCACCATAGTGACGGCACTCACATGATCTGTCATTCTTTGTTCGTGAGAACAAAGGGGTCGGCGGCGCAGGTTGGTACGGCGGTCACCGACCCGCGCATCGTCGCGGTCTGCCAGGAGCTGCTCGACGGTCTCGACGCCTTCACGTTGGAGGTCGTCCAGCTGATCCGGCAGGAGGAGCCCTACTACGTCGAGGTCATCACGATGCGCCAGCTCGTGGACTCGGTGCGCCCCAACGTCGTCGGGCTCCTGCAGAGCGTGATGACCAACGAGACGAGCACGTTGGCGGCCCCCCGCCGCACGGGCCGGACGAGGGCGGAGCAGCAGGTGCCGCTCGCGATCGTGCTCCACGCCTACCGGCTCGGCGCCCTGCACATCTGGAACTCCCTGGTGAAGCGCTGCGGTGACGACCCGCGGGTCAGCCGGGCGCTGCTCGACTCGGCCTCGGCGCTCTGGACGGCGCTCGACGTCTACTCCCAGGAGCTCGCCGTCGCCTACCGCGACGTCGAGACCGAGCACCTGATCCGCGACGCGCGGCTGCGCGAGACCGCCCTGGTCGCGCTCTTCAGCGGGATCACCTCCACCGGGCAGGGCTTCACCGACGTCGCCGAGGCGCTGCGGTTGCCGCAGGTGGGGACCTTCGTCGTGGTCTCGTGCGACCCACCGCCGCTCGAGGACGACGGCGACAAACCCTCGCCCGAGCGCACCCTCACCTCCTTCGGCGTGCGCTCGGTCTGGCGCTCCGAGACCGACTGCGACCTGGGCCTGGTCGCGCTCACGCGCAGCTATCGCGTGGACCGGATGATCGAGCAGATGGCCTCGCTGGGGCTCGGCCGGGTCGGCGTCAGCGAGGTCTTCGAGTCGGTCCTGGAGACCCCCGCCGCCGCCAAGCAGGCGCGCATGGCGCGGGAGGCCGCCACCCCGGGCACGAGCGCCGTGACCCGCTTCGAGGACGCCCGGGTCGCCGCCCTGGTCGCCGCCGCTCCGGAGCTCGCCACCGGGCTGGCGCAGCAGGTGCTGGGGCCGGTCCTGGGGCTCGACGTGGTGGAGCAGGGACTCCTGCTGGGCACTCTGAGGGCGTGGTACGCCGCCGACGGCTCGGCCGCGCAAGCCGGCCGGATCCTGCACTGCCACCCCAACACCGTGCGCTACCGCCTGGGCAAGGTGACCCAGCTCATCGAGCTCGACCTGCGCAGCCCCACGGACGTGGCGCACCTCTACCTGGCGCTCGAGGCATGCCGACTTTTGTCCGTCGACACAACCGGCTCTTAGCTTGTGCGCAAGGCGATGAGGGACTAACCGGCCGGTCCCCGGCGTTGGGCCAGGCATCGCGCCACCACCCCTGGCGCTGCACCACATCCCCCACGAGAGGACGTCTCATGAGCGACTACCAGGTCGTCAACCCCGCCACCGGTCAGGTCGAGCAGGAGTTCCCCACCGCAACCGACGCCGAGGTCCAGGAGGCCGTCGAGCGCGCCCACACGGCGTACGGCTCGTGGCGCACGACCACGCAGGACGAGCGGGCCGCGATCCTGCTCCGCGTGGCCGACCTCTACGAGGAGCGTGCCGACGAGCTCGCCCGGATCATCGCCCGCGAGATGGGCAAGCCGCTGAAGGAGGGCAAGGGCGAGATCGCGCTCGTCGCCTCGATCTTCCGCTACTACGCCACCGAGGGGCCCGACCTCCTGGCCGACACCCCGCTGAGCCCGAAGATGGGCGGTGACGCCGTGGTCCGCAAGGAGGCGGTCGGCCCGCTGCTCGGGATCATGCCGTGGAACTTCCCCTACTACCAGGTCGCGCGGTTCGCGGCGCCCAACCTGATGGTCGGCAACACGATCATCCTGAAGCACGCGCCACAGTGCCCGGAGTCCGCGCTCGCGATCGAGCAGCTCTTCGCCGACGCCGGCCTGCCGTCGGGCGCCTACGTCAACGTCTTCGCCACCAACGACCAGTCGGCCGACGTCATCGCCGACCCGCGGGTCGTGGGCGTCTCCGTCACCGGCAGCGAGCGCGCCGGCTCGGCCGTGGCGGAGGTCGCCGGTCGCCACCTCAAGAAGGTCGTGCTCGAGCTCGGCGGCTCGGACGCCTTCATCCTCCTCGACACCGAGGACCTGGGTGCGGCCGTCAAGGCCGCCGTGCGCGGCCGCATGGGCAACGCCGGCCAGGCCTGCAACGGGGCCAAGCGGATGATCGTCGTCGACGACCTCTACGACGAGTTCGTCACGGCGTTCACCGGCGCGATGGCCGCGCTGACGCCGGGCGACCCGCTCGAGGACGGTGTCGACTTCGGCCCCCTCTCCTCCGAGCAGGCGGTGGCGAACCTCGTCGAGCAGATCGACGACGCGGTCGCCAAGGGCGCCACCGTGCTGGCCGGCGGCAAGCGCGTCGACCGCGCGGGCGCCTTCATGGAGGCGACCGTGCTGGCCGACGTCACCCCCGACATGCGCGCCTTCAGCGAGGAGCTCTTCGGTCCGGCCGCCGTGGTCTACCGCGTCGCCGACGCCGAGGCGGCGATCGCGCTGGCCAACGACTCGAGCTTCGGCCTGGGCGGCGTGGTCTACAGCGCCGACACCGCCAAGGCCCAGGAGGTCGCCGACCGGCTCGACACCGGCATGGTGTGGATCAACACCGCCCAGGGCTCGGCCGCCGACCTGCCCTTCGGCGGCACGAAGCGCTCCGGCGTCGGCCGCGAGCTCGGCCCCTACGGCATCGACGAGTTCGTCAACAAGAAGCTCATCTACACCCCGGCCGCACGCTGACGCTCACTGCAGACCTCACCGCAGGGTGAGGGCGCCGGGCCCGCAGTCCGCCGACCAGGCGGCGCGGGCCCAGCCCGTCACATCGCGCGACGACCGGGCGAGCATCACGTCGTAGCACCCACGCGCGACGCGCCACCCGTCGGCCGCGGTGTCCCAGTAGGAGAACGAGCGCCGGTCGAGGTCGATCGACACGATCTGCGACGCGCCCGGCGCGAGCCTCATCTTCTCGAAACCCTTGAGCTGCTTGGGCGGCTGCGGGGTGCCCCGGCCCGGCGACGGCATCCCGACGTAGACCTGCGGCACCGCGGTCCCGGCGCGCTGGCCCGTGTTGGTGACCCGGAAGGACACGGTCGCCAGCGTCCCCGCGCCCCGGCGCAGGACCGGGCGGGAGAAGCGGAAGGTCGTGTAGCCCAGGCCATGACCGAAGGCGTACGCCGGGCGGATGCGGCGCTCGTCGAAGTGGCGGTAGCCGACCATCACCCCTTCCTTGTAGCGGACCGTGCCCGCGATCCCGGGGTAGGCCGCGCGGTCCCCCGCGGTCGGCAGGTCTGCCGCCCGTCGGGGGAACGTCATCGGCAGGCGGCCACCCGGCTCGGCGTCGCCGAAGAGCACCCGCGCGAGTGCGGTGCCGACGTTCTGACCGGGGTACCACGCCTCGAGGATCGCGGGGACCTTGCTGCGCCACGGGGTGAGGACCGGGCCGCCGGACTGGAGCACGGCGACCGTGCGCGGCTGGGCCTCGGCGACGGCGGCGATCAGGGCGTCGCGGTCGATGCCGTCCATCTGGCCGGAGTTGAGCGTCGGCGCCATCTTGTCGGAGCCCTCGGTCATCTTGTCGCCGACGACGACCACGGCCGCGTCGGCCCGCCGTGCGACGGCCGCGGCGCGCGCGGCGTCCGAGCCGTCGTCGTACAGGACGCGGGACGCGCCGAGGCGCGTGCGCAGGCCCTCGAGCGGCGTGACGCTGCGCAACGGGTTGACGTCGGAGGAGCCGCCGCCGGTGCGGATCAGGTCGGCCTCGGGTCCGATCACGGCCAGGGTCCTGGTGCTGCGCTGCCGCAGGGGCAGCAGCGACCCGGAGTTCTTGAGCAGCACCATGCCCTGCGCCTCGATCGCCGCAGCCCGGGCGTGGTGGGCTGCGACGTCGATGCGCGAGGCGTCGTCGCGGAAGGCGGGGGCGTCGAAGATGCCGTAGGCGAACATCGTGCGCAGGATCCGTCGCACGTGGTCGTCGATGGTGTCGGTGCTGACCTGGGAGGTCGCGACGAGCGCTCGCACCGCGATCGGGTTGTAGACGAAGCCCGGCCAGATGTCGAGGTCCAACCCGTTGTTGAGCGAGTTGAGGGTGTTCTTCGCGGCGCCGTAGTCGGTGAGGACGAAGCCCTTGAAGCCCCACTCCCGCTTGAGGATGTCGACGAGCAGGTGCTCGTTCTCGCAGCCGTAGGTGCCGTTGATCCGGTTGTAGGCGCACATGACGGTGCCGACGTCGGCGTCCTTGACGGCCGCCTCGAACGCCGGCAGGTAGATCTCGCGCAGCGCGCGCTCGCCGAGGATCGCGTTGACGAAGAGCCGGTTGCCCTCGCCCGCCACACCGAGCGGCGAGCCGGGGACGGCGTAGCCCTCGCCCTCCTGGTTGTTGACCGCGTAGTGCTTCACGTTGGCGATCAGCCCCTGGGACTGGATGCCCTCGATGAACCCGACTCCCATCCGAGCGGCGAGGTAGGGGTCCTCCCCGTAGTACTCGAACGTGCGGCCGTTGAGCGGCGTGCGCCCGATGTTGACCCCCGGGGCGAAGACGACGTGGTTGCCCTTCTTGCGGGCCTCGTCGGCGATGACCGTGCCGGTCGCTCGTGCGGTCGAGGTCGAGAAGGAGGAGGCGACTGCCAGGGGCGACGGCATCTGCGTCGCCTTGCCCTGGCGCGTGCCGACCGGGCCGTCGCTGAAGTAGAGCGTCGGGATGCCGAGGCGGGCCAGGCCGTTGCTCGTGCCGGTGTGGGTGCCCTCGCCACCGGCCGCGCCGGAGAGCTCATCGCCGCCGAGCAGCGCGATCTTCTCGTCGAGGGTCAGCCGGGCGAGCACCAGACCGGCGCGCTTGTCGGCCGAGAGCCGGGTGTCGCACCAGGGCCGCTCCCGGACGTCGCCGCAGATCCCGGCAGCCTGGGCGGCGTGCGTGGAGACGAGGGTGGAGAGACTCACGGTCAGCAGCACGAGGACCGCTCCCAGCGCGAGGCGGACAGGGCGGCGAGCGGGATCGTCGGACACAGGTGTCCAACGACGCGCTGTGACGGTCGTTACGTCGGATCGGGTCGTGACGCCGTGCGCACGAGCACCGCGACTCCCGCTCCGGCGAGGACGACGAGCATCCACAGACCCGAGGAGCCCGACGCGGTGCTCCGGCTGCCGACATCGGTGACCTGGGACGTCCCCCGCAGCGCAGCGCTCGACTGACGGCCCGGCCCCGACGCCTCCACACCGGAGGCGGCGACGACGCGGAACGACCAGGCGCCACTGATGACGTGGCCATCGCTGCCCACGACCCGGTAGTCCACCCGGTGATGGCCGTCGCGGCGCAGGTCGAGCGCCACCTCCACGACCCGTCCCATGCTCCCGGTCGACCCACGGGTGACCTCGACGCCGTCGGCGTCACGCACCTCGATCTCGGCGCCGGAGACGTCGTCGACGAAGACCATCACCAGCTGACTCGTCGCGATCGAGACCACACCGTCGCGCAGCGGCGCGGTGCTGACGAGGTCGGTGTGCGCCTGTGCGGGCGCCCCGCCGAGCAGGAGTGCGCACATGACGAGCACCGCCGTCAGGCCCGCGCTCACCGTGCCGCTCCGTGTCCAGGCTGTCGTCCTTCGACCCATGGTCCTGCCCGCCTCCCGCGTCTGCATCCGGTCGGGTCGAGGATGCGACCGGAGGCTTGTGCGGACCTTGGGGCCGGGCAGGTGGGGCGGCTGCAGCTGATATGTAGGCGCTTCCTGTCAAGGGGCAGGGTGAGGCGCCCGTCCCGGTTGTCCGGGGCGGGCGCCTCGTGCTTCGTCGTCCGTGGCGGTGGCTGAGCGTGTCGTTCGACGCGCGGTCAGGCTGATATGCGCGGGTTGGTTACCGCAGGACGGGCTGTTCGGCTGGAGCGGATCGCGTGTCTAGTGACGAGCGTCGCCGGACTGCGTCCGGTTGCTCATAGCTGCATCGCGGGTCGCTCCTCGCGCTGCTGCCAGCGCCTGGTCGACGAAGCAGATCAGGGTGGGTCTATTCCTCGAGGACGGCCAGGGACCAGCACCAGCCGGCTAGTTCGCGGGCGATCGCGATGTTCGCGACCGTGTGCTTCTTGTGGCGGGCCCGCATGGTGTTCCAGCGGTGGTGCAACCGGCGGTTGCCTTCGTCGCCGCGGGCCCGGGCTGCGGGTCCGGCCAGGTCCCAGCGGTCGCGCATGATCTTCCCGACCCGGTAGGCCGGGCGGTGGTGCCAGGCCGACTCGACCAGCAACCGACGAAGGTGGGTGTTCCCGGTCTTGGTAATCGATCCCTGGACCCGCGACTGGCCTGAGGAGTGCTCGCTGGGCACGAGCCCGATGAAGGATCCGATGGTCTTGCCGGTGAACCGGTCCCAGTCGCCGACCTCGACGGCCAACGCGAACCCGGTCAGGGTGCCCACCCCGCGCAGGCACCCCAGGCGGTGGACCATCGGGGTGAACTCGCAGTCAGCGGCCATCTGGGCGATCGCGTCATCGAGCCGGTCCCGGCGGGCCTTCACGCTGAGCACGGCGTCGTAGTCGGACTCGAAGGTCATCCTCGTCGCAGCGGACCCGAGCTCACGGCCGGTCTGCCGCAGCCACATGTCATGGGCGCCGGTCCAGGCGTGTCCGCCGGAGTAGACGAAACCCTGGCGCAGCAGCAGCTTGGACAACCGGTGCCGGGCCCGCATCAGGTCACCACGGGCGTCCTCACGAGCCCGGACCAGGTCTCGTGCGGCCTCTTGCTCGAGGCTAGGCACCGCGACCGCGGTGAACTCGTCCAGCCGCAACAGTCGGGCCAGGTGGACCGCGTCCTTGGCGTCGGTCTTGACCCGGTCACCACTGGGCCGCTGCAGCTTCGACGGCGCGACCACCTCACATCGGATCCCGACGCCGTTGAGTGACCGTGAGAGCCCGAACCCCGTCGGGCCCGCCTCGTAGGCCGCCGCGACCGGTCCCGGCAGGGCCTGGATCCACGACCGGATGTGCTCGTGCGAAGGGGTCAGCTTCGCTTGGAACATCTCGCCCGTGACGCCATCGATCGCCGCTGCCGCGACCGATCGTGCGTGCACGTCGAGCCCAACACTCGTACGCTCTGTGAACACCGGGGCCTCCCACAACTGTCGGATAGGCCGAGCAGGCGGCCCCTGCTCGGTAACCCACGAATCTCTGTGAGTGAGGCCCCGGCCCGCAACCCAGTCAGGCCGACCGGGTCACGTCGTACCGTCTAGCCGGACGTGACGTCGACCGGGAAGCGGGCCACGACCGTCGTCCCTCCGGGCGACGGTCGCTCACCCACCTCGAGCTCACCGCCCACGTCCTCGATGGTGTCGCGCAGGAGCCTGAGGCCCAGGTGGTCCTTGCCGGACCCCCGCTCCCCCGCACCTGGCCCCCTGCCGTCGTCGGTGATGCGCACGAGCACCTCATCGGCACTGTGTCCGACCTCGATCTCGACCACCTCCGCGTGCGCGTGCTTCACGACGTTGTGCAGCCCCTCGCGGATCACCCGATAGATCAGTCGACCCGTGTCGGGGGTGACGTCCAGCTCGGGGAGCACCATCAGGCTGGTCCGCAGGCCCGACTGCTGCGACACCTGGCTCGTGTGCTCCCGGAGCGCCTCGTAGAGACCCTCACCCACGAGGTCGGGGGGATAGATGTCGGTCATCAGCGAGCGGAGCATCGCGACGTCCTTCTGCACCATGAGGCTCGCACTGTCCAGTCGTGCGCACACGTCGGAGGGTGCTCCCGCTTCACGCAGCTGCCGCACGAGGGTGGGCATCGCATAGGCGAGGCCGGCGAAGTCCTGGACCACGCCGTCGTGGAGATGCTGTGCGATCCGGCGCTGCTCGAGCTCGGCGGCCCTCAGGGCGTGGCGCGTCATGCGCGACGAGCGCTCCTGCGCCCGGCGGATGCGCCGGGTCATCACCACGGCCAACGGCGTCGTGACGAGCTGGAAGAGCAACACCCCACCGACCAGGATCGGCACGAACCACATCGTGATCGTCGCCTCGTCACGCCGCATCTGGTCGATGTCCATGTAGGCCTCGAAGACGAAGGACGCGCCGTCGGCGTCGACGGCCCCGACGTAGACCTCGAGCAGCTCCTCCTGCTGCTGGTCCTCGAGGTCGTTCTCGGTGCGGGAGAGGTCGGAGAGCTCCGCGACGACGTCCTCGGTGCCGAGGAGTGCCGACACCGACTCCTCGAGCTCGAAGGTCCGCCCCACCAGTGCCTTCTCGTCGGACCAGATGACGCGACCCTGGCCGTCCCAGAGCTTCATGTGCCGCACGCTCCCGTCGATCAGTCGCTGCCTCAGCGCCGTGTCGAGTCGGACCATGGCCTCGGGATCACCGTCGCGGACCTCCTGGTTCAGCAGCGGTGCGGCCAGCAGGCCGCTGATGGCCGCCGCCTCGTCGCTCGCCGCCTCCAGCGCACTGTGACGGGCGATCATGTCGGCCAGGACGAACGTGGCGGCGACGAGGACGAGCAGGAAGCTGAGGCTGCAGATCACGAACCAACCGACGGGACTGATCAGCTCACCGGAGTCGTCGACGCGCGTCTCACCGGATGTGTGGGCCACTGACGAGACCATGGGTGTTGGCGATGACCACGGCCTCGAGCTGCGAGTGCGCACCCAGCTTGGCCAGGACGGACTTCACGTAGCCACGGCAGGTGTGGACCGAGATCTGGAGCTCGCCCGCGATCCGTCGCACGTCGTAGCCGCGGGCGAGCAGGGCCAGGACATGGTTCTCCCGTGCGGTCAGCGCCGTGAACGGCGACGTGGTCGACCCGTGCCTGGGGGGCGTCGTGGGCGGCCGACCGGGAGCGACCATCGCCTGCAGCATGTCCAGCTGCACGACCATCCCCCCGGGTCGGGCGGTGCGCAGGTGGTGGAGCAGATCGCGCAGTGATCCGTCCTTGGGCAGCAGGGCACAGGCCCCCGAGCCTGCAGCTCGTCGCACGATGCTCACATCCTGTGCGTGGGCGGTCAGGACGACGACGCGCAGACCGGGTCGGGCGGCCACCAGCTGCTCGGCCACCTCGAGGCCGTCCTCGTCTCCCAGCTCGACGTCCATCAGGACGACGTCGGGCGAGGTCATCGCGGCCATCTCCAGCGCGGAGGCACGATCGTGGGCGGCGCCGACGCACTGCAGGTCGTCGACGTCGTGGAGCGCCAGCAGCATCAGGTCGGTGAAGGTGCGGTGGTCGTCGACCACCATCACCGTCGTGGTGCTGCTGTGCGCCTGGTCCCGAGACGTCCGAGTGCTCATGGGAGCTTCCCTTCGTCTGTGTGGAGCATCAGCCAATATGGCGTGGATGTCATCCCCCAATTGGGGGATGGCCTTAGCCGCTTGGACCCCGTGAGGCTAGACAGCCGCTGAGAGGCCCGCGACCACGCGAGCCAGCTCGCGGTCCTCGTCACACTCCGCCGGCCCCATGACACCAGGAAGGGCCTGGCGCAGGAGACGCACCAGCATCCGCACCTCCTCGCGGGAGTCCTCGCGGTGCTCGGCCACCGACGTCTCCTCGCTGTGCAGGATCTCGAGGTAGAGCTTCTGGCTCTCGTGCGACGGCTCCGAGCCCAGCTCGTCGCTCAGTCGCGCCCGCAGCTCCGCGTAGGTCCGCAGGGCCTCGCTGTGCCGCCCGAGGCCGTGCAGTGCCTGCATCAGCAACCGTGCCGGCTCCTCGGCGAGCCGGTCGACGTCGACGGCGGTGCGGGCCAGCCGCATGGCACGTCCCGGCTCGTCGATCGCGAGAGCCCGGCGTGCTCCCAGGCCGGTCGCCACGACCAGCTCCGCCTGGAAGGCCTCACGCTCGCGGATGGCCCACGCGGCATAGGGCTCGCCGGCGAGCAGTGGCCCCCGGACCAGGGCCAGGGCCCGCTCGAGCGTGTCGAGGTCGACCGAGAGCGCGGTCTCGCCGGCCAGTCCGGCCGATCTCACGAGCCTGCGGAACTCGACGACGTCGACGGTGACCGCCTCGGGGTCGAGGACGTAGCCCCGCATCACAGTCCGCAGCGCGGAGTCGCGACCCCGCCCGAGACCCAGCCTCTTGCGCAGGACGCAGACATAGCTCTCCAGGGTGCCCAGGTAGGAGCGCGGCGGGCGCCCCTCCCACAGCAGATCGGCGAGCCGGTCCTTGGAGACCGGCGTGTCTCCCGCCATGGCGAGAATCTCCAGGACCTGCCACGGCTTGGCACCGCCCACGGCCTGACTCGTCAGCGATGTCCCTGACTCGATGACGCCGGTCGGTCCCAGCAGATTGATGTGCAGCATGTGAATCCCCCTTGGTCGACGCGCCCTCTACGCATCGACTAGGGCAGTCTCGGCCCGCGACAGCCCGTCGCCACAGCCCCACGTGGGGGCCGGACGACCCCGAAAGTCCGCTAGTCATTCCTAGCTAGGACCATGGCCCACACAGAGGAGGCCCCGACCACCCTTCCGGGTGGTCGGGGCCTGGGGCGAACTGGACGAGCTGGACGATCGGGGCGGACCGCCTCCTCAGCGCCTCCTGAACGCGAAGCCGGTCTGGCTTCCGCCCATCGCGCTGACCACGCTGACCGTGGAGGTCGTCCCGGGGGTGACGCCAGCGGCTCCGCGGAAGCTCCACGCCCCGGCGGCGTCGACGGTGGTGAAGCCCAGCACCCGACCGGTCAGGGCCGACCCGAGCACCACGGCGACCCGTTGGCCGGCCAGCACGTCGCTGGTGCCGCTGGCACGCCACCCGTCGCCGGTGCGGAACTCGGCTGCCGCGACCACCAGCGCCTCCGGCCGGGGGCTGACGCTGACCTCGTCACTGACCTGCTGACCTCCTTGGCCGGTGACCGTGAGCCGGAGCACCACCGGAGCGGAGCTGGTGGCGTAACCCGGGTTGGTCGTGGTCGTGCTGGTCGGCAGCGGCATCGGCGGCAGCACGAACGCGGGACGCGCCGTGGTGGCCCCGGTGATCGTCACCGCAGGACCGCTCACCTGGCTCCACTGGTAGGTGTCCACCAGGGTGCTGCCCGTGCCGTCCAGCGTCACGGTCGCACCCCGGCGCACGGTCTGGTCCACCCCTGCCGCCGCGACCGGCGCCGGAGCCGGCTGGGTCGGGTCGGGGGTCACGACGTTGACCGCCACGACCACCGGCTCGCTCGTGCCGGCCGGACCGCTCACGACGAGCTCGAAGGCGATCGGACCGTCGTAGCCCATCGGGGCCTCGAAGGTCGCCACGGCCGCGCTCGCCCCGGTCAGGACCACCCGGTTGGCATCCGTCACCGGCACCTCGACCGTCGAGGGCGCCGTCCCGACGGTCCCGTCGGGCAGGACCACCTCCACGTCCTCGGTCCGGGTCGCGGGCACCTGCCTCCAGGCGTACGACGAGATCGTGCCCGTCGATCCGGTCCCGGTCAGCGTGACCAGCTGTCTCGCCGTGGCGTCGACCGGGCTCGCGAACGCAGCCGCCACCGGCACGTCGGCCTGCATCCCCGCACCACTCGTCGAGATCGGGACCGTGCTGCTGCCGCCCTTGTCGGAGGTCACGGTCACGGTCGCGGGAGGCGCGAGCGTGGTCAGGGTGGCCGTCCCGTCGATCAGGGGCTGACCCAGCACGCTCAGCGCGCCCGGGGTCGAGTCCTGGTCGCTGGAGGCAGCGCTCACCGTCAGCACGTCGGCGTCGGCGTCGTAGGAGGCGCGCGTGATCGTGACGACGTCCCTCAGCAGGGCCTGCTTCTGCGCCACCGGGGTGTCGCCGACGTTGGCGACGCTCACCTGGGCTCCGTCGGGCACCTGCTCGACGGCCAGGCGGCCGTAGTAGCTCCCCCGCTCCCCCTGCAGCCGCGTCTCGATGAAGCCGAGCCCGGTGTCACGCACGTGGAGCGACTGGTCGGCGTCGGACGTGGCATAGACGTCCACGAAGCCCGAGCCGTCAGCGCCGACGGCGTACGTCGCCTGCTGGACGTCGACCCCCGCGTTGGTCGCCAGGCGACCCTGCACGGTGAAGAGGTCCGTGCGGGCCAGCTCGACCCAGGAGCCGTCCGGGCCACGTCGCTGCACCGAGACGTAGTTGGTCCCGTAGGGACTGCCCACGACCTGGTGCTCGACCCCGGGATCGCCGACGTAGCCGGCCGGGGCCGCGGGCGCGACGGCCGGGTCCCAGCGCAGGAACGGGCCGACCCTGCTGCTCAGCGCCTGGCCGAACACCCCGGGCGTGGTGCCGATGTCCTGGGTGTAGTTGATGCCGTCACCCTCCACGAGGAGCTCGTCGGCACCGTAGGGGTGGATGATGCGGTAGTCCCCGTCCGCGATGGCCTTGTCGCGGATCCGGATGCGACCGAAGACCATCTGGTCGCCCTCGACGACCACCCCGTTGGCCCAGGCCCCCTCGAGGTCCAGACCGACCGACATGTCGACCCCGGGACCGGTGACGACGGCACCGGCCAGCTGGTAGAAGAACTCGCCGGGGAAGTTGTCCGGGTAGGACACCGGCGCGTCGGGGTCGGGCACCTCGTCGGGCAGCGTCGAGCACAGCGGGTCGTCGAGCGTCGTGCAGGCCTCCAGGCGAAGCCCGTTGCTGTCGCGGTACCACGTGGGGAAGCCGTGCTCAGCGGTCGGGCCGACCTGGACCAGGCTGCCGATCCGCGGCTCGAGGGTCCCGTCGGGCGCCGTCGGCGCCACCGGCACCGCGAGCGCCGACGCGGCGATGCCGAGCGCGACGGTGCTGCACAGCAGGACGAGAAGGCCCCGACGACGACGTGGCCGCCGGCGGCGGGCACTCACGGGTCCTGGGTCGAGATGGTGCAATGCCATGGTCCTCAGCTCCTTCGGGTCGGACCACGCAGGTGCCGACCGGGTCGTGGTCGGCACCAGGGTCCGAGGCGGACCTTGGGCAAACCTTTAGGAGCCGGCCCCAGATTTCTCCAAGGGAGTCGGCCCAGGCTGACCGCATGCACCTCGCTCCCAGACCGCGGGGCCTGGCGCTCGCCACCGTGCTGCCGGCCGTCGTCGCCGCCGTCACGATCGGGCTGCTCGTGCTGCTCGGAGCCGGAGGTGGTCCGGTCGACCTGCCGGGCGGACTCCCCGACGCCGGGAGCGCCACGGGTTGGGCACTGCGGAGCGCCGGACTCTGGGTCGACCTGAGCGCGGCGCTGACGACCGGCGCGCTGCTGGTGGCCACCCTGCTGCCCGAGCCGGCGTACGTCGGGCGGGCGCGAGCACGCGCCCTGTCGCTGGGGCGCAGCTCGGCGATCGTCTGGGCGCTGGGGACCGCCGCGCTGGTGGTCCTCGAGGCAGCGGACACGGCGGGCGTGCCGGCGCACCGGCTCACCGCGCACCTGCTCTGGACCGCGTCGTCGAACCAGCAGGGCGCAGGGCTGGCGCTGACGCTGCTCGGCGCCTGTGGGCTGGTCCTCGCGGCGGCCCCCCAGGCATCGCCACGCACCGCACGTCTCCTGCTGGTGCTCGCCGTGGCGGCGCTGGTCCCGCTCGCGGCGGCCGGGCACTCCGCCTCGACCGACGACCCCGACCTCACCGTGTCCGCGCTGGTGGTCCACGTCGTGGCCGCCTCCCTCTGGGCAGGCGGGCTCGCGGCACTCGTCGTGGTGATCCGGGGTCACCGCAGCGCGGCGGCCGTGGTGCTCCCGCGCTTCAGCGTCGTGGCGCTGGGTGCCTTCACGGCGCTGCTCGGCTCGGGGATCATCGCCGCGCTGGCGCTGCTCGACGCGTCGACGACCGCCTGGACCAGCCCCTACGCCGCGGTGCTCGCCGTCAAGGCGGCGCTCCTCGTCGGGCTCGGTTTCCTCGGTCACCAGCAGCGGCGCCGTGCCCTGCGCCAGGTCGCCGACGGACGGGACGGGGCGTTTCGCCGGCTGGCAGCGACCGAGCTCCTGCTGATGGGTGCGGCCTTCGGCGCGGCCTCCGCACTCTCCCGCACCCCGATCCCGGAGCCGGGCGTCTCGGCGGGCGATCACGCCGCCTCCGTCCTCACGCCCCTGGTCCCCGTCTCCCTCGCCCGGTTGGTCCTCGACTGGCGGGTGGACGCGATCGTGGTGCTGGTGCTCAGCGTGGCTCTGGCGGCCTACCTGCACGGCGTACGACGCCTGGTCCGAGCGGGCACCAGGTGGCCGGTGACGCGGACGGTCGCCTGGACCGCCGGGCTCCTGCTCGCGCTGGTCGACCTGTGCTCGGGCCTCGCGCGCTATGCGCCCGCGCTCCTCAGCGCACAGGTGACCCAGCTGCTCGTGGCCCTGCTCGTGGTCCCCGCCCTGCTCGCGCTGGGTGCTCCGCTCAGCCTGCTCGCGAGGCACGGCCGCGCCCCCGTCCGCGGAGCCGGGCTGTGGGCGCACCCGCTCACCGGCAGCGGGCTCGTGGTCGGGCTGCTCCTGCTGACCTACCGCACGCCGCTCATCGAGCTGTCGTTGCGCTCGGTGTGGGTGCACGGGCTGGTGCTGGCGCTGGCGCTCGTGTGCGGCTCGATCCTGCTGTGGCCGCTGCTGGGGGCCGATCCCGCCCCCGGCGAGCACAGCGCCGGCGAGCACGCGCTCGGCCTCGCCGTGGTCGCCATGTGCCTGCTCGTGCTCGCCGTCCAGCTGCGTCTCGGCGACCAGCTGCTGGCCGGCTCCTGGTTCATCGCGCACGC
This sequence comes from Nocardioides psychrotolerans, assembly GCF_943371775.1. GTDB lineage: Bacteria > Actinomycetota > Actinomycetes > Propionibacteriales > Nocardioidaceae > Nocardioides > Nocardioides psychrotolerans_A. The sequence goes on from NZ_CALRWD010000007.1 coordinate 26,650, forward strand.
GCCGGAGGGGGCCGACCCGGTCGCCGACCAGCGCCTCGCGGGCGCCCTGGTCGCCGTCTTCGCCGCGACGAGCCTCCTGCCGATGCTGCGCCTGACCCACCGGGGCGGCGATCAGTCGCGCGGCGGCCAGATCCGGACCACGACGCGGCCGAGCAGGTCCCAGGCCGGCACCGCCCCGTAGTCGCGGGAGTCGATGGAGTTGCCGCGGTTGTCGCCGAGCACGAAGACCGCGTCCGGGGGGACGCTGAAGGTCTTGCTGAAGTAGCCGTCGACCAGCTCGTGGTCGACGTAGGGCTCGTCGACGGCGAGCCCGTCGACGTAGAGCACCCCGTCGAGGATGACCAGCGCCTCCCCCGGAAGGCCCAGGACGCGCTTGAGGGTGACCCGCCCGTCCTGGGGCGAGACGAAGGTGACCAGGTCGCCTCGTCGTACGTCGTCCACGTCGGGTGGCGTGCGGCCCACCAGCACCACGTCCCCCACGGCGAAGGTCGGCTGCATGCTGGCCGACTCCACGCGCACCGGGGTTGCGACAAGGGCGCGCACGAGCACGACGCCGACCAGCGCGACCAGCGCGACCAGGGCGAAGCGACGCCGACGGCGCAGCGACCAGGGGGCTGGCCGCCGCGCCGCCCCCAGGCTCTCCCGGGGGACCGCGTCCCATGTCGGCAAGGCTCAGACCGGCGGCGCTGCGGTGACCGGGTGGTTGGGGTGCGACCAGGAGAGGTCGACGGCCCCGTCGGCTCCCGCGACGAAGAACTGGCCCATCATGTCGTGGTCCTCGTGGGCCAGGTTGTGGCAGTGGATCATGTAGCGCCCGCCGCGATCACCGGTCAGGCCGGCCTGTCCGGTGGAGCTGCCGTCGGGGTAGGTCTTCGGCGCCATCGTGTAGCTGACCAGGACCTCCACGATCTCGCCCTCGCCGACGTAGACGACGTCCTTGGGCCCCTTCTCCCAGGGCTGCACACGGCCCGCCCCTCCCTTCCGCGAGAGGATCTGGAAGTCGACGAGGTGGATGTGGAGCGGGTGGAACCAGCCGCCCGACTTGTTCTCGATCCGCCAGATCTCGACGTCACCCGAGCGGGGCCAGTCGCCGGGGGCGGTGAAGATGTTCCAGCTCTGGGCCTGGATGTCCTCCCACGACATCCCGTTGATGAGGAACTCGTTGGTGACGTCGTCGTGCTCGAGCTCGATGTCACGGGTGCGTCTGGCCATGCTCCTCGTGGCGCGCATCACCGGGTGGATCTCCTCGGCCGGTGGCGTGCGCACCTCGTTCCACCGCGAGTCCGTGGCCTCCGAGGTCACCCGGAACTGCATCACCTTGCCGGTGTGGAGGTAGTCGACGTTGTTCTTGTTGCTGGCGTTGCGCAGCTCGACGGTGTCGCCGATGCGGCAGTCCTTGAAGTCGACCATGATCTCGTAGCGCTCGGCCCCGGCGTGGCGCCAGCTGGTGACCTGCTGAGGCACCATCAGCCCCCCGTCGGTCGCGACGACGTAGGTCGGGAGCACGGCACCGGTGCGGGTGTTGACGAGCTTGAGGTTCATCGAGCGCGAGACCGTCGCCAGCAGGACCCGGAAGCGGTAGAAGCGGCGCTCGACGTTGAAGTAGGGCCACGGCACGCCGTTGACCATGATCACGTCACCCCAGAGTCCCGAGTGGTTGCGGTCGAGGTAGGCCAGCGTGCCGTCCCGGGCGAACATCGCGTCGGAGACGACCAGCGGGATGTCGAACCTCCCCTGAGGCAGGTTCTCCCGCTCCCAGGGGTTGTGCAGGTGATACTGCGCGAAGAGCCCGCTGTAGGCGTTCTGCGCGGTGTGGTGCACCCCGTGGTCGTGGTACCACAGCGTGCGCGGGCCCTGGAAGTTCGGATACCAGTAGTCCTTGGACTGCCCCGGCGAGGTGATGTCGTCGGCGAAGCCGTCGTACTGCGGCAGCGAGGCCGACCCGTGCAGGTGCACCGAGGTCGCGACCCCGCCGTAGCCGAAGGTCGGGTGCATGGTCGGCAGCGCGTTGGTGACGCGCACCCGCACCCGGGTGTTCTGCTCCACCTTGATCAGCGGGCCGGGGATCGTCGGGCCGGCGCCGCCGACCGCGTAGCCCAGGACAGGCGTGGCGGGGGCACCGGCGTCGAGGATCTGCAGGTTGGCGGCCCGCTCGGTGATCTCGTAGAGCAGGTAGTCGCCGTAGTCGTCCACCATCCGCGTCGGCGTGATCGCCATGGGCACCCGCAGCGCGCGAGCGAACCGTGCCGGCTTCGCCGAGGTGCTGATCCAGTCGGAGGTGCTCACCGACTGGCCCAGGGGCACCGTCATGCCGAGCGCGGTGACGCCCGCCCCCAGTCCCCCCAGCTTGAGCAGGTCGCGTCGCTTGATCGATGCCATGATGGAAGTCCCCCGTCACGTGGTCACTGGTGTCTGTCGCCCCGAGACGCAGGACCAGCCTGGTCGGAGCACCTTGGGGATTCCTGGGGTCTGAGACCCTGGTCGCATGCCGTTCATCCGCTCGGCGGGGCTGCGCGGGCTCCGCGCGACCATCACGTCGCTGGACGGCGACGCCGACCACTACGCGCGCCTCGGCGGGCTCGACCCGGCGGCGCTGGACGCCGACGACATCCTGATGCCCGACCTCGCGGCCGCCACGACGCTCGAGCTGGCCGCGGCCGACCTCGACTGCCCCGACCTCGGGCTCCGGGTCGCCGGGCACCAGGACCTCTCGTTGCTGGGGCCCCTGGCGCTGGCGATCCAGAACGCGCCGACGGTCGCGGAGGCGCTGGAGTGCACCTCGCGCTACCTCTTCCTGCACGCACCCGCGATGCGGCTGACCCTGGAGCCCGACCCGGACGGCGTCGACGGCGTCGCCGCCCTGCGCTACGACGTGACCGCACCGGGGGTCGCACCGCCGCCCCAGGGCACCGACCTGTGCCTTGGCTCGCTGCACCGCGCGATCCGGTCGCTCATCGGCGAGGACTACGAGCCGCTCGGGGTCGACCTGCCGCACCCGCCGCTGGCGCCGCCGGCGACCTACGAGGCGTTCTTCGGCGCCCCCGTGCGCTTCGACCGCCCCAGCGCGCTGCTGCGCTTCCCGAGCCGGCTCAACGACGTGGCGCTGACCGGCAGCGACGAGCGGGTGCGCCAGCTCGCGCTCCAGCACCTGGCCGACCTCTCACCGGCCGAGGCGGCGCTGGTCGCGCCGACGGTCCGCAGCGCCGTCGACCAGCTGCTCGGCACCGGAGCACCCGAGATCGGCGCGGTCGCGCGGATGCTGAGCCTGCACCCGCGCACGCTCCAGCGGCGGCTCGCCGACGAGGGCACGTCGTTCGCGCTGATCCTCGACGAGGTGCGCTCCTCGGTCGCCCGGCGTTACCTCGAGACGACCGACCTGCCGCTGTCGCAGGTGGCCGGCCTGATCGGCCTCTCCGAGCAGTCGGCGCTCACCCGGGCCTCGCGACGGTGGTGGGGCCAGACGCCGCTCGCCGTACGACGTGTCGCGCAGAGTCAAAGAACTGTCGCCTGAAGTCAAGAATTCGAGGAGGACGATCCGCGACACTGGAGGCATGAGCCTCCAGCAGAGCACCTCCCACCTCGACGTCGTGATCGTCGGCGCCGGCCTCTCCGGCGTGGGCGCGGCCTACCGCGTGCAGACCGAGCGTCCGGGCACGTCGTACGCCATCCTCGAGATGCGCGAGAGCCTCGGCGGCACCTGGGACCTCTTCCGCTACCCGGGCGTGCGGTCGGACTCCGACATGTACACGCTGGGCTACTCGTTCAAGCCCTGGTCGGGCGACAAGTCGCTGGCCGACGGCGCCTCGATCCTCGACTACATCCGCGAGACGGCGACCGAGTTCGGCATCGACGAGCACATCACCTACGCCACCAAGGTCGTCGCGGCCGACTTCGACACCGAGGCCTCCCACTGGCGCCTGACGCTGGAGGACACGCGCTCCGGCGAGACCCGTGAGCTGACGTGCGGCTTCCTCTACTCGTGCGCCGGCTACTACGACTACGACGAGCCCCACGCACCCAGCTTCCTGGGCGCCGAGGACTTCGCCGGCGAGGTCGTGCACCCGCAGTTCTGGCCCGAGACCCTCGACTACGCCGGCAAGAAGGTCGTCGTGATCGGCTCCGGCGCGACCGCCGTGACGCTGGTGCCCTCCATGCTCGAGGGCGAGGGCGCCGCGTCGCACGTGACGATGCTGCAGCGCACGCCCACCTGGATCAGTGCCGTGCCCAGCAAGGACGCCAAGGCCGCACTCATCAAGTCGGTGCTGCCCGCCGGCCTGGCCCACCAGGTCGTCCGCGCCAAGAACATCGCGTTCTCCACGGCCGTCTACCAGTTCTGCAAGCGTCGTCCCGAGTCCGCGCGCAAGCTGCTGACCGGCATGAGCGCCAAGTTCCTCGGCGACGAGCAGATGGTCGCCGACCACTTCACCCCGACCTACAACCCGTGGGAGCAGCGCCTGTGCGCGATCCCCAGCGGCGACCTCTTCGTGTCGATCAAGAAGGGCGAGGCGGCGGTCGTCACCGACACGATCGAGCGCTTCGTGCCGGAGGGCATCCTGCTCACCTCGGGCGAGACGCTCGAGGCCGACATCATCGTCACGGCGACCGGTCTGCGCCTCAAGGCCTTCGGCGGCATCGAGCCGCACGTGGACGGCGAGCGCGTCGAGCTGTCGGAGCAATACGTCTGGAACGGCGCGATGATCACCGGCGTCCCCAACTTCGCCATCTGCATCGGCTACACCAACGCGTCGTGGACGCTGCGCGCCGACCTCACCCACCGCCTCGTCACCAAGGTGCTCGGCTGGATGGAGAGCCAGGGCCACACCGCCGTCGTCGCCCGACCCGACACCGAGCTCACCCCGCAGCCGCTGCTCGACCTCGCGTCGGGCTACGTCCAGCGCTCGATCGGCTCCTTCCCGCGCCAGGGCGACCGTCGCCCCTGGCAGGTCCGGCAGAACTACGTGCTCGACTCGATCACCACGCTGCGCACCCCGCTCGACAAGGCGCTGGTGCCGGTCGAGGCACGCGAGCGGGTCGGCGCGTGAGCTGGCAGCCCGACGTCCTCGGTGAGGGCTACGAGCAGCTCACGCTCGACCTCGGCCCGGACCCCGACGGCGAGGGAGACGCGGCAGCCGTCCTCGTGCGCCGCGCGACGCGAGACGGCGAAGCCGTCGACGGTGCCGTGCTCTACGTGCACGGTTTCTCCGACTACTTCTTCCAGACCGACCTCGCCGACTTCTTCGCCGGGCGCGGCCACGCGTTCTTCGGGCTCGACCTGCGCAAGTGCGGCCGGGCACGACGTGACGGCCAGACGGCCCACTACGCCGGCGACCTGGAGCACTACGACGTCGAGCTGGAGCAGGCCCTCGCGCTGATCACGGCGGCTCACCCCGGGGCGCCCGTCACCGTCGTCGCGCACTCCACCGGCGGGCTGATCACGCCGCTGTGGCTCGACCGTCGTCGCCGCGCGGGACGCGTCGCGCCCATCTCCGGTCTGGTGCTCAACAGTCCGTGGTTCGACCTGCAGGGCAAGCCGGTCATGCGTGGGCCGTTCACCCAGGCGCTCCGCGTGCTCGCGCGGGTCCAGCCCTTCCGCGACCTCGACCTCACCGACTCCGTCTACGGCAAGAGCCTGCACATCAGCGGGAGCGGCGAGTGGGACTACGACGTGGCGCTCAAGCCGCTCGAGGGCTTCCCCGTCACGGTCGGCTGGCTCAACGCCGTACGCCGTGGGCACGCCAGGCTGCACCAGGGCCTCGACGTCGGCGTCCCCTCGCTCGTGCTCCGCTCCGACAAGACCCACTACTCCCGCACGCACAGCGACGCCAGCGACCGCGCCGACACGGTCCTCGACGTGCGCCAAATCGCGCGCTGGGCCGGCTGCCTCGGCGGCCCGACCACCGTCGTGCCGATCCCCGACGCGCGCCACGACGTCTTCCTGTCGCTCGCCGAGCCGCGCCGGCTCGCCTACGAGGCGGTCGACGCATGGCTGGACGCGAGGACCCGCACCCGGGCGTAACGCCCGGCGCTCCTCGCGACATGAGGAACCGTGCTCCTCGCCGACCAGCTCACCGTCATCATCCCGGCCTACAACGAAGAGGCCTCGATCGCTGACACGGTGCGCAGCGTCCTGGGGCAGACCACGGTCCCGGCCCGGGTGATCGTCGTGGACGACCAGTCCACGGACGACACGGCGGCGCTGGCCCGCGCTGCAGGGGCCGAGGTCGTCTGCCCGCTCGAGAACACCGGGTCCAAGGCCGGCGCGCAGAACCTCGCGCTCGACCTGGTCACCACGCCCTACTGCATGGCCATCGACGGCGACACCACGCTCGCGCCCGACGCGATCGAGCTCCTCATGAAGCCCTTCGAGGGAGACCCGGCCCTCGCGGCCGCGTGCGGCTTCGTCGTCCCCCGTCACGTCAGCACCATGTGGGAGCGCGGGCGCTACGTCGAATACCTGCTGTCCTTCACCTTCTACAAGCCCACCCAGGACTACTACGGCAACCCGCTGATCTCGTCGGGGTGCTTCTCGGCCTACCGCACCGACCGGCTGCGCGAGGCCGGCGGCTGGTCGGAGCGCACGCGCGCCGAGGACATGGACCTGACCTGGACCTTCTACCAGGCCGGCCACCGGGTGCGCTTCGTCCCCGACGCCGTCTGCTACCCCATCGAGCCGCACGACCTCGACTTCATGAGCAAGCAGCTGCGGCGCTGGTCGCACGGCTTCGTGCAGAACGTCCAGCTGCACTGGCGCGGCATCCTGCGGCTGCCGTTCCTCAGCACCGTGGTGGGGATCGCGCTGTTCGACGCCGTCGTGGCCTCGCTGATCTACCTGATCGTGCTGCCGCTGCTGGCCATCGTGCTCGAGGCCCCCTTGCTGCTCCTGGTCTACGTGATCGACGTGCCGGCCGTGCTCGTGCCGGTCCTGGTGGGCGCCTGGCGCCGCGGCGAGGTCGGCCGCGCGCTGGTGTCGTTGCCGAGCTTCTTCGTCCTCCGCACCGTGAACGGCTTCTACATGCTGGAGGCGCTGGTCACCGAGGTGATCCTGCGCCGCCCGCTCCTGGTCTACGAGAAGGGTCACTGACATGAACAACGCGGGACTTCCCGGCACGGGCCTCGGCGGGCTCTTCTACCTGCTGCTGGCCCTGGGCATGCCCATCGTCGAGCTCGGGCGATCGGCGGTCGGGCGCAGCGGCCCCGATCGCCGGCGACAGGCCTTCCAGCAGTTCGCCATGGCGTGCGCGATCGTGGCGTCCGTGGCCGGCACGATGGCGGTCTACCTCCACCTGGTCGACGCGCCGAACCCCTTCGGTCTCGACGGGCCCGCCCTCGTGACGGCGCCCCTGGTGCTGGCGGTGCTGCTCCTCGCGGTGCTGGTCGTCGGGCTGCGGGTCTGGGCCCGGATCGTCCGCGACACCGTGCCGGCGACCTGACGCAGGTCGTCGCCGACCTCACGCGTCGTCGAGCAACGTCCTCAGCCGGCCCAACGCCCGGTGACGAGCGACCCGCACGGCGGTCGGGCTCATGCCGAGCGCGCGCGCCGTCGTCCGCACGTCGAGCCCACCGACGTCGATGCAGGCGACGACCTCCGCCTGGCGCGGGCTGAGCTGGTCGAGCAGCCGCCTGACCGTGTCCTGGCCGTCCACCTGCGCCAGCGGGTCCTCGCCGGTCGACCTCGCGGGATCGAGGGGCACGTCGGTGGGATCGGTGCGGCGCCGCACCGCGGTGCGGTGGCTGTTGGACGCGTGGTTGCGGGCGATCGTGAACAGCCACCCGCCGAAGTCGTCGTCGGAGCCCCGGAAGTCGTGCATCTTGCTCGAGGCGGTCAGCCACGCCTCTGCGACCAGGTCCTCCGGTGACGAGGAGTGGTCGGCCAACGGCAACGCGCGCAGGAGCGCCGTGATCCGGGTGGTGTGCAGGAGGTAGAGGCCACGCCAGGCAGCCTGGTCACCGGCACGGGCTGCCGTGACCAGCTCGTCGGAGCCGTGTGCCACCCGCACCGCTCCTTCCGTGACGCTCGAGAACCCTGGTCCTCGAGCGAGCGTAACGATCGGCAGGTCCTGTGACATGTTGGTGGTGTGAAGCGTTCCTCACGCGCCGACGTCTCGCGCCTCCTGCGCGAGCACTCGGCCCCTGCCCGTGTCGACGAGGACTTCGTCGCCGGGCTGGCAACGCGGGCGCAAGCCGCAGCCGACGTCGAGGCATCCCCCCGTGCCCGACGTCGGCTCCGAGTCGCCGCCCTCGCCGCCGCCATCTCGCTCGGCACCGTCGGCGGCGGTCTCGGTGTCGCGTACGCCGCCGGGATCGTCGCCCCGCCCTGGGACGAAGCCCCCTCCGTGCCGACCACCCCGACCGCTCCGCGCACGCCCCCTGCTCCGGTCACGCCGACCGATCCGGTCCCCTCGACGCCCGGCGTCCCTGCGCCGTCGACGGCGCCGCCGGCCGGCAGCGACCCGAGCCCCGGGCGTGGCTCGTCCAGCCCGTCCGACGTGCCGTCCGACGTGCCTCCCGCGGGTCCGACCGGATCTCCCGGCGGCCAGCCGAGCGATCCTGGCAGCCAGGGACAGGGCAACGGACAGGGCAACGGGCAGGGCAACGGGCAGGGCGCTGGTCAGGGCAACCGGCCCGAGGACGTGCCCGGCCAGGGCCGGACGCCCGAGCCGGGCAGCAACAACGGGATCGGCAACGGCAGTGGCAACCCGCCCGACGGCGTGCCCGGCCCACCGCAGGACCCCGGCGGTCGGGGCGACCGGTTCGAGGAGCCCCCGCCCGGACCGTGAGAGCCTGTCGGCCATGACGGCGGACCCGCAGGTGCAGGCACCCCGGCGCGGCCGGCCGGGCTATGACCAGGCAACGGTGCTCCGGCGGGCGATCGACCTCTTCAACCAGCAGGGCTACGACGCGACCAGCATCGGCGACATCGCCCAGGACCTCGGGCTCACCAAGTCGGCGATCTACCACCACGTGCCGAGCAAGGCCCACCTGCTCTCGGCGGCCCTCGACGAGGCGCTCGGCGAGCTGACGGCCGCGATCGACGAGGCGACGGGGCAGGGCGCGACCGGCTCGGCCGAGGTCCGGCTGCGCACCGTCGTGGAGCGCTCCGTGCGGATCCTGGTCGACCACCTGCCGGCGGTGACGCTGCTGCTGCGCGTGCGCGGCAACAGCGACGTGGAGATGGCCGCGCTCAAGCGGCGACGCGTGCTGGACGACAAGCTCGCCGCGCTCGTCTCCGCCGCCGTCGACGAGGGTGCCGTGCGCTCCGACATCGCGCCCGAGCTGATCAGCCGCCTGCTCTTCGGCCTCGTCAACTCGGTCGTCGAGTGGTATCGCCCCGACGGACCCGTCGACGTGGACACCCTCGCCCGCTCCATCACCGACATGGCCTTCGCGGGGCTCAGCCCGGGCTGAGGTCGTCGGTCGACTCGAGCTGACGCCGTCGGTCGAGCAGCGAGCGCAGCGAGCGCCCGTCGAGACCACGGCTACGCGTCGCCCAGCGCCGGGTTGGGTCGACCGGTCGAGCGGCTGCGGCCGCGGAAGATCGCCACGACGACGTCGTCCTGCGCGCGTGCCACCGACACGTCGTACACCCCGGAGCGACCGCGCAGCGCGACCTCGGTGGCCGTCGCGACCAGCTCGTCGCCGGCGCGGCCGGGCTCGAGGAACGTCACGTCGAAGCCCGCCGCGACCGTCACGGTGCCGCGGGAGTTGCAGGCCACGGCGAACGCCGAGTCGGCGAGCGTCGCGATGAGGCCGCCGTGGCAGGAGCCCCACCCGTTGACCATGTCGTCGCGCACCCGCATCGTCACCGTGGCCGTGCCGGGGCCGGCCGCCACCACCTGGATGCCGAGCAGGCGCGAGGCGGCGTCGCCCTCCCCCATCGCCTCGGTGCTGCGGCGGGCTACCTCGGCGGCGTTGTCGGCGGGCATGGCGACGAGACTAGGCGTCGAAGTCGACCGTGACCGCGTCGCTGACGGGGTGGGTCTGGCAGGTGAGCACGAAGCCGCGCGCGACCTCGTCGTCGTCGAGGGCGTAGTTGCGGCGCATGTCGACCTCACCCGCGGGCACCAGGGCGCGGCAGGTGCCGCACACCCCGCCCTTGCAGGCGAAGGGGAGGTCGTGGCGGGTCGCGGCCGCGCCGTCGAGGATCGACTGGCTCCGCGGCACCGTCGCTGTGGTCGTGCGACCGTCGAGCACGATCGTCACCTCGCTGACGTCTCCCTCGACCACCGCGTCCTGCCGCACGAGCTCCGGCGGCGGCTTGTCGACGTAGAAGAGCTCGAAGTGGACGCGGTCGGCCGGGACACCGAGCTCGCCCAGCACCTCGCGCGCGTCGGCGATCAGCCCGAAGGGCCCGCACAGCCACACGTGGTCGAGCGCGCCGACGGGCACCAGCGCACCGAGCAGGCGACGCAGCCGGTCGGCGTCGAGGCGGCCGGAGAAGAGCTCGACGTCGCGCGGCTCGCGCGACAGCACGTGGACCAGGTCGAGCCGGGCGCCGTGGCGGTTCTTGAGGTCGGCCAGCTCCTCGGCGAACATCACCGAGGCTGACGTCCGGTTGCCGTAGACCAGCGTGACCTGCGTGTCGGGGTCGGTCAGCACCGTCGAGGCGATCGAGAGCATCGGGGTGATGCCCGAGCCGGCCGCGATGCACAGGTGGCGGCCGCTGGTCGTGGGGTCGGCCCGGAAGCTGCCGGTCGGCGTCTGCACCTCGACGACGTCGCCCACGGCGACCTCGCGGACCAGCCAGGAGGAGAAGAGGCCGTCGGGGATCTCTCGCACGCCCACGCGCGGGGCCGCCCCCGCAGGGGCGCAGATGGAGTAGGAGCGGCGGTGCTCCTGGCCGTCGATCGTCCGGCGCAGCGTCAACGACTGGCCCGCGGCGAAGTCGAAGGCGTCGACCAGCTCGTCGGGCACGGCGAAGGTGATCGCAGCCGCGTCGTCGGTGAGGTGCTCGACGGCGGCGACCGTGAGCTCGTGGAAGCTCGCACGGGCCATGGCTCAGATCCCCTTCACGTGGTCGAACGGCTCGAGGCAGCCCGAGCAGCGATACATCGCCTTGCACGCTGTCGCGCCGAACTCCGAGGTGAGGCGGACGTCGGCGGAGCCGCAGCGCGGGCAGGTCAGCTCCCGCCTGGTGGGCAGGAGGCTGAGCGGGACGGGCCCGTCGTGGCGCGGCGCCGGGCCCGGGGCGGAGATCCCGTGGTCGCGCAGCGCGCGTCGGCCCTCGTCGCTGATCCAGTCCGTCGACCAGGCCGGGGTCAGGCTCACCCGCACGTCGACGTGGTCGAAGCCGTGGTCCGCGAGCCGGTGGACCAGGTCGTCGCGCATGGTCGCCATGGCCGGGCACCCGGAGTACGTCGGCGTGATGGTCACCGTGAGCGTCTCGCCGTCCTGCGTGACGTCGCGGAGCACCCCGAGGTCGGCCAGCGTCAGCATCGGCATCTCGGGGTCGGTGACCTCGGCGGCGACGCGCCGGGCCAGGTCGAGGCTCACCACAGCCCCATCGGGTGGGCGCGGGCCACGACCTGCATCTCGGCGAGCAGCCGACCCATGGCCTCGGTGTGACGGCCCCCGCGACCCATCTGGCCGTTGACCGCACCGGTCGGCGCGACGTCGGGCCGCTCGACCCCGCTGGTGGTGAGGACCTGCTCGAGGACCACCCCGACCTCGTCGGCCAGCCCGGACGGGTCGACGCCGAAGCCCTGGTTGTCCGCGGCGGTCTCCACGGGGTGCGTGCGGAACAGCTCGTCGTACAGGGGCCAGACGAGGGCGAGCCCGGCCAGCAGCCGGCGACGCGACTCCTCGGTGCCGCGGGCGAGCGTGAGGAACCAGCGGCCGGCGTAGTCGCGGTGGTAGGTGACCTCCTTGACGCCCTTGGTCGCGATTGCGGCGAGCACGGGGTCGTTGCTGGCACGCAGGCGCTGCAGCAGTGCCAGCCGGTAGGTCGAGAAGACCAGGAGCCGGGCGATCGTGACGGCGAAGTCGCCGTTGTCGGGCTCGACGAGGCGCACGTTGCGGAAGCCCGCCTCGTCGCGGAAGAACGCCAGCGCGTCCTCGGGCGGGACGGGCGAGCCCTCGGGCAGCGGCGGCACCACGGCGGAGTCGGCGGCCGCGGCCCGGGCCAGCAGGAGCCGCGCCTGGCCGAGGAGGTCGAGCGCGATGTTGGCCAGCGCGATGTCCTCCTCCAGGTCGGGGGCGTTGCTGGTCCACTGGCTCAACCGGTGGCTGTAGATCAGGGCGTCGTCACCCAGCATCAGGCAGTAGGTCGCGAGGGCGCCGGCGTCGACGCCGGCCGGGATCGTGGTGTCGACGCCCGCGAGCGGGTCCTCGAACGACGTGCCGAAGGCCCAGCCCTCGGAGTCACCGAGCAGCCCGTCGTAGACGCTGTCGTGGTCGCTCATCACAGGTGGGGGACGTCGTCGGGGATCGCGTAGAAGGTCGGGTGCCGGTAGACCTTGTCGCCGGCCGGCGCGAAGAGCGGGTCCTTCTCGTCGGGGCTGGACGCGGCGACCGCATCGGCCCGCACCGCCCAGATGCTGATGCCCTCGTTGCGGCGGGTGTAGACGTCGCGGGCGTGCCGCAGCGCCATCTCGTCGTCGGCGGCGTGAAGCGAGCCGACGTGCACGTGGTTGAGCCCGCGCTTGCCGCGCACGAAGATCTCGTAGAGCGGCCACTCGGCCTGGATCCCTGTCATCGCTCCCCCACGGTGGTTGAGGTGCGAGCGGAGCGAGCCACCACGGTGGTTGAGGTGCGAGCGGAGCGAGCCTCGAAACCCGCGAACGCCATGGCGGCCTCCCGCACCCACGCACCGTCGTCGTGGGCGCGCTTGCGGTGCGCGATGCGCTGCGCGTTGCAGGGACCGCTGCCCTTGATCACCGCCATGAATTCGTCCCAGTCGGGCTGGCCGAAGTCGTGGTGGCCACGCTCCTCGTTCCACACCAGGTCGGGGTCGGGGAAGGTCACGCCCAGGGTCTTCGCCTGGGGCACCGACATGTCGACGAACTTCTGGCGCAACTCGTCGTTGGTGTCGCGCTTGATCCCCCACGCCATCGACTGCTCGGTGTTGGGCGAGTCGGCGTCGGGGGGCCCGAACATCATCAGCGCCGGCCACCAGAACCGGTCGACCGACTCCTGCACCATGGCGCGCTGCTCGTCGGTGCCACGCATCATCGTGGCCAGCAGCTCGTAGCCCTGGCGCTGGTGAAAGGACTCCTCCTTGCAGACCCGGATCATCGCTCGGCCGTAGGGGCCGTAGGAGGTCCGGCACAGCGGCACCTGGTTGCAGATCGCGGCGCCGTCGACCAGCCAGCCGATCGTGCCGACGTCGGCGTAGGACAGCGTCGGGTAGTTGAAGATCGAGGAGTACTTCTGCCTGCCGTCGATCAGCTTCTGGGTCAGCTCCTCGCGGGAGACGCCGAGCGTCTCGCACGCGGAGTAGAGGTAGAGCCCGTGGCCGGCCTCGTCCTGGACCTTCGCCAGCAGGATCGCCTTGCGCCGCAGGCTGGGCGCCCGCGTGATCCAGTTGCCCTCCGGCTGCATCCCGATGATCTCGGAGTGCGCGTGCTGGGCGATCTGGCGCACCAGCGTCGAGCGGTACTTCTCCGGCATCCAGTCGCGCGGCTCGATCCGCTCGTGGCGCTCGATGACGGCGTCGAACGCCACCTGGAGCGCGGTCTCGTCGTCGTACGTCGACGTCGGTGCCGTCGTCGTCATGTCCACCTCCGGAGCGGGGCACCGCCCCATTAGCGACCGATCGGTCAGTAACTACTGTGCCACGCGGTCCCGCCCCTGTCACGGGCGACGTCGTGGGCTACGGAATGCGTCGTTGAGACACCCTCTCGCTACGATATAGATCGATCAGCCCCATCCTTACCGTCCGATCCGTCACTCCGGAGCGCCCATGACCACCACGCCCTCGATCGGCACCTCCCTCTCCGAGGCGCTCGACGCCGACGTCGTCGTGGTCGGCGCCGGCCCGGCCGGCCTGATGGCCGCCCGCCGGCTCGAGGCCGCCGGTCGCAGCGTCGTGGTGCTGGAGGCGCGCGACCGCGTGGGCGGGCGCACCTGGAGCGACACGATCGACGGAGCCTTCCTCGAGATCGGCGGCCAGTGGGTCTCGCCCGACCAGACCGAGCTGCTGGGCCTGCTCGACGAGCTCGGCAAGCAGACCTACCCGCGCTACCGCGAGGGCCAGTCGATCTACCGCACGCCCGAGGGCGAGGTGGTCCGCTACGACGGCATCGACCTGCCGGTGGGCGAGGCCACCGTGGCCGAGATGAACCGTCTCACCGCGTTGCTCGACGACCTCGCCGGCGACATCGGCTGCCACGAGCCCTGGGCGCACCCCCGCGCCGCCGAGCTCGACCGGATCTCCTTCCACCACTGGCTCCGCGAGGTGTCCAGCGACGAGGAGGCCTGCGACAACATCGGCCTCTTCATCGCCGGCGGCATGCTCACCAAGCCCGCGCACGCCTTCTCGGCCCTCCAGGCGGTCCTCATGGCCGCCTCGGCCGGGTCCTTCAGCAACCTCCTCGACGACTCCTTCATCCTCGACCGACGCATCGTCGGTGGCATGCAGTCGGTCTCGGAGGCGATGGCTGCCGACCTGCAGGTGGTGACGAGCAGCCCCGTCCGCACCATCCGTACGTCGGAGCACGGCGTGGTCGTCGAGTCCGACCTGGCCGTGGTCACCGCTCGGCACGTCGTCGTCGCCGTGCCGCCCAACCTCTACACGCGCATCAGCTATGTCCCGCCCCTCCCCCGTCGTCAGCACCAGATGCACCAGCACCTCTCCCTGGGCCTGGTCATCAAGGTGCACGCGGTCTACGAGACGCCGTTCTGGCGCGAGCAGGGCCTGTCGGGCACCTGCTTCGGCGCGACGTCGCTGGTCCAGGAGGTCTACGACAACACCAACTACGAGGACCCGCGCGGCACCCTGGTCGGCTTCATCTCCGACGAGAAGGCCGACCACCTCTTCGAGCTCGACACCGACGAGCGGCGCGCCGCCGTCCTGGGCTCGATCGCGGACTACCTCGGGGACCAGGCCCTCACCCCGGTCGTCTACTACGAGTCCGACTGGGCCAGCGAGGAGTGGACCCGCGGCGCCTATGCCGCAAGCTTCGACCTCGGTGGACTGTCGCGCTGGGGCAAGGACCAGACCGCACCCGTCGGCCGCATCCACTGGGCCAGCTCCGACACCGCGTCCGAGGGCTACCAGCACGTCGACGGCGCGCTGCGTCGCGGACGGGCCGCTGCCGAGGAGATCCTGGGCGAGGGCGACTCCCCTCGCTGAGCTGCACGACCTCTACTGCTCCGGCAGAGCGTCCGGGTCCTCCTGCTCGGCGGCCTTGAGCGCCTGCTCACGGACCCGGGGGCCCACCACGCGGATGAAGACCACGCTGATCGCCAGACCCGCCACGACGGCTCCCACCGCGACCGACGCCATCAAGCCAACGCTCTCCGAGCTCTTGAGGACCAGCCCGCTCAGGTAGAGGACCAGCCCGAGGGTCAGCAGGAAGAACCCGATGCGCTTCTCCGCCAGGAGCGCGGCGTGGGTCGACAACGCGTCATCCTCCCCCACCGCCACGCCCTCGTCGCCGATCTGTTCACGCAGCTCGACGATGGACTCAGCGTTGTGGGCGTGTGACAGCACGCCGGCGCCCACGAGATCCAAGGCCACCCCGCTCACCACCAGCACCTCGGTCAGCAGCGACACGGCACACCCCTTTCGTGGGCGAACAACTCACCCCGCGCAGTCTCCCACCGGAGATCTGACGGCGTCGGGATGGTCGTCGTGCCGAGAAATGCGTCAGGCCCGGTCCAGCGGACCGGGCCTGAGGTGCTCTGTGCGCCTGTAGGGATTCGAACCCCAAACCTTCTGATCCGTAGTCAGATGCTCTATCCGTTGAGCTACAGGCGCGGGTCGGACGGCGTGCCGCGCGACTGGATGACAATAGCCGAACCGGTCTACGACGACGAAATCGGTCTCGACGGGCGTTCCTCGCTGCGCTCGTCACTGCTCGACCAACGTGGCCGGGGCGTTCCTCGCTGCGCTCGTCACTGCTCGACCAACGGGGCCGGGGCTTTGGTCGTGTGTGAGGTGGGACACGTGCCGTTGAACGATCCAATAGGTCCCCCCTAGCGCCACGAGTAGCCTCACCGCAACTTGTCGCCGCCAACGAAGCCGCGCGATGCAACCACAACTCCACGACACCTCCGTCGACACGCTCGACGGCGCGGACCACAGTCTCCGGGCTGGGGCCGTGAATGCGCGAGAGGGAACAGCAACGATGCCCAATGTCGAGGCCGCACTGGACGCAGCTGGGGTCACCAACCCCAAGGTCCGCGAATACGTCCACTACTACGCCGAGCTCACGGGCGCCGAGCGCATCGAGGTCGTCAGCGCCGCCGATGACGCGCGCCTGATCCAGGAGGCACTCGAGGCGGGCGAGCTCGAGCCCGCCGGCGAGGGTCGCTACTACTCGCGCAGCTACCACAAGGACACCGCGCGCTCCGAGGAGCGCACGATCGTCGCGACGAGCAACCCCGAGGACAAGGGCGTCTACAACAACTGGCGCCCCGCCTCGGAGATGAAGCCGATGCTGGAGGACCGCATGCGCGGCGCCTCCGCCGGCAAGACGATGTACGTCATCCCCTACCTCATGGCACCTCCGGGCAACACGCTGTCGCCCTGGGCCGCCGGCGTCGAGCTCACCGACACCCGCACCGTGGTCCTGCACATGATCCGCATGGCCCGCGTCGGCATCGACTTCGTCAACGAGCTCGAGGACCCCGACAGCTTCGTGAAGGCCGTCCACGTGACCGGCGACTTGGAGAACCTCGGCCAGGGCACCCCCGACGACCAGCGCTACTTCGTGACCGTGGCCGACGAGCGCACGATCCTGCACTACGGCTCGTCCTACGGCGGCAACGCGCTCCTGGGCAAGATCGCCCACGGCCTGCGCCAGGCGGCGTACGACGGCTGGGCCTCGAAGAAGTTCCTCGCCGAGCAGTACATGCTCATCGGGATCCACGACAAGGAGACCGGCAAGACCTACCACATCTGTGGCGGCTTCCCGAGTGCCTCCGGCAAGACCAACCTGGCCATGATGCTGGCCCCCGACGCCCTCGGCGATCGCTACCACGTCTCCTTCTACGGCGACGACATCGCCTGGCTGTGGGTGGACGAGGAGGACGGCAAGCTCTACGGGATGAACCCGGAGTACGGCGTCTTCGGTGTCGCCAAGGACACCAACGAGGTCACCAACCCGACCGCGCTCCACTCGGTCGACACGGGCACCGGCACGATCTTCACCAACATCGCCTACAACGCCCAGACCCACGAGGTCTGGTGGGAGGGCCGCACCGCCGAGCCGCCCGCCGACCTCGCCGGCTGGCTGGACTGGAAGGGCTCCCCCATCGCGGAGCGCGAGGAGGGCGACACCCTGCCCTGGGCGCACCCCAACAGCCGCTTCACCACGACGCTCGACAACGTCCCCAACATCGCGCCCGACTACAACGCCGCCAAGGGCGTCCCGATCGACGCGATCATCTTCGGTGGCCGCACCCGCGACCGCGAGCCGCTGATCCGCGCGATCACTGACCTCGCCGAGGGCGTCTACGACGGCCTGACGCTCGGCGCCGAGGCCACGGCCGCCGCCGAGGGCGTCGAGGGCCAGCTGCGCTACGACCCCATGTCCAACCGGCCCTTCATGGCCTACGGCGAGGGCGACTACGCCGCGCACTACCTCAAGATCGTCGGCGCCGCCAAGGAGCAGCCGATCTTCGCGCACGTCAACTGGTTCCAGCGCGACCCGGAGGACGGCCACTTCCTGTGGCACGGCTACCGCGACAACCTGCGCCCGCTGCTGTGGCTGCTCCAGCTCAAGAACGGCGAGGTCAAGGGCCGCCAGACCCCGGTCGGCATCATCCCCACCGAGGACGAGCTGGTCCTGGACGGCATGTCGACCAAGCCCGAGGACCTCGAGAAGATCCTCACCATCGACGTGGAGCGCTGGAAGCAGGAGATGGGCTTCCGCGAGGAGCACCTCAAGCAGTTCGACCGGCTGCCCGAGGAGATCTGGGAGGCGCACCGTCGCGTCGCCGCGGCCCTGGAGGCCGAGGAGGACTGAGTCCTCACCGCTGACACCGCAACGGCCCCGCCCAGGTCTGACCTGGGCGGGGCCGTTGGGCTGTGTGGGAGCATGACCGCGGGACAAAGGGGCAGGCTGGACAAGGAGGTTGGGGTGGTGGCGAGCTACGGCCCGGACGAGCGCGCCCTCTTCGAGAGTGCCTCGGCCCGGCTCTTCGAGACCATCGTCGGCCTCGGCGGCATCCCGACCGGCGATCCCCGCATCGCCCCCGGCTCCGAGCAGCGACCCGCCTTCGACCTGCTCGTCGAGCTCGGCCTGGTGCTGCTCGACAAGGAGACCGACACCTGGGTCCCCGAGGACCCCAGCAGCATCCAGTCGCGCGTCGTCTCCCCGCTGAGCCAGGAGGGCGCGCGGCTGCTCGACGAGTCGTCGCACTGGGCACGGGTCTTCGGTGGCCTCACCCAGACCTGGCGTCGCTCGCCCATGTCGGCCGTGCGCGGACCCTTCACCCACATCCACGACGAGGCGATCGGGCCCTTCCTCACCGGCCTGGTCTCCGAGTGCGAGGAGGAGCTGCTCACCGCGCAGCCCCAGACCGGGCGCGACGCGCAGTCGCTGGCGGCCGCGGCGCTGCGCGACACCCAGATGCTCGAGCGCGGCACCAAGATGCGCACGCTCTACCAGCACAGCGCGCGACGCAGCTCGGTCACGCACAAGTACGTCGCCGCTGTCACCGCCCGCGGTGCGGAGGTGCGCACGCTCGACGAGTTCTTCAACCGGATGCTGGTCTTCGACCGCCGCATCGCCGTCATCCCGGGGCGCGACGACCTCCGGGTGGCGATCGCGATCCGCGAGCCGTCGGTCGTGGCCTACCTGGTCGACATCTTCGAGCGCACCTGGGAGCGGGCTCGCCCCTTCACCAACCGCGACACCACGATGATGAAGGGCATCGCCGCCGAGCAGCGCGCGATGACGATCCGGATGCTCATCGAGGGCCACTCCGACCCGGTGAGCGCCAAGCGGCTCGGGGTCAGTCCCCGGACCTACGCCGGCTACGTGGCGGACCTCAAGGACGAGTACGAGGCCGAGACCCGCTTCCAGCTGGGCTACACGATGGGCCAGCAGGGCGTCTCGGGCACCGAGGAGACCGCGGAGACCGACTGACGCCGCAGCCCGACAGCGACAGAGGCGATGCCTCCGGGGGTCTGGTCGCACGGCGCATGCCCGTGTTGAAATGCGGCGAGGGGGGTGACTCGAGTCTGGATCGGGTCACCGCCCTCGCTCATCGTGGAGACCGGCCGGGGGGTGGCACTGGGACCCAACAAGTGGGGGGGAAGTTGGGTCCGGGTCTCACGTGTGTGGGCGAGCCGGGGGGAGCTACTTGGTGGAGACCTTGCAGTAGCCGCCGCAGCCCCAGCTGCTGTCCTTGGCGTGCGCCGGGGCGGAGACCCCGAGGAGGCCGAGCGAGATGGCCGTCGCAGCGACCGTGATGCCAACCTTGCGAGCAATGTTCATGGGAGTCCCACCTTCGTTGAAAGGGCCCACGGAATGGCCCGTGCCCCGAGTCTGCTCGGTAGGAGCCGAGGCGTGACAGCGATCGGTTGCCTCATAAATGTGCATTGCAGAATCCTGCAGTGCACACATCTGCACTGCAGTGGCCCGATCCCCCACGTGGGGTAGGTGGGCGGGAGAATTTGTGAAGTTGGGAGGGAGCGGCTTGGGGTCATCCGTGCTGCGAAGAGCCCGGCACCCTTCGTCGTGCGACGAAAGGTACCGGACGCTTGGCGGAGGCGGCGGGATTTGAACCCGCGAGAGGTTTTATCCTCAACCCGCTTAGCAGGCGGGCGCCATCGACCGGACTAGGCGACGCCTCCTCCACTTCCAGGCACGCGGCCTGGAGCAGCCCGCACAGGCTACAAGGACCGGCCGCCGGAGGACCAATCACCCCTCCTGTCGACGGACACCCGGCTGGACCGGCTCAGATCGGACGCAGCCCGAGGCCCCGGTCGAGGTGGTCCTGGAGCTCGCGCACGAACTGCTCGCGGTCGACGGCGAGGGCCTCGACCGGGACGGTCGTCGTGCGTCCACCGCTCAGGCGCAGCACGACACACGGGATGTCGCGGGGGCTCGCCGTGACGACGTCCTCGACCTCGCTCCAGGCGGCCTGCTTGACGCCGGCGCCGCGGATCATCTTGACCTCGTAGCCCTCCGCGCCGAGCCGGACGACGTAGGCCTTGGAGCGCAGCCACGAGCCCAGCCAGAACAGGCCGATCAGCCCGACGACCAGCAGCACCACGAGGACGTCGGGGGGCAGCGAGTCGGTGACGGCCACGAAGCCGGTGAAGCCGAAGACCACGAGGGCGAAGACCAGCAGGTAGGCCCCGACGAACCGGGCGACGAAGGGTCGGGAGAGCCGATAGTCGGACGTCTCGGGGGCGGTCATGGAGACGATTCAACACAAGGCGCCCATCAGCTCGCCACCCGGTCTTGTCGTGGCCCGCTCCAACCGCCATGCTCGAGATCCCACCCGACCCTCGACCGGATGCCGGGCCACCCGGGAGGTTGCCGTGACCGTCGTGACGCCAGCACTCAGCTCCGCCCTCCGCAGCCTCGACGCTGCCCTCGAGGTCCCGCGCTCCGACGGGGTCGCCCTGGGCAACTGGCGCTGGGTCGTGCGCCAGCGGATCACCCTCGTGCGCGACGCGCTGATCGGCGAGAGCACCGACCCCGACGACGGCTGGCTGGCCGCGCGCGGTGGCACGGCCTTCCGCGAGCGCAACCAGCTCCTCGGCCGCCTCGGCGCGCTCGGTCCCAGCGTCCTGGAGACCGCCGACGTCGAGCGCGTGCGCGACGACGTCAAGCGCCTGCTGGTCGACATCAGCCACCACGTGCAGCGCCTCCACGACATCGCCTACGACGACGTGGAGATGGAGCTCGGCGGCTCGGAGTGAGGTCGCACTAGACTCCTGCGTCGTACGTCTGCGGACGTGCACGGAGGGGTGCCGGAGCGGCCGATCGGAACCGCCTTGAAAGCGGTCGTAGGGAGACCTACCGCGGGTTCGAATCCCGCCCCCTCTGCCAGTGTGGCCGGCCGGGCCCGTGGGGCACGATGACGCCATGGACGACTCGGGACGCCACGACGACACCGCCCCCGCGACACCGCGGGCGGGAGCCCATCCGGCCGCGGCCTCCAACCTGCGCTTCGGGCTCGTGTGCCTGGCCGTCGTGCTGCTGGTGATCGTGGTGGTCGAGGCGGCGCAGAGCGGCTCGTGGGCGCGGCTGCTGGTGCAGCTGGTCGGGATCGGCTGCCTCGTCGTCGCAGCCGTGGTCGGTGGACGCGCCGGCGCGGGCTCGCCGTACGGCGACGGCGAAGGGGCCGCCACGGACGCCCAGGTCCTGCGGCGGCGACTGGCCCTGCTCGGGCTGGTCCTGGCGCTGGTGGCGACCGGGCTGTTCCTGCTCCAGGCGGGCTGACCGCTGCGGCGGATCAGCCGGCGGGCGTGATCTCCACGAGGACGGTGCCCTCCTGGACGACGTCGCCCGGGCCGACCTTGACCGCGCGGATGGTGCCGGCGACCTCGACGAGGACCGGGATCTCCATCTTCATGGACTCCAGCAGCATCACGCTGTCGCCGGGGGCCACGGTGTCGCCGACTGCGACGGAGGTGGACAGCACGTTGGCCACCATCTCGGCGAGGATCTCGGTCACCTGTTCACGGGCCATGTCAGGGACGCTAGTCGTTACCGAGCGGTACCGGGGAACCGACCGGGCCTCAGAGCAGGGCGCTGGTCCGCGCCGGCTCGGGTCGTACGGCGGCGGCCTCCTCGGCGCGCCGGCTGCGACTGCCCCGGGAGCCGGTGAGCGCGAGGTCGATGCGGATCACGACCAGCGCGAGCAGCAGGCCGACGACGAGCCCGTAGAGCACCGACAGCGCGCTCTCGCTCAGCGCGATCGCCGGGTTGGCCAGCGAGTTGGCGGCCGCCGACGTGGCCGCGACGCCGAACGCGCAGACCCACCAGCCCTGACGACGACGGGCCCGCATGTGGCAGCCCCACGCCAGGGCGGGGATGCCGAGGACGGTCTCGATGGGCCGCGGGAAGGCGCCCAGGTTGGCGCGGCTCCAGCGCACCATGTCGAGCAGCGACTCGACCAGCCCGGAGGCGCCGTAGCGGCGCAGCAGCTCGGCGTAGAGCAGCGTGACCGCCAGGACCACCATGCCGACCACGACGATGACCAGGCCGCGGCGACCGAGGCCGTGGAAGCCGGCGCCGAGCCGGTAGACCACGAGCAGGGCGCCCACGAGGGACAGCCCGAAGGTGGCGTACTCGAAGCGGACGACGGTGATCGCCGGCTCGAAGCCGACGGTGGCCAGCGCGCCCACCCCGGCGATGAGCACGGCGAGGACGCACTCGCGCACCGCGTGGACGAAGCGCACCGCCGGCACCGTGGCCATCACCGCGAGCACCGCGGCGACCACGCAGGTCATGACCGCTGCGCCGGTGCGCAGCGAGTCGTCGTCGGTCACCAGCGTCACGACACCCAGGACGATCGCGAGGGTGCCGAAGACGACCGGTCGACCACCGGTGCGCGCGGCCAGTGCCCAGGCATAGGTGCTGGCGACGACCACCGAGCCGGCGCCGGGCAGCCAGTCGGGCCCGACCGGCACGGTCCCGCAGACCAGGGCGACCAGGCCGGCACCCACGAGCACCAGGAACGACGCCACCGGCGTGCGACCGCGTCCCAGCGCGGTCACGACCCTCTGCCCGGCGCTGGGCGGCTTGTCCTCGAGGCGGCGAGCGGCAGTCCTGGACACGAGGAGCCAGGCTACAGACGGCGGTTGGCCAACGAGGGGTTGGTACGACGGGCCGCGTCGAGGGCGGAGCGCTCCAGGGTGGCGCCCAGCACCGTCGCGTCGTCCCCGGCCTCGGCGAGCACGTCGCCCATCGGGTCGACGACGAGCGAGTGGCCGGAGTAGCGCGGCCCGGGCTGGCCCGCGGCGACCACGAACACCGTGTTCTCGATGGCCCGTGCCCGCACCAGCGTGCGCCAGTGGTCGACCTTGCGCGGCCCCGCGACCCACGCCGCGGGGACCACCAGCACCTCGGCGCCCCGGTCGACCAGCGCGCGTGCCATCTCGGGGAAGCGCAGGTCGTAGCAGGTCATGAGGCCCACCTGGAACCCTCCGACCTCGACCACGGTCGGCACGACCTCGCCGGCCAGCAACCGGTCGGACTCGCGGTAGCCGAACGAGTCGTAGAGGTGGACCTTGCGGTAGGACGCCTCGACCGCGCCGCGCACCAGCAGCGTGTTCCACGGCCGCGTGGGGTCGTCGCTGGCCTCGAACATCCCGGCCACGACGGTCGTCGCGCGCTCCCGCGCGACCCGCGCCAGCTCGGCGCCGAACGGCCCGTCCGGCCTCTCGGCGTAGGCCGCGACGTCGGAGCCGGCCTCGCCGAAGTCGCGGGCGAAGGCCTCGGGCAGGACCACCAGGTCGCTGCCGCCGGGGACCAGTGCCTCGAGGCGGGCGCGGTTGTCGGCCGGGTCGAGGCCGGAGGCCTGCTGCACGAGGCTGACGTGGAGCGTGGGGGACGTCACCGGGCCAGCCTGCCACTCCCGGTGGGAGACTCGGCACGTGGAGATCGACGTGGGCCTCAGCTCCTTCAGCGCGGTGGTGCTCGCCGGTGGGCGGGGTGCCCGCCTCGGCGGCGTGGACAAGGCCTCGGTCGAGCTCGGCGGCCGCACGCTGCTCGCGCGTGCGATCGACGCGGTCATCGACGCCACCGAGGTCGTCGTGGTCGGGGAGTCCGTGCCGACCGAGCGGCCGGTGACGTTCACCGTCGAGAGCCCGCAGTACGGCGGTCCCGTCGCCGCCCTGCTCACCGGGCGCGACGCGCTGCTGCGCTCCACGCCCTGGCTGGCCGTCCTCGCCGTCGACATGCCGCGGGTGGGTCCGCTGACCTTCCGCCGCCTGCTCGAGGCGACCCCGGGCCACGACGGGGCCGCCCTCGTCGACCCCGACGGTCGTCGGCAGCTCGCGATGGTGGTCGACGTCGGGCGGCTCGACGCGGTCCGGCCCGACCACGAGTCCCAGCACGACATGCCCCTGCACCGGCTGCTCTCGCAGCTGTCGCTGGCGGAGGTCGCGGCCGACGGCGACGAGCACCGCGACGTCGACACGTGGACGGACCTGCGCGACCTCGCGGAGTGAGCTCCCTCGGGGGCCTTCTGCGCACTGGGGGTTGCGGCCGGCACCGCATGCGAGCAGATTGGTCGTCGTGAACCTGCACGACTGGATCGACGAGCTCTGCGACGTCCTCGACCTCGAGGCCGAGGTCGACGAGGGGCTCCTCAACGACCTGAGCCGGATCGCGATGGACAACGTCGAGCGCAGCGCCGGACCCGTCACGGCCTACCTCCTCGGCTTCGCGGCCGGGTCACGCGAGGCCGATCCCGAGACGGTCGAGAAGCTCGCCGCGATGGCGCAGGGCCTGGCCGAGGGCTGGGACCGCCCGGCCGGTTTCCGCGACCCGCTCGACATCGACCCGCCGGTCCCGGACGACAGCGGCGTCGACCACACCGGCGACGCGCTCGACGACTGACCCCCGCCCTGACCTGGGGCACACTGGCCCCCATGCGTGCCGTGATCGCCACCGCAGCCGGTGGCCCCGAGGTCCTGTCCGTCCACGAGGTCCCCGACGTCGAGCCCGGGCCCGGCGAGGTCGCCATCGCGGTGGTCGCGACCGCGATCAACCGTGCCGACCTGCTGCAGCGCCAGGGCTTCTACCCGCCGCCGCCCGGCGCCTCCGACGTGATCGGGCTGGAGTGCAGCGGCACGATCGCCGCCGTCGGCGAGGGCGTGGAGCAGTGGTCGGTCGGCGACGAGGTGTGCGCGCTGCTGGCGGGAGGCGGCTACGCGTCACGGGTCGTCGTACCTGCTGGACAGGTGATGCCGGTGCCCGACGGCGTCGACCTAGTGACGGCCGCGGCGCTGCCCGAGGTCGCGGCGACGGTGTGGTCCAACGTCTTCATGGTCGCCGGCCTCAAGCCCCACGAGGCCTTCCTCGTGCACGGCGGCGCCGGCGGCATCGGCACCTTTGCGATCCAGCTGGCCTCGGCCCTGGGGGCGCGGGTGTTCACGACGGGCGGCACGGCCGACAAGCTCGCGTTCTGCGCGTCGCTCGGTGCCGACGTGACGATCAACTACCGCGACGAGGACTTCGTGGAGGCGGTGAAGGCCGCGACCGATGGCGGCGGGGTCGACGTGATCCTGGACAACATGGGCGCGAAGTACCTCCAGCGCAACGTCGAGGCCCTGGCCACCGAGGGCCGGCTGGTCATCATCGGCATGCAGGGCGGCAGCAAGGGCGAGCTCGACATCAACGCGCTGCTGCGCAAGCGCGGCGCGGTCATCGCGACCTCGCTGCGCTCGCGACCGAGCGACGAGAAGGCCACGATCTGCGCGTCGCTGGTCGAGCTGGTCTGGCCGCTCGTAGCCGAGGGCCTGGTCCGGCCGATCGTGCACGGGACCATGTCGCTCGACGACGTGGTGGCCGCGCACGAGCTGATGGAGTCGGGCGAGCACACCGGCAAGATCGTGCTGACCGTCTGACGCATAGGGTGGCGGACATGAGCGAGCAGCCCGACGAGCAGGAGCAGCAGGTCGTCATCATCGGTCCCGACGGCAAGCCGATCGGGACCCTGCCGGCCTCCGCGTTGCAGCAGGCCCCCGAGGACGAGGGCGGTGACGAGGACGGCGAGGGCGAGCGCGCGCTCACCGACCTGGTCGAGCAGCCCGCCAAGGTGATGCGGATCGGCAGCATGATCCGCCAGCTCCTCGAGGAGGTGAAGGCAGCGCCCCTAGACGAGGCCAGCCGCGTGCGCCTCAAGGAGATCCACCAGGCCTCCATCAAGGAGCTCGAGCAGGGCCTCGCGCCCGAGCTGATCGAGGAGCTCGACCGGCTCACCCTGCCCTTCAGCGGCGACGACGTGCCCTCCGAGGGCGAGCTGCGGATCGCCCAGGCCCAGCTGGTCGGCTGGCTCGAGGGACTCTTCCACGGCATCCAGACCGCGATCTACGCGCAGCAGATGGCGGCGCGGGCGCAGTTCGAGCAGATGCGGCGCGGGCTGCCACCCGGCATGGGTGGCGCGCCTCAGGCCGACGGCGGCATGGCGTCGCCGCCCGAGGACGACGGACGGCCCGGGTCGTCGAGCGGGATGTACCTGTAGGTCGGTCGGCCCTAGCGCCAGCTGCCCACCAGCACCCGCCGCAGCGCCAGCACGAGGAGCACCAGCCCGAGACCGCCGCCGAGGACCCACGGCCACCTCGGGTCGTCGTCGACGCGCACGCCGATGCCGCCGCCGTCGGTGACCGCGCCCGGGGGCGTCGGCGCCACCGCGGCGGTCGACTCCGCGGGTGGACCGAGGAGCCGACGCGCGTCGCCCTCGCTGACCCCGAAGCCGAGGCACAGGTTGCCGGCGTAGGCCGAGCCCGAGCCGGTCACCAGGAAGAGCTGCGTCCGGCCGGGTGATACCCCCTCCAGCCCGCACGACGCGCCGCTGGCGGACGAGGTGACCACGACGTCACCCACCGGCTCGCCCTTGTAGACCCGCTGCACCCGCACGTCGTACGACGCGAGGCCGCGGCCGTCGACGGAGCGGTCGAGGACGGCGGCGGCGAAGACCGCATCGGCGCGGTCGATCGCGCCGCGGGGACCCTCCATGGCGCACGAGCAGGCCTGGGCCGGGGCTCCGACGAGCACCAGGCCCGCCAGGGCAAGGACGGCGGCGAGGAGGGCGACGAGCAGCGACGTGAGGGCGCGGCGGAGGAGCGACATGCGGGTGGGACGCCGGGAGGTGCCGGCCCGTTCCGCGGCGCCCGCGGGGTCAGCGTCGGGCGTTGAGCCGGCCGACGAGGATCAGGCCGAGGAAGCCGACGAGCACGAGGGCGAGGCCGGGAGCCGCGGCGCGGCTCAGCGAGGTGGGCTCGCTGGTGTCGACATCGGTGAGGACGGCGGGCGCCGGCTCCGGCGCGGGCGTGGCGGAGCGCCCCCCGCCGAGCACGCCCTGGACCTCCGCGATCAGGGCGGAGGTGGCCGCCCGGGTGCCGGAGCAGCCGTCGTCGGTCCAGGCGCCCTCGACCGTGCTGTCGGAGGCGACGATGAAGACGTAGCGGGAGTCGACCTGGAGCTGCCCCAGGCCGCACGTCGCTTGCGTGCGCTGCGTGGTGAGGACGGTCTGGTCGACGTCGTCGATCCGGCCCTTGTAGACCCGGTCCAGCACGACCTCGTTGGTGATGCTGACGACCGCGTCGGCCCCGGTGCCCTCCGAGCGGGTCGAGGAGGCGACCGTGCCGGTGAAGACGGCGTCGGCGTCCTTGATGCGCTCCATCAACGAGTCGGCCCCGGTCTGGGCGGCCTGGGCGCAGGTGCAGGCCGCCTGGGCGGGCGCAGCACCGAGCGCGACGAGGCCACCGACCATCCCGAAGGCCAGCACGAGGGCTGTCAGGAGGGGGGTGAGGAGGCGACGGGCGGCTGCGAGCACGCGCTCATCACAACAGATCGGTGGTGACGGACACCAGTCGGCGCACGGCCCCGACCGGCCTCCGTCATCCGCCGGCGAGCCCGAACAGCTCGGTGAGCACCTGCGCGACGCCGTCCTCGTCGTGGTGCGGCGCCACGTGGTGGGCGACGCCGAGCACGTCCGGGTGGGCGTTGGCCATCGCGTAGGCCGTGCCGGCCCAGCCGAGCATCGGCAGATCGTTGGGCATGTCCCCGAAGGCGACCACGTCGGCCGCCGCGACGCCCAGCTCGTCGCAGAGCAGCGCCAACGTCGACGCCTTGGTGACGCCCGGCGCACTGATCTCCAGCAAGGACGTGGAGGACGACCAGGTGATGACGAGCCGCCCCTCGGTGGCGACCTCGGCCCGCGCCCAGAACTCCTGCGGGTCCAGCTCCTCGTGCCGGGCGAGCAGCTTGAGGGCGGGGCGGTCGAAGAGCTCCTCGAGCGGCGCCCGTCGGCTGCCGTCGGGCACCAGGTAGCGCTCGAGGAACTCCGGCTCCAGGGCGATCCCGTCGAGGTCCTCCACGGCGTACGTCGTGCCCGGCACCGCCGCGCGCAGGGCGCGGCAGACATCGAGGCCGAGGGCCGGGTCGATCGGGCGCTCGAGCCGGGCCCGCTCGGCCGCGACGTCCCAGACCACGGCACCGTTGCTGACGACCGCGAGGCCGTGGGAGCCGACGTGCTCGAACACCTCGGCCGCCCAGCGCAGCGGCCGGCCCGTCACGAAGACGACCGGCACGCCGAGGTCCTCCACGGCCCGCAGCACCGACGCGGTGCGCTCGCTGATGGCGCCGTCGGTGCCGACCAGGGTGCCGTCGAGGTCGGTGGCGACGAGCCGCGGCGTGCTCATGCGGGCAGCGGCCGGGCCATGACCAGCTCGCCGTCCTCGTTGCTCCCGCGCAGCTCGGTGAAGCCGCACGTGGCGAGGACCCGGACGCTGGCGCGGTTGTCGGGACGCACGCTCGCGCGCAGTCGTATGCCGACGAGGTCGGTCTGTGCGACCAGCGCGCGCAGCGCCTCCGTGGCCACACCACGGCCGCGGGCCGCCTCCACGAGTCCGTAGCCGACCTCGGTCTCGCCGTCGACGGGGGGGCCGAAGCAGCCGATCGAGCCGACCGCGAGCATCCCGAGGACCACGTGGCGCGGCCCCCAGGTGTCGCCGTCCTTGACCATGGTCGCCGCGTCCACGTCGTCGCGGCGGGGGTAGTCGGGGTGCCAACGGTCCTGGTGACGACCGGCCAGCATGTCGGCGGCGTCGGCGCTGCTGATCGGGATCAGCCGCAGGCGCTCGGAGCTGATCAGGGCGGGCAGCGACGGGACGTGGCCGGAGTCGGTGGCGTCGCCGGCGTCCGCAGTCACCGGAACCAGCGGTCGATCTCGACCGCCGCGCCGTCCTCGTAGACGGACTCGGTGACGGCGTCGGCCACGTCGAGGACCTCCTGGACCGCCTGGCCCATGGCGACCCCGCGACCGGCCCACTGGAGCATCTCGATGTCGTTGCGACCGTCGCCGATGGCCAGCACGTCGGCCGCCGTGAGGCCGAGGGCCGAGGCGACGTGGCCGAGCCCGGAGGCCTTGGAGACCCCGACCGGCGAGAGGTCGAGCCAGGCGGTCCAGCCGACGACGTAGTTGGTGCCGTGCAGCCCGAGCGACTTGGCCAGCTCGACGAACTGCTCGGCACTGGCGTCGGGGTCGCGGATGATCACACGGCTGACCGGACCGGCCACGAGCTCCTCGACGGGCGTGACGATCATGTCGCCGGAGAGCTCACCCTCGGGGAAGGGCGTGCTGACGCGATAGCCGATGCCGCGCTCCTCGACCGCGACGCGGGCGGTCGGCTGACGCTCGAGGATGAGCTTGACCGCCGGACCGGCGTCGAAGGTCTCCTCGTGCACCACCTCGAGCGGCGGGTAGCGGAACACCACGGCGCCGTTGCTGGCCACGATCCACAGCCGCTCGGCGTCCTGGCCGCGCAGGTCGAGCAGATCGGCGATCGGGGTCATGCCGTGCGGGGAGCGGCCCGAGGCGAGCACCACGTGGGCACCGGCGTCGAGGGCGCGGTGGATGGCGTCGTAGACCGCCGGCTCGACCTGCTCGTAGGTCGTGCCGGCGCCCTCGATCCACTTGAGCAGGGTGCCGTCGATGTCGAGGGCGACGATGCCCGGCTTCCAGTCCTCAGCCACCGGTCACCGGCTCCAGGACCTCGCGGCCGAGCCACTTCTGGAGCGCCTGGGGCACCTTGACCGAGCCGTCGGCCTGCTGGTGGGTCTCGAGGATGGCCACGATCGCGCGCGGGACGGCGCACAGGGTGCCGTTGAGCGTGGCGACCGCCCGGACCTCGGTGCCGCCGCTGCCGTCGTCGAGGGCGAAGCGGCCGCGGGTGTCGAGGCGCCGGGTCTGGAACTCGGTGCAGTTGGAGGTCGAGGTGAGCTCGCGGTACTTGCCCTGGGTGGGGATCCACGCCTCGCAGTCGAACTTGCGCTGCGCGGACAGGCCGAGGTCGCCGGCCGCGGTGTCGATCACCTGGTAGGCCAGCTCGAGCTTGTCGAGGAACGCCTTCTCGATGTCGAGCAGGCGCTGGTGCTCGGCGTAGGAGTCCTCGAGCGTGGTGTAGACGAACATCTCGACCTTGTCGAACCAGTGGACCCGGATGATCCCCTTGGTGTCCTTGCCGTGCGAGCCGGCCTCCTTGCGGAAGCAGGGGCTGAACGCGGCGTAGCGCAGCGGGAACGTCGCGCCGTCGAGGATCTCGTCGGAGTGGTAGGCGGCCATCGGGACCTCGGAGGTCCCGACGAGGTACATGTCCTGGCCCTCGATGCGGTAGACGTCGTCGGCGGCCTGGCCGAGGAAGCCGGTGCCCTCCATCGCGCGGGGCTTGACCATCGACGGGGCGATGACCTGGGTGAAGCCGAACTCGCGGGCCGTCTCGTTGGCGAGGTTGATCAGCGCGAACTCCAGCTCGGCGCCGACGCCGGTGAGGAAGTAGAAGCGCGAGCCCGACACCTTGGCGCCGCGCTCGAGGTCGATGGCGCCGAGCATCCGACCGAGCTCGACGTGGTCGCGCGGCTCGAAGTCGAAGGTCGCGGGCGTGCCCACGGTCTCGAGCACGACGAAGTCGTCCTCACCGCCGGCCGGCACCTCGTCGGCGGCCAGGTTGGGGATCGAGAGCAGCGCCTGCTGCCACTCCTCCTCGGCCACCGCCTGGGCGGCCTCGGCCTCCTTGACCTGGGCGGCGAGGGTCTTGGTCCGGGCGAGCAGCGCCGCCTTCTCGTCACCCTGCGCCTGGGGGATCAGCTTGCCGAGCTTCTTCTGCTCGCTGCGCCTCGCCTCGAAGGTCGCGATGGCCTCCCGGCGGGCCGTGTCGGCCGACAGCGCGCGATCGACCACCTCGTCGGACAGGCCGCGCTTGGCCTGGGCGGCTCGGACGCGGTCTGGGTCTTCTCGGAGGATGCGCGGATCGATCATGAGCCCAGGCTATCCGGGCACGATCCGCGCGCTCATCCCAGTTCGTGCGTGCGTGATCGCGTCGCTCATACTGGGCGCCGTGCTCGACCGTTCCCGCGTCCACCTCCTGACCTGGTCCGCCCTGTGCTTCGGCCTGGTCGGGCTGCTGGCGCTCGCCGTGGTCCAGGACTGGTCCCCCCTCGTGTCCTTCGACGACCGCGGCGACACCGTGCGCCGCTGGGCCGTCGACGACCAGGGGCTGCGCTCGTTCCTCCGCGGAGTCGAGGTGGGCTTCGGGACGGTCGCCATGACGGCGTACACCGCGGTCCTGGCGGTCGCGATGTTCGTCAAGGGCTACCGCCGGGCCGCGTTCTTCGCCGCCGGCGTCATGGCCCTGACCTCGGCGTCGACGACGCTGATCAAGCTCGGGGTCGGTCGTGACCGCCCCGACTGGCAGGAGCCCGAGTGGCTGCTGAGCAACAATGCTTTCCCGTCGGGCCACGCCTCGTCGGTCGCCGCGCTCGGCGGCATCGTGCTGGTGCTGGTCTCGATGCTCGTGCGCCGGGCCGGCATCCGCCGCTTCGCCGACCTCACCGTCGGCCTGGTGGTGATCCTCGTCTGCCTCGACCGGGTGCTGCTCGGGCGACACTTCCCGTCCGACGTGATCGGCGGGGTGCTCCTCGGGGCCGGCTTCGTGCTGCTCGGCCTGGCGCTCTACAGCCCGCTGCCGCGCAGCCACGCCGAGAAGATCGAGCCGCTCGCGGAGGTCCTGCCGCCGGGACGCAAGCTCGCCGTCGTGCTCAACCCGATCAAGGTCGAGGACGTCGGACAGTTCCAGTCGATCGTCACCTCGATGGCCCGCGAGGCCGGGTGGCAGGACCCGACCTGGCACCTGACGACCGTCGAGGACCCCGGCACCGGCCAGGCCGAGCGTGCCTCGGTCGAGGGCGCCGGCCTGGTCATCGTCTGCGGCGGCGACGGCACCGTGCGCGAGGTCTGCGCGGAGCTCGCCGGCACCGGCATCCCGGTCGGGATCGTGCCCGCCGGCACCGGCAACCTGCTCGCCCGCAACCTCGACATCCCGCTCTACGTGCGCGCCGCGATCGACGTGGCGCTGACCGGTCAGGACCGGGCGATCGACATGGTCTCGGTGAGCGGGGACGGCATCGAGGACAGCCACTTCATGGTCATGGCCGGCATGGGCTTCGACGCCGCCCTGATGGAGGGCGTCAACGAGGACCTGAAGAAGAAGGTCGGCTGGATCGCCTACGTGATCTCCGGGCTCAAGTCCCTGATGTTCCCCGCGGTCCGGGTGGACATCTCGATCGACGGCGGCGACTACACCCGCCACCGCGCACGCACGGTCGTGGTCGGCAACGTGGGCTTCCTCCAGGCCGGCATGCCGCTGCTGCCCGACGCCACCATCGACGACGGCCAGATCGACGTCGTGATCCTGCACCCCCGCACGTTCTTCTCCTGGATCCCGCTGGCCTTCCGGGTGCTCGCCAAGGGCTCGCGCACCGACGACACGATCAACCGCATGACCGGCCAGCGGGTCAGCATCAAGGCCGCCACCGACACCCCCCGCCAGCTCGACGGCGACTCCATCGGCTCCGGTCGCGAGCTGCACATGGAGTGCGTCCACGGGCGGCTGCTGGTCCGGGTGCCGCGATGAGCAGCCGCCCCGCACCGGTCGCCGCGTGGCACGCCGTGGCTGAGTCGCGTGACCCGGCCGGGCTCGACGCCCTGCTGGCAGACGACGTCGTCTTCCGCTCCCCCGCGGTGCACACCCCGCAGGAGGGAAAGGCGATCACCACGGCCTACCTCAGCGCCGCCATGGTCGTGCTCGGGCCGGAGCTGACCTACGTCGACGAGTGGTGCTCCGACGACAGCGCGGTGCTGGAGTTCACCTCGGTCGTCGACGGCATGAGCGTGCACGGCGTCGACATGCTCCGCTGGGGACCCGACGGTCGACTGACGTCGTTCACCGCGATGGTGCGGCCGATGAAGGGTCTGCAGGCGCTCGTCGCCGCGATGGGGGCGGAGCTGACCAGGGGCCACTGAGCCGACGAGTTCCGTCAGGGAGCGCACGGTCACCGTCAAGGAACCGTCAACGCCGTACGACGACGGGTCGGTGCGGGCATACGACTGACTCGTGCCCGATGTCATCTACGTCCTCCTGACCCTGGCGTTCTTCGCCCTCGCCGCCCTCCTCGTCGGCCTGCTCGACCGCCTGCTCGACCGGCGGGGCGAGCGATGAGCGAGGTGCTGCCCGCGATCGGGCAGGTCCTCGTCCTCGTCGCCGCCCTCGCGCTGGCCGTCCCGTTCCTGGGGCGCTACCTGGCGCACCTCTACACCTCGCCCCGCCACCTCCGGGTGGAGCAGGTGCTCTACCGGGGCCTGCGCGTCGACCCCGACGCCGACCAGCACTGGCGCACCTACACGCTCTCGGTGCTGGGCTTCTCGCTGGTCAGCATCCTGGCGCTCTTCGGCCTCGGCCGGCTCCAGCAGCACCTGCCGCTGTCGCTGGGCTTCCCGGCCCTGCCGGCCGACGGTGCGTGGAACACCGCGGTGAGCTTCGTGACCAACACCAACTGGCAGTGGTACTCCGGCGAGGTCACCATCGGCCACCTCATGCAGATGTCCGGCCTGACGGTGCAGAACTTCGTCTCCGCCGCGGTCGGCATGGCGGCGGCTGCCGCCTTCGCCCGTGGGCTGGCCTCGACGAAGCGCGACGGTCGGGTCGGCAACTTCTGGGCCGACCTGGTCCGCGGCGTGCTGCGCGTCCTCCTGCCCGGCGCCTTCGTCTCCGCCCTCCTGCTGATCGCGCTCGGCGCGATCCAGAACCTCGCGGGCACCTCGCCCGTCACCACCCTGTCCGGGGGCACCCAGCAGATGACCGGCGGGCCCGTGGCCAGCCAGGAGGCGATCAAGGTGCTCGGCACCAACGGCGGCGGCTTCTACAACGTCAACTCCGCCCACCCCTTCGAGAACCCCACCGCGCTCTCCAACCTGCTCGAGATCTTCCTGCTGCTGGTGATCCCGTTCGCGATGGCGTGGGCCTTCGGCCTGATCGTGCGCGACAGGCGTCAGGGCATCGCGGTCCTCAGCGTCATGGCCCTGCTGCTCACCGTCTCCGTCGGCCTGCTCACCTGGGCCGAGATGGCCGGCCCGGGCCTGGCCCCGGCCGCCGCCGGCGGTGCCCTGGAGGGCAAGGAGGTCCGCTTCGGACCCGCCGCCTCGGCCCTCTTCGGCGCCGCCACGACCGGGACGTCGACCGGTGCCGTCAACTCGATGCACGACTCCTTCACCGGCCCCGGCGGCGGTGTCGCGATGTTCAACATGATGCTCGGCGAGATCGCCCCCGGCGGCACCGGCTCGGGCCTCTACGGCATGTTGATGCTGGCGATCGTCACCGTGTTCCTCTGCGGGCTGATGGTCGGGCGCACGCCGGAGTACCTCGGCAAGAAGATCGGGCAGCACGAGATCGTGCTGGTCGCGCTCTACGTGCTCGCCACCCCGATCCTGGTCCTCGGCGGCGCCGCTATCGCGCTCACCGCCAGCGACGGGCTGGCCGGGCTCCAGGAGTCCGGGCCGCACGGCCTCTCCGAGGCGGTGTACGCCGTCACCTCGGCCGCCAACAACAACGGGTCCGGCTTCGGCGGCCTGACCTCCGGCACGCCCTTCTGGAACACCCTGCTCGGCCTCCTGATGCTCGCCGGACGCTTCCTGCCGATGATCTTCGTGCTGGCCCTCGCCGGCCGCTTCGCGACGCAGCAGCACCTGCCGCCCAGCGCCGGCACCCTGCCCACCCACCGGCCGCTCTTCGTGGCCCTCCTCTCCGGCGTCGCCCTGGTCGTGGTCGGTCTGACCTACGTGCCCGTGCTCGCCCTCGGCCCGATCGTGGAGTCCCTGTGAGTCTCGACAAGCTCGACCACCGGAGGACGTCGATCCTCGAAGCCCTGCCCGGGGCCCTGCGCAAGCTGGATCCCCGTGCCCTGCTGACCACGCCGGTCCTGCTGGTCGTCGAGGTGGGCGCGGCCGCCACGACCGTGATGGCGATCCTCGACCCCACCACCCTCGCCGTCCTCGTCACGGTCTGGCTGTGGCTCACCGTGCTCTTCGGCACCCTGGCCGAGTCGGTGGCCGAGGGCCGCGGCAAGGCCCAGGCCGCGAGCCTGCGCGCTCTCCAGCAGGAGTCGCTGGCCCGACGGCTGCGCCCGGACGGCAGCGAGGAGGAGATCCCCAGCACCCAGCTGCGCTCCGGCGACCTCGTCGTCGTCGTGGCGGGTGAGCGGATCCCTGGCGACGGTGACGTCGTCGAGGGGGTCGCCTCGGTCGACGAGTCGGCCGTGACCGGTGAGTCCGCGCCTGTGATCCGCGAGTCCGGCGGTGACCGTTGCGCCGTCACGGGCGGCACCGTGGTGCTCTCCGACCGCATCGTCGTGCGCATCACCTCCGAGCCCGGCCACTCCTTCGTGGACCGGATGATCGCCCTGGTCGAGGGCTCCGAGCGGCAGCGCACGCCCAACGAGATCGCCCTCAACGTGCTGCTGACGGCGCTGACCGTGGTCTTCGTGGTGGTCTGCGCGACGCTCTACCCGATCGCCGACTACAGCGACGCCCACCAGTCGCTGATCGTCCTCACCGCACTCCTGGTCTGCCTGATCCCGACGACGATCGGCGCGCTCCTCTCCGCCATCGGCATCGCCGGCATGGACCGGCTCGTGCGCCGCAACGTGCTCGCGATGTCGGGCCGCGCGGTCGAGGCGGCCGGCGACGTCGACGTGCTGCTGCTCGACAAGACCGGCACCATCACCTACGGCAACCGCCAGGCGACCGAGCTGCTCGCCCTGCCCGGGGTGGACGCAGACGAGCTGGCCGAGGCGGCCCTGCTGTCCTCGCTGGCCGACGAGACGCCCGAGGGGCGCAGCATCGCGACGCTGGTGGGTCTCGACAAGCTCGACCAACGACCCGAGGGCGGGGTCGACCGACGACCCGAGGGCGGGACGCTCGTGGAGTTCTCCGCCACGACCCGGATGAGCGGGCTCGACCTGCCGGACCGGACGATCCGCAAGGGCGCCGGCTCGGCGGTCGCGGCCTGGGTGGCCGGGACCGGCGGGGAGACCTCCTCCGAGCTCGACGCGCTCGTCCAGGGCGTCAGCGAGTCGGGAGGCACGCCCCTCGTGGTTGCGGAGCAGCGCGGCGCCGCACCGGCCCGGCTGCTGGGCGTCATCCACCTCAAGGACGTCGTCAAGGAGGGCATGCGCGAGCGCTTCGACGAGCTGCGGGCGATGGGCATCCGGACGGTGATGATCACCGGTGACAACCGGGTCACCGCCGCAGCCATCGCCGCCGAGGCCGGCGTCGACGACTTCCTCGCCGAGGCGACGCCCGAGGACAAGATGGCGCTGATCCGCCAGGAGCAGGAGGGCGGTCGCCTGGTCGCCATGTGCGGCGACGGCACCAACGACGCGCCCGCGCTGGCCCAGGCCGACGTCGGTGTCGCGATGAACACGGGGACGACCGCGGCCAAGGAGGCCGGCAACATGGTCGACCTCGACTCCGACCCCACCAAGCTGATCGAGATCGTCGAGATCGGCAAGCAGCTGCTCATCACCCGCGGCGCGCTCACGACGTTCTCCGTCGCCAACGACGTGGCGAAGTACTTCGCCATCCTGCCGGCGATGTTCGTCGTCGCCTTCCCGCAGCTCGACGTGCTCAACGTGATGCAGCTGAGCAGCCCCGAGTCGGCGATCGTCTCGGCGGTCGTCTTCAACGCGTTGGTCATCGTCGCGCTGATCCCGCTCGCGCTGCGCGGCGTCTCCTACCAGCCGTCGTCCGCGACGGACCTGCTGCGCCGCAACCTGCTGATCTACGGGCTCGGCGGCCTGGTCGCCCCGTTCGTCGGCATCAAGCTGCTCGACCTCGTCGTCTCGCTGGTGCCGGGGCTGTGATGGCCCCCGTCAGTCGAGCAGTGAGGAGCGCCAGCGACGAACGCCCGTCGAGACCACGGCGTACGACGCCGTCCCCGGCGCCGACTGCCGGCTCACCGGGTCTCGACGACCGCTCGCTGCGCTCGCTGCTCGACCAACGAAGGGACGGTCTCGACAACCGCTCGCTGCTCGACCACCGAAGGCCGGGTCTCGACGACCGCTCGCTGCGCTCGCTGCTCGACCAGCGAGGGCACGGTCTCGACCAGCGACGACACTCCACGGAAGGAACATCATGAAGGACCTCTACACGCTCTTCCGCACGAGCCTGGCCGGCCTGCGGGTGCTGCTGCTCATGACGGTGGTGCTGGGCCTGGCCTACCCGCTGGTCGTCACCGGCATCGCCCAGGTGGCACTGCCGTGGCGGGCCGACGGCTCGCTGATCACGGCGACCGGGGCACACACGACCGACCGGGGGGAGGCCGTCGGGTCGGCGCTCATCGGCCAGGTCTCCACGGACGACGGACTGTTCCTCAACCGCCCGTCGGCCGCCGGTGACGGCTACGACATGCTCGCCACCTACGGCACCAACCTCGGCCCGCTCAACCCCGACCTGGTCGCCTCCATCGAGGAGCGCAAGGCGGAGGTCGCCGAGCGCGAGGGCGTCCCCGGGGCCGACGTGCCGCCCGACGCCGTGACCTCCTCGGGCTCCGGGCTCGACCCGCACATCTCGCCGGCGTACGCCGAGATCCAGGTCGCGCGCGTCGCTGCGGCCCAGGACCTGAGCGAGGAGACCGTGCGTGCCCTGGTCGAGGAGCACACCGACGGGCGCACCCTGGGCGTGCTCGGCGAGCCCCACGTCGACGTGCTCGGCCTCAACATCGCCGTGCTGGCGGCGGCCGGGGACTCCTGAGTGGGACGATCGAGCCATGGTGGATGAGCCCCGACGCGGGCGGCTGACGGTCTACCTCGGCGCGGCGCCCGGCGTCGGCAAGACCTACGCCATGCTCGGGGAGGCCCGGCGCCGGGTGGACCGCGGCACCGACGTGGTCGTGGGCTACGTCGAGACGCACGGCCGCCGGCACACCGAGGACCAGGTGGCGGGCCTCGAGGTCGTCCCGCGCAAGGTCGTCCACCACCGCGGGTCGGACTTCACCGAGATGGACACCGAGGCGATCATCGCGCGCAACCCGGCCGTCGTGCTGGTCGACGAGATGGCGCACACCAACGTGCCCGGCAGCGCGCACGAGAAGCGGGTGCAGGACATCGAGCAGATCCGGGCCGCCGGCATCTCGGTGATCACCACCGTCAACATCCAGCACCTGGAGTCGCTCAACGACGAGGTCGAGCGCATCACCGGCGTCCGGCAGCGCGAGACCGTGCCCGACGTCGCGGTGCGCACCGCCGACTCCATCCAGCTCGTCGACATGCCACCCGAGGCGCTGCGCCGGCGGATGGCGCACGGCAACATCTACAGGGCCGACAACATCGACGCCTCGCTGACGTCGTACTTCCGGGTCGGCAACCTCACCGCCCTGCGGGAGCTGGCCCTGCTCTGGCTCGCCGACCGGGTCGACGACGCCCTCGACGACTACCGCAAGGCGCACCGGATCCAGGAGAGCTGGCCGGCGAAAGAGCGCATCGTCGTCGCCGTGACCGGCGGGGCCGAGAGCGAGACCCTGCTGCGTCGCGGCGCCCGGCTGGCGCAGCGGGCCGCCGGCGCCGACCTGCTCGCCGTCCACGTGATCGCCACCGACGGGCTGCGCACGTCGGCCGACACCCGGATCGCCCGCTCGCAGGAGCTGGTCGCGTCCCTCGACGGCACCTTCCACTCGGTCGTGGGCGAGGACGTATCGGCGGCCGTGGTCGACTTCGCTTCCGGCGCCAACGCCACCATGATCATCGTCGGCGTCTCCCGCCACGGGCGTCTGCGCCGCCTCTTCACCGGCTCGACCGGTGACCGGATCGCGTCGCTGGCCGGGTCGATCGACGTCCACCTGGTCACCCACGACCAGGTCTCGCGGGCCGCGCGCGGCCGGTCCGCGTTCTCCCCGTTGTCCCGGGCACGACAACTCGTGGGCTGGCTCCTGGCCGTCACGCTGCCCCTCCTCCTCACCCTGGTGCTGGACCGGATCGACGACACCGACCAGCTCGCCGTGGCGGAGCTGCTGCTGCTGGCGGCCACCGTGGTCGTGGCACTGGTCGGCGGCCTGCTGCCGGCGCTCATGGCGGCCGTGGTCAGCTTCATGACGCTCAACTACAACTACGCACCACCGGTGGGCCGGCTGACCGTGGCGCAGACCAAGGACGTGGTCGCGCTGACCGTCTACGTCGCGGTCGCGGTCGGAGTCGCCAGCGTGGTCGACCGGGCCTCCCGGCGCGCGGCCGAGGCCACCCGGGCCCGCACCGAGGCGGCCACCATGAGCGCGCTCTCCCGATCCGTGCTGACCGGCCAGGACACGGCCGAGGCGATCGTGACCCGGGTGCGCGAGACCTTCGGCCAGGAGTCGGTGTCGCTGCTGCGGCGCGGCCCCGCCGGCTGGGGCGTCGTGGCCGCCAGCGGACCGGACCACGCCTGCGCGCCCGACCAGGGTGACAACCGGGTGCGCGTCGACGACGACCACGTCATCTGCCTGCGCGGCGAGACGCTGCGTGCCACCGACCAGCGGGTGCTGGAGGCCTTCGCGCTGCAGACCAGCCTGGTCCTCGAGTATCGCCGGCTCCGCGAGCGCGACGACCGCGCCGCGGCGCTGGAGAGCGCCGAGGCGACCAGCACCGCCCTGCTGCGGGCGGTCTCGCACGACCTGCGCACCCCCCTGGCCATCATGCGCACGGCGGTCGACGGCCTCGTCTCGGGAGACCTCGGCGCCGGGGACCGGCAGACGCTCGTGGGGGCGGTCGACGACGCGACCGACCAGCTCGAGCGGCTCATCGACAACCTGCTCGACCTGTCGCGGGTGCAGAGCGGGCTGCTGCACCCCGTGCTGCGGGCCCGCTCGCTCGACGAGGTCCTGCCGCTCGCCCTCTCAGGCCACCCGCCGGGCGCGGTGGTGCTCGACGTCGCCGAGACCGTCCCGCTGGTCAGCACCGACGCCGGGCTGCTCGAGCGGGTCGTGGCCAACCTGGTCGGCAACGCCGTGCGGGTCTCGCGCGGGACCCCGGTGCGGGTGCTGGCCCACGTCCTGCCGGACACGGTCGAGGTGATGGTGGTCGACCGCGGCCCGGGAGTCCCGCCGGCCCTGCGCGAGCGGATGTTCGAGCCGTTCCAGCGCCTCGACGACGGCTCCCCCGGCGGCCTGGGCCTCGGCCTGGCGGTCGCGCGCGGCCTCACCGAGGCCGTGGGTGGCACGCTGAGTGCCG
The DNA here is from genome assembly GCF_943371775.1 of Nocardioides psychrotolerans. Lineage (GTDB taxonomy): Bacteria > Actinomycetota > Actinomycetes > Propionibacteriales > Nocardioidaceae > Nocardioides > Nocardioides psychrotolerans_A. The sequence continues at coordinate 67,035 of NZ_CALRWD010000007.1, forward strand.
AGGACACCCCCGGCGGTGGCCTCACCATGGTGCTCTCGGTACCGCGGGCGCTCGAGGAGGGCGCGTGACGCACAAGGTCCTGGTCGTCGACGACGAGCCGGCGCTCGCGCGCGCGCTCGCCATCAACCTGCGCGCGCACGGCTGGGAGGTCGTCACGGCCGCCGACGGGCGCAGCGCCCTGGACGCCGCGGCGACCACGCACCCCGACGTCGTGGTGCTGGACCTGGGGCTGCCCGACATGGACGGCACCGAGGTGATCGCCGGCCTGCGCGGCTGGAGCCCCGTGCCGATCGTGGTGCTGTCGGCGCGCCAGCACGGTGAGGACAAGATCGAGGCGCTCGACCTGGGCGCCGACGACTACATCACCAAGCCCTTCGCGATGAACGAGCTGATGGCCCGGCTGCGCGCGGCGGTCCGTCGCGGCGAGGCGGCCACTCCCGCGGTCTCGGCCGTCGAGGTGGGAGACCTGGTCATCGACCTGGCGCGCAAGCGCGTCACGCGCGAGGGGACCGACGTACGCCTGACGCCCACGGAGTGGGCCTTCCTCGAGCTGCTGGCGCGCAACGTCGGACGGCTGGTCACGCGCGAGCAGGTGCTGCGGGAGGTGTGGGGTCCGGGCTACGAGCACGAGAGCCACTACCTGCGGGTTTACGCCGCCCAGCTGCGTCGCAAGCTGGAGACCGACCCGGCCCGGCCACGGCACCTGCTGACCACCAGCGGACTGGGCTACACGCTCGAGCCCTGACCGTCACACCGGCGAGTCATCCTTTCGGACAAATCCTGGGCCGCGTCGGGCCATGTAAGCATGTCTCCTTGCCTCTGGTGGGTGGCCCCCTGCGGGTGTCAGGCTCCCTCTCTCGACGAAAGGTCCTGCCCGTGATCGGCGCACGCCGCGACTCCTCGCCCTCGCGCTCCGCGAGCGCTCCCGGGCGACGGCGACCCCTCACGGCGGCCGAGTGGGAGCAGACCAACCGCCTCGGGCTGCTCCTGGTCCATGCCCTCATCGGCCTGATCGCCGGGCTCCTGATCCTTTTCAACGGGACGGCTGCGGCCTTCGACCAGTACGGCGACGGGGCGCGGCTGCTGACCGGCGGCCTGGCCTTCGTCGGCGGAGCCGTCCTCGCGGCGGGCCTGGCGCTGCGCTCGACCTCGATCGTGACCGAGATGGCAGGTCTAGCCATCCTCGCGCTGTGGGCGCTGGCGATGGCCGGCGGCTTCGCGCTGGCCTCCCTGGAGTCCGGGCCGCTGATCATCGAGTGGCCCTGGCACGCCTTCGCCCAGATGCCGACGGAGCGGCTCTACCCCATCGCGCTCTACATCGGGCTCTTCCTGATGACCTCGCTGCACTTGTGGACCGCCTCCAAGCTGCGGGCACTGGGTCTGGCTGCCCGCCACCGCGGTGCGGCGACGGGCGGGCAGCGGGCCCCGGAGCTGCACCCGGGTCCGGCGCGTCAGCAGCGGTCGAGCGGGGTCGACGCCGGGTCGCTGGCGTCGATCGCGAAGCACCCCTCGCGCAGGGGCTGGAGCGTGCTGGGCGCCCCCATCGAGACCGTGCCGCCCAAGGCCCAGCGGTAGACGGTCTGCTCGTCCGCGCCGACCTCCTGCGCGACCCGCGTCCAGAGCACGCCGTCCGGGCCGATCCACGTGCGATAGGTCCGCGCGGACGCGCCCACGAAGCCGTTGCCGAAGGGCACCTCGCCCTCGGTCAGGGTGGCGGTCAGCCGATCACCGCGCACCGTCACCAGCGACATCGTGGTGTTGTCGCCACCCTCCTGGCGGACCAGGAAACCGGCGCCACCGCCGGGGAAGATCGCCGGTGCCGTGGTCACGGCCGGCTCCCACCCGGCGCCCACCGGCCAGCGCGCGGTCCTGCCGCCCGGGAAGGTCACCACGAGCTCGGCGTCCCCCTCCTCGACCGTGCCGGTGCCGTCGCGCGCGGTGCCTTCCAGGGCGACCGTCACCACGCGGCCGTCGATCTCGCTCTCGAACGAGCCGCCGAGGCCGACGAGGCCCTCCTCCTCGGGGAAGAGCTCCGGGACGCCCGTGCCGGAGGCCCCTCCGGAGTCGGCGCAGTCGGCCAGCGGCGGCAGGAACCCGCTGTCGGTGACCGTGACGACGTCGATGCACCGGCGAGCGGGCGCGCTCGGGACCAGGCGCCCCTCGCTGATCGACCAGGACGTGACCGAGACCGGGTAGACCACCGGGGTCTCCAGGGGCTCGGGGCCGGTGAAGGAGTCGTCGGAGAGGTAGGAGAAGAGGGCGCCCTGGTCGACCCACACCCGTGACTCGAAGCCACGGCCGGTGCCCTGCTCCTCCACGACGCCGTTGAGCAGCCGCGGAGTCTCGGGAGCGGTCGGCTCGACGAGCCGGTCGTCGAGAAGGTCGAGCACAGCGAAGTCCAGCCCGTCGCGGTAGACCGTGAGCTCGAGGCCGGGGTCCTCGTCGAGCTGGACGACGTCGCCGATGTTGGCGCTCACCTCCCCGCTGTCGATGACGGCCCACACCAGGTCGCCGGTCGAGGACAGCTCCGCCTCGACGCGCAGGCGCGGTCCGATGAGCGGCTCGCCGGGCTCGAGGCGCACCCTCACGTCGTCGGGGATGCCGTCGCCGTCCACGTCCGCGCGGGTCGCACCGTCGGGCGCGGGCCAGTCGCCGCCGACGTCGACCAGGGGCGGCAGCTCGGTCGGGACCACGCTGCTGGGCGGCGGCGCCGGCGACCGCTCGGTCCCGCCGTCACCACCGCTGACCAGGAACGGCGCGGCGATGACGGCGGCGCAGGCGGCGGCCGCGGCGACGTACGTCGCGGGGTGGCGCAGCCAGGTGACGCTCGCGGGCGGGCCCGGCACCTGGGCCGGGCGGAGGTCCTCGGGCTGCACCAGGTCGGCGCGGGCCTCGAGGGCGGCGGACAGTCGGTCCTCGATGGTGCTCATCGCTGACCCTCCTTGCTGAGGATGATCTCGAGGGCGTCGAGAGCGCGGCTGGCGGTGGACTTCACGGAGCCCTGGGAGATGCCGAGCGCCTGGGCGATCTCGGCCTCGGAGAGGTGGGACCAGTAGCGGAGCACCACGACCTCGCGCTGGCGCGGGGCCAGGTGCTCGAGGGCCTCATAGACCTCCCGGTGCTCCTCGGCGAGGACCGCGTGGCTCTCCGGCCCGTCGGGTGGCGCCTCGTGTGGCGGGACGTAGGCCCGCGCCGTGCGCCGGCGACGCAGGGCCGAGCGGGAGCCGTTGACGACCGAGATGCGCAGGTAGGCCAGCGCCGCCCCCCGGTCGTCGAGGGTCCCGCGGCGGGCCGCCATCGCGGCGAAGGCGTCCTGCACGACGTCCTCGGCCGAGGCCAGGTCGTCGACGAGCAGCATCGCCAGCCGCACCATGGAGAGCCGGTGGGCGGCGTAGAGCTCGCTCAGCTCACCTGCTCCGAAGGTGTGGGTCTGGCTCCGGGGTGCGCCCGAGCGCAGTCTGGCCATGGGCCCGCCTCTCACCGTCACGTCTGTGGTCATGCTTGTTGAGACGTCGGTGGGGCCGGGAGGTTGTCTCCCTCCCGGTCCGTCCTGGCCGGTCCTAGGCCTTCGCGTTGGCGATCGCCTCGTCCTCCTCGGGCGAGAGCGGCTGCTCGCAGCGCCACCCGGCGATGTTCTTGGCATAGCTGCGGGCGTCGGAGCGACCGTGGATCGAGCTCAGCACGACACCGTCACCGCTGTCGTCGAGGAGCGCGAGCGACCAGGACAGGTGGCCGCCCATGTCGCCGAAGGCGTCGTAGCGGACCACCGCGACGTGCCGCAGCGACCCGCGGGCCTCCGCGCGCAACGCCGCGACCTCCTGGCGCAGGCCGTGGACGTCCTCCGGGAGCGCCTCGGCGCCCATGGCCCGGCGGCGGGCGTCGGTGGTGCGCAGGGTGAGGACGGACAGGGCGATCGCGACGAGCGCGACCACGAGGCTGAGAACGGCGAGGAGGACCACGGCTCCGACCCTAAACTCACTCGGGTGACTTCCCCTCGACGCATCGCCTACCAGGGCGAGCCCGGCGCCAACTCCCACCTGGTGTGCCGCCAGCACTACCCCGACTGGGAGGCGCTGGCCTGCGCGTCGTTCGAGGACGTCTTCGCCGCGGTCGAGGGCAGCCCCGGAGTCGAACCCAGCGCCGACCTGGCGATGATCCCGATCGACAACTCGATCGCCGGACGGGTCGCCGACATCCACCACTTCCTGCCCGACTCGGGGCTGCACATCATCGCCGAGCACTTCCTGCGGATCCGCTTCCACCTGCTCGGGGTGCCCGGGGCCCGCCTCGAGGACGTCACGACGGTCCACAGCCACGTCCACGCGCTCGGCCAGTGCCGCAAGATCATCCGCGAGCACGGCCTGGTGCCGCTGATCTCCGGCGACACCGCCGGCGCCGCCCGCGAGGTCGCCGAGGCCGCCGACCCGACCCAGGCCGCGATCTCGCCGCCGCTGGCCGCGGAGATCTACGGCCTGGACGTGCTCGCCGAGGACATCGAGGACGAGGACCACAACACGACCCGCTTCGTGGTGCTGTCGCGTGACTACGTGGAGGCTCCGGTCGGTGCCGGGCCGGTCGTCACATCGTTCATCTTCAACGTGCGCAACCTGCCCGCCGCGCTCTACAAGGCGCTGGGGGGCTTCGCGACCAACGGGGTCAACATGACCAAGCTGGAGAGCTACATGGTCGGCGGGCACTTCTCCGCCACCCAGTTCCTCGCCGAGGTCGACGGCCACCCGTCCGAGCCGGGTCTGGCGCGGGCGCTCGAGGAGCTCACCTTCTTCACGACCGACGTCAAGGTCCTCGGCGTCTATCCCGCGGACTCCTTCCGGGCATGACGGGCTCGACAGGCATGAGCGGCTCGCGGGCCGCCGTGCGCCGGTTGGTCGAGACCGGCGCCTTCCAGTGGACGATCATCGCGGTCATCCTGGTCAACTCCGCCGTGATCGGGCTCGAGGTGTCGCCGCGCTGGATGGCGTCGTACGGCGACGCGACGACGACCGTCGGCTGGGTCACGGTGGGCGTCTTCGTCGTGGAGATCTCGCTGCGGCTCTACGCCTACGGCTGGTCGTTCTTCCGCGGGCCGTGGAACGTCTTCGACTTCCTCGTCGTGCTGATCTCGCTGGTGCCCGGCGGCGGGTCCTACGCGGTCTTCCGGGTGCTGCGCGTGCTCCGGGTGCTGCGGCTGCTCTCGACCGTGCGCTCGATGCGGCTGGTCGTCGGCGCGCTGGTGAGCACCGTGCCCGGCATGGCCTCGATCGGCGCGCTGCTCGCGATGCTGCTCTACATCGGGGCCGTGATGGCCACCCAGCTCTTCGGCGACGTCGACCCCGAGCACTTCGGCTCGCTGGGCACCTCGTTGCTCTCGATGTTCCAGATCACGACGGGTGACGACTGGGCCAACGTCGTGCGCCCGGCGACCGACGCCTATCCGTGGGCCTGGGCGTTCTTCATCCTCTTCATCGTCATGGCGACCTACATCGTGCTCAACCTCTTCATCGCCGTCGCCGTCGAGGCGCTCGACCGGGAGACGACCGAGTCGCGCGAGGAGATGGTCGACGAGCTGGTCGACGAGCTGGGCGGGGAGATCGACGAGTCGTCGGCGGCGATCCTGACCGCGCTGGAGGACCTCAAGGCGCAGGTCGCCGCGCTCGAGGCCCGGCTGCCTCCTCCCCCGGTCAGCTGAGCGGCAGTCCCCGCAGCAACCGGCGTACGTCGGGCGAGAGCACCCACGACGGTGCGTCGGCGAAGTCGGTGGCCAGCCCCACCGGTGCGGGGTAGGCGAAGCACCGACCGGTCAGCACGACGACGTCGCCCCACGCCGTGCGCCCGGAGATCGTCGTGTAGCCCAGGCGCTGGCCCCGCACCCGGTCGCACTCGGGACGACGTCGCGGGCGCAGGTCGTGGCTGAGCCGCTCGACCTGGCGCGGCGTCAGCACGGCGCGCCCCTGCGCCGTGCAGAACACCGCGGTCGCGAGCCCCGGCGCGTCGTCGGCGAGGGAGAGCGGCGAGACCGGCGGACGGTCGAGGAGGTCGCACGACGGCACGCGGACGTCGCCCGGCGGCGTGCGGTCGGCGCGCTGCTCGCGCAGCTGCTCGTCGAAGGCGGCGAACAGCTCCTCACCCCCGGCACCGGCCTGGTCCGGCGCGACGAAGGTGTGGTGGCACCCGAAGTGCTGGAGGCTGACCGCCCGCGCCCGGCCGTCGTCGTAGAGGAACCAGTAGACCGAGGTCGGACCCAGGTCGAAGGTGCAGGGCTGGGTCCCGATGTCGACCGGCTCGAGGGCGTTGACGATCTCGACCAGGTCGTCGACGCCGGTCTCGAGCAGGTCGGCCGGCGGGTCGAAGAGCTGGTCGCCCGTGCCCTCGGGTCCCGCCCCGTTGCACAGCCGCACCGCCACCGGGCCGGCCGGCAGCTCGCCGCCGCCGGGATAGGGCAGCGGGGCATCGAGGTCCGGGCACTGCTCGGCGATGGCCGGCGGGGTCGCCGCCGACGTCTCGTAGGGCGTCCACGACGGGACCCGGTCACCGGAGCAACCGCCGAGCACGAGGCCGAGGAGCGCGGCTGCCGTCGCAGCGACGAGAGCGGTCCGAGAGGTGAGCACGGCCTGAGTGTGCGGTCCGCCCGCGCCGTTGCCGACGCCTGCCAGGCAACCGTTACGGACCTGATGCGGGCGACCGTCCGTCGTACCCCTCGACGGAGGGGTGGCGGGCTCCCCCGACAATGAGCCGCATGGACCTCGCTGCCGTCGCGCTCACCTTCGGGGCGATCTTCCTCGTGGAGCTGCCCGACAAGACCTTCCTGGCGACGCTGGTGCTGGCGACGAAGTACCGCCCGATCCTGGTCTGGATCGGCGTCGGGCTGGCGTTCACCGTGCAGACCGGCGTCGCGGTGGCGCTGGGTCACGCCGCGTCGCTGCTGCCGGCTGACGTGGTCAAGATCGCCGCGATCGTGCTGTTCCTCGTCGGTGCGGTGGTGCTCTTCCGTGAGGGGCGCAGCCACCAGGAGGCGGCGAGCGGCGACGAGTTCGCCGAGAAGGCTGCGGCGGTGACCGGGTGGCGTGCGGTGCTGGCGTCGTTCCTGGTGCTCTTCGCCGCCGAGTGGGGCGACCTGTCGCAGCTGCTGACGCTGTCGCTGGTCGCGAAGTACGAGGCCCCGCTGAGCGTCTTCGTCGGCGCGCTCGCCGCACTGCTCACCGTCAGCGCGCTCGCCGTGGTCGTCGGGCGCAGCCTGCTGCGCTTCATCTCGATCCACGTCCTGCACTTCCTCGGCGCGGGCGTGTGCCTGCTGCTCGCCACGCTCACCGTCTACGAGCTGGTGTCCTGACCTCGGCTGCGACCGCTGCGTGCCCCTAGGCTGAGCACCATGACTGCGACCCACGGCTCGGACAGCGAGGTCGGCCGGCTGCGGACGGTGATGCTGCACCGCCCCGGCAACGAGCTGAAGCGACTGACTCCGCGCAACAACGACAAGCTGCTCTTCGACGGCATCCCGTGGGTGGCCCGGGCGCAGGAGGAGCACGACGCCTTCGCCGAGGCGCTGCGCGCCCGCGACGTCGAGGTGCTCTACCTGACCGACCTGCTCACCGACACGCTCGGCACGGCCGAGGCGCGCGACAGCGCGATCGCGACGGCGCTGGCCGATCTCGACCTCGGCGACACGATGCGCCACTACCTGGGCGGCTTCCTGCACGACGCGTCGCCGGAGGAGCTGACCGGCTACCTGACGGCCGGGATCCGCAACGACGAGGTGCGCGGCGGCTTCGGCCTGGTCACGTCGCTGATGGCACGCGACGACTTCCTCATCGACCCGCTGCCCAACCTGCTCTTCACCCGCGACTCCTCGGTGTGGGTGCACGACCGGGTCGCGATCACGTCGCTGGCGATGCCCGCGCGCAAGCGCGAGACCCAGCTGACCGAGATCATCTACAGCCTGCACCCGCGCTTCGCCGGCACCCCGCGCATCCACGGCCACCACTTCGAGCACGTCGAGGGCGGCGACGTGCTGCTGCTGGCCCCGCGCGTCATCGCCGTGGGCGTCGGGGAGCGCACGACGCCCGCCGGCGTCGAGCGCCTCGCCCGCCAGGTCTTCGAGGCCCAGCTGGCCGACACCGTGCTCGCCGTACCCATCGCGCAGGAGCGCGCCACGATGCACCTCGACACCGTCTGCACGATGGTCGACGTCGACAAGATCGTGATGTACCCCAACATCGCCGACTCCCTCATGGCCTACGCCGTGACGGCCGACGGTGCCGCCGACGACGGCACGCTGATCCTCCAGGTCGCGGCCGCCGAGCCGTTCCTCGTCGCAGCGGCCAAGGCGATGGGCATCGAGCAGCTGCACCAGATCGACACCGGCCTCGACCCGGTCACCGCCGAGCGCGAGCAGTGGGACGACGGCAACAACACCCTGGCGCTGGCGCCGCGGGTGGCGGTCGCCTACGAGCGCAACGACGAGACCAACGAGCGGCTCGAGGACGCCGGGATCGAGGTCGTGCGGATCGCCGGCTCCGAGCTCGGCTCCGGCCGCGGCGGCCCGCGCTGCATGAGCTGCCCGATCGCCCGGGACCCGCTGACCGTCTGAGCCAGGTTGCCAGGCCCGGAAAGTACGGGACGTTTTCGACCTCTGAAGCGTTTCAGAGTGTCGAGAACGTCCCGTACTTTCCCGGCTGGGCGCCGGCCTACAGCCCGAGCTTCTCCGTCAGCGCCTCGGTGAGCAGGGCGACCAACGCCTCGAGCTGGATGTCGGCGGAGTCGGAGACCTCCTCGTCGGAGCCGTCGAGGGCGCGGGCGGCGAGTCCGGCCTTGGAGTCGATGAGCTCGGCGATCTTGGTGTCGATGGTCTGCGAGGCGATGATCCGCCACGCGGTGACGGGGTCGCCCTGACCGATGCGGTGCACGCGGTCGATCGCCTGGGTCTGCTCGGCGTCGGTCCAGGAGAGCTCGGCGAGGACGACGTTGGACGCGACCTGGAGGTTGAGGCCCACGCCGGCAGCGGAGAGCGAGCAGACGACGACCTGGACCTCGGGGTCGTTGACGAACGAGTCGATCGCCTTGGTGCGGGCAGCGGTCGACTGGTTGCCGCGGATCGAGGTGTAGCCGATCCCCCGGCGCGCGAAGGTCTCCTCGGCGACGTCCATGACGTCGACGTGCTTGGCGAAGAAGACCACCTTGCCCACGTTGCGCGCGAGCTGCGCGGCATAGTCGGCGGCGAGACCGGCCTTGGCCTGCCCGATGCGGCGCATCATGGCGAAGACGTTCTCCTCCGCCTTGGCGGTGGTGGTGTCGTCGCGCTCCCAGCCGGCGACGCGGCGTACGAGCTCGTGGTCGATGCCCTCGACCGTGATGCCGGAGGTGCGCGTCTCGAGCGCGCGCTCGTAGCGGTGCACCAGGCGGCGGGCGAGCTCGCGCTCGGCGTCGCGGATCGAGCGTCCGGCGGCGTCGTCGAGCTCCACCGGGAGGTCGGCGATGCGGCGGGCGGGGATGTCGGAGGCGACGTCGACCTTGCGGCGACGCACGATGCCCATGTCGATCACGGCGGCACGGGCGGCGGGGTAGAAGCCCGGGTCGACCGGCGTCATGCCGGTGTCCTCCAGTCCTTCCATCAGCTGCGCCAGCGGCTTCTTGTCGTCGATCCAGCCCAGGAACTGCCAGATCGCGCGGAAGTCCTCGATGTCGTTGATCAGCGGGGTGCCGGTCAGCGCCATCAGCAGGGGTCGCGGGGTGCGGGCACGGATCCGCTCCGAGAGCTGGAGCACGTGCTGGGAGCGCTGGGAGGACTTGTTCTTGATGAAGTGGGCCTCGTCGACGACCATGCCCTTGAAACCGAGGTTGCCCAGCCAGCCGACGTGGCGGTCGAGCACCTCGTAGTTGACGACCACGATGTCGGCGAAGCCGTCGACGGTCTCGCCGTCACCGTGGATCACGGTCGCCGGACGGTGCGGGGTCCAGAGGTGGGCCTCGCGGGCCCAGTTGGTCTTGACGACGTTGGGGACGACGACCAGCAGCGGGTAGGCGTCGGCGGCCTGGGCCGCGAGCAGTGCCTGCGCGGTCTTGCCGAGTCCCGGCTCGTCGGCGAGCAGGAAGGTGCGGTGCCCCGCCTCGGCGGCGGCGACGACCTGCGCCTGGTGGTGCATCAGCTGGAGCTGACCCGGGGCCTGGACGGCGCCCGTCTCGGGCAGGTCCATGCACGCCTTGGCGCCGCCGGAGGCCCGCTCGAAGGAGGTCAGCAGCGGGTTGATCAGCTCCCAGCTGGCCAGCCGTCGGGGGCCGGCGGGGCGCGGCGGGGCCGCGGAGAAGTCGGGGACGAGGAAGGGGTTGGCCAGCTGGCGGGCGACGACCGACTGCGGCACGACCCGGCGCTCGGTGGCGGCGCTCGCGAGGACGGGCTCCGGCTCGGGCTCGGGCTCCGGCTCGGGCTCCATGCCGGCCTTGGCGATCAGCTCACGACGCAGGTCGCGCGCGGCGTCGGAGACCTCGGCGTCCTCGGCGAGCAGGACCAGCAGCGAGGTGTCGCGTGCCGCGGTCTTGGCGAGGATCGTGGCGATGCCGTCGAGCCGCTTGAGCTGCTCGGCCCGCTGGGCCTCCGTGACGGTCGTGTCGGCCTTGAGCCGGAAGCGCTCCTCACGCACGAGCAGCGCGACGACCTGGAACTTGGTGCGCCCCTCCCGGGGCACGGGGCCGCGCTGGGCGCGGGTCTCGACCTCGCGCACGGCGCGGGCGAGGACCGGGATGACGCCCTCGTTGTCGAGGTCGCGGGCCCGGCGCTGGTTGCGCGGGTTGGTGCGGGTCGCGCCGGACTGGCGCTGGCCTCGTCGGGCCAAAGCTCCTCCTGATGAGCGTCTGCCGCGCGCGCCGCGGCAGGACCTGGGTGTCGTACGTCGTCCCGCTTCGGGACCTCGGACGACGCCGGAGGCGTGGACGTGCCACTCCCCGACGTGATCCCACCGATACACGCGCTATCGATCGCGGTGGACCTCGTCGGTCCGCCCCCGGTGTGGGACCTGCGTCCCCTGCTGGGGAACGCATCATCGACCCCCGCCATCCGAGTCGTCGCTCGACGACTCCGCGCTGCGGTCGGTCGGTGCTGGCCACCATGCTAGCGCTCCCCGCGGGGATCACCGGATCGGGACCCGTCAGGCCACCTGCCGGCCGGGACGCAGGTCACCTGCGCGTTTGCTGGACAGTGCCGGGTGGAGCAGGGAGGATCCGTGCGGGAGCACCACTTCGAAAGGCTCGGCATGGCTTCGTTCTTCGACTCGTTCACACCGCAGGAAGTCGCGCGCATCAGCGCCCAGGGCAGGCACGTCACGCTGCCCGAGGGCTGGTCGCCGATCTGGGAGCGCACCCCCGCCGACAAGGCCTACATCCTCATCGACGGCACCGTGTCGGTGCGCAAGGGAGGCGCGGAGATCGCCCAGCTCGGCCCGGGTGAGTTCATGGGCGAGCAGGCCATCCTCGGCCACTCGCTGCGCACCGCCTCCATCGTGGCCCTGACGCCTCTCGAGGTCATCCACTTCACCTCCGAGACGGTCCGCGAGCTCTGCGACCAGATGCCCAAGTTCAAGACGGCCCTCGAGGCCGTCGCCGAGTCGCGCCTGGGATGAGCACCTGACACCGCCTGAGGACCCTGACAGCACCGCTGGCCGGGAGCCGCCCGACCCGGAGCTCCTGGCCGGCGCTCTGGAGGTCGTCGAGACCTACCTGCTGGGCGAGACCCCGAGCCTGACCCGGCTCCAGGTCGCCGAGCAGGCCGGCGTCGCCCCCGAGGTCGCGGCCGAGCTGTGGCGACTCATGGGCTTCCCGACCCAGACCGACGACGCCGTCGCGTTCACCCCGCTCGACGTCCAGGCCCTGCGCCACACCCGGGACCTCATCGACCTCGGCATCCTCGGCCCCGACCGGCAGGCGGCGCTGGTGCGCACGTGGGGCCGCAGCTATGCGCGGCTGGCCGAGTGGCAGACCACCCTGCTCACCAGCCGGGCGCTCGAGAGCGACGCCGACCCCGCCGAGACCCTCGCCCAGCTGACGGAGGAGGTGCTGCCGCGCGTCGACGCCCTCCAGTCCTACGTGTGGCGTCGGCACCTGGCCAGCGCCGGCTCCCGGATGCTGGCCGTCGAGGCGCCGGGCTCGCCCGTCGTACGCCAGGCCGTGGTCTTCGTCGACATCGTCGGCTACACCTCGCGCAGCAAGTCGCTCTCGGAGGCGGAGCTGGTCGACTGGCTCGAGCACTTCGAGAGCGAGACCCTCGGGCTGGTCCTCGACCGGGGCGGTCGGATCATCAAGAACATCGGCGACGAGGTGCTCGTGGTGGCCGACGACGTCGACGCCGCCGCCGAGATCGCCCTGACCATGACCGCGCGCGGCAGCGACGAGGCCGACCGCTTCCCCGAGGTGCGCGCCGGTATCGCCTACGGGCCGGTCGTCACCCGTCTCGGCGACGTCTTCGGCCCGACGGTCAACATCGCCTCCCGACTCACCTCACTGGCCCGGCCGGGCACGGTCGTCGTCGACCAGGGCGCCTACGAGCGGCTCTCCGGACGGGTCCACGACGAGGACGCGGACGGCGAGGCGGACAGCGACGCCGGCGGGTCGCCGTACGCGTTCCGGCGGATGCGGCGCGTGTCGGTCAAGGGCTACTCGCGCCTGCGGGCCTGGGCGCTGCGCCGACCCAGGTCCCGCCCGGGGCAGGACGGCTGACGCTGGAAGGTCCGGCCGCTGCAGACGGGGGATTCAGCAACGGCCGGACCAGTGGTTCACGCTACGTGGGGGCCGAGGGCGTCACCTAACCGGCGTGGTTGTGATCCCGGATACCCCTGCGGGCATCGGTCAGCGGATGGTCACCTGACGGTTGGCCAGGCCCGAGCGGGCCGCACGCTGCTCGGTGGTGAGGTCGGAGGTGTCGGCGAGCGCCTGGTCGAGCGCGGCCTTGAACGTCGCGGCCGGCTCCTCGAGGGCGGCGGCGCCGGTGCCGACGGGCAGGTCCCAGACGGGGGCCAGCAGGCCGTGCGCGCGGAACATGCCGACCAGGCGTGCGCCCTCGGCGATGACGTCGGCGCCCGAGACGTGCAGACGGGCCAGCGCGTCGAGGAGCTGGTCCTCGGGCTCGGGCATGACCCAGCGCAGGTGCTCCTTGGTGCCGACGTTGGTCCAGTAGGCCGCCTCGACCGAGCTGAGCCGGGCGGTCGGCGTGGCCGACTGGTTGGCCTGCTCGAGGGCGCTCTCCATGCCGCTGGTGTCCTCGACGTCGGCGACCCAGTAGTCGAAGCCGTCGTGCACGGTCACCTCGAGGGTCGCGTCGCTGACCAGGTCCTGGAGCCGGGGGCCCTCGCCGGGCGCGGAGGTGAGGCCGACGATGCCGGGCTCGGCGTCGATCGCCTCGAGCAGCACCGCCGCGAGGTCGCGCGACGGGTCGCCGTAGTTGTGCTGGACCTGGAGGCCGAGCCAGACCTCGCCGCTCTCCCGGGACATGGCCGGGGCCGCCATCGGCAGCAGGGTGGCGAGCCGGACCTGGCGGTCACCGGCCTTGTCGACGGTCAGGGTCGCGGTGGCGGCCGGCACCAGCTCGCGCATCGCGACGATGTCGCACTCCGACGGCAGTCCCTCGAAGGGGCGGCCGACGAACACGTCGGCAGCGCCACCCTTGGCGCCGTGGCACGCCTTGTAACGCTTGCCCGAGCCGCACGGGCAGGGCTGACGGGGGGCGACCTCTCCAGCGGGGGCGGAGTCGCGGGTCTTGGTGCGGGAGCTCTTGGCCATGGGCCAGAACCTACTGGGCCGATGGGCCCCCGGGCACATCAGCGCTGGTCGAGCAGCTCCAGCATGTAGGCCGGGCGGTCACTGATGACCGCCTTGACGCCGAGCTCGATGCACAGGTCGAGGTCTGCCTGCGTGTTGACCGTCCACACGTGCACGTCGTGCCCGCTGCGCAGCACGCGCTGGGCGAAGCGGGGGTGCTCCCGCAGCAGCTCGATGCCCGGCCCCACGACCCAGTCGCGACCGATCACGCGCCGCAGCATCGACCACGTCGGCAGGTGCTCGACCAGCTGCACGAGCTGCACGTCGGGCGCCAGACGCTCGACCCGTTGGAGCGCGGTGAACGAGAAGCTCATCACCCGCACCGGCGAGCCGGGCTTGTCCCAGCCGAAGTCGCGCAGCATCTCCACGAGCCGCTTCTCCACCAGCCCGCCGTAGCGGGTCGGGTGCTTGGTCTCGATCGCCACCTCGACCCGACGGTCGTAGTCGGCGACGGTCTCGAGCAGCTTGCGCAGGGTGAGGACCCGGTCGAGCTCCTCGTCGCGGTCGGGCGCCTCGTCGTCCAGGTCCGTCCACGGGTTCTTCCAGGCGGCGAAGTCGAGCTCGGAGAGCTCCGCGAGATCGAGGGTGGAGACGACACCGCGCCGGCTCGCCGTACGACGGAGGTCACGGTCGTGCACGCAGACCAGGTGCCCGTCGGCGGTCAGGCGCACGTCGCACTCGAGACCCTCGGCGCCGGCATCGAGCGCGGCGAGGTAGGCCCCGAGGGTGTGCTCGGCGTTCTCGTGGCTCGCGCCCCGGTGAGCGACGACCTGCGGCCTCATGGCGCCATTGTGTCGCGGATCGAGATCCGCCACGCCGAGGCCCACCCGCCGAGTCGGCGCAATGTTGCTGGGATCGGGTTGGTCGAGTCGTGTGCCGGAGGCTGCGTCAGGGCGCGGTCGGGGACCCACGACTCGGCAGCATGGTCGGTCGACGCGCGTCGACTGCCCGGTCGTGTGCCTCACACGGTGCTGCAGCGGGGTCTGCGGCACACGACTGGACGCCCTGCAGCGCCCTGCACATACGCCCGGCAACATCACGCCGACTCGGCGCACGCCCGGCAACATCACGCCGACTCGGCGTACGCCCGGCAACATCACGCCGACTCGGCGCGCAGGTCAGGCGTTCTCGCGCAGGTAGCGGCCGAAGTGCGGCACGGTGAAGGCGATCCGGCCGCGCTCCCCGGAGTAGATGAGCCCCTTCTTGAGCAGCGAGTCCCTCGCGGGCGAGAGCGACTGCGGCTTCTTGCCGAGCTGGGCGGCGACATCGGAGGTGGCGACCGAGCCGACCACGTCGACCCCCTCGCCCGCCGGGTCGGCCTCGGCGACGGCGACCGCGGCGTCCGCCATCGCGCGCAGGTAGTCGCGCTCCCCCGGGGTCGCGCGCTCGTAGCGACTGCCGAAGAACCCGACCGCCAGCTCACGCTCGGCCTCGGGCGCGGCGACCGCGACGTCCTCGGCCGTGATCGGCGAGCGGGGGGCGAGGTCCCACACGGCCTTGCCGTAGGCCTGGATGAAGTAGGGGTAGCCGCCGGTCGCGGCGTACATCGCCGTCAACGCGGTCTCGGCGAACGCCGCGTCCTCGTCGTCGGCGGGCGCGGTCAGCGCACGGTCGGCCTCGGCGCGCGAGAGCCGGTCGATGCGCTGGTAGGAGAAGAGCCGCTCGGAGTAGGACTTGCTCGCGCTCAGCACCGCGGGGAGGTGCGGCAGCCCGGCGCCGACCACGATGACCGGCAGGCCCGACTGGCTGATCTCGTGGCAGGCCGCGCAGAGCGCCGAGACGTCGTCGGGGCCGAGGTCCTGCATCTCGTCGATGAAGACCGCCACGCCCTTGCCCACGTCGGCCGCGAGCCCGCCGACGTCGGTGAGCAGCTCGACGAGGTCGATCTCGATGTCGCCGGAGTCGGCGCGCCCGCGCGCAGCAGGTACGTCGATCCCGGGGCTCCACTGCTCGCGCAGCTTGGCGGTGGGTCCGGCCTCGCGCTGGGCGAAGGCGCGCAGCACGCCGAGCACGTGGTCGGCCTGCTCCTGCTCGGGGTGGGCGAGCTCGCGGACCGCCTGGTGCAGCGCGCTGCTCAGCGGCCGGCGCAGCCGCTGGTCGGGCCGCGCCTCCAGCTTGCCGGTGCCCCAGCCCTTGCGGACCGCCTGCGAGCGCAGGGCGTTGAGGAGGACGGTCTTGCCGACCCCGCGCAGCCCGGTGAGCACCAGCGACCGCTCGGGGCGGCCCTTGGCGACCCGCTCGAGCACCACGTCGAAGGCGCCGACCTGCTCGTCACGACCGGCGAGCTCGGGCGGTCGCTGGCCGGCGCCGGGCGCGTAGGGGTTGCGGATCGGGTCCATGCGAGGACGCTATCCGGCTCTCTAGCGAGATCCTTAGATTGCCCGATCGAGGGCTACTCGGCGCGTCGCGCCTCAGCCGACCCTCGGACGGACGGCCGTGTCCTCGAGCGGATCGGGGCGGTAGACCGACGCGAAGGACTGGTCGAGCCCCTTGCGCAGCAGGTCGATCAGGTCGGGGACCTCGTCGACGGCGAGCCGGAAGGAGCCGGTGCAGAGGTTGTCGCGCCACAGCGAGAGCACGACGACCGCCGCCTCCTGGTGCCACGAGATGCGCAGGGCACGGTCCTGACCACGGGCGTCGAGGAAGATCGACCCCGTCTCGGGCAGCGGGCGTGCGGCGGGCATGCCCCATCATGCGCCGCGATCCCCCGGGCTGTCACCGGTTCGCCCGGAGCCGTTCTCGACCTAGGATTGCCGACGTGCCCGAGCTGCCCGAGGTGGAAGCCCTGGCCCTGGACCTCCGGGGCCGGCTCCACGGACGTGCGATCACGAAGATCCACCTCGCCGCCTTCAGCGCCCTGAAGACCTACGACCCGCCGCTCTCCGCACTCGAGGGCACCCTGGTCGACGGCGTCACGCGCCATGGCAAGTTCCTCGACATCGAGGCCTCCGGGCTCCACCTCTGCCTCCACCTGGCCCGCGCCGGCTGGGTCCGCTGGCGCGACGAGGTGCCCGCGCTCCCGCCCAAGCCGAGCAACAAGTCGCCGATGGCCGCGCGCATCGTCCTCGACGACGGCACCGGGCTCGACGTCACCGAGGCCGGCACCAAGAAGTCCTTGGCGATGTACGTCGTCCGCGACCCCGCCGACGTGCCCGGGATCGCCCGCCTCGGGCCCGATCCGCTCGCCGACGAGTTCACCATCGACGTGCTGCGCGGCATCCTCCAGGCCGAGGGACGCAAGCAGCTGAAGGGGGTCCTGCGCTACCAGAGCACCATCGCGGGCATCGGCAACGCCTACAGCGACGAGCTGCTGCACGCCGCGAGGATGTCGCCGTTCAAGCCCGCCAACAGCCTCGACGATGCCGAGGTGGAGACGCTCTACGCCGCGATCCGCGGGGTGCTCGGCGACGCCGTCGAGCGCTCGCGGGGCCTGGCGGCCAGCGAGCTCAAGGGCGAGAAGAAGTCCCACCTCGCTGTCCACGGCCGCACCGGCCAGCCCTGCCCGGTGTGCGGTGACGTCGTGCGCGAGGTCTCCTTCGCCGACTCCTCGCTGCAGTACTGCCCCACCTGCCAGACCGGCGGCAAGCCACTCGCCGACCGACGGATGAGCAAGCTGCTGAAATGATCTCGACCGGCTCGATCCACGAACGCGTCGCTCCCCACCCGAAGGACACCCCATGACCGGCATCCCCACCGTCTCCATCGACGGCGTCCCCCACCCCCTGCCCGAGGGACTGGCCGTGCTCGACGTGCGCGAGCCGGTCGAGTGGGCGCACGGCCACATCGAGGGCGCCGTGCACGTGCCGCTCGGCGAGCTCACCGAGCGCCTCGCCGACCTGCCCGACGCGCAGACGCTGGTCGTCTGCAAGGTCGGCGGCCGCTCGGGACAGGCCGTGGGCTACCTCGCGCAGCAGGGCTACGACGTGGTCAACCTCGACGGCGGGATGCTCGACTGGGCCGCCGCCGGCCGGCCGATGGTCAGCGAGAACGGCCAGGCGCCGCAGGTCGTCTGAGGCCGCCCGGGGACAGGACCGCCCCGCGGGACCCGAGGGTCCAGCGGGGCGGCTCAGGTCAGGTCACTCGGCGGGCAGGCTGGGAGCCTCGAGACCCCCGGGCAGGCCACCGAAGTCGCAGTTGTCGGTGACGTACTTCTGCAGGGCCTCAGCTGCGGCCTTGTCGTCCCCGGACAGCTCGTCCTCGAGCTCGGCCATCGCCTCCTCGTCCTGGAGGTCGTCCGCGTTGAGGTCCTGGATGCTCTCGATGGTCAGCTCGAAGCCGTCGCGCGCCTCGTCGGACATGTCCTCGGGGGTGCCGACCTCCGACATGTCGTCGGCCCACGACTTGAGCGACTCGAGGATCGCCTCGGCCTGCTCCTGCTCGGAGGCCTCCGGGTCGATTTCCTCGAAGGCGCCGAGGAAGCCGGTCGTGTACTTCTCGCAGAACTCGTCCTGCGAGGCGTC
>NZ_CALRWD010000008.1:0-83952 GCF_943371775.1 Nocardioides psychrotolerans
CACGACGCGTCGGCGAAGGGCAGCGACGCTCCGTCCGCGACCGACACCGGGCGACCGAACATCCGCTGCGCCGCGTCGCAGGCGTCCGGCATCGGCTCGGCGAGCATCGGGGTCGCGCCGAGGCGCCGGGCCACGAGCTCCGCCGGACCACCGGTGCCCGCGCCGACGTCCAGCAGCGTCGCGTCCCGTCGTACGCCCATGGTGCGGGCGAGCCACTCCAGACCGGACGGGCTGCCGCTCCCGCGACAGGCGGCCGGGAGGGCGTGGTCGTCGCCGAGCTCGGCGACGGCGTCGGCCACCCAGTGGGCCATCGTGTCGAACTCGGCATCCATCGCGGTGTCAGTGCTCACCGGATCAGGTACCCCTCGGGGGCACCAGCCAGTCAGTGCCTCAGCGCCGCAGCAGCCGACCGATCCCGCCGCGCAGACCGACGACGTAGAAGCCGGAGTTGCCGTCGGAGTACCAGACCTGGCGACGCTCCACGTCCCACGCCGGCTGCGACATGGCGAAGGCGCCGAGCGCGGTCGGGTTGAGCGTCTTGCTGCCGAGCAGGATCGGGCGGTTGAAGTAACCGATCTCGCGCGGCTTCTCGAGGTTGCTGATGTCGAAGAGCCGCAGGCCGGAGGCGATCATCGAGCAGGCGACGATCTTGGGGTTGGTGGGATAGGGCACCGAGCAGTAATGCCCGGCGTAGCCCTGCACAGGGATGGCCGCGCCGGGGTCGAGGAGCTGGCTCTGACGGTTGGCCGGCTGGTGGACGGCGAGCCGCAGGTCGGACACGACCTTCGGGCGACGCGGGTCGGCGATGTCGATGATCCGCGCGGCACCGACGGCCTGATCGCCGGAGAAGTTCTGGTATTCGTCCACCTCGAGCAGGTAGGGCCGGCCGTTGCGCGTGAACGGCTCGGCGACCTGCGGCAGCGAGACGGAGCCCCAGGTGAGGTCGGAGACGACGCGCACCTTCGGGTCGCGGCGGCGGTCCTGGATGGCGCTGACGTCGAGCACGCGCAGCCCCACGGTCTCGACCGGGCCCTGCTGGGTGCCGAGGTTGGCGACGTACATCGTCCGGCCGTCCTGGGAGAAGCGCAGACCGTGGTAGTTGACCTGCGACTGCTCGAAGATCTTGCGGGGCTCGCGGGGCTTGGTGATGTCGACGGCCGTGAGGTTCTGCCCGGCCGCGCCGGCGACCCAGAAGGTGCGACCGTCCGGGGAGAAGCCGCTCTCATGACCGAACGCCGCCTGGCGCGACGACGACAGCAGGCGAGGCTTGCGGCAGTCGGTGCGGACGTCGTAGAGGTCGACGACGCCGACGTTGGTCGCCGGGTTGCCGAGCACGGCCGCGAGGATGCCGCGGCGCTGGTTGACCAGCAGCGACTCGTGGGGGCTGAGCATGGCGGTGCTCGTGAGCTGGGCGGTCTTGCGGGGCTTGCTGGGGTTGGTCATGTCGAGCACGACGACCCCCAGGCCCTGGATGGCGTTGAAGAGGACGTCGCGCGGGAAGAGCAGCGTGGAGTCGTAGAACGCGCAGACCCGGCCGGTCTTGTCGCGGTAGCGCAGGACCTTGAAGCCCCCGGAGCCGCCCTGCTGGGCGACCTGGACGGTGTTGCACTGATAGCCGCGGCGAAAGCGCCCGCTGGTGTAGTCGGTCAGCGGGACCCGGCCCTGACGCCCGGTCTCGAGCCGGTCGTCCGGCCCCTGGCACCGCGCCTGGGGCGTGGCCGAGGGCAGTCGCGGCGCTTCGGCCGAGGCCTGCACCCAGGCCAGGCCGGCGGCCGAGAGGGTGACCACGACGAGCGCGGCCAGGAGCCGTCGTACGGCGGGGTTCGGCGTGGTGGCTCGGGCGGGTCGGGGCATCGTTGCTCCAGGGTCGGCGGGGTCAGGTCGTCATTGTGCGTCAGTCGGACCCGCGGCGGGGCCGTGTCCGACGACCAGGGCCAGGACCCGTCCCATCAGGTCGTCGGGCACGTCCTCGGGCGCGATCATGCGCTCCATGGCCAGGCCGTTGGACAGGGCCATCAGCAGGGTCGCGAGCTCCGAGGCGGGCATCGGCAGGGCCGCACCGGCCTTGGTGGACTGCTCCTCCATTGCTGCCGTGACCGCCGCGTGCAGGGCGGCGCGCCGGTCGCGGAAGGCGCCGTCGGGGTCGTCGGAGCGCACCGCGCGCTGCCAGAGCTCGAAGAAGAGCAGGTGCCAGTCGCGCTGCTCGTCGCCGGCGGCGGTCAGCCGGTCGCCGAGCACCTGCGCGCGCACGGCCAACGTGTCGTCGAGGTCGTCGACGGCCTCGAGGCCCAGGTCGAGGTAGGCCGACGTCCGGTCCTCGGCCAGCGCCGCGACCAGCCCCTCCTTGCTGCCGAAGTTGGAGTAGACGGCGCCCTTGGTGAAGCCCGCGTCGGCCGCCACGTCGTCGAGGCTGGCGCCGTCGATGCCCTGCCGCGCGAAGACGCGCGCTGCGGCGTCGAGGAGGGCCCGTCGTACGTCGTCGCGCGCGGGCCTGCGGCGCCGGTCCTGCAGCTGGTCCTGCTGCCGCTGTTGGTCTGGACGGGAGGTTGACACGGCCCGCACGATACCGGAACGTATCGGATACTGTTGAGTATCGACTGACCGAGGAGCCCCCGATGCTGATCGGCACCGCGCGCCGCACCACCCCCCGTCCGACGGACCGCCTGCGCCCGCTGGTGCGGTGGGGGCTCAACCACGCGCTGCCGAAGCGGGTCATCGGCGGCGCCGCCCGCAAGGGTGACCTGCACGCCCAGCTGATCGTGGCCACCAGCACCAGCAGCGACGTGCCGCTCGAGATCTTCGAGCGGATCCGTGCCGAGGGGCCGCTGCAGCGCTCCCAGTTCGCGTTCGTGACCGCGCACCTGCCGGTGGTCCGCGAGGTCCTGGGCAGCCCCGACGTGCGCGCCGGGGTCGAGATCGGCAACGGCGCCGGACCCCTTGGCCGGCTGGGCGCCTGGGCCGCTGAGACGACCCCGATCGGCCCCCTGACCCCGCCCTCGCTGCTGGTCACCGAGGCGCCCGACCACACCCGCATGCGCAAGCTCGTCACACGGGTCTTCACCGTCAAGGCGGTCCAGGGCCTCCGCGAGCGCACCGAGCAGATCGCCGACGACCTGCTGGACTCCCTGGCGGACCTGCCCTCCGACAGCCCCGTCGACCTGATCTCGACCTACTGCGCGCTGCTGCCCGTCACGGTGATCGCCGAGATCCTCGGGGTTCCCGAGGCCGACCGCGGCAAGGTCCTGGAGTTCGGCACCGGTGCGGCGCCGAGCCTCGACCTCGGGCTGAGCTGGCGGCAGTTCCGCGACGTGGAGGCCGCGCTGTCGCGCTTCGAGGCCTGGCTGACCGACCACATCGAGCTCAAGCGCCGCGAGCCCGGCGACGACCTGCTGAGCAAGCTCGTCACCGCGCGCGACGACGACGGGCTCGCGCTCACGGACGCCGAGCTCAAGGCCACGGCCGGGCTCGTGCTGGCGGCCGGCTTCGAGACGACGGTCAACCTGCTCGGCAACGGCATCGCGCTGCTGCACGACCACCCCGAGCAGCTGGCGCTGCTGCGCCGCGAGCCCCAGCACTGGTCGACCGCCGTCGACGAGGTCCTGCGCCTCGACCCGCCGGTGCTGCTGACCGGGCGCACCGTCGTGCGCGACACCGAGATCGCCGGCGTCGCGGTGCCGCGGGGCGCCGTGGTCACCACGCTCCTCGCCGGCGCCAACCTCGACCCCGACGTCTTCGAGGACCCGCTCACCTTCGACGTCACGCGCGCCAACGCCGCCGAGCACGTCTCGTTCTCCGGCGGGCGTCACTTCTGCCTGGGCGCGGCCCTCGCGCGCATGGAGGGCGAGGTCGGCCTGCGCCGGCTCTTCGACCGCTACCCCGACCTGCGCCTCGAGCCCGGTGCCGAGCGCCGCGAGACCCGCATCCTGCGCGGCTTCGCGAACCTCCCGGCGACGCTGGGCTGACGTCTTCCTCGCTGGTCGAGCAGTGAGGAGCGTCAGCGACGAACGCCCGTCGAGACCGCAGCCACCTCACCGGGTCTCGACACCCTCGGGCCTAGCGGCCCTCGCGGCTCGACCACCGACGAACACTCGCTGGTCGAGCCCGAGGAGCGAAGCGACGAGGCGTCGAGACCCCTAGGGCGACGCGGTCCCCTCGCCGCTCCCGGCGAACAGGAAGACCAGCACCGCGATCACCGCCAGGACGGCCAGGACCGTGGACACGATCTTGATGACCGACCAGGGCCGGTCGCCGGTGACCTCGCCGGTGTTGGCGTTGACCATGACCTGCCACTGCTTGCCGGCGTGGACGTAGGTCGCGAGCCACAGCGGCAGCAGCACGAGCTTGAACATCACCCGGGCGTACTGGACGTTGACCTGGTGCACGCGCTGCTCGTCGCCGCCGATGTCACGGCGTACGTCGCCCTCGATGACCTCGCGCATCTCCTTGCGGGCGATGGTCGAGCCGTCCTGGGGGTCGACGTCGTAGCGCAGGGCGGAGTAGCCGGAGAGGTACTCCGGCTGGTAGGCCACCGCGGTCTCGAGCTTCCACGGCCCCATCTCGTCGAGGCGCTTGGCGGGCAGGCGCTGCGAGGCGGGGACGGTGACGTCGTCGAAGGCCCGGGAGACGTGGCCGGAGGCGGGATGCCAGCGGGTGTGCCGCTCCTGGTAGGTCTCGGTGCGGGTGCCGCCCTTGCCGTCGGAGACCTGGCGGGTCTTGGTGACGTAGTAGTGCTCGCCGCGCTCGCCCTGGTAGGCCGACGCGGTGTTGGCGTCGAAGGTCCAGTGCGGGACGTAGGTGCCCTTCAGGGACTCGGTCGAGCCGACCTTCTTCAACGCGTTGGGGGCGAACCAGCGCGAGCCGATCCACTCCTGGAAGGCCGCCTGCGCGCCCTTGCGCGGGACGCCGAACGGCACCACGGCCTCCGGGGCGACGACGCCCGCGGGAGCGGTGAGCGCGATCAGGTGGCCGCTGCAGAACTGGCAGGTCTCGGCCAGGTCGGTCGACTCGATCTCGGCCGCGCAGCCCTGGCACTTGAGCACCTGGCCACCGATCGTGGCGACCTTGACGTGGGCGTTCTCGGCCATCCAGGCGTCGAAGGAGTGCTCGTCGACGGTCGTGTCGTCGCCGGCCTCGATCGCGTGGTCGGCACCGCAGGCACCGCACTTGAGCGCGGTCGTGCCGGGCGCGTAGGTGACCTGCGAGCCGCAGGTGGGGCACGAGGCGAACATCGCCCTCGGCTTGTCGGGCACCGGAGGTACGTCGGCAGCTCGAGGCCCGTCCTGGGGCGGGAGCGGCGGCGGGGTGGTCGTCATGCCTGCGGCGGCAGCGGCGGCGGGGTGACACCGAACAGCGAGGCGAGCTCGGGCACCTCGCCCGCGGGCTTCCACGCCGACATCGACTCGGTCCACACCAGCGTCTCGCGGCTCAGCTTCTCCGCGGCGACCTGCGCCGGCAGCGCCGAGAGCGCGAAGGGGCCGGCCTGCGCGCCGTTGACCGCGACGTACCACTGCGCGGCGGCGCCGGGCAGCGGCGGCGGACCGGCCGGGGCGGCCTGCTGGGAGCTGGCCATGGCACCGGTGGCGGCCTGGCCGAGGCCCATGCCGACGATCATGCCCGTGCCCTGACCGGCGGCGCCGGGGTTGTTGGCGGCGTCCTCGAGGGCGTTGGCGGCCTGGAACTTGGTGTATTGGTCGAGGTTGCCGAGGATCCCCATCTGGCTGCGCTTGTCGAGCGCCTCCTCGACCTCGGGCGGCATCGAGATGTTCTCGATGACGAAGCGGGGCAGCGTGATGCCGAACTCCACGAGGCTCTCGCTGAGGGTGCCGACGAGCTGCTGGGAGATCGCCTGCTGGTTGGCGGCGAGGTCGAGCATCGGGACGTTGGCGGTCGCGAGCGCCGAGGTCACCTGGGAGACGATCGTCTGGCGCAGGAACTCCGAGACCTCGTCGGTGCGGAAGTCGGGGTCGGTGCCGACGAGCTGGCGCAGCAGCACGCTCGCGTCGGTCACCCGCAGCGAGTAGGTGCCGAAGGCACGCAGCCGCACCATGCCGAACTCTGCATCGCGGACGGTGAAGGGGTTCTGCGTGCCCCACTTCATGTCGGTGTACTGCCGCGTGCCGACGAAGTAGACCTCGGCCTTGAACGGCGAGTTGAAGCCGTACTTCCAGCCCTTGAGGGTGCTCAGGATCGGGAGGTTCTGGGTGGTGAGCTCGAAGGTGCCAGGGGTGAAGACGTCGGCGATCTGGCCCTCGTTGACGAACACCGCGGTCTGGCCCTCGCGGACCACCAGCTGGGCGCCGTTCTTGATCTCGTTGCCCTGGCGGGGGAAGCGCCAGACCAGGGTGTCGCGACTGTCGTCGAGGAACTCGACGATGTCGATGAACTGGCCGCGCACCTTGTCCATGAAGCCCATCTGGCGGTTCTCCTTCGTCGACGGCCTCGATGGCCGTGGGATCGGCCACCACTGTCCCAGGTCACCGGCGGGCGGTGAAGGCTTTTGTGGCAGTGTCGTCGAGGTGACCTCGCTGGCTGACCCCCTCGACCTGCCCCACGGCCCCGCCTGGGCCAACCGCTTCGCCCTCGCGCCGCTCACCAACACCCAGAGCCACGCCGACGGCACCCTCTCCGACGACGAGCACGACTGGCTCGTCGCGCGCGGCCGTGGCGGCTTCGGGCTGGTCATGACGTGTGCTGCGTACGTCGACCGCGCGGGGCAGGCGTGGCAGGGCCAGCTCGGCATCGCCTCCGACGAGCACCTGCCCGGGCTGACCCGGCTGGCCGACTCGTTGCGCGCGACCGGCGCGCGCTCCGCCGTGCAGCTGCACCACGGGGGGCGCCGCGCCGACTCCGCCCTGACCGGCCAGCCGCTCCAGGCGCCGTGGGACGACCCCAAGACCGGCGCCGTCGCGCTCACCACGGCCGGCGTCGAGGCCATGGTCGAGTCCTTCGTCGCGGCCGCCGTCCGTGCCGAGCGCGCCGGCTTCGACGGGGTGCAGGTGCACGGGGCGCACGGCTACCTCGTCGGCCAGTTCCTCGACCCCCGCCACGAGCGCACCGACCGCTACGGCGGGAGCCTGGAGAACCGGATGCGCCCGACCATGGAGGTGCTCGACGGCATCCGCTCGGCCACCGGCCCGGACTTCCAGGTCGGGCTGCGGCTCTCGCCGGAGGGTTTCGGCGTCACTGTCGCCGAGGGCGTCGAGACGACGCGGCAGGTCCTCGCCAGCGGGCTGCTCGACCACCTCGACCTGTCGCTCTGGGACGTCTTCATGAAGCCGCGCCACGACCAGGGCGACCGGCGGCTCATCGACCACTTCACCGACCTGCCCCGCCACGGCGCCCGCCTCGGCGTCGCCGGGCTG
Source organism: Nocardioides psychrotolerans (assembly GCF_943371775.1). Lineage (GTDB taxonomy): Bacteria > Actinomycetota > Actinomycetes > Propionibacteriales > Nocardioidaceae > Nocardioides > Nocardioides psychrotolerans_A. The sequence goes on from NZ_CALRWD010000008.1 coordinate 7,362, forward strand.
GTGCAGTCGGCCGCCGACGCCACCTGGTGCCTGGAGCAGGGCGCCGACATCGTCACCGTGGGCACCGGCGCGATCCTGCACCACGACTTCGCGGCACAGGCCATCGCCGATCCCGGCTTCCGCGTGCGCGAGCGGCCCGTGTCGCGCGAGGTGCTGCGCGACGAGAGCGTCGGCGCCGCGTTCATCGACTACCTCGCCGACGGCTGGGACGGGCTCGTCGCCTGAGATCACTTGCATGTCGTGATCGGGCTGTCCACAATGTCTGCCGTGGACCCGAAACTCCGCCTCGCGATCGTCTCCGAGGACGAGGTCATCGTGCGTGGCCTGGTCTCGGTGGTGGCTGACCTCGCGGAGACGATCGAGGTGCAGCAGGCGCCGGGACCGGGCCCGGACGACGCCCCCGTCGACGTCGTGCTCTATGACGTGATGAAGCTGCACCACGGCTCCGGTGACGACCTCGTGCGGTGGGTCAAGGAGACCGACGCTGCCGTGGTCGCCGCGGCGCGCGAGCTCCGGCCGGGCCTGGCCGACCAGGCCCTCGAGAAGGGTGTCGACGGCGTCATCGCGCTGTCCGCGAGCACCGAGGAGATCCGCGAGGTCATCCAGGTCGCGGCCTTCGGCGACCTGATGGGCGACGGCACCTCCGCCTCGATCGACTACACCCTCAACCCCGACCACGACGACACCAGGGGCGTCCTCTCGGCTCGCGAGACCGACGTCCTGGCCCTGGTGGCGGCCGGCATCTCCAACGACGAGATCGCGCGGCGTCTCTTCCTCAGCATCAACACGGTGAAGACCTACGTGCGCACGGCCTACCGCAAGATCGGCGTCACCAGCCGCTCGCAGGCCGTCGGGTGGGCGCTGCAGAACGGCTTCCACCCCTGACGGGTGGGGCTCACCCCTGCGTCACGGCACGCAGGCCGCACGTGGCGGGACCCTCGAGGACCTCACCGTCCTCGGCGAAGCGCGAGCCGTGCAGCGGGCAGTCCCAGCTCGTCTCGGCGTCGTTCCACCGCACCACCCCGCCGAGGTGCGTGCAGACCCCGGACACCCGACGCACGACGCCGTCCACGGTCGACTCCGCACCTGGCCCGCCCAGGTGGTCGAAGGCGACCCGGCCCTCGCCCTCTGTGGGCGTGGACGCTCGCGTGAGCAGCGGCCGCAACCAGCCGGTGGTCATCTCCAACCCCACCTCGCCGTTGGCGAGCGCCAGCATCGGGAGCCCGCGCAGCTCGGCCGGGCGCTCGGTGGAGAAGACGTCGGCCCAGTCGCACTCGCCGCCTAGCATGCGCGCGGACAGGACCATCGCGGCGGCGACGCCGTTGGTCATGCCCCACTTGGCGTAGCCGCCGCAGACCAGCAGGTGGTCTGCGCCGGGGAGGACCGGGCCGGCGTAGGGCAGCGAGTGGGCGGGGACGTAGTCCTGCGCCGACCACGCGTGCGTCTCGTCCCCGGCCTCCGGGAAGTTCTGCCGGGTCCACACGCGCAGCTCCTCGAGACGGGCGAGAGGAGAGCTCTCGCGTCCGGTCGGGTGACCGTTGCCGCCGACGAGCAGGAGCGCGGAGGTCTCGTCCCGGGCGTCGCGCAGCGAGCGCGAGGGGGCGTCGGCCGCGATGCACATCTCATCGACGAGTGACGTCGGGGTGCGGAAGGCCAGGCCGTAGGAGCGCTGGGCCTTCATGCGGGCGAAGAAGCCACCGCGGTCCAGGATCGGCATGTTGGTCGCGACCACGACGTGGTGGCCGCGACAGTCCCCGAGGGCCGTCGACACGGTGGTCGGACCGCTGCCCGAGACACCGCGCACCCGCGCCTCCTCGATGATCTCGCCGCCGTGGGCCCGCACCTGGTCGGCCAGTGCGTCGAGCAGTGCCACGGGGTCCACCTGCAGCTGGCCGGGGAGGCTGACGGCGCCGGCGGTCTCGAACGGGAGGGCCGCCCGGCCCAGCCAGGTCACCGGGAGGCCGGCCTCGAGCCCGAGCTCCAGCTCGCGCCGCACGGCACGCTGGCCGGAGGCGCCGTTGGCGTAGGTCACCGCGCTGCGCTCCTGGGCGTCGACACCGTGCTCCTGGCAGAAGTCGCGCACCCAGGACTGGGCGGCCTCGTTGGCCGAGACGTAGCGACGCAGTGTCGCGAGCGGGTGCTTGCGCGCGATCTCGGAGAAGCGGGTCCCCTGCAGCACGCTCACCTTGGCCGTGCTGCGTCCCGTCGTCCCGTGCCCGACGCGCCCCGCCTCCAGCACCAGGACGCTCTTGCCGGCCCGAGCGAGCAGGAGCGCCGTCGTCAGTCCGGACAGCCCGGCACCGACCACCACGACGTCGTAGGTCCCACCCACCTCCGTCCTGGTCGGGGCGTCGCGGGGGTGGAGGTCCTGCCAGAGGGAGGTGAGTGCCATGGGTGCCGGTACCCACTCACCGCCCATGACCCGGCCGGGGTCCGGCCCTCGGTCACTAGGCTGACGTCGTGTCCGAGCTGTCGATGTCCTCCTTCTCCTTCGAAGACCTGACCAACGACGAGGTCGAGGCCGCGGAGGCCCTCTACGGCGGCCTCGCCGACGACGTACGACGCCTGCTCGACCTCACCATCCGCACCGGCGTCGATGCGGAGCAGGTCGCGCGTGCCCGGGCGCTGCTGCAGCAGGCCGCCGACGTCCTCGCCGCGGACGCCCCCGACGGACCGGCCGGGATCCACTACAACGCCCACGGCCGCTCGTGGAACTGGGGCAACACCGTGGTGGGCCTGCGCAACGCCTTCGCCCCGCCGGTGCGACTCGAGTGGAGGGACGACGGCACCGTCCGCTCCGCCGTGGAGCTCGGGGCCGCCTACGAGGGACCGCCGGGCAGCGTCCACGGCGGAGTCTCCGCCCTGCTGCTGGACCACCTGATGGGCGAGACCGCCAGCGCCGCACACACCCGCGTGACGGTGACCGGCACCCTCACGTTGCGCTACGTGCAGCCGCTGCCCCTCGGGGCGGTGCGCATGGAGGCGGCAGTCACCGACGAGTCCGACCGCAAGATCACCGTCACCGCCACGATCCGAGAGGACCGTGACGACGCCACCCCTGCGGTGGAGGCCCACGGCCTCTTCATCATCCCGCGCTGGGCGCAGCAGCCCGAGACCCCGACCGGCATCGGATCGCTCGACTGAGGGGTCGTGCGGCGGGCCTCAGCGGTCCACGAGCCTCTCGGGCGGCACCTCGGCGGCGCACAGCGCCAGGTCGGCGTCGCTGCCGCGCCGGCGGACCAGGCTGAGTCGGCACCCCTGGCGCTCGACCCGACGCTTCTCGTCGACCAGTGCCGCAGCCACCTCGGCGTCGAGCCGCGTGGCGGCCGACAGGTCGACCTTGAGCGTCACGGCCAGGGGGGAGAACGTGTGGAGGGCCTCGCAGATCACCGCCGTGTCCTGCCCACGGCAGGCTCCCTCCAGGCGCAGGCGACCGGTCGAGCTCTCGAACGAGATGGAGACCATCGGACATCCTCCTCAATCCCCGGGACCCCGGTGTCCCAGGTCTCGAGGTTACGTCGCAGGTCGGTCCGCGTCACCCGCCCGTCGGGGGGAGGCCAAGGGACCCGGGAGACCTCCCCGCCGTCAGCCGAGGTCGAGCCCCAGTCGCGTCGTGAGCTCGTCCCTGGTGGTGCCGAAGACCTCGACCAGCCGCGCTCCCCGGTCACCGACCTCGAAGGTCGCGACGTCGGTGTAGACGCGGCTGACGCAGGCGAGCCCGGTGAGGGGATAGGTGCACGACGGCACCAGCTTGGGCGTCCCGTCCTTGGCGAAGAGCGTCATCATCACGAAGACCTGCTTCGCGCCGATGGCGAGGTCCATCGCCCCGCCGACGCCGGGGATCGACCCCGGCGCGCCGGTGTCCCAGTTGGCCAGGTCGCCGTGCTGCGAGACCTGGAAGGCGCCGAGGACGCACACGTCGAGGTGGCCGCCGCGCATCATCGCGAAGGAGTCGGCCTGGTGGAAGTACGCCGCCCCCGCCAGCTCGGTCACCGGGATCTTGCCGGCATTGGTCAGGTCGGGGTCGATCTCGTCGCCGTGCGCGGCCGGTCCCATGCCGAGCATCCCGTTCTCGGTGTGCAGCACGATCCCCGAGCCCGGCGCCAGGTGGTCCGCCACCAGCGTGGGCTGACCGATGCCGAGGTTGACGAACGACCCCGCCGGGATGTCGCGGGCGATCGCAGCAGCGATCTCGTGCCTGGTGCGGGGAGTGCGCGGGCCGCTCGTGTCGCTGATCATGCGACCACGACCCGGTCGACGTAGATCGAGGGCGTCACGATGCTCTCGGGGTCCAACCCACCGACGTCCAGGACCTCGCTCACCTGCGCCACCACCGTCGTCGCGGCCGTGGCCATGACCGGCCCGAAGTTGCGGGCCGTCTTGCGGTAGACAAGGTTGCCGGCCCGGTCGGCACGGTGCGCGCCGATCAGCGCCACGTCACCGCGGATCGGCATCTCCAGCACGTAGGTGCGCCCGTCGATCACCCGCGTCTCCTTGCCCTCGGCCAGCGGCGTCCCGACCCCGGTCGGGCAGAAGAACGCCCCGATCCCCGCACCGGCTGCCCGCATCCGCTCCGCGAGGTTGCCCTGGGGCACCAGCTCCAGCTCGATGCGGCCCTCCCGGAAGAGCCCGTCGAAGACCCACGAGTCGGCCTGCCGGGGGAACGAGCAGACCACCTTGCGCACCCGCCCCCTCGCCAGGAGCGCCGCCAACCCGGTGTCACCGTTGCCGGCGTTGTTGGACACCACCGTCAAGTCCGTCGCGCCCTGCTGGATCAACGCGTCGATCAGTGCGACCGGCATGCCCGCCATCCCGAAGCCGCCGACCAGCACCGTGGCTCCGTCCTCGACGTCCGCCACCGCCTCGGCCGCGCTGTCGCAGACCTTCACGAGCTCCGCCCGGCGTTCTCCAGCACGACCGCCAGCGCCTGGCCGACCCCGATGCAGATCGCCGCGACACCCCACCGCTCGCCGCTCTCCCGGAGGCGGTGGGCCAGGGTCGCCAGGATCCGCGCCCCCGACGCCCCGAGCGGGTGACCGATCGCGATCGCACCGCCCTGGGTGTTGACGATCTCGGGGTCGATCCTCCAGGCGTCCACGCAGGCCAACGACTGCACCGCGAAGGCCTCGTTGAGCTCGACCGCACCCACGTCGCTCCAGGTGATCCCGGCCCGCGCGAGCGCCTGGTCGGCAGCCTCGACCGGGGCGAAGCCGAAGTCCTGCGGGTCCAGGGCGTGCGCCCCGCGACCGGCAATCCGCGCCACCGGTGCCAGCCCGACGTCGACGCCCTCTCCCGCGATCAACACCGCCGCGGCCCCGTCGCTGAGCGGGGAGGCGTTGGCGGCCGTGATGGTCCCGCCCTCCGCCACCGAACGGAACGACGGACTCAGCCCGGCGAGCTTCTGCGCGGTCGAGCCAGGGCGGATGCCCTCGTCACGGGTCAGGTCGATGCCGGGCACCGGCACGACCAGGTCGTCGTAGAAGCCCGCCTCCCAGGCAGCGTGGGCCAGGTGGTGCGACCGGGCGGCGAACTCGTCCTGCCGCTCCCGCGAGATCGAGAACCGCTCGGCCAGCATCTCGTTGGCCTCGCCCAGCGAGACCGTCCACTCCGCCGGCATCCGCTCGTTGACCAGTCGCCACCCCAACGTCGTCGAGACCGCCGTCACGTTGCCGGCCGGGAATGCCCGCGAGGGCTTCGGCAGCACCCACGGCGCCCGGGTCATCGACTCCACACCACCGGCCACCACCACGTCGGCATCACCTGACTCGACCGTGCGCGAGGCGATCATCGCCGCGTCCAAGGACGACCCGCACAGGCGGTTCACCGTCGTCGCCGGCACCGAGGTCGGCAACCCCGCGAGCAGCACCGCCATCCGTCCCACGTTGCGGTTGTCCTCCCCCGCGCCGTTGGCGTTGCCCCACACCACGTCCCCGATGCGGGCCGGGTCGAGGTCGGGCGCCTTCGCCAGCACCCCGGTCAGGGCGGCGGCAGCGAGGTCGTCCGGCCGGACCTCGGCCAAGGCCGACCCCCACCGTCCGAACGGCGTGCGGGCGGCGGCGTACAGGTAGGCACTGCCGGGGGTCTGGCGGGTCATGCGTGCTCCTCCTCGAGGACGGACCGGGCGATGCGGAAGGCCGCGGTGGCGTCTGCGACCCCGCCGTGGACCGCCGCCTGGAGCAGGGACTCCCTGATCTCCTCGATCGTGAGGCCCTCCTCGCGGATGGCGTGCAGGTGCGCCTCGAGGTCGTCGTGGTGACCCTGCACGACCAGGGCAGTCAGCGTGACGAGCAGGCGACTGCGGCGGTCCAGCCCGGGACGACTCCAGAGCGTGCCGGCTGCGTGCTCCGCGAGCACCTCCTCGACCTCGCGCGTCAGGTCGTCGGCGGCGTCGACGGGCACCTCCCCCAGCACGTGCTGGCGGATCAGCGCCGCGACCGCGACGGGCGCCTCCGCCGGGGCGAGGTGGCCCACGCCGGGCAGGACCTCGAGGCGACCGTCGCCCACACCCTCGGCGACCTCGCGGAGCAGGTCCGGAGGCGTGACCACGTCGCGCTCCCCCGCCACGGCGAGCACCGGCGCGCGGACCTCCCCCAACCGGTCGCGCACGTCGAAGTCGACCAGCGCCGCACACACCTGGACGTAGCCGTCGTCGACCGTGTCCCGCAGCGCGCCGAGCAACGCCGAGGCCACCGCCGGCTCGCGGTCGACGAAGCCGGGGGCGAACCAGCGCTCCGCCGAGCCGGGCACCATCACCTGCGTGCCGGACACGGCGACCTGCCCCACCCGACCGGCCCACATGGCCGCGTCGCCGATCTTCGCGCCCGTGCACAGCAGCACCGCGGAGTCCACCCGGTCCGGGGCGTCGAGGAGCAGCTGCAGACCGACCGCACCACCCACGGAGTCACCGGCATAGGCGAAGGTCCCGCCGACCTGGTCGCGCTGGGCCAGGACGTCGTCGACGACGACCAGCACGCCCTGCGCCAGCTCGGCCATCGTGAAGCCGTCGTCTCGCACTCCCCTGTTGTGCCCGTGACCCGGGAGGTCCCACGCCAGCACGTCGAACCGATCGGTCAGCCCGGCCGCGCAGGCAGACCACAGCGTCATCGCCGTGGTGCCGAGCGACGGGCCGAGGACGAGCAGGGGCAGGTCGTGACGGTGCGCGGCGCCGGTCAGGCGGACCGCGGTGACGCTGGGGATCGACGGGCTCACCGGACCAGTCTCACGGACGCCTCAACCACCGTGGCGCTGAGCGCGGTCGGGGTCGTAGAGCCCGCTGAGGCGACCGTCGGGATCGAGCCCGACCAGGAGCGCGTCCGTGACCTCGCGCAACGCCTGCACTTGCGGGGGGGTCAGCTGGTCGAGGACGCGTCGCCGGACGGTGTCGACGTGGCCCGGGGCTGCCGTCTCGACAGCCGCCACCCCCTCGGCCGTCAGCGTGGCGTTCGTGGCGCGGCCGTCGTCGGGGCACGGGGAGCGCTGTACCAGACCGCGGTCCTCCAGCCGTCGTACGACGTGCGACAGCCGCGGCAGCGTGGCGTTGGTGCGCTGGGCGAGCACCGTCATGCGCAGGACCCGGTCGGGCACCTCGGAGAGCATCGCGAGGACGTAGTACTCGAAGTGCGTGAGCCCCGAGTCCGCGCGCAGCTGGGAGTCCAGCACCCCGGGCAGCAGCTCGGTGACGGCCACGAGCCGCAGCCACGCGGCTCGCTCGTCCTGGCTCAACCAGCGCGGCTCCATGCCCCCACCCTAGATCATAAGTTGACGGAACAACCATGTCGGTTAGGCTGTTGATTGAAGCAACAACCATCCTCAGGAAGAGGTCCCCATGACCGTCAACGCCGTCCGCCTCAACCACGCCGTGCTCTTCGTCTCCGACCTCGAGCGCAGCATCACCTTCTACCAGCAGGCCTTCGACATGAGGATCGTCGCGCGCGAGCCCCGTGCCGACGCCGCCTTCCTGCGCCTGCCCCGCTCCGGCAACCACCACGACCTCGGGCTCTTCGGCGTGGGCGCCCAGGCCCCGCGCCCCCGTGGCTCGCTCGGGCTCTACCACCTGGCCTGGCAGGTCGACACGATCGAGGAGCTCGAGCAGGCCCGCCTGACCCTGGCCGACCTCGACGCCCTCACGGGCGAGTCCAGCCACGGCGCGACCAAGAGCGTCTACGCCCACGACCCGGACGGCAACGAGTTCGAGGTGATGTGGATGCTGCCGAAGGCCAGCTGGGGCGACTACGCCGACGCCGCCCCCGTCGAGCGTCTCGACCTGGCCGGCGAGGTGCGCCGCTGGGCCGGGGTCCGCACGGCTGCCGAGCTGGTCCCGATCGAGGCGTCGTGACGACCGCGACCTACCCGGCGCCCGTCGTCGCGACGTACGGCTCCACGGACCCGGCCGCGCCCCTGGTGGTCCTGCTGCACGGCCGCGGCTCGGCAGAGCACGAGATCCTCGGGCTCGCCCAGCACCTGCCCGTCGGCCCGGCCTACGCCGCCGTGCGTGCTCCGATCGCCGAGGGCGGTGGCTACGCCTGGTTCGCCAACCGGGGCATCGGGCGCCCGGTCGCCGCGTCGCTCGAGAGCACGATGGCGTGGTTCAGCACGTGGCTCGACGACGTCGCCCCCGCGGGACGGCCGGTCGTGCTCGTCGGGTTCAGCGGTGGCGCGGCCTTCGCCGGCGGCCTGGTCCTGGACGACCCCGCTCGCTTCGCGGGCGCGGCGATCCTCTTCGGCACGCTGCCCTTCGACGCCGGGGTCCCGACCGACGCGGGTCGCCTGGCCAACCTGCCGGTCCTCGTGGCGCAGGGCGACGTCGACCACGTCATCCCGCGCGAGCTGCTCGACCGCACCTGGGACTACCTCCTGGCCGAGTCCGCAGCGACGACGGCCACGTTGCGGCGACCCGGCGGGCACGGGATCGATGCCGAGACCGTGCATGCACTGGGCGAGTGGATCACCACGCTAGCTCTCCTCCACGGACGACCGATGAGGCCCGAGGACGCCGAAGCGACCCTGCGGTCCGCGCGCGGATCGCGCCGCGCCGTGACTCCCTTCACCGACGCCGACCCCGCCCTCGACGCGGCCTGGGGCTACGGCGTACAGGACCTGGACCGGCAGCAGCGCCTGGCCGCCGGCGAGACCGTCATCGGCACCAAGCTCGGACTCACCAGTGAGGCCAAGCAGCAGCGGATGAATGTCGCGGAGCCCATCGTCGGGTTCCTCACCGACGTCATGCGGGTCGACGAGCACTCGGTCGCTGCGTCCCTGGGCCGGTGGATCCAACCGCGGATCGAGCCGGAGATCGGCTTCGTGACCGGGCAGGACATCACCGGACCCCTGGCGCTGGCCGAGGCCGCCCGGGCCGTCGATGCGGTCACCGTCGCGGCCGAGATCATCGACTCGAGGTACGACGACTACCGCTTCCGGCTCCCCGACGTGGTCGCCGACAACACCAGCGCCGCCGGGCTGGTGGCGGGTCCGCTGGTCCGGCTCGACGACCTCGACGCCCTGGTCGACGTCCGGTGCGAGCTCGAGGTGGACGGCCAGGTCGTCCACGCGGCCACGGGCGCTGCCATCCTCGGCCACCCGCTCCTCGCGATCGTCCACCTGGCGACGCACCTGGGCCAGCAGGGCCGGACCCTGCCGGCAGGCTCGCTGGTGCTGGCCGGGGCCCTCACCGACGCCGTCCCGCTGGTCGCCGGCAGCAGCTACGTGATCCGCATGGACACGCTCGGAGACCTGTCAGTCCGGCTGTGACGGCCTGCCCTCGGGCGGTCCGCTCATCCTGCGCAGGAGCAGCCCCAGCACCACCAGGGTGACGGCGCAGAGGATCCCGATCGGAGCCTCGATCGCCCAGACGGCCTCGTGGCCACGAGCGCTCGAGACGAAGGGCACGACCAGGATCGGCAGGCACGTCGACGCGATCCACACGAGCTGACCCACTACGGTCGCGTAGCCCATCGGGTGGCGTCGCAGCAGGAGGACCCCGCTGAGCGCGAGGGCCGGGAGGAAGAACGCCAGGTCAAGGACGTGCACCGGGTTGCTGGGCACGCGCCAGTCGCTGGCACTGGTCGACGGCCGCCCGGCCACCAGGTCCGGCACGATCTCGCTCATCCAGACCGCGCCGAACAACAGCGCGACGGCCACCAGGAAGCCAGCGGTCCTCGGCATCGCCCGGTGCGCGAACCGCGACTCGACCTGCGCGACGTCCACGGCGGACACGCTGCCGATGAGCGCGAAGAGGGCCAGCCCGAGCACCCCCACCCACACGAGGAACAGCGGCCCGAAGTGGAGGGAGAAGGCGTAGATCGCGTAGTTGTAGACCGTGAAGGCCAGAAGTCCCAGCAGGCACAGATGGGACCGCACGGAGCCACGGGCAGCCGCGACCGCGAGCGCCGCCATCGCCGGGGCGGCCAGGGCGAGGTTGACGACGTCCTGCGCGACGGCGGTGTCGGCGAGCAGGGCCGTCTCGCGGCCGTAGACGCGCGAGGTCGCCACGAGACCGACCACGCTGCCGGCACCCGCCAGCAGAGCGGCCGCCAAGGACAGCCAGAGCCAGGGTCTGGGCAGCGTCATGCGGGGCTCGGCACCGAGTCCCGCGCAGCGACGACCAAGCCCGCCGACCATCCCGGGGCACGACCACCCTGGGGCGGGTGGATGGTCGACAGGTCGTGACCGCTGCGCGCCAGCAACCACGCGACGAGCGAGTTGGAGTTCCACATCTCACCCGCGCCGAGCTCGTCGCGACCCCAGGTGGCGGTGGGGAAGGCAGGAGCCAACGACAGGGTGAGCTCGGCCCGGACCGCGTCACTGCTGACCCGTCGCGGGCTGTCGACAGCCTCCGCGAGATCCGGGATCGTGCCCCCCCGCCACCGTCGGACCTCATAGCGGAAGTAGCGCGACCGGCCCAGCCACCTGGACCCCACCGGTCCGTGGCAGACGACCCCGAGGTGCGGCTCGCTCGAGCCCCAGGCGGGCCCCATCTCGATGGTCCACTCGTCGTCGCCCAGCGCAACCACGAGCGCCGCGTGGAAGAGGTCGCCGCGAGGGCGGTGCTCGCGCCCAGCGGCGATCGCCTCGAGGAGCCGACCGTTGGTGCGCACGCAGTGCGTGTTGTCACCAGCTCCGAGCGGCAACCAGAAGAGGTCGACGCTCGCCGGCAGCATCATCGGGTCACTACCCACAGCGCATCACCCTCCCCCACCAGTGAAGTCCGCCTCGGCAGAACCCACCAGGGACGAACGTCCTGACGCCGACGATGCTCCGCCTCACCCCCAGGGGCGAGTAGCGTCGTGGCTGCGGCGCCGTTGTACCTCCATGCCCGACATCCCCCTGGCCCTTGCCCTCGTCTGGCTCGTCCTGGGGGTGGCGGCCGTGACCGCCGTCCTCGTACGACGCCGTCTCAAGCGCAGCAGGTCCCATCAGGTGGCCGGTACGGGAGAACGTCACCACCAGCACCCTCGGATCCACTAGCATCCCCCGGATCCATTCAGGGGGGTTCCAGACGTCAGGAGAGCTCGTTGTCCAGCTGGACGACACGAGGCGTTGTGGCGCCGGCACTGGGCGTCGTATTCCTCACCGCGGCACTGGTCGTCGACCTCGTCGCCAACGTCCAGCTCACGGCGGCCTACGCCACGGCGTCGGTGCTCGCCTCCATCAGCTGCCGCCCCGGACGCACGGCGGCGGTCGCGTGGCTCTCCCTCGCCGCCGCGTTCGTGTCGGGCGCGTCGCACGACACCCTCGGTGACACGGGCTGGTCCATCCGGCTGGCCAGCTGCCTCGTGGCGGGCGCGGCCTCGGTCGTCGCAGCCCACATGGCCAACCAGTACCGCCGCCGGATGCAGCACACCACCAGCCTCGCCCAGGACCTGCTCGATGCCCTCGCCGTCGAGCTGACGGGCGCTCGCACGGAGACCGAGGTCGCGGACGGCTTCCTCGGGAAGGCTGCCGGGCGGCTCGGAGCCGCGTCGGCGATGATCTTCGTGGTGGAGGAGGACGTGCTGCGGTCCGTCTCCTGGCTCGGACGCGGGGGGCCTCAGGCCGACGCCTACACCGAGATCCCGCTCGCCGCCGACCTTCCCGGGGCCGTTGCAGCCAGGTCGGGCCTGCCCCAGCACTACTCCGACCGGGCTGCGATCCTCGACGCCTTCCCGGCCCTGGCCGGCTACTATGAGGAGGAGCGCAGCCTCCACGTGCTCCCGCTGGTCGACGGGGACGCCTCCATCGGCCTGCTGGCGCTGACGTTCCCGCCGGGTGTCGTCGAGACGGCGGAGGAGCGGGGCCTTCTGGTCTCCCTCGCAGGCGCGCTGACGGCCGCCCTGACCCGCGCCCGGTCGCTCGCGCAGACCGATGCGGAGGTGCAGCGCACCGCGATCCTGAGCGAGGCGTCACGCACCCTCTCCCACAGCCTCGACTGGGACGAGACATTGGAGGAGGTGCATCGTCTCCTGGTCCCGCGGATGGCCGACTGGTGCTCCCTGCACCTGCTCCGCAACGGCACCCTGGAGACCGCCGCGGTCTGGCACCGCGACCCGGACACGAGCGCCTGGGCCCAGGGCATGCGGGACGTGTTCCCGGTCGACATGACGTCACCGACCGGCGCCCCGGCCGTCGTGCGGACCGGAGAGCCTGAGCTCTACGCCCACATCCCCGAGGAGCTCATCGAGGCCGCGGCGGTCAACGAGGAGCACGGGGCGCTCCTGAAGCGGCTCGGCCTGGTCAGCGCCGCGGTGGCCCCGCTGCGCAGCGGCGACGAGGTGATCGGCGCGCTGAGCCTGGCCTATGCGGAGTCCGGCCGGCACTACGGCCCCGAGGACACCGAGCTCCTGGTCGACCTCGCCGCGCGGGTCGCCTCGGCCCTGAGCAACGCCGACAGCTTCACCCGTCAGTCCCAGCGACTGACCGAGGTCATGAAGGTGGCGGCGGCCGCCCAGCAGGCGATCCTGGCCCCGCCTCCGCCCCAGGTGGGGCCCTTCGCCCTGTCCGCCCGCTACGTGAGCGCGGTCGAGGAGGCGCAGATCGGTGGCGACCTCTACGAGGTCGTGGCCCTCCCCGACCGGGTGCGGGTCCTGATCGGTGACGTCCGCGGCAAGGGCCTGGGTGCCGTGCGCACGGCGACCATCGTCCTGGGCGGGTTCCGCTCGGTCGCGGTGCTCGACATCCCCGTCGACGAGGTCGCGCGCCAGCTCGACAAGCACGTGCAGGTCTACCTCCACGACGAGGAGGACTTCGTCACCGCGGCGCTGATGGACCTCCACCACGACGGTCGCTTCAGCCTGGTGCTGTGCGGGCACCCGCCGCCGGTCCTCACGCACGACGACACGTGGCGCACCCTCGAGGCCACGCCCACGGTCCCCCTCGGCCTCGGGTCTTCGCCCCGGCCGGCCCATGGGCGCATGGTCCCCGGCGACCGGCTCATCCTCTTCACCGACGGCCTCCTCGAGGCGCGCCAGCCGGACGGCTCGTTCGTCGACCCCGAGCCGCTCTGGGCGATGGTGGCGTCCCAGCCGTTCCCCTACCTCCTCGACTCGTTGCTCGACGCGTTGCGGCACTGGACCGGGGAGCGCCTCCGCGACGACCTGGCGATGCTGTCGATCGAGCTCCAGGAGCCCGACCCGGCGCCGGACGCACCCGAGGGACCCGCGCTGTCACGTGTCGCCCGGGTCCTTCCTCCCGACGGCGCCAGCGTCGGTCTCGCCCGCCGTCTGGTCCGCACCCTGCTGAGGGCGACGCCCATGGAGGCCGCGACCGACGACGCCGAGCTCGTGGTGAGCGAGCTGGTCACCAACGCCCTGGTCCACGCCGGCGGCGAGGTCCACCTGATGCTCGCCCTCGACGGGTCCGGCCTCCGGGTCGAGGTCGCCGACGACAGCGCCCACCCGCCCGTACGCCGGGACTACTCGACGTCCTCGGGCACGGGCCGTGGCCTGCACCTGATCGAGAGCCTCGTGACGCGCTGGAGCACGTTTCGACTCGGCCACGGAAAGGTGGTCTGGGTCGAGATGGAGGATCCGCGCGGGCTCCCGTTCGCCGGAGCCCGCGCACCCTTCCCGGTGCCCGAGCCCGCCGCCGAGGACGTCGCCCTCGTCGAGCTGCGCAACGTGCCGCTCCTCATGCACGCCGCGTGGCAGGAGCACGCCTCCGCGCTGCTGCGCGAGTACCTCCTGGTCAAGCTGGACGACGACCCCACCATCCTCGAGCGGCACGCCCAGGCCAGCGACGCGATGAACCTCCTGCACGAGCAGGTGCCGGCCCCCGACCTGGGAGCCGACCCGGACGCCGTGATGAGCAGCGCGCTCGAGCCCCACGTCTCCATCGCGAGCATGACCCTGCGCGTGCCGGGCAGGTCGGTCGCGCACTTCGCGGTGCTCGACGAGCTCGTCCGTGACGCCCTGCAGCTCGCCGCCTCCCTCCAGCTCCTCGTCCCCCCGACACAGCCGGAGGTCCGGGCGATGTCGCACTGGTTGTGCCGCGAGGTGGTCGAGCAGTCCGGGACCGGCCGGGCACCGCAGGCCTGGAGTTCTCCGGAGCCGCAGCAGGTCTCCACCCCCGGCGCCTCGCAGCTCTGGGTCGAGGGTTGGGACTCCTGCGAGGTGTCCGACTCCCCGCAGGCCCTGATCGCCACCAATGAGGCCAGCCTGATCGTCGCGGTGAGCCGCACGGCTCTCGCGGCGCTCGGCTACGACCAGGAGGGCGACCTGGTCGGTCGTCCGGTCACCTGCATCGTCCCGTCGCGCTACCGGCAGGCCCACATCGCCGGCACCACGCTGCACGTCATCAACGGTCGTGACGCCCTGCTCGGTCGGGCCATCACGGTGCCGGTCGTCCTCGCCGACGGCCGTGAGGCGATGCGCGACATGACGGTGACGTCACGCTCGCTCCCCACCGGCAGGCGGCTGTTCGTCGCGGACCTCACGACAGGGCGCGACGAGTCGTGAGACCTCAGCCGAGCCGCCGAGCGAGGTAGGGCGCCGTCACCCCGACCCCCGCGGCGGCGACCTGACGGGGAGTCCCGACGGCCACCACCTCGCCGCCGCGATCGCCCCCGCCCGGGCCGAGGTCGATCATCCAGTCGGCGCCGGCGATGGTGTCGAGGTCGTGCTCGACGAGGACCACGGTGTCGCCCTCGTCGACGAGGCGGTGCAGCTGGCGCAGCAGCACGACGACGTCGGCGGGGTGCAGCCCGGACGTCGGCTCGTCGAGGAGGTAGAGCGTGTGACCGCGGCGGGCGCGCTGCAGCTCGGTCGCCAGCTTGATCCGCTGGGCCTCGCCACCGCTGAGCTCGGTCGCGGGCTGCCCGAGACGCAGGTAGCCCAGCCCCACCTCCCGCAACGTCTCGAGGCTGCGCGAGGCGGCCGGGCTGTCCGCGAGGAAGCCGGCCGCGTCGTCGACGGTCATCGCGAGCACGTCGGCGATGCTGCGCTCGCGGTAGGTCACCTCCAGCGTCTGCTCGTCGTAGCGCGCACCGTGGCACGTCGGGCACGGCGCGTAGGTGCCGGGCAGGAAGAGCAGCTCGATCGCGACGAACCCCTCCCCCTGGCAGGTCTCGCAGCGCCCCTCGACGGTGTTGAAGGAGAAGCGGCCGGCCGTGTAGCCGCGGGCGCGCGCCTCGTCGGTGGCCGCGAAGAGCTTGCGGACGGCGTCGAAGAGCCCGGTGTACGTCGCCAGGTTGGACCGCGGCGTCCGGCCGATCGGGCGCTGGTCGACCCGCACCATCCGGTCGACCGCCTCGAGCCCGTCGGCCCTGGCCACCGGCGCACCATCGGTCCCCACCGTCTCTGCGTCCTCCTCATCGCCCTCGGGCAGCCCGAGGTGCTCACGCACGAGCTCGGCGAGCACCTGGGTGACCAGGGTCGACTTGCCCGACCCCGACACCCCGGTGACGGCGGTCAGCACACCGGTCGGCACGTCGACCGCGAGGTCGGTCAGGTTGTGCCGGGTGACGCCGCTGAGCCGCAGCCAGCCGCGTGGCTCACGGGGCTCGCGCCCCTCGACCGGACCGAGGTCGAAGAGGTGCCGCGCCGTGACTGACTCGGCGACCTGCTCGAGCCCCGCGACGGGCCCGGAGTAGAGCACCCGGCCGCCACCCTCACCGGCCCCGGGGCCGATGTCCACGACCCAGTCGGCTCGTCGTACGACGTCCATGTCGTGCTCCACGACGAAGAGCGAGTTGCCGGCGGCGACCAGCGCGTCGAGCACGGCGAGCAGCGGCTCGGCATCGGCGGGGTGGAGGCCTGCGGAGGGCTCGTCGAGGACGTAGACCACGCCGAAGAGCCCGGAGCGCAGCTGGGTGGCGATCCGCAGGCGCTGGGCCTCGCCCGGCGAGAGGGTGGTCGAGCTCCTGCCCAGCGAGAGGTAGCCCAGGCCCAGGTCGAGGAGGACCTCGATGCGCGCCAGCAGGTCGGCGCACAGCCGCACCGTCACCTCGGTCTCTGCCTGGGTCGCGAAGGGGCGCAGCAGGTCGGCCACCTCGGCCAGCGAGGTGGCGTTGACCGTGGCGATCGAGGCGCCGGCGAAGTGCACCGCGAGCGCCTCCGCCTGGAGGCCGGTGCCGTGGCACTCACCGCAGGCAGCCTCCTCGACGAAGCGGAGGGCACGGGTGCGCATCTGCTCGCTCTTGGAGTCGGCGAGCACGTGGAGGACGTGCTTGCGGGCGCTCCAGAACTTGCCGTAGTAGCCGTGGTCGATGCGGTCGCGCTCCGGCTTGATCAGCACCGAGGGCTGCTCGTCGGTGAAGAGCAGCCAGTCGCGGTCCTTCTTGCGCAGCTTCTCGAAGGGCCGGTCGACGTCGATCCCGAGACCCGTCACGATGCTGCGCAGGTTGGCCCCCTGCCACGCACCGGGCCACGCGGCGATCGCGCCGTCGCGGATGCTCTTGGACGGGTCGGGGACCATCAGCTCCTCGGTCACGTCGTGGACCTGGCCGAGGCCGTGGCAGCGGGGGCACGCACCCGCCGCGGTGTTGGGCGAGAACGCCTCGGCCGCGAGGTGCCGGGCGCCGTCGGGGTAGGTGCCCGAGCGGGAGTAGAGCATCCGCAGCAGGTTGGACAGCGTGGTGATCGTGCCGACCGTCGAGCGCGAGCTGGCGGCGCCACGGCGCTGCTGGAGCGCCACGGCAGGTGGCAGGCCGGTGACCTCCTGCACGTGCGGGGCGTCGACCTGCTGCAGGAGCCGACGGGCGTAGGGCGCGACGGACTCGAAGTAGCGTCGCTGCGCCTCGGCGTACAACGTGCCGAAGGCCAGCGAGGACTTGCCCGATCCGGAGACGCCGGTGAAGGCGACCATGGCGTCGCGCGGCACGTCGACGTCGACGTTCCTCAGGTTGTGCTCGCTGGCACCACGCACGTGGACGAAGTGGTCGTTCGGGTCATGGGTCACCCGATCCGTTACCCGCCACCCTCGCGCTGAACCGTCCGCCGGGGCCCTCAGCCCACTCCGGACCCGAGGGCTGAGGTGCGGACCTGCCGGGTGTCGGCGTGCCGGAACACGACGAGCGCCACCAGACCGGCCACCACGCAGCTCGCGGCGGCGCCGAGGAAGATCGTCTGCAGCTGGACCAGCCCGGCGTCCTGCAGGATCCGGCTGAACTCCCGGCACCGGCTGTCCCCCTGGCCGCACACCTCCATCGGGGTGGGGAGGTCCGCCTGCTCGGCGAAGTAGCGACGCAGCCCGATGGCAGTCAGCACGCTGATGCCCACCAGCTTGCCGACGGTGCGCGCGACGATGAGCAGGGCGCTGGCCAGGCCGTGGACGCTGGCGTCGGTGGCCGCGAGCAGGGCGGCGTTCACCGGCGCCATCGCCAGGCCGATCCCCAGCCCGGCGGCCACCAGCGGCACCGTGGCCACCGGGCTCTCCAGCGCCTCGAACGCCCACTGCGACATCCACCCGAAGCCGACGGCGGAGACCGCCATCCCCAGCGCCGTGACCACCCCGGCGTTGAGGTGGTGGCTCAGCCACCCGCCGAGGAAGGCGCCGATGGGGAGCCCGACGAGGAAGCGCACCAGCACCAGCGCGGCCATGAGCTGAGAGTCGTTGTAGACCGTGAGCCGGGCGAAGATCGGAATGTCCACCAGGGCTGCGATCACCGCGGCGCCGACGAAGAAGCTGACGACCAGTGCCCCCCACGCCGGCGTCGCCGCCACCGCGCCCGGCGGCACCAACGGGTGGGTGACCGCCCGGTTGCGGAGCCAGAACAGCACGGCCGCGACCGCGCTCGTCGTCAGCAGCCACGGTCCTGCGGGTGAGAAGACCTGGACCTCCGGGTCGGCGGTCGAGAAGGTGAGGATCACCCCGGCCAGGACCACGGAGAGCAGCAGCGCGCCGAGCACGTCGACCTTCGCCAGGGTGTCGCGCCAGGACCGGAGGTCGAGGAGCGGCCGGCGCGCCGTCAGGCACCGCAGCACCAGCAGCGCCGTCAGCGCGAGGCAGGCCAGCGCCAGCGGGGAGAGCCACCGGCTGTCGCCGACGACGGGCAGGAAGGCGAGCCCCACGGTGATGTCTGCCAGGAGCCGATCGGGCTGGGTCATCACCAGCACCAGGCAGGCGAGTGCCGAGGTCGCCAGCGCCAACCCCGGCCAGTCGAGGCCGCGCGGCGCCGCGGGCCCGACGTCGTTCCTCACCGCGCTCCCGACGGCGCGCTGCTGGCGGATGACGGCGGCCAGGACGAAGCCGACGGCCAGGTTGATCCAGAAGATCGTGCGCCAGCTGCCGAAGGCGAGCACGACCGCGCCATAGACCGGGCCCACCACGTTGCCGAGCTCCTGCACCGCCCCGACCACGCCGAGAGGCATCCCGCGGCGGTGCGGCGGATAGAGGTCGGCGACGAGCGCGAGCGTCGGCGGCAGCAGCCCGCCGGCCCCCACACCCTGGAGCAGGCGGCCGACCACCACACTGCTCAGGTCGTACGCCGCCGCCGTGACCAGCGAGCCGAGCCCGAAGACGACCAGCGCGCCGACGAGCACCGGCAGCCGGCCGCGGATGTCGGCGATGCGACCGATGAGCGGCAGCATCGCGATGTAGCCGAGCAGGAAGCCGGAGATGATCGGCGCGGCCTTCTGCAGGTCCTCCGCCGAGAGCCCGGCCGAGCCCATCATGTCGGGCAGGGCGAGCACCACGACGTAGTTGTCCGCCGCGGCGAAGCCCACCGCGACCGCGGCCAGTCCCAGCAGCAGCCGGCCGCGCCGGTCCACTGCCGTGGGCGATACGTCGGGCACGGTCACGGCCTCGTGATGTCCTGGAGCGTGCCGTAGTCGTCGACGCCCACGGTGTAGTCCACGGTGCCTTTCGAGCCGTAGAACGGGCCTGACACCTCCACGCTCCGCAGCCGTCCGTCCTCGTCGATGTGGAACACGACCGGGAAGTCGGCGGACTCGTCGGCGCTCGGGATCGAGGCGTCCACCACCGCGCCGGGCAACGAACCGGCGTAGGTGCTCAGCACCAGCTCGCCGTCGCGGACGCGCTCGCCCTCCTCGATGCCCGTCGCGTCGACCAGCCATGACGACAGTCCGGTCTCGGGGTCCATGAGCCGGGCCGGGTCCGGCGCACCGTAGTCCGCGGGGTTCACCTCGGCGAACTCGGTCGTGAAGGGCAGCTGGGCGTAGACCGTGCCGTCCACCGAGACCACCGGCACGTCGACGTCCAGCCCGTTGACGACCACGGTCAGGTCCCCCTCGAAGGCGGGCGCGTGCGTGGCGGCGCCGGTCGCCTCCAGGACGCCGTCGACCTCGGCCGGGAGCTCCTCGGCGCTCAACGAGAGGGTCACCCCGCTGGTGTCGTCCAGGGCCTGCTTCGCCGCAGCCAGCACCTCCTGGGGGCTCTCCTCGGACCCCCCGCCCCCGTCCCCGGAGCAGGCACCGAGGGGCACCACCAGGACGGCCAGCAGGAGGACCGCACGGGTGCGACCACCTCGCGCCGCATGGCCACGTGCTCCTGCCCCCGTCACTCCACGATGTCTGCTCACATCCCCAGCGTCACGCCCCCGGCGCCTCCCCACCAGGGTCGGAGGTCCGCACCTGACGGGGCCTGCTCGAGCGCGGTCGGCTGTCAGGCGCGGTCCCTCGCACCGGGCGGCTGGAAGGGCGTGGTGCCGCAGGCGAAGAAGTACGGCGTCCGGTCGATCGGGGCCCGGATCGTGGCGGTCGTCGACCCTGCGAACCGTCGGCCCGTGACCGGGTCGCGCCAGCACCCGGGCGGGAACACCACCCGGCGGGTCGTGGCGCCCTGGGTCACGACCGGGGCGACCAGGACGTCGGGACCGAGCAGGTACTGCTGGTCGAGCCTCCCGACCCCGCGCATGCCTGGGTGGGCGAGCCACATCGGTCGCGTGATGGGCATGCCGGTGCGCTTGGCCTCGCGCCACAGCCTCAGGATGTAGGGCTCCGCGGCCCGGTGCAGCAGCAGGGAGTCGCGATGGATCTGCGCGGCCCGGTCGTCCCAGCTCCACGGGAACTTCTGACCCTGCACGGGTCCACCGTGCACCCGGTTGCCCGGCGTGAGCGCGGCGTACCACGACCACCGCAGGAACAGCTCGCGGCTCGGGGGACCGGAGAGCAGGTCCATGTAGCCGCCCGTGTCGCAGTGGAAGCCGTAGGCACCCCCGATCGCACGGTTGAGCATGTCCGTGGTGAGGGCGGCGATGCCGGTGGTGCGGGTCCAGTTGGACTCGTAGTCGCCGCACCAGTTGGCCGACTCGTAGGCCGCCGACCCCGGCCGCCCGGAGTAGCCCGAGCGCACGTAGAACATCGGCTCGGTGCGCTCCGGGTGCTCCCGGTGCCACTCCTCGATGATCCGACGTGTGGCCCGGTGGAAGTCGATCGGGTAGCGGTTGTGCGCGGTGCGGCCGGTCGAGCCGTCAGCGAAGCGCATGTCCCACATCGTCTGCTCGCCGAAGTCCTGCATGAACCCGTCCGCCCCGGCATCGAGCACGGCACGGATCCGTTGCCGCCACCACCGGATGGTGGCCGGGTTGGTGAAGTCGAGCTGCACCGCCAGCCGACCGGGCGCGAGCGTGTCGGAGAAGACGTACGGCGACCCGTCGACCCGCGTGGCGCCGTACCCCTGCCGCAGCGCGGTGGTGAAGGCGTCGTCGTCCTCCAGCCCCTGACCGTCGTTGCCGGCCCAGGCGCGGAAGTAGACCAGCGGACGCATCCCGTGGCGCCTGATGAGCGTGATGATGTCGTCGAGGCGCCCGACCCTCTTCAGCAGCCACCACGCCTCGAAGCTGAACGCCTCGTAGGGCAGGTCGAGCTCCTCGATCTTGCGCAGCGAGGCGCGGATCTCGGCCTCGTAGGTCGCCGGGGACTTGCCCGTGGTGCCGCCGCTGAGGGTCTGGGCGAAGATCGGCGCCACCTGCCAGCGCGGGGGCACCGGCGTGCGCCCCGTGATCGCCGTCAGCGTGCGGATCGCCTTCGGCCCCGATCCCGGAGCGACGGTGAACCTGAGCCCGCGCGAGCTGCTGTCCACCTGCCAGGCGTCGTCACGGTCCGAGCGCATCCGCCACCGCGACAGCTCGCTCTGCTCCAGGAAGAAGCCGTAGGGCCGGGACGAGATGAACTGCGCCTGCTGGTACCACCCCGACTGCGGCTGGCCGGCGAAGGGCGGCTCGTCGAAGATCGTCTGCTCGATCCAGTTGAAGAAGCTCTCCCCCGCCTGGTCCATCGCGTTGCGACGCCCACCGAATCCGCGGAACGCCTCGTCGCGCCCCGAGGTGAAGCTCGCCCCCACGAACGCGACCCCCGTGTCGGGGACCAGGCGCACATGCGTCCGCACGGCGTCACCGCGGTCGGGGCGCACCTCCACGACCGCCCTCCGGCCGGTCGGGTCGTCGGTCGCCACCCGCAGCCGGAGTCCGCCGTCCGGCAGGCGCCTCGAGGACAGCACGTCGGTGAGGGAGTACGTCGCCCCGGCCGACAGCGTGAGGAACGGGTTGGCGGTGACCACCGGGAACGGCTCGGCCTGGGTCATCTCGACCCGGCCGACCGTGAAGGTGATCGGGGCGTAGCGCGGAGGGACGACGTCGGTGTCCCCCACCGTGCCCAGCACGTCGGACACGTGCAGGCTCGGGGTCGGACGGCCGCTGGTGGGCACGGAGGACAGCACCTCGCGGCCGGAGTCACGGAAGGACAACCCGAACGGCCTCGACCGCACCACGGCGCTGGCGCTCCCCGCGCGCACCCGCAGGCTCTGGCGCGGCGCCTCCCGGGAGGTGCGAGCCGTCAGGCCGAGGACCTCGATCGTGCGCTGCGCCATCCGCTGCTCCCCCAGCGCGTTGGGGTGCACGATGACCGGGTTGTCCCCCAGCACCGCCGGCTCGATCCACCGGCGTCCCGCCGGCTGGCAGGCGTCGTGCCCCTCCGAGACCCGCGCGAAGTCGACGTACTCCGCCCCGGTCGCGCGGGCCGCCCGGCGGATCGCGTCGTTGAGCACCGTCTGGATCCGACGCACGTAGGGAACGTCGCCCTGCGCCACCGGCATCGTGGGGAAGCAGCCTCCTGTGCGCGGCAGGACCCACGGGATCCCCAGGATCGCCACCCGCGCCCGCGGCGCCCGCTCCCGCACGCCGCGCAGCGCCCGCACCAGAGCGGGGTACGTCGTCGTGCGGATGGTCCGGGCGAAGGAGTCGCCGTAGGTGTCGCGACACGGGCTGCCCCGTCCCAGCGTGGCGAGGCCGGCCGTGCCGCAGGCGGCCTGGATGCGGAGGAACCCCAGGCTGTCGTTGAGCCCGATCGTCATCGTCACCAGCTCGGTCCCGCGCTCGAGGGCGTCGAGCTGGGGCGGCACGTCGGGGTACTGCGAGGTCCGGAAGTGACCGGTGTCGGCGCCGCCGCAGGTGACGTCCACCCGCCGGGCACCGACGGCCGCGGCGATCAGGCTCGGATAGCTGCGGGTCGAGCGCTGGCACTGCGGGGGCGCGGCGGTGTCCAGCGGCATCACGCCGGCCGCGGAGCTGAAGGAGTCACCCATCGCGACGTAGCGGATCGCACGCCCGTCCGCGGTCCCGCCGGCGGAGCCCGCGGCGCCGGCGGAGCGGTCGCTGGCGGAGAGGTCGCTGGCGGACGAGCCGGGAGCCGTCAGGCCCGCGACGAGCATGACCAGGACGACGAGCAGGGCAGGGGTCAACAGACCGCGGCGGACACGCAACGGGGCTCCTGTGGATCGAGGGTGGAAGGGGTGGCGTGCGTGGTCCGGCGCGCCCCCACGGCGGTCATCAGCATCGGAAAGGCCCGGTGCAGCTCGCGGCGCCAGTAGCGCCAGGTGTGGGTGCCAGGTCCGTAGAGGTGCGCGGTCACCGACGCACCGGCCGCGCGCAGCCGCGCGAGCAGCCGGCGGTTCATCGCACCGATCGTGGCCTCGAGGAGGTCGGCGCCAGCCTCGGCACCACGGTCGAGCGGCCCGGGCGCGCCGTCGCCACTGGAGAGGTAGAGGGGGATCGAGCCAAGACGTGGGACCAGGTCGTAGGGGTTGTGGGCGGCCCACACGTCCCGATCGAGCACCGGATCACCCCAGAGCGCGGTGGGGTCGTCGCCACCGGAGGCCACGAGCCCGCTCGTCAGTGCCGGCCCGCGCACGTCCATCAGGGTGTGCACGACACCGCTGAAGCTCGCCGCGGCCGCGAACATCCCGGGGTGGCGCGCGGCGTAGGACAACGCACCGAACCCGCCCATCGACAACCCGGCGACCGCCCGCCGTGTGCCGCCGCCGTAGTCGCGCTCGACGATGCGCCTGAGCTCCCGGAGGTGGAAGTCCTCCCACCGGGGTGCGCCGCCGCGCCCGTGGTGGGCCCAGTCGGAGTAGAAGCCGGCCCATCCCGCAGGCGGCATCACCACGATGACGCCGTACGTCGCCGCGAGCCGCTCGACATCGGTGTTGCGGGTCCAGACCCGGTGGGCGTCGCGCTCGCAGCAGCCGTGGAGCAGGTAGAGCACCGGCCAGCGTCGTGCGCTGCCGGACGACCAACCGCGCGGCAGCAGGAGGCGTGCCGTCGCACGACCCTGCAGGGCGGGCGAGGCGATCGTGACGTCCACCTCGCGACCCGGACGGATCCAGCGCTCGTCCACGACTCGGGCCGACCCGGGCGCAGCCGAGCCGGCCGTGGTGATCGACGACGACACGGGCGCGGGCCCCGCCCCGGGCGCCGCGCCCAGCAGCAGCGCGAGGACGAGTGGCGCGACCAGGCGCCACCCCGCACCGCTGCTGTTCCCCATGTCGGCCCCACGGATCCTGTCTCGACGGTCCGAGACCGTTGCGTACGGACCTGTACGCGACCAGCAAAGTACGGAGCCGTACCCGACTTTGTCAAGCGTGCCGGCGTCCCGGTAGCGTCGCTTCCGTGACCAACGCTCCCCCTGCTGCCGAGCGGCTGCCGCACGGCCCGCACGGCCTGTCGCGGGAGGAGGTCCGCGCCTCGCAGCGGCACCGGATGCTGGAGGCGACGCTCGTCGCGGTCGGCTCCCGGGGCTACGCCGCCACCACCGTCGCCCACGTGACCGCCCAGGCCCGCGTCTCCCGCAGCGCGTTCTACGAGCAGTTCGCCGACAAGCGCGACGCCTTCCTCGCCGCCTACGACCAGTGGGGCCACCGCTTCTTCGACGACCTGCTGCGCATCGGCAGTCGACCGGCCCCCCTGCGCGAGGTCGTGGCCGCCTGCGGCGAGCTGATCATCGACCGCGGCCTGCGCGAGCCCGAGGCGGCCCGGGCGTTCATCCTGGAGGTCTACGCCACCGGCGAGGTCGGCCTCCAACGGCGCGAGGAGATGCTCACGCTCGGCCAGAGCCTCTTCCACGGCCTCGCCGCCGAGCTCCGCCGCCAGCACCCCGACCTGCCGCCGCTGAACCCGTCCCTGGGTCTGGCCGTGATCGGCGCCTCCTTCGAGCTGTGCGCCCAGGCGTTGCGCCACCCCGACGACGACTCCCTCGACCGCGTGCGCCAGGCCGTCGAGGACCTCTGGCTGCTGGGGCTGACCGGCGTTCCCTCACCCCTGGCGTGACGTCGAGGTCGAGGTCTGAGGGCCTCCTCGCGATCTCGTGCAACCCTGGGAGCACGCGATGCGTGTAAGGGGTGTGCCGCACACAGTGACGAGGGATGCATCCGTGGTGGCGTTCGACTCCTGGCTGGTCGCACGCGAGCCGGCCCTGCAGCGCCTCGCGCTGCTCCTGACCAATGACGAGCACGCCGCCCAGGACCTCGTTCAGACCACGCTGGCCAAGCTCTACCTCGCCTGGGACCGCCTCGACGACCGCGACCGCCTCGACGGCTACGCGCGCCGGATCCTGCTCAACGAGCACCGCTCGGCCTGGCGGCGACAGTGGCGGCGCCGCGAGGTGATGACCGACGACCCACCGGACGTCGGCCAGCCGGCGATCGAGTACGACGGCAGCCGGGAGGCCGTCTGGCGCTTCGTCGCGTCACTGCCACCGCGACAACGCGCCGTGATCGTGCTGCGTTACTACGAAGACCTCTCGGAGGCGGAGATCGCCGACGCCCTCAGCATCTCGCTCGGCACCGTGAAGTCCCAGGCGAGCCGGGCACTCGCCGCACTGCGCACCCGCCTTCCCGAGGAGATGTCATGACCCGGCCCGAGGACCTCCTCAGCGACGCCCTGCGCGAGCGGATCGAGCACTTCGAGGCGCCCTCGACCCCGCTGAGTGACGTCGTCTCCACCGCACGGCACCTGCGTCGTCGCCGCAACCTCCGCGCCGGTGTCGCCACCGCAGCCGCCGCCCTGGTGCTCGCGGCACCGTTCGTCGTCAACGCCTCACGGTCCAGCGACACCGGCAACGGGCCGGCCGGCCCCTCGCAGGAGTCGACGGCGCCGGTGACGCTGGCCGACGTCGCCCTCGGCGCTCCCCCCACCATCGCCTGGATCGACGGTCGCGACTACGTCGCCGCTGACGGCACCAGGACCAGGCTGCCCTTCGACGACGTCGTCCGCGTCGTGCCCTACCGCGACTCGCTCCTGGTGGTGCGCCGCGGAGACGGTCACGTCATCTGGCTCGGCCACGAGGACGAGGCGCAGTGGTGCGGTCACGGCAGCCTGGCCCTCAGCCCGGACGGGGCCTCCACCGCCTTCGCCGTCAGCCCGGCGACCGCCGACTGCACGCGTGGCGGTGGCGAGATCACCCTCCACGTGGGACCCACCGGACCCTCCTCGACCGCCGACCGGACCCGGCCGATGCCGCTCCGGGACGCCGGCCTGGTCGGGATCCTCGGCGACGCGGTCGTCGCCAGCCCCTACAACGAGGGGCAGCCCGTGCTCCTCGGCCTCGACGGCACCACGACCACCCTCGACCCGCTCGCCAGGGTCACGGGCGTCAACGCACGCCTGGGTCTCGTCAGCGGGCGCCTCGCCGGCAGCCAGGACGCACCGCCCACCGGCGCGGTCCTCGACCCGACCACCGGATCCGTGAGCTGGACGAGCCCGGGCTGGCTGCTGCAAGACTTCAGCCCGGACGGGTCGTCGGTCGTCGGGCTGCGCCCCGGGGCCCCCGACGCACCCCTGACCTGGGGTGTCTTCGACGCCGCCTCCGGCAGCCAGCTCCACGAGTTCACCACCCCCGCGGGCTTCGCCTTCTGGACTGCCGTGTGGGAGGACGACCAACACCTCCTCCTGGACACCACCCAGGGCGACGCCCAGGCCCTCGTGCGGGTGGCCCTCGACGGCACGCTCCAGCTCGCGACCGAGCCCAGCCCGATCGACGCGGACTCCCCTGCTGGCCGCTACGCGCTGGCACCCAACGCCTTCCCGTGACGGGCGCGGAGCTTCTTGGCTGCGACCTTGGCCTTCCCAGGGCACAGTTCGACCGAGCCAGCCAGGGCCATGCAGCGGTAGGTCTGCTGGGCCACCTCCGAGAGTCAATGGACGGCAATCCGCCGCGATCAGGCGACGGTGCTGACGACGCGAGAGGTACCCGTTCCCGGACTAGGCTGAGCCCCATGGCGGCTGGCGCGACGATGCACACGTTTGAAGTCGAGTTGGCCGACACGGATCGCGGCGTCTACGAGACGTTCACACTGCGCGCGGCGCGGCATCCGTCAGAGACCGAGGCGTACCTCGTGACGCGCGTGCTCGCCTACTGTCTCGAGCACGAAGAGGGCATCGCCTTCAGCGAGGGCATCTCGGCGACCGACGCCCCGGCGGTGCTGGTGCGTGACCTGAGCGGGAAGCTGCTCGCCTGGATCGAGGTCGGCGCACCGGATGCCGCGCGGCTTCACACGGGCAGCAAGGCTGCCGAGCGCACGACGATCTACACGCACCGCGACCCGGCCAAGGTGCTCGCGCAATGGGCAGGGGCGAGGATCCACCGCGCCGCCGAGATCGTGCTGCACAGCTTCGATCCCGGGTTCATCGATTCAGCGGTGGCCAAGATGGAGCGCCGCAACACGATCACGCTCACCGTCACGGAGCGGCAGCTCTACCTGGAGCTGAACGGCGTGCACCTCTCATCGGCGGTGCACGACCACCCGATCAGCTAGCGGGAGGGGGCCAAGGGCAGGACCCGGACCACCGAGGTGGTCCGGGCCGTGCTGCCTTTTCGCGGCAACGCTAGAGGGCTGCCCCGATCGCCACGAACGCCATGGAGAGCACGAACAAGATGCCGACCAGCGGGAGGACGAACCGCAAGTACTGGTCATAGCGCACCTTGGCCAGTGCCAGGCCACCCATCACGACCGCCGAGGTGGGGGTGATCAGGTTCACCAGCCCCGAGGCCGACTGGTAGGCCGTGATGACCATGGCCCGCTCGACACCGGCGAAGTCCGCGAGCGGCGCCAGGATCGGCATCGCCAGGGCCGCATGGCCCGACGTCGACGGGACGAGGAACGCGAGCGGGATGTTGATGAGGAACATCCCCGCACCGAACAGCGCGTTGGAGCTGCCGTCCACCAGGTTCTCCATCGAGTGGAGGATCGTGCCGGTGATCTCCGCGTTGTTCATGATCACGGTGACGCCGCGAGCCAGCACGATGATCAGGCCGACCCCGATGAAGTCACCTGCGCCGTGAACGATCGTGTCGGTCAGGCCCTTCTCCCCGAGGCCGCCGATGAGGCCGACCACGAGAGCCATCACCAAGAACAGGGCGGCGAGCTCAGGGAAGTACCAGTCCAGCTGCCAGCCGAAGCTCTCGGCGGCCGGGCCGTTGATGACCTGGGCCCACGGGACGATCGCGAAGATCATGAAGGCGAAAGTCAGACCGACGATCGAGAGCACTGTCTTCTCGCGTCCGGTCAGCGGGTCCGCGGCCCGGACGCCCTGGGCACGGAGCTCGACGTCGCCCTCGACCGCGCCGACGCGGGAGGACGCAGGGTCCGCGTGCACCTTCCTGGCGTAGCGGACGACCCACCACACGCCGACGGGCACGAGCACCAGATACATGAGGAACCGGAAGCCGATGCCGTCGCCGATCGAGATGCCGGCCGCGTCGGAGGCGACGCCGGTGGCGAAGGGGTTCACGGTGGACGCCAGCACACCGATGCCGGCACCGACCAGGATGGTGGCTGCGGCCACCATGCGGTCATAGCCCAGAGCGAGCATCAGCGGGATCAGCAGGCCGTAGAAGCCGAGCGTCTCCTCCGCCATGCCCTCCGTGGTGCCGCCGATCGAGAACAGCACCATGAGCACGGCGATCAGGATCGTCCCTCGTCCGCTCATCCGGGTCGCGATGCGAGCGACCCCGTTGTCGATCGCTCCTGTCCGCATCGCCATCGTGATGAAGATGCCGATCGCGAGGACGAACAGGAAGACTCCGGCCGCGCCGTACAGCTCGCCGGTCTCGTACGGGCCGATGTAGCCGTCTGCGTTCATCACTCCGTAGAGACCGTTGATCGGAGCCATGAAGAGCTCCATCAAGCGGTCGCCGAAGGAGAGCCCACCGTCCGTGCCGGCGTAGCTGCCGGGGACGGGTGCGCCGGTCTCCGCGTTGGTCGCGTACTTGCCGGTCGGGACGATGAAGGCGAGCGCCCACACCGCGATGGTGACTCCGAACAGCACGGTGAAGGCGCTCGGGAAACGGAAGGGCTCCTTCGTGCCTGTCCCCTTCTCCGGCGCGCCTCGTGACGTGGACGGAGAGGTGTTGGTCTTGAAGGCCACGACGGCCCCCCTCTCGTGAAAAGGCGAAGTGCCTTGGTCTCAAGGAACCAGTGCCGGATGCATGGAGAGACCTGTCCGGAGACCTGTCTCGTCAGGACTTTCGACTCTCGGTCCGGCCGCACCTCCGGCGGCACGCTGGCGGGGCATCACCGATGAGCACCTGATGAGAGAAGAACAGATGACACTGCACGTTGACTCGGAGGTCGGCCGACTGCGACAGGCGATCCTGCACCGCCCGGACCTCGAGCTGAAGCGACTCACGCCCACGAACCACGACGAGTACCTCTTCGACGACGTGCTGTGGGTCAAGCACGCCAAGCAGGAGCACGACGCGTTCGCCGAGGCTCTCCGCGACCAGGGCGTCCACGTCCACCTCCTCGACGAGCTGCTGACCGAGACGGTCGCGATCCCCGAGGCGCGTCAGTACATCCTCGAGCGGACGTTCGACGAGCGCGTCTACGGCCCGATGGCCCTGGATGCCCTGCACAGCGCCTTCAGCGGCATGGACGACGCGGAGCTGACGACGTACCTGATCGGTGGCATGACCAAGCGCGAGCTGCTCGAGCGCACACCCGAGCCGGCGTCGGTGCGCATCCAGTCACTGGACCTGGACGAGCTGCTCCTCCCGCCGCTCCCCAACCATCTCTTCACGCGGGACACCTCGGCCTGGGTCTTCGACGGCGTCTCCATCAACGCGATGCGCAAGCGCGCCCGGATGCGCGAGACGATCCACTACGAGGCGATCTACCAGTGGCACCCGGCCCTCGCCGCGGAGGACTTCCGCGTCTGGGGCGAGGGCTCGGCCAACGGGATGGCCACGACCGAGGGTGGCGACATCCTGGTGCTCGGCCGTGGAGCCGTGCTGATCGGCATGAGCGAGCGCACCACACCCCAGGGCGTCGAGCGCCTCGCCATCAAGCTGTTCGAGGCAGGCAGCGCGAGCAAGATCGTCGCCCTGTCGATGCCGCAGAAGCGTGCGTTCATGCACCTCGACACCGTCATGACGATGGTCAACGAGGACACGTTCACCAAGTACGTCGGCCTCGGAATGCTTCCGTCGTACACGATCGAGCCGGGCGACACCGAGAAGGAGCTGAAGGTGACGCCGCACCCCGCTGAGGGGATGCACGACGCCATCGCCTCCGCCCTGGGGATCTCGTCGATCAACGTGCTCACCGCGACCCAGGACGTTCACGCCGCGGAGCGCGAGCAGTGGGACGACGGCTGCAACGTGCTGGCCGTCCGGCCGGGTGTCGTCGTCGCCTACGAGCGCAACGTCACCACCAACACCTACCTCCGCAAGAACGGCGTCGAGGTGATCACCATCCAAGGCAACGAGCTCGGACGCGGCCGTGGCGGCCCTCGCTGCATGACCTGCCCCATCGAGCGAGAAGGAATCTGACCGTCATGGCCTACAACCTGCGCAACCGCAGCTTCGTCAAGGAGATCGACTTCACTCCCCAGGAGTGGAAGTTCCTCCTGAATCTCGCCGCCGAGCTCAAGGTGGCCAAGTACGCCGGCTCCGAGCAGCCGCGGTTGAGCGGCAAGAACATCGCCCTCATCTTCGAGAAGACCTCGACCCGCACCAGGTGCGCCTTCGAGGTCGCCGCATTCGATCAGGGCGCCCGGGTCACCTACCTGGACCCCGCCGGGTCGCAGATCGGCCACAAGGAGTCCATGGAGGACACCGCCCAAGTCCTAGGTCGCATGTACGACGGCATCCAGTACCGAGGCTCCGCCCAGACCAACGTCGAGACCTTGGCGGCGTACGCCGGCGTGCCGGTGTGGAACGGCCTGACCGACGAGTGGCACCCGACCCAGACGCTCTGCGACATGCTCACCATGCGCGAGCACGCCGGCAAGCACGACGAGGACATCGCCTTCGCCTACCTCGGCGACGCCCGCAACAACGTCGGCAACTCGCTGCTCATCGCCGGCGCCATGATGGGCATGGATGTGCGCATCGTCGCCCCACGATCCCTGTGGAACCACGACGACGTGCTGACCAAGGCCCAGGAGATCGCCGAGATCACGGGCGCCCGGATCACCCAGACCGAGGATGTGCAGACCGGCGTCGCGGGAGTCGACTTCCTCTACACCGACGTCTGGGTCTCGATGGGTGAGCCCGCCGAGACCTGGCTGGATCGCATCGAGGTGCTCAAGCCCTACCAGGTCAATATGGACGTCGTGAAGGCGACCGGCAACCCCAAGGTCAAGTTCATGCACTGCCTCCCGGGCTTCCACGACCGGCACACCAAGGTCGGCGAGGACCTCTTCCAGAAGACCGGCATGGACGCCCTCGAGGTGACCGACGACGTCTTCCGGTCCCGTCACTCGATCGTCTTCGACCAAGCCGAGAACCGGATGCACACCATCAAGGCCGTCCTCGTCGCCACTCTGGGGAGCTGAGGTGCGGATCGTCGTCGCGCTGGGCGGCAACGCGCTGCTCCAGCGCGGGCAGAAGCCGGACGCGGAGATCCAGGAGGCGAACGTCGACCGGGCGGCCGCAGCGCTGGCCGGCATCGCCGAGCACCACGAGCTCGTGATCACCCACGGCAACGGTCCGCAGGTCGGCGTTCTGGCGCTCCAGAGCGCCTCAGATCCGCACCTGACCACGCCGTACCCCTTCGACGTCCTAGGGGCGCAGACCCAGGGGATGATCGGCTACTGGTTGCTGCAGTCCCTGCAGAACCATGTGCCGAACCGTCAGGTCGCCGCCATCATCAACCAGACCCTGGTCGAGGCCGCTGACCCAGCCTTCGCCGACCCGACCAAGTTCGTCGGGGAGGTCTACACCGAGGCCGAAGCGTCGAGCCTGGCGACTGAGCGCGGTTGGGTGGTGAAGGCCGACGGCGCCGGCTGGCGCCGCGTCGTCGGATCACCGCGGCCGCAGCGCGTCGTCGAGACGCGGCTCATCCGCCTCCTGCTCGAGAGCGGCGCCGTCGTGGTCTGCGCCGGCGGGGGCGGCGTGCCGGTGATCCGCGACGAAGCAGGACTGCTGCGTGGCGTCGAAGCCGTCGTCGACAAGGACCTCACCAGCGCGGTCCTGGCCGAGGCACTCGATGCCGACGTGCTCATGGTCCTGACCGACGTGCCTGCCGTCATGGAGCACTTCGGCACGGTCGACCAGCGCCCGATCCACCGGGCGACTCCTGCCGAGCTCCGCGCTCTCAACCCGCCGGCCGGCTCCATGGGACCGAAGGTCGATGCGGTGTGCCGCTTCGTCGAGCTGACGGGTGGGACTGCCGCGATCGGCTCCCTCGACGACGTCGAGGCGATGCTGGGTGGAGAGGCCGGGACGATCATCACTCCGAGCGGCCGCTATGACGGTGAGGATGTGGCGCAGCGCGTGCCGAGTCGGCTTCGGATCGCGGCAGGCTGAGCCGACGAGCGCCAGCGCCGTCACGACTCTGCGTCGGTCCCTTGTCGAGGGCATGACAAAAGCCCCCGACCTGCGTCTTCGCAGGTCAGGGGCCAACAGGGAGCCGCCTGTCAGAATCGAACTGACGACCTAGTCATTACGAGTGACTCGCTCTACCGACTGAGCTAAGGCGGCGTGCTGCCCGGCGCAGTCAGGACCTGCCGGGCAACCCGGGGAAGTATACGGAGCACTCCCGCGGAGCGCGAAACCGGCACGACACCCGGGCGGCAGAGGCCCGGAGCGAGGCTCAGGCGGCGACGGCCTCGCGGTGGCGGCGCCCGGCCGCCTTGCCGGTGACCTGGCTCTGCGGAGCGTCGCACCAGCAGACGAAGTCCACGGTGACGCCCTCGGCGGAGTTGCGGATCCCGGTGACCTGGCTCGGGAAGATCAGGTAGCGGGTGGAGCATGCGGTGCAGGTGTGCGCGAACATTCGAGGACCCTCCCTCAGAGGACAGACGACGGTGACACCACCAAGTCTGCGTCGGGACAAGGCAAAGGGGTAGCCTCTCTTTCCTTCTGGTCCTCAAGGAGAAACCTATGCTTTCGTTGCATCAGCTCCGCTGCTTCCTCGCGACCTACGAGCACGGCTCGCTGACCGCGGCCGCCGAGGAGCTCGGCTACGCCCAGCCGAGCGTGTCCGAGCAGATCCGCGGGCTCGAGAAGACCCTGGGGGTCAGCCTGTTCCGCCGGGTCGGTCGCGGCGTCGTGCCGACCACGGTGGCCGACACGCTCCGCCCGCACGCCGAGCGCACCATCGCGGCGGCGGAGGAGACGCGGCTCGCCGCCCAGCGCGTACGACGGCTCGAGACCGGCACCATCCGCTTCGGGATGTTCGGCGTGGCCCGCCTCTACGCCGGGGCCGGCCTGGTGGCCGACGTGCTCGCGCGTCACCCCGGCGTGCGCGTGGAGCTGGTCGGGCAGAACTCGACCGAGGTGCAGGAGGACCTGCGCCGCGGGCGGCTCGAGGCGGCGATGATCGCGATCCCCAACGTGACCAGCGAGGGGATGGACGTGATCCCGGTGGCGCGCGACGAGCTCGTCTACATCAGCTCCGACCCCGAGCGTCTCAGCTCACCGGTGACCGCGGCGCGGCTGGGCAAGGCCTCGCTGGTCATGCCCGACACGACCTTCCGCGCCGACGACTCCGTGCGGATCATCCTGCGCCGGATGCTGCACGAGACCGGGCTCAACCCGCAGACCCGGATCGAGGTCGAGGACCCCGAGATCGCCGTCGAGCTGGTCGGGATGGGGCTGGCCGACTCCGTCATCCCCCGGGGCGCGGCCGAGCAGCTGCTCCCCCGTCTGGCACCCAACGCCGGCTTCGTGTCGCTGCGCCCACGGCAGTGGGACTACTTCGCGATCGTGCACCGCTCGGGCGCCACGCTGTCGCCGGCCGCCCAGCTGATGATCGAGCTCGCCACCGCGAGGATCCAGGCCATCGCCGAACCGCTCTAGGACGCGCGGGCCCTCAGCACTCCTTGCCGTCCTCGGGCACGGTGCCGTCGATCAGGTAGGCCTCGATGGTGGAGTCGATGCACTCGTTGTCGGAGTTGTAGGCGGTGTGGCCGTCGCCGTCGCGGGAGAGCAGCACGCCGGAGGCCAGCTCGTCGGCGAGCCCGACCGCCCACTCGTAGGGCGTGGCCGGGTCACGCGTGGTGCCGACGACGAGGATCGGGGCGGCGCCCTCGCCGCGGATGTCGAGCGCCGGCTCGGAGGACTCGACCTGGATGCCGCCGCAGTTGACCAGCCCCCAGGCGAAGAGGCGCCCGAAGGTCGGGGAGGCCTCCTCGAAGTCCGGCACCTGCGCCTCGACCTGGTCGGGCGCGATGGCGTAGGGGTCGTCGAGGCAGTTGATGGCGTAGATCGCCTCGGTGCTGTTGTCGAGGTACTGCCCGTTCTGCCGCGA
Source organism: Nocardioides psychrotolerans (assembly GCF_943371775.1). Classification (GTDB taxonomy): domain Bacteria; phylum Actinomycetota; class Actinomycetes; order Propionibacteriales; family Nocardioidaceae; genus Nocardioides; species Nocardioides psychrotolerans_A. The sequence continues at coordinate 41,760 of NZ_CALRWD010000008.1, forward strand.
CGCGTAGGCGTCGGCCAGCAGCATCAGCGTGGTGCCGTCGCCGTTGAGGGCGGTGGAGAGGCCCTGGCTGAGGAGATACCAGTAGTCGCGGTTGTAGAGCGGGGTGACGACGCCGTAGAACGCGCTGCCGACGCTGAGCTCGCGCCCGTCGGAGGTCGGCAGGGGCTGGGCGTCGATGTCGTCGAGCAGCCCCTTGATGGTGGCCAGCCCCTCGTCGACGGAGTCGCCCAGGAAGCAGCTGTCGGTCTCGGCGACGCAGTTGTCGACGAAGGCCCGCAGGGCCACCTCGAAGCCACCGGCCTGTCCCAGGCTCTGCTCGCGCGAGGGCAGCGCCACGTCGACGGCCCCGTCGAGGACCAGGCGGCCGACCTTTGCGGGGAAGAGCTCGGCGTAGGTCGCGCCGAGCTTGGTGCCGTAGGAGGCGCCGAAGTAGGTGAGCGTCGACTCGCCCAGCGCAGCACGGAGCACGTCCATGTCGCGGGCGGCCTCGGCCGTCGTCACGTGCCCGACCAGGGCGTCGCTGTTGGCCACGCAGCCTTCGAAGAAGGACCGCAGTCCGTCGGTCAGCTCCTGCTCCTCCCCCGCGTCGTCAGGGTCGGGGTCGAGCGCGAGGAAGGTGGTCATGTCGTCGTCGGAGAGGCAGTCGACCGGGTCGGAGGCGCCTGTGCCGCGGGGGTCGAAGCCGACCACGTCGAAGTGCTCGCGGATCGGCGCGCGGAACACGTCGTCGGCCGCCTCGGCGTAGGCCACCCCGGAGGCGCCGGGGCCACCCGGGTTGACGACCATCGAGCCGATGCGGGCGTCAGGGTCGGTGGCGGGCACCTTGACCAGGGCCAGCCCGATCGTCTCGCCGCCGGCGTCGCGATAGTCGATCGGCACCTCGAGGGTGCCGCACTGGTTGTCGCCGCAGTCCTCCCACGCGATGGTCTGGGAGTAGAAGCGAGCGAGGTCGGGGCTCGGCGGCTCCTGGGAGCCCTCGGCGGGCGGGGTCGAGACCACCACAGCCGGCCCGGACGAGCCCGAGGAGCCCCCCTCGGAGTCGTTGCCGAGCAGGACGGACAGCCCGGTCAGGACGCTGCCCCCGACCAGCGCGACCACCAGCAGGACGATGATCACGATGCGGGTCGTGCGGCTCACCTGTTGCTCCCCTCGGGCACCTTCAGTGCCACCATCATGGAGTCCAGAGCCAAGGCGATCGGCACGTTGAACTCGAGCATCTGCTCGCGGGCCTCGAAGATCCAGCCGATCCGGCGCAGGTTGAGCTCGGGCGTCGAGGTCGCGGCGACCTTCTCGATGTCACCGCGGATCTCCTCGTTGACCAGCGCGCCGGTCGCCCGCACGGCGACGGCGATCGCGTCGCGGTAGACCGAGACCAGGTCCATCAGCCCGCGGTCGACGACGTCGAGGTGCCGACGCTTGGCGCGGGTCTTCTGGGCCTTGTCGAGCGCGGCCAGCGCCGGGGCGTACTCCCGGGGGCGTCGACCCCGCTCCACCACGCCGTAGGAGGTGTCGAGGTCCTTCTTCTCCAGCGCGTCGAGCTCGCTGGTGATCGCGTCGGCCTCCTCCTTGGTCACCTCCACGAGGTTGGCCGAGGCCGTCATGCAGGCACCGAGGCTGGTCAGGCGGGCCGGCAGCGACACGATCTCGCGGCGCCGGTTGCGGGTGGCCTCGTCGCGCGCGAGCGCGCGGGCCCGGCCGATGTGGCCCTGGCTGGCCCGTGCGGCGTAGGAGGCAAGCGCCTCGTTGACCCCGTCGACCCGCGTGAGGAAGCCCGCCACCTCGGGCGTCGTCGGCGTGGCCAGCGTCACGAGGCGGCAGCGCGAGCGGATCGTGGGCAGGACGTCCTCGACGGTCGGCGCGCAGAGCATCCACAAGGTGCGGTCGGTCGGCTCCTCGATCGCCTTGAGCAGCGCGTTGCACGCCTGGTCGGTGAGCCGGTCGGCGTCCTCGACGATCATGATCTGCCAGCGCCGTCCGGCAGGGGCGAGAGCGGAGCGGCGCACGAGGTCGCGGACCTCGTCGACGCCGATCGACAGCTTCTGGGTGCGGATGACCGACACGTCGGCGTGGGTGCCGCCGAGGACGGTGTGGCACTCGTGGCAGACCCCGCACCCGCCCTGCTCGCACTCGAGCGCGGCCGCGAAGGCGATCGCGGCGTTGGAGCGGCCGGAGCCCGGCGGACCGGTGAAGAGCCAGGCGTGGCTCATGCCGTGGCCGGCCACGGCGGTCGAGAGCGCCTTGACCGTGTGCTGCTGCCCGACCAACTGGTCCCAGACCGTCATCGCACGGCCTGCGCGAGGAGAGGCTCGAGTCGAGACCGTACGGCGCCCGCGAGGTCGTCGATCGAGCCGCGCGCATCGAGCACGAGGTAGTGCCCGGGATCGGCCTGGGCCATCGCGAGGAAGGCTGCGCGCACACGCTGGTGGAAGTCGAGCGACTCCCCCTCGATGCGGTCACGCCCCTCGAAGCGGCTCAACCCCGCGGCCGGCTCGAGGTCGAGCACGACGGTCAGGTGGGGGCGCAGGTCGCGGGTCGCCCAGCGAGCCACCTGCTCGACCTCGTCGACGGCCAGCGCACGACCGGCCCCCTGGTAGGCCAGCGTGGAGTCGACGTAGCGGTCGGTGATCACGACCGCCCCGCGGTCGAGCGCGGGCTGCACGAGGGTCTCGACGTGCTCGGCCTTGTCGGCGGCATAGAGCAGCACCTCGGTGCGGTCGGCGAGCGCGCCGGTCTCGGGGCTCAGCACGATGCGGCGCAGCTCCTGGCCGACCGGGGTGTCACCCGGCTCGAAGGTCAGCACGACGTCGTGGCCGCGCTCCTCGAGCCACGTCCGCAGCAGGCGCGACTGCGTCGACTTGCCCGATCCCTCGCCGCCCTCGAAGCACACGAAGACCCCGGTCGAGGTGTAGACGCCGCCGCTGCTCACGCGCCGAACCTACGAGACGACGCCGACAGCGGGAAGTGCGGGGCGGGGTGCGGGGCAGCCGTGGCCCGTTTCATCAAGGTATGCAGACGGAGCGGCACCTCCCACGATGGAGCGGCGAGCCGGCCGACAGGCGTAGGGCTCGTCGTACTTCCCACGGCGACACGCCACCCCCCACGGGGTGCACGCCATGGGAAGTGGCGTTTCGTCGACATACCTTGATGAAGCGACCCAGCCAGCACCCCGACCTCAGGCCTTCTTCGCCGCAGCCTTCTTCGTGGTCTTCTTGGCCGCCGTCTTCTTGGTGGCAGCCTTCTTCGTGGTGGTCTTCTTCGCAGCAGCCTTCTTGGCGGGCGCCTTCTTGGCTGCGCCCTTCTTGGCCGCCTTCTTCGCCGGACCCCGCTCGCGGCGGTCGGCGAGCAGCTCGGCGGCGCGGGCGAGGGTGATGGCCTCGACCGAGTCGTCCTTGCGCAGGGTGGCGTTGTATTCACCGTCGGTGACGTATTCACCGAAGCGGCCCGACTTCACCACGACCGGCTGGCCGGAGACGGGGTCGTTGCCGAGCTCCTTGAGCGGCGGGGCTGCGGCGGCACGGCCACGCTGCTTGGGCTGGGCGTAGATCTTGAGCGCCTCGTCGAGCCCGATGGTGAGCAGCTGGTCCTCGGAGGTGAGCGACCGGGAGTCGGTGCCCTTCTTGAGGTAGGGCCCGTAGCGGCCGTTCTGCGCGGTGATCTCCTCGCCGTCCTCGGCCTCGCCGACGACGCGCGGGAGCGAGAGCAGCTTGAGGGCGTCCTCGAGCGAGATCGTGTCGAGCGACATCGACTTGAAGAGCGAGCCCGTGCGGGGCTTGTCGTTCTTCTTGGCGTCCTCGGGCAGCAGCTCGGTGACGTAGGGGCCGTAGCGGCCGTTCTTGGCCACGACCTGCAGTCCCGTCTCGGGGTGCACGCCGAGCTGGATCTCCTCGCCGGCCGGGTTGGCGAAGAGCTCGACGGCCTTCTCCATGGTCAGCTCGTCGGGCGGCAGGTCGTCGGGCACGTTGGCCCGCTTGCCGACCGGGTTGCCCTCGTCGTCGGGACCCTCGAGGTAGGGCCCGTAGCGACCCACGCGCAGGTTGATCCCCAGCTCGGGGTCGCCGATCGGGAAGGTCGCGAGCTCACGGGCGTCGATGTCGCCGAGCTCGTGGACCAGGTCGTAGAGGCCCTTGACGTTGTCGGAGCCGTAGTAGAACTCGCCGAGCTCGGAGACCCGGTCCTTGCGGCCGCCGGCGATGTCGTCGAGCACGTCCTCCATCTCGGCGGTGAACTCGTAGGACACCTGCCGGGTGAAGTGCTCCTCCAGCAGCCGGATCACCGAGAAGGCGAGCCAGGCCGGGACCAGAGCGGTGCCCTTCTTGTAGACGTAGCCGCGGTTGAGGATGGTGCCGATGATCGCGGCGTACGTCGACGGGCGACCGATCTCGCGCTCCTCGAGCTCCTTGATCAGGGTGGCCTCGGTGTAGCGCGCGGGCGGCTTGGTCTCGTGGCCGGTGGCCGAGACCGACGCGGCCGAGACGGAGTCGCCCTCCTCGAGCGCCGGGAGGCGGGTCTCCTGGTCGTCCTTGGCCGCCCCCTCGTCGGTGCCCTCGACGTAGGCCTTGAGGAACCCGTGGAAGGTGATGACGCGACCGCTGGCGGAGAACACGACGTCCTCGCCGGCGGCGGACGTGCCGCCGAGGCGCACGGAGACCGACTGGCCGACCGCGTCCTTCATCTGCGAGGCGACGGTGCGCATCCAGATCAGCTCGTAGAGGCGGAACTGGTCGCCGGTCAGGCCGGTCTGCGCCGGGGTGCGGAAGGACTCGCCGGCGGGACGGATCGCCTCGTGGGCCTCCTGCGCGTTCTTGACCTTGGAGGCGTAGACGCGGGGGCTGTCGGGCAGGTAGTCGGCGCCGTAGAGCTCGCGCACCTGCGAGCGGGCGGCCTCGACCGCGCCGCCCGACAGCGTGGTCGAGTCGGTGCGCATGTAGGTGATGAAGCCGTTCTCGTAGAGCCGCTGCGCGACCGACATCGCGACCGACGCGCTCATGCCGAGCTTGCGGCTGGCCTCCTGCTGCAGCGTCGTCGTGCGGAACGGCGCGTAGGGAGAGCGCTTGTAGGGCTTGGCCTCGACCGAGCGGACGTCGTACGTCGAGTCCTGCAGGCTGGAGACGAGGGCCTCGGCGCGCGTGCGGTCGACGTGGACGACCTTGGACGCGTCCTTCAGCAGACCGTCCTGGCCGAAGTCGGAGCCGCGGGCGACGCGGGTGCCGTCGAGGGAGTGCAGCTTGGCGGGGAACATCCGCTGGTCGTGCTTGCTGCCGGCGTCGAAGGTGGCCTCGAGGTCCCAGTAGGACGCGAGGCGGAACTTCATCCGCTCCCGCTCCTTGTCGACGACCAGGCGGGTGGCGACGGACTGCACGCGGCCGGCGGAGAGGCCGGACATGACCTTCTTCCACAGGACCGGGGAGACCTCGTAGCCGTAGAGGCGGTCGAGGATGCGACGCGCCTCCTGGGCCTCGACGAGGTCGTCGTTGATCTGGCGCGGGTTCTCCACCGCAGTGAGGATCGCGGCCTTGGTGATCTCGTGGAAGACCATCCGGTGCACGGGGATGCCCTTGGGCTTCAGCTCGTCGAGGAGGTGCCAGGCGATGGCCTCTCCCTCGCGGTCCTCATCGGTGGCGAGGTAGAGCTCGTCGGCGTCCTTGAGCAGGCCCTTGAGCTTGGAGATGTGCGACTTCTTGTCGCGTGGCACGACGTAGTAGGGCGTGAAGCCGTTCTCCACGTCGACCGCCAGCCGACCCCAGGGCTTGTCCTTGATCTTGGCCGGGGTGTCGGCAGCGTTGTTGGGCAGGTCGCGGATGTGTCCGATGGAGGACTCCACGACATAGCCGTCACCGAGGTAGCCGCCGATGGTGCGGGCCTTCGCCGGGGACTCGACGATCACCAACTTGTGTGCCACTGCGTTGCCATTTCCTTACTGCTGCGAGAGGAGTGAGCGGGGAGGACAAGGGCTCACGGCCGATCACGGTAGCGCGTGCTGTCCAGCGCCCCGACTTCCGACGGCCCCGGCGGACCTGTGGAGGAAGCCCGTGCACTGTCCGCGCGGCGTGTCACCGTGAGGTCCTCGATCCCTGACCGCCCCTGCTCGGAGGTGCTCCCGATGTACGACGACCCGCACGACCGCTACTCCCTCGACCCTGACTGGCACGACCGGTTGCGCCACCTGGTGCTGGTCGACGGCCGCCTCGTCGACACCTGGACCGAGCCGATCGAGGGCACCCGGTGGGAGGTCCACGCCCGCCGCTTCGACGAGGCGCAACGACGCGCTGCTCCGCCCGCACCCCCGGAGCCACCGCCCTACGAGCGGGCACTGCTCTGGCTGGAGGACGCGTGCGGTGGCCGCGACGCCGTCCTGGCGCTGGACGCCGCGCCGCTCGACGACACCGACGGCCCGGGCGAGCCCGAGGCGCACGACCCCGCCGACCGGGAGCGCCTGGCCCACACGACCGAGCTCCTCGACGGTGTCGCCGCGACCGTGCTGAGCAACGCGCTCGGTCCAGCGCGAGCCGATGAGCTCGGCATCGCCCTGCGCCGGGCGCTGAGGCTGGTCTGGCAGGCGCGCCCCGACGTCGTACGCCGCCCGCGCTCGCCGCAGCACCTCGCCGGCACGCTGTGCTGGGTCGTCGGCAAGGCCAACGGGGTCTTCGGGCAGCAGGGCCCGGTGCGGATGCGGGACGTGCGCGAGGCGCTCGACCTCGGCGCTCAGCTCGGGACCGACCACGCCGTGGTCGAGGACGCGCTGTGGGGCCTGCGTCCGCGCCACCGCGTGTGGTTCCGCCCCTCGGGGCTGCCCGACCTCGTGCTGACCGGGCACGCCGACCTGCTGTCCTCCGACGTGCGGGTCCACCTGGTGCGGATCCGCGACCAGGCCCTCGAGGCGCAGGCCGCGCACGCGGCCTGAGCGTTCTACCGTGGACGGTAGAATCGGAATCGTGCCGACGCTCAACATCAAGGACCCCGAGGTCTACCGGCTCGCCGCCGCGCTCGCCGCCCGGCGCGGGACGTCGATGACGGGCGCGGTGCGCCAAGCACTGGAGGAGGCGGCCGAGCGGGATCGCCGGGAGCGCGACGGCCTGGCCGAGCGGCTGCTCGCCTGGGGCCGGCACACCCAGGCGCTGTCCGACGATCCGGTGCTGACCGACGACGACCTCTACGACGAGCGCGGGCTGCCGCGGTGATCCTCGACTCCTCGGCCATCGTGGCGATCGTGCAGGGTGAGCCCGAGGCCAGGCTCTTCGCCCGCCTCATCGAAGGGGCGAGCACGCTGCAGATCGCGGCACCCACCTTCGTGGAGACGGCGGTCGTCCTCGGCCGGGGACGACGTGAGGGAGTGGACGACCTGCTCACGGGCTTCGGCGTCGAGGTCGTGCCCTTCACGCTCGAGCACGCCGAAGCCGCACGCGTCGCCTACGCCCGCTACGGCAAGGGCTCCGGCTCCCCGGCCCGGCTCAACCTGGGCGACTGCTTCTCCTACGCCCTGGCGACGGTGAGCGGCCAGCCGCTGCTCTTCAAGGGGGACGACTTCACCCACACCGACGTGGTCGCGGCGGCGCCCCCGAGCTGACGGGTCACTCGACCTCGAGGAACCCCTCGCTCACCATCTCGCGGGCGACCGGCAGGTAGGCGTCACGCACCATGTCGGGCTCGGCGTCGGTCAGCGTCGCGACCGCCTCGAGGATCTGGCCCAGGCTGAGCTCGCCGTCACTGGCACCGACCATCGCGGCCTCGATGGTGTCGGCCTGGCGCGCCCGGCGGAAGCCGCGCTGCTGGCGCAGCACGATCGTCTCGGGGTCCTCGGCGCCGGCCGGCCCCGCCGTCTCCTGACGTACGTCGGGGCGCGCGACCAGGTGCGTGTCCAGGTCGACCTCGACGCGGACCGCCTCGCCCCACGCGTGGATGGCGGGCGCGATCGGCTGCTCGACGTCGTAGGGCCACTCGAGGAAGTCGCTGACCACCTCGACGGCACCGACCTCCGAGCCCGTCGCGCGCAGGTTGATCCACCCGAAGCCGATGCCCTCCACGCCCTGCTCCTCGAACCACGAGAGCCAGGTGTCGTAGCGGCGCAGGTAGTCGGGCGTGCCGTGCAGACCCGCGTCCTTGAGCCACAGCTCGACGTAGACCGCCGGGTCGACGACCTCGCGCTGCACGACCAGCGCGTCGCAGTCGCCGACCAGCCACTCGGCCAGCCGCTCGTCCCACGCCCGCCCCTCGGCGATGACCCAGTTGGCCAGGACCTGGCACCAGCCGCCCTCGGCGAGGTGGTCGGGCGCGGCCCGCACGATGTCCTCCACCACGCGATCGCCGGGCAGCCCGGAGTCGCGGTAGACCAGCCGCTCGCCCGTGCCCGGCGAGATCACGAACGGCGGGTTGGTCGCGATCAGGTCGAAGCGCTCGCCCGCCACGGGCTGGAAGTAGGAGCCGTCACGCACGTCGACCCGGTCGGCCACGCCGTTGAGCGCGGCGTTGAAGCGGGTGAGCCGCAGCGCGCGCTGGTTGACGTCGGTGGCCACGACCCGGTCGGCATGACCCGCGAGGTGCAGCGCCTGCACGCCGCAGCCGGTGCCGAGGTCGAGTGCACGGCCCACCGGCTCACGGATCGTCAGCTGCGCCAACGACGTGGAGGCCGAGCTGATCCCGAGCACGTGGTCCGTCCCTACCCGCTGCGGTCCGCCGTCGAGGCCCGGGGTCAGGTCGCTGACGACCCAGAAGGCCTCGTCGTCCGTCGCGTAGGGCCGGATGTCCAAGCGGGCGGCCACCTCGCTGACCGACTGCTCGACCAGGCCCTCCGCGGTCAGCCGGTCGAGCAGCCCCGGCAGGGCCGCCTCGGCGTCGGCGACCGGCACGGGGGTCTGGAGCAGGAAGAGGCGCGCCAGCGTCTCGACGGCGCTGCCTCCCGTCGTACGACGGCGGGCCGGGGTGGTCTCGTTGCGCATGAGCGCGGCGTGCCCCTCGGGCCCCAGGACGTCGGCGACGCCGTCGTAGGTGAAGCCGGCCTGCTGGAGGGCGGCGCGGAGCCGGACCGGGAGGTCGGAGGCAGCGGGGGCGACTGAGGCAGAAGGGGTCACGGACCGAGGTTAGGGCCCCGGTCGACGCGGGCGAGCGGCATGGCCCGATCGGGTGGCCACCCCCACCCGTTCGAGCCAGGCGACGACGCCCGCTCGGGCGTACTAGCACTTTCGGGCACCCCGATCCGCGCGATCTCCTGCACGGCAGACAGAGCGCTCCTAGCATCCAGTGAGGGAGAACACACGTGCGACCTGGGACGGGCCCTGGGGCGCCCTATGGGGAGGGAAACCCAATGCATCGTCTCAAGCGCGCCTTCGGAGCGGCCGTGGCCACCAGCGTCCTCGCCTCGGGGGCCGGCATCGCGACCGCCGCCACCGCCGCCACCGCTGCTGCTCCGCAGCCCACGCAGGAGCAGAAGATCCTGCTCGGTCTCCTGGAGGCCCTGAACCTGCCGGTGCTCTCCGGCGTCCCCGGCGTCGGGTCACTCATCACGTTGACGGATCCGGTCTGGACTGTCGGAGGGATCATCAACCCCCTGGTCACCAACACATACACGTGGATGAGCAACGGCATCCCGATCCCCGGCGCACCGAGCCTCCCGACCTACACGCCGACCGCAGATGATGCCGGCACCCAGATCACCGCGCTGGTCACCGGCTCGCTCCTCGGCATCCTGCCGGTCTCGGTGCTCACCGACGCGCTCAACATCCCGCTGCCCGCGGGTGGCGGTGGGGGCGGCGGCACGCCCGATCCGACCGCGCTCATCGCAACCGTGCTCCCGCTTCTCTCCGGCGTCCCGGTGGTGGGGAGCATCCTCGCGATGCTGCCTGTCGAGTGGAACCTGCCCGGTGTCACGACGACCATCCAGTGGTTCAGCAACAGCATCCCCATCCCCGGAGCGACCGGAGCGACACTGCCCCTCACCGACGCGCTCGCAGGATCTGACGTCAGTGCCGTCGTGACCGGCTTCGTCGCCGGCCTCCCGTTGGTCTCGGTCATCACCGATTCCCTCGGCATCTCCCCCGCCGAGCCCGACGCCGTCACCGCCACCGCCGCTCCGACCGTCACCGGTCCCGGCAAGGTCGGGACGACCCTGACCGGCACCGACCCGACGTGGAGCACGGAGAACGTCGCCACGACCTACCAGTGGCTGCGCAACAGCGTCGTGATCCCCGGCGCCACCCAGAAGACCTACCTGCTGGTCGGTGAGGACTTCGGCAAGCAGATCGCGCTGAAGACCACCGGCACCAAGAACGGCGTCACCGGCACGGCCTCGAGCTCCCCGGTGCTGGCCAAGCTCGGTGACGCGCTGACCGCGACGGTCAGCCCGTCGCTCAGCGGCAACGCCGCCCCCGGCAACCTGCTGACCGTCCAGCCCGGCACGTGGGCCGGCACGCCGACGCCGACCTTCGGCTACCAGTGGTATGTCAACGGTGCGCCGATCAGCGGCGCCAACGCGTCGACGTACGTCGTCAAGGCGACCGACGCGGGCCGCAACCTCGCCGTCCTGGTCACCGCCAACCGCACCGGCTACTCCCCGGGCACGGCACCCACCGCGGCCGTGAGCGTCGCCAAGGTCGCGTCGCGCACCAAGCTGGCCCTGCCCAAGAAGAAGGTCGCCCAGGGCAAGGCCGGGCTGCTCAAGATCACCCTCGCCGCCACCGGCCTCAAGGTCGCCGGCAAGGTGACGGTCTTCGACGGCAAGAGGAAGCTGAAGACCTACACGGTCCGCAGCGCCGACAACGGCACGCGCACGGTCACGCTGCCCAAGCTCAAGCCCGGCAAGCACGCGCTGACCGCGGTGTTCGGCGGCAGCGTCGCCACCACTGCGTCACGGTCGGCCAAGGTCGTGCTGACGGTGCTCAAGAAGAAGAGGTAGCTCCCGCGCCGCCCACGGGCGCCGCACCGGGCTCGGCCCGGGGCGGCGCCCCCGGCACGTGGTAGTAGGCCGTCAGCGGACGGCCGGCCTCGAAGAGCTCGACCGCGCCGCGGTAGATGCCGTGGCGCAGCTCGGCCTCGTAGCCCTTCAGGCTCGGGCAGCCGACCTCGCGAGCGTGCGCCAGCTCGGCCTCGACGTCGTAGGGCACCCGCACGAACGCGATCGAGAAGGCCGCCGGCTCGAGGCTGTCAGGGACTCCCTCGAGGATGACGTAGAGCGGGGTGGGGTCGCCCATGCAGTTGCCCACGCTGCCGGTGTTGAAGAGCGTGCGGCGCTCGAGCTGGGTCTCGTAGAACGGGTCGTGCGAGTCGGCGTAGCCCACCACGTCGGGCACCGGCCCGTCGCCGACCGCCGCGATCGTCGCCTCGGTGTTGGCGAACTGGCCGAGGAACTCCGCCTCGTCGTGCACGTAGCGCACGCGCCGGTGCACCGTCTCCGACGAGGCGTGCATCAGCCGGATCCGGCGACCGCTCATCGTGAGGTCGTGGCAGAACGGCAGCGAGCGCAGCCACTCCCCCTGGCCCTCGCCGAGCTGCCCGGACCACCAGCGCAGCGCGGCGTCGTCGTAGTCGCGGTGCGGGTCGGGCAGGAAGTCGTCCCAGTTGCCCAGCACGTTGACCTCGCAGCGCTCCTGGCACAGCTCGACCACCTCGCGCCCGCGCGGGCCCTTGCCGACGTAGTCGCCGAGGTTGAAGATCCGGCTGATCCCGCGGGCGTCGATGTCGGCGAGCACCGCCTCCAGCGCGGTGAGGTTGCCGTGCACGTCCGAGATCAGCGCGATGCGCTCCACTGCTCCGCTCATGGGTCCATCCAAACATCGTCGGAGAAGCGGCAGGCCCGCCCGGTCGGGACCGGGCGGGCCTGGGTGCTGCTGGGTGCTGCGGTGGGTCAGACGATCGGCGTGGGCCTCGTGGGGTCCGTGACGACCGGCTGCGTGGGCGTCGGTGCCGGCGGGGTGCCGGCGTCGTCGCCCATGACCGACTCGCGCTGCTTGGAGATGTAGACGGCACCGACGATGACCGCGGTCGCGACGAGCGCGATCAGGATCCGTACGACGTCGTTCTCGTCCTCGCCGACGCTCAGCGAGACCACGGCGCCGACGATCAGCAGCGACACCAGGTTCATCACCTTGATGAGCGGGTTGATCGCGGGACCGGCGGTGTCCTTGAACGGGTCGCCGACGGTGTCACCGATGATGGTGGCCTCGTGCGCCGCCGAGCCCTTGCCGCCGTGGTGACCGTCCTCCACGAGCTTCTTGGAGTTGTCCCAGGCGCCACCCGCGTTGGCGAGGAAGACCGCCATCAGGGTGCCGGTGCCGATGGCCCCGGCGAGGAAGCCGGCCAGCGCCGTGACGCCGAGGCCGAAGCCGACCGCGATCGGCGCCAGCACCGCCAGGATGCCCGGCGTGGTGAGCTCGCGCAGGGAGTCCTTGGTGACGATGTCGACGACCTTGCCGTACTCCGGGCGACCGGTGCCCTCCATGATCCCGGGGATCTCGCGGAACTGGCGGCGCACCTCGTAGACCACGGCACCCGCGGCACGTGCCACGGCGTTGATGGCCAGGCCCGAAAAGAGGAACACGACGGCCGAGCCGAGCAGCACGCCCACGAGCACGGACGGGTCGAACACGAAGAACCCGGTGAGCTCGTCGAGCGCGTCGGCCTCGTCGAGCGACTCGATGGCCGAGGTGGCGTAGGAGCCGAACAGCGCCGTGGCCGCGAGCACCGCGGTCGCGATCGCGATGCCCTTGGTGACGGCCTTGGTGGTGTTGCCCACCGCGTCGAGCTCGGTGAGGATCTGCGCACCCTCGGGGCTGACGTCGCCGGACATCTCCGCGACGCCCTGGGCGTTGTCGGAGACGGGCCCGAAGGTGTCCATGGCGACGATGACGCCGACGGTGGTGAGCAGGCCGCAGCCCGCGAGCGCCACGGCGAAGAGCGACACCGTGAGCGACGCGCCGCCGAGGAGGAACGCCCCGAACACCGCGGTGCCGATGACCAGCGTGGTGTAGACGGCCGACTCGAAGCCGACCGAGAGGCCGGACAGGATGACCGTGGCCGCGCCGGTGAGCGAGGACTTGCCGACGTCCTTGACCGGCTTGTACTCGGTGCCGGTGAAGTAGCCGGTCAGGGCCAGGATGCCGGCGGCCATGACGATGCCGAGGACCACGGCCACCGACGCGATGAGCGCGGGGTTGCCCTCCGGGGCTCCCGAGATCAGCTCGAGGGTGTTGGTGCCGAGGCCCTCGAAGTCGGCGAAGCTGGTCGGCAGGTAGACGAACGACAGGAGCACGCACGCCACCGCGGAGATGCCGGCGGAGAGGTAGAACGCCTTGTTGATCGTGGTGAGGCCGCTCTCGCCGACCTTGGGTCGGGTCAGGTAGACGCCCGCGACGGCCGTGAGCGCGCCGATGGCCGGGATGAGCAGGGGGTAGACGAGGCCCTTGTCGCCGAACGCCTGCGACCCGAGGATGAGCGCGGCGACCAGCGTGACGGCGTACGACTCGAAGAGGTCGGCCGCCATGCCGGCGCAGTCACCGACGTTGTCGCCCACGTTGTCGGCGATGGTCGCTGCGTTGCGCGGGTCGTCCTCGGGGATGCCCTGCTCGACCTTGCCGACGAGGTCGGCGCCGACGTCGGCGGCCTTGGTGAAGATGCCGCCGCCGACCCGCATGAACATGGCGAGCAGCGCGGCACCGAAGCCGAAGCCCTCGAGGACGTCGGGTGCCTGGTCCCGGAAGAGCAGGACGACGATGCTGGCGCCCAGCAGGCCGAGGCCCACGGTGAGCATGCCGACCATCGCGCCGGTGCGCAGGCCGATCGTCATGGCCGGCTCGCGGCCACCGGGCTCGTTGGCCGCCGCGGCGACCCGGACGTTGGCTCGCACGGCGAGGTTCATCCCGAGGTAGCCGACGGCGGCGGAGAAGCCGGCCCCGGCCAGGAAGAAGATCGAGCGGCCGATCCGGACCGACATCTCGTCCGCGGGGAGCGCCAGCAGGGCGAAGAACGCGATGGCGGCGAAGATCGCCAGCGTCCTGAACTGCCGCGTCAGGTAGGCGTTGGCGCCCTCCTGGATGGCTTGGGCGATGTTCTGCATGTTGGCGGTGCCTTCACCGGCAGCAAGGACTTCCTGGCGGAACATGAACGCCATCGCGAGCGCGCCGAGCGCGATCAGGGCGACGACGATGACCAGGACGAGATTGCCGCCGGAGAGGTCCACGACAGCGGGAGTGATCCCGGCCATGTGCGTCCTCCTGCGAGATGAGAGCGAGCCAGAGTGTGGCTCAGGTCACGGAACGAGCCGGAGTCTACGCACGCCAGGCGCCCGGCACGGCAGGAGGTGTGACGCACGCCACGTCGGCGTGTCGCTGGACGCGGGCATGGCGGAGCGCCCGGCACCTGACGGTGACGGGCGGCGAGGGGGCGCTCAGGCCAGGGCGGCCTCGGCCGACTCGTGGATCACGAACACCTTGGCGAGACCGGTGATCCGGAAGATCTTGAGCAGCCGGTCCTGGTTGCAGATGAGCTGCAGCGAGCCGTCGTGCGCGCGCACCTTCTTGAGCCCACCGACCAGGACACCGAGGCCCGTCGAGTCGAGGAACTCCACGGCCTCCATGTCGATCACCAGGTCGTAGACGCCCTCGGCGACCAGCTCGGTGATGCGGTCACGCAGCTTGGGCGCCGTGTAGACGTCGATCTCCCCGCCGACGGCCACGATGGTGCGACCACCGACCTCGCGCGTGTCAAGAGTCAGGTCCACGTTCTCTCCCATGAGGCGGTCATCAGTTCCGAGGTCCAGGCTCCCACCGCACACCTGGACTGGAATATGAAACCACGCCCGCTGCTCACCTGCACAAAGAAGTAAAGAGTACGGCGCGGCACCGGGGTTTCAGACCGGCTCTCAGCGGGTCCGCGCGGAGGTGCCGGGGCTGCGATGTCGGTCGTCCCTGAGAGGCTGGACGGATGACGTCGACGGCCTCCTCCCGTGCTCGCCGCGGTTCCGAGACCTTGCGACGCCTGGCCGCAGTGCCCGGCCGCGAGGACCGCCTGACCCACCTCGAGACCCTGCCTGCGCGGGCGGCGGTGCACGCACCGTGGCCGTCCTGGGTCACCGACGACGTGCGCGCGGCCTTCCTCGCGCGTGGGCTGGACCAGCCGTGGCGTCACCAGGTCCAGGCGGCCGACGCCGCGCACGTCGGGCAGCACGTCGTCCTCTCGACCGGCACCGCGTCGGGCAAGTCGCTGGCCTACCAGCTGCCCGCGCTCACCGCGATCCGCGACGCTCGCGGGAGCCGGGGCCAGCGGGGCGCGACCGTGCTCTACCTCGCGCCGACCAAGGCCCTGGCACAGGACCAGCTCTCCGGGCTCACGTCCTTGGGCCTCGACGTGCGCGTGACGACGCACGACGGGGACAGCAGCCACGACCTGCGTGACTGGGCGCGCGACCACGGCGAATACGTCCTGACCAACCCCGACATGCTGCACCGCTCGCTGCTGCCCGGCCACGCACGGTGGGCGGCGTTCCTCGGCTCCCTGCGCTACGTCGTGGTCGACGAGTGCCACCACTACCGCGGGGTCTTCGGGGCGCACGTCAGCCAGGTGCTGCGCCGGCTGCGCCGGGTGTGCGCCCACTACGGCGCCCACCCGACCTTCGTCCTCGCCTCCGCCACGGTCGCCGAGCCCGAGACAGCCGCCGGTCGGCTCACCGGGCTGCCGGTCACGGCCGTCACCGAGGACTGCTCACCACGGGGCGAGGTGTCGCTCGCGCTGTGGGAGCCGCCCTTCACGTCCTACGTCGGCGAGAACGGCGCGCCCGTGCGCCGGGCCGCCTCCTCCGAGACCGCCGACCTGCTGGCCGACCTGGTCGCCGAGGACGTGCGCACCCTCGCCTTCATCAAGTCGCGCCGCGGCGCCGAGCAGGTGGCGATCACGGCGGCCGGGTTGCTCGCCGAGGTGGACCCGTCCCTGCCCGGCCGGGTCGCCGCCTACCGCGGTGGCTACCTGCCCGAGGAGCGCCGCGCGATCGAGCAGGCGCTGCGCGACGGCTCGTTGATCGGCCTGGCCGCCACCAACGCGCTCGAGCTCGGCATCGACATCAGTGGTCTCGACGCGGTGCTGATGGCCGGCTTCCCCGGCACCCGCGCCGGGCTCTGGCAGCAGGTCGGCCGCGCCGGCCGGGAGGCGCAGGATGCCCTCGGCATCCTGGTCGCCCGCGACGACCCGCTCGACACCTACCTCGTGCACCACCCCGACGCGCTGTTCGGGCAACCGGTCGAGGCCACGGTCTTCGACCCCGACAACCCCTACGTGCTCGGCCCGCACCTGTGCGCCGCCGCCCAGGAGATCCCGCTCACCGATGCCGACCTCCCCCTCTTCGGCGACACCGCTCCCGACGTCGTCGCGGGCCTGGTCGCCGCCGGCCTGCTGCGCCGCCGGCCGCGGGGCTGGTTCTGGACCGACCGTCGCCGGGCGGCGGACCTGACCGACATCCGCTCCGCCGGCGGGTCCCCGATCCAGCTGGTGGAGTCGGAGACGGGCCGCGTCGTCGGCACCGTCGACGGCGGACGGGCGCACAGCGAGGCCCACGAGGGCGCGGTCTACGTCCACCGGGGCGAGACCTGGCTGGTCGAGACGCTCGACCTCGACGAGCACGTGGCGGTGATGGGCCGCGCCGACCCGGGCTACTCCACCTCGGCGCGCGAGATCACCGACATCTCGATCGTGGCCGAGCGCACGCACGAGACCTGGGGTCGCTGCCGGTTGTCCTTCGGCGAGGTCGACGTCTCGCACCAGGTCGTGTCCTACCTCAAGCGCCGCCAGCCCAGCGGTGAGGTGATCGGCGAGGAGCTGCTCGACCTGCCCGAGCGGGCGCTGCGCACCAGCGCGGTGTGGTGGACGGTGCCCGACGACCTGCTGACCGGCGCCGGACTCGCGACCGCCGACGTGCCCGGCTCCGCGCACGCCGCCGAGCACTGCTCCATCGGGCTGCTGCCGCTCTTCGCGACCTGCGACCGCTGGGACATCGGCGGGGTCTCCACCGCCCTGCACGGCGACACCGGGATGCTGACGGTCTTCGTCTACGACGGCCATCCCGGTGGCGCCGGCTTCGCCGAGCGTGGCTTCGCCGCCGCCCGCGCCTGGCTGGGCGCGACGCGCGAGACGATCGCGTCCTGCACGTGTGCCGAGGGCTGCCCGTCCTGCATCCAGTCACCCAAGTGCGGCAACCAGAACAACCCGCTCGACAAGGTCGGCGCCCTCCGGCTCCTCGACGTGCTGCTCGGACACGGCTGACCACCCACCCGTCAGGGGGGCGCGAGGACCCTGGATCCGAGTAGCCTCAGCACCATGTTCATCCTGGGGTTGCTCCTCGTCGCCGGTGGCGCACTGCTGATCGTCGCCGCCGTGTTCACTGCCGAGACCACGGCCGGCCAGATCGAGCTGCTCGGCACCGAGGTCGGCGCACTCACGCTCTTCCTGCTCGGCGTCGGCGCCGGTGTCGCCGTCCTGTGGGGCCTGGCCATCTCGAAGTTCGGTGCGAAGCGCTCGCTGGCCAAGCGTCGCGAGGCCAAGAAGATCGACGAGCTGTCCGAGAAGCTCGAGCACGCGGAGGCCGAGCGACGCCGCGACATCGACGAGAACGACCCGGACCGCCGGCCCTACTGAGGGACGACACCCACCGGGCCGACTCCGGCCGGCCCGGCCCGTGCCCGACCCTCCAGGTCGGCGTCCTGACCGAGCCACCGCGGCCCGGTGACCGACACGTCGACCAGGACGTCACGGCCGACGACCGCACAGGCGCTCAGGCTCGCGCCGTTGCCTGCGGCCACGTCGGCCGCCGTGGAGCACGGATCTCGACCGCGCTGGAGCGCGGTGGCCCCGGCGACCGCCGCCAGGTCGGCGGCGGCCTGCGCCGAGCGGTGCGCCACGACGAGGGCCGCGACCACGCCCAGCGCCGAGCCCAGGAGCAGCAGCAAGCCGGCGAGGGCGACGACCACCACCGTGACGGCGCCCCGGCCATCGCGTCGACGCCCAGGCCCGGCAGGCCGCCATCGCCTCACGGCCCCTCCCCCTCGTCGAGGGTGACCGCCTCGGCACTGACCCGGACCTCGGGCAGGAAGTCGAAGAGCCCACCGGGCCCGGCGACCGCACCCGTCACCACCGCGACCACCCGACCGTCCTGTTGCGTGACCGTGACCGAGCTGCCGTCGGGTGCGACCTGCTGGCCCCGGCCGACCGCCTCGGACGTCTCGTCTCCTCGGGCGACGCTGCGCGCGGTCTCGCGTGCCGCGTCGACGACGCGCACCTGGGCCGCGCCGACGGCGAGCAGCCAGACCAGGCCGACCGTCACCGCCACGAGGATCGGCAGCGTGAGGGCCAGCTCGGCCGTGACAGCGCCTCGCTCGCGTCGGACGGCAGAGGTCATCCGATGCCCAGCAGACCGAGGACGTGGTCGAAGAGGGTCTTGAGCATCTTGTCACCGAAGCCCCCGGTGAGCAGCTTGTAGAGGAGGCCGGCCAGGCCGGCGCCGGCGGCCGTGCCGACGGCGTATTCAGCTGTGGTGATGCCCTGCTCCGACCGGAGCACCACGGCCCTCCGACGGGGGCCGCGAGAGCGACGAGGGCTGCGGGCGGGAGGTGACGGGGTGGTCACGGTCATGGGGGTCTCCTTCGGGTCTGGCGCGGCCACCGGACGTGGCCGCGCAGGACGAGACTGCGCCGCGGCGGGGACATCCGCGTCGCGCCGTCGACGCCCCTGTGGGCAACCTGGTCCGGGACTCGCCTGTGGACGTCTGGTGGCCGCCGGTCACCACTGGAACGAGCTCATCAGGCCGGCGACCAGGGGCACGATGCCGATGAGCAGAAAGGCCGGCAGCAGGCAGAGGCCGAGCGGCACCGCCGCCTTGACGCCCACGGCGCGGGCCCGGTCCTCGACGTCACCGCGGGCCTCCCGGGCCAGCTGGTCCGCGAGCCGCTCGACGGCGGTGACGACGGAGGCACCGGTCTCGTGAGATCGCGACAGCGCCCGCCCGAGGGGCGCCAGACCGGGCTCCTGCGCGAGCTGGGACCACACCTCGGCAGGATCGGCCCCCAGCTCCAGCCGGGCCACCGAGCGGTCGAGCCGCGTGGTGGCCGGACCGGGCAGCGCCCGGCAGACCAGTCGCGCCGCCTCCGCCGGGGCCACGCCGGCACGCAGGGCCGCAGCGAGCAGCGTCACGACGTGCGGCAGCTCGCGACGCGTGGCCTCGCGGTCGCGTCGCGTCTGGGGTGACTCGGCCCGCCCGATGACGACCTGCGCGACGACCGTCACGACGACGCCAGCCACCAGACCCGGCGTCCCGCCGACGAACAGCCACGCACCGAGGCCCGCCAGCAGCGCCAGCAGCCAGCGATGCCGACGCATCCAGCCACCGTCGTCCGGGACCGTCGCGCCAGGTCCGGGCGCCGGCCCTGAGTGATCCGGCCCTGAGTGATCCGGCCCTGAGTGATCCCAGCGCGGCCCGGTCGGCAGCAGCAGCGCTGTCGCCAGCGCGACCGCCAGCGCGCTCAGCCAGCTCATCCGGCCCGCTCCACACCGCGGGCGATGGCCTCGATCCACCACAGTCCGGCGAAGCCGAAGGCCAACCCGGCCGCGAGGCACGCGAGCCCGACCGGATGCCCGAGGAGGAAGCCCCACGGATCGCCGCCGGCACCGGAGCCCATCGCCAGGGCCAGCAGTGGCAGGGCCGCGACCAGTCGCGACGTCGCTCGGGCCGAGGCGAGCTCCCCGTCGACGATCCGTCGGGTGGCGTGGGCGGCGCGGAGGTCCTGGGCCACGCGGTCGACCGCGTCGGCGAGCCCCGCTCCCGTGCGGTGGGTCAGCTGCCAGGCTGCCGCGACCAGCCGGAGGTCGGCGGTGCCGGCCTGCCGGGCGACCTCGCGCAGCGCGGAGGGCACGTCGGAGCCGATCCGGTGGGCGGCGGCGACCGGAGCCAGCGCCGGCCAGGTCGCCGCGGCCCGCTCCAGGGCGGCGCCGGGCGGCTGGCCGGCACCCAGGTCGCCCGCCAGGTGCCCGCACAGCTCGAGGACCCGCTGGCCCGCGGCGCGCTCGGCGAGCCGCCGCGACCGGGCGCGCAGGAGGACCCCCGCGGCGACGACCACCGCCAGTGCGAGCAGGACGAGCACCAGAGCGGTCCCGGACGCCAGCCAGAGCGTGACCGCACCCGGCGCCACCAGCCAGCGCCACCGCAGCAGGTCGCGGGGCCCCGGCGCTGGCGGCAGGGCGTGAGGTGCCCGGAGCGGCACGGGGCCAGGTGGCGGGGCTGACACGAGCCACACGGCCACCACCGCGGCACCGACCGTGAGGGTCGCCGCGAGGGTCACGACGCGCGGACCGCGAGGAGGTCGACCAACCCGTCCTCGGCCGGCCCGGCGACGGCCGAGCCGTCGGCGGCGATGTCGACGGCCGCGCTCATGGTGACGAGACCGGTGCGGTCGCGCACCGGCACCGCGACCTGGGCGAGCCGGCGACGACCGTCGCGACCCCGCACGAGGTGGAGGACCACGTCGACGGCGGACGCGAGCTGGCTGTGCGCCGCCTCGCGCCCGAGCCCCGCGGCGAGGGCGAGCGACTCGACCCGTGAGGGCACGTCGAGGGCCGAGTTGGCGTGCAGGGTGCCGCAGCCGCCCTCGTGGCCGGTGTTCATCGCGGCGAGCAGGTCGACGACCTCCCCGCCGCGCACCTCTCCGACGACCAACCGGTCGGGGCGCATGCGCAGCGCCTGGCGCACGAGGGTGCGCAGCTCGATCCCGCCCGAGCCCTCGACGTTGGCCGGCCGGGCCTCGAGCCCCACGAGGTGCGGGTGGTCGGGGCGGAGCTCGGAGGAGTCCTCGACCAGGACCAGCCGCTCGCGCGCCGGGACCCGGGACAGCAGGGCCGCGAGGAGGGTCGTCTTGCCCGTGCCTGTGCCGCCGCTGACGAGGAACGCCAACCGGGACTGGACGATCGCGTCCACCAGGCGCCCCGACTGCTCGGTCAGGAACCCGTCGGCGACGAGCTCCGCGAGGGTGAACACCCGCCGGCGTGGGACCCGCAACGAGATCGAGGTGCCCGGGCGGGAGACCGGAGCGAGCACCGCATGGCAGCGGGTGCCGTCGACCAGGCGGAGGTCGACGTAGGGCGTCGCGTCGTCGAGCCGGCGTCCACCGGCGCCGGCGAGACGCTGGGCGAGACGGCGGACGGCCTCGTCGTCGGGGAAGCGCACGTCGGTCTCCTCGAGCCCGGCTCCCCGGTCGACGAACACCTGGTCGGGGCCGTTGACGAGGACGTCGGTGACCCCCGGCAGCCGCAGCAGCGGCTCCAGCGGGCCGGCCCCGACGACGTCTCGGCGCAGGCTCTCGTAGACCTCCAGGACGGTGGCGTCACCGACCGGGCGACCGGTCGCTCGCAGCGCCTCGGCGACCCGGTGCGGCGTGAGGTCGCCGGGATCGCGGGCCAGGCGGTCGCGGACCTGCTCGACCGCTCCGGCCGGGAGCGTCACGCCGCCTGACCCATGACGGTCACCCGTTGCAGCACCTCGGTGGCGGCACGCCCGAGCGGCCCGCGGCGCGAGCGGATCGGCCCGAGCCCGAGGTCGATGGTCTCGGCCAGCCCCCGCTGGTCGCTCATCTCGGCGACGACCGGCACCCCGGTCGCCCGGCTGACGTCGCGCGCCGCAAGGCCCTGACCCCGCAGCACCAGTCGCAGCTGGGGTGGCGCACCGAAGCGGGCGCTGGTGCGGGCCGCGGCAGCCACCCCGGCCACGCTCGGCACCACGAGCATCAGCACCAGGTCGCAGCGCGAGACGATCTCGTCGACCACCGGCTGGGGCGAGCGCGGCAGGTCGAGCACGACCGCGTCGTGCCCGCGGCCCGCAGCCGACAGCGCCTCGCGCACGGCGAAGGGCTGGAGGGTGCCGGGTGAGCCGGAGTACCACGAGAGCACGCCGAGGGCGCCGCGACGAGGCAGCGCCTCGCGCAGCGCTCGACCGCTGAGCCGACCGGTCGTCTGGCACAGCGCGTCCCAGCGGAAGCCGTCGTAGGCCTCGACCCCCAGCACCCGGTCGACACCGGGGCCGAGGGGGTCGCAGTCGATCACCACCGCCGGGCCCCGCTCCGCCGCCATCTGCCCCAACGCACAGGCGAAGGTCGTCGCACCGGCACCGCCGGAGCCCCCGACGACGCCCAGCACCAGGCCCCGCGAGGGGGTGTCGTCACCGAGGTCGGTGAGGGTCTCGATCAACCAGGTGTCCGAGCGCGGCAGCTCCGTGACGTCCTCGGCGCCGACGGCGAGCGCGGTGCGGAAGAGCTCGTCGGGGACCCCGCCCCAGGCCACGACGTGCACCCCGGCACGCCGGGCGGGCGAGATGTGGGCCATCTCCACGGCGAGGTCGGCGCCCAGCAGCACCAGGGGCGCTCCGCTCCACCCGCGCAGGGCCGCGGCGCAGTCGCGTGCGACGTCCGGCGTGATGCCGGCGGCGGCAGCGAGCCGCAGGAGCTCGTCGAGCAGGGTCTCGTCCCGGGTCACGAACAGGGGTGCAGTCATGACCAGGAGCCTCCCCGGAGGGACGGAGAGCCCAACCCCTGCTGGGCGCAGCCTGTGGACGAGCAGGCCTGGCCCGGGGCCTGTGGATGACAGGTGGCGCGTGGACCTCCCCCTACGATGGACCCATGGCGCCGACCGCGGCCTTCTTCGACCTCGACAAGACGATCATCGCCAAGTCGAGCACCTTCGCCTTCTCCCGCCCCTTCCAGGCCGGAGGGCTGATCTCGCGACGCGCGGTGCTGCGCTCGGCCTACGCCCAGTTCGTCTACCTCGTCGGCGGCGCCGATCACGACCAGATGGAGAAGATGCGGCAGTTCATGTCGCAGCTGTGCGCCGGCTGGGACGTCGCGACCGTGCGCGAGATCGTCGCCGAGACGCTGCACCACGTGGTCGACCCGCTGGTCTACGACGAAGCGGTCTCGCTCATCGAGCAGCACCGGGCCGCCGGGCTCGACATCGTCATCGTGTCCGCCTCCGGCAGCGAGCTCGTCGACCCGATCGGAGAGCTGCTCGGCGCCGACCGCGTCGTGGCGTCGCGCCTGGAGATCGAGGACGGCAAGTACACCGGCGAGATCTCCTACTACGCCTACGCCGAGGTCAAGGCCGAGGCGATCCGCGAGCTGGCCGAGGAGATGGGCTACGACCTGGCCGAGTGCTTCGCCTACAGCGACTCGATCACCGACGTGCCGATGCTCGAGGTCGTCGGGCACCCGCACGCGGTCAACCCCGACCGCGAGCTGCGCAAGGTGGCCTCGGCCAACGGCTGGCCCGTGCTGGTCTTCACCAAGCCCGTGGCCCTCGGCAACGGCCTGCGCCTGCCCCCGGCGAAGCCCACCCTGGCCGTGCTCGCGGTCGGTGGCGCGGCCGCGGTCGGCAGCGTCCTGTGGGTCAACGCCCGCAAGCGTCGCCTCGGCGCCTGAGTGCCGTCGTACGACGTCAGGGCGCCACGCCCGCCTCGTCCCCAGGCCAAATGTCAACCCTTGTAGGGCTGGGCAAAGCGGCGTAGAACAGAGGAGAAGAACAACTCAAGAGCAGCACGTGAGCCGGGTACCCACGCGGCGATCTCCCTTCCTACAGGGCGCTGTCTTCCGGGACATTCCCGGAGCAGCAGTTGGCGATGCACGCTTGGTAGCCAAGCGCCCACGTGTCAGCGGTGGCGTTCGAGTCCAGTGAGATTCGGGCGCCACCTGCACGTGCTCTCGACGCCGCGGATCAGTCCGCCGCCCGCCGCAACGGACTCGCCTCGGCGCCGGCGGCGAACGCCTCGGCGCCGTAGAGGATCCACGCGTGCATGCCGGCCGCGCCGCCCTCGGCGTAGCCCCGCAGGTTGGACTCGTAGGCCGGGCGGAGCGCCAGGTGCCCGGCCTCCGGCACGACCAGCGACTTCTCGTCGACACCGCGGGAGAGGAGCAGCAGCCGCTCCGCCGCGCGCGCGACGATGCCGTTGTGGGAGGGGAAGGGCGCTGCGGTGATCAGCTCGGCGTGGATCAGCGAGGCCACGAGCAGCGCGGGCGCGTCGGTCGGACGGGTGAGCAGAGCGGAGATGTCGCGCAGCCGCGCGGCGGACTCGTCGTCGCGGGGGCGGCCACGGCGGTCGTCGGGCAACGAGGACGCGGCGAGCGCGTGCAGCCGGGCCAGCGCCTGGAGCGGCGATCGGGCCATCAGCGGGGCCAGCGACAGCAGCTCGGTCGAGACGCGCAGCGAGTCCTGGGCGATGTCGTCACCGCCCCCCTCGAGCACCTGCGCCAGCGTGGACGACGACCCCTCGAGCACCGCGCTGGCCTGCGCCCCGCGCAGCAGCGACTCGGCCGTGGTCTCGGGCGACGTGCGTCGCAGCCCGCGGTCACGCAGCATCACGTCGATGCCGTCGCGGACGGCGGCATAGGCGGACGGGACGCCTTCGAGAGACACCAGCCACGCAAGGGGATCGGAAGCCACGGTGGAAGGCTATCCGCGGGTAACCTCGACCTGATGACCGACCGACCCTCCCGCTCCGGCAGCGCCGCCCGATCCTTCGGTGGCGTGGCCGACGTCTACGACCGCGGCCGCCCGTCCTACACCCGCGACGCCGTCGCCTGGGCGACCTCCGCCGAGCCCCTCACGGTGCTCGAGCTCGGGGCCGGCACCGGCAAGCTGACCGAGCAGCTGGTGGCGCTGGGGCACGACGTGCACGCCACCGACCCGGACGCCGCGATGCTGGATCTGCTGCGCGCGCGGCTGCCGGAGGTGCGCACGTCGGTCACCGCGGCCGAGGACATCCCCGCCTCCGACCGCTCCTACGACGTCGTGGTCGCCGCTCAGGCCTTCCACTGGTTCGACCACGAGCGAGCACTGCCCGAGATCGCCCGAGTGCTCAAGCCCGGCGGTCATCTCGCGGTCGTCTTCAACGCCCGCGACGAGCGGATCCCGTGGGTCAAGAAGCTCGGGCGCATCATCGCCAGCCCGCCGTCCGAGCGGAACTCCCTGGCGGTGCTGGTCGCAGCGACGCAGTTCGACCAGCCGAACGCGGAGAGCTTCAAGAACTGGCAGACCGTCGACCGGCACTCCATCCAGGACCTGGTCGCGTCCCGCTCCGACGTCATCGGCCTCGACGAGGAGGCCCGTGCGGCCAAGCTCGCCGAGGTGCTCGCGCTCTACGACGACTACGGCCGCGGCATGGACGGGATGCAGCTGCCCTACCTGACCCGCTGCCTGCGCGCCCAGGTCGTCGACCGGCCGGAGGCGCCCGGGCTCGACCTCGAGGGCAGGGGTCAGTCGGAGGACACCGTGCCGATCCCGCCGCCCACCGACGACGACAGCGGGATGCTGCTCATCGACTTCCGCTGAGGGAGCCCGCCCCCGGGCGCCGGGTGGTGCACGATGACCACCATGCGCGCGTGGCGGCGGACCCACCTCGGCACGGAAGCCGACCGAGCGACCTTCCGGACGCTCCACAGCGCCTCCCTGGCCTCACCCGCCCTGCGTCGGGGCCTGACCGCCGAGTCGGCCGAGCGCTCGATCCGGCACCTCCGCTCCCTGCTCGGCACCCCCGCGATGGCGCTGACCGACACCGCGACGGCACTGGCCTGGGACGGCACGGGCGCGCACCACCGCGACCAGACCGACGCGTTGGTGACCGCCACGCTAGAGCGCGGCGCCACGCGGGTCTTCGACCGTCCCGACCTGGCCTGCGGCGACAGCGGCTGCCCCGTCCGCACCGCGGTGGTGAGTCCGCTGGTCGTCGAGGAGCGCATCGTCGGCACCCTCCAGGCCTTCGCGCCCTACTCCACCGCCGGCCTGGCCCGGGCCGCCGACGAGGTCGCCACCTGGGTGTCGGGCCAGCTCGAGCTCGCCGAGCTCGACGCGTCGCGCACCCGGGCGATCGAGGCCGAGGTCCGGGCGCTGCGCGCGCAGATCAGCCCGCACTTCATCTACAACTCGCTCGGCGCGATCGCCAGCTTCGTGCGCACCGACCCCGACCGGGCCCGCGAGCTGCTGCTGGAGTTCGCCGACTTCACGCGCTACTCCTTCCGCAGCCACGGCGACTTCACGACGCTCGCGGAGGAGCTTCGCTCCGTGGAGCGCTACCTGCTGCTCGAGCAGGCGCGCTTCGGTGACCGGCTCACCGTGACGCTCAGCATCGCGCCGGAGGTGCTGCCGGTCGCCGTACCCTTCCTGTGCATCCAGCCCCTCGTCGAGAACGCCGTGCGCCACGGCCTGGCCAACGTCGAGGGTGCCGGTCACGTGCGGATCGTCGCGCTCGACCGCGGGCAGGAGTGCGTGATCGAGGTCGAGGACGACGGCGTCGGGGAGGACCCCGAGCGCGTACGACGAGCCCTGGCCGGTGACACCGCCCTCGACTCGGTCGGGCTCGGCAATGTCGACAGCCGGTTGCGCAACACCTTCGGTGACGACTTCGGCCTCGTCGTGGAGACTGCCCCCGGCGCCGGCACGAAGGTGATCGTTCGCGTCCCCAAGTTCGCCCCCGGAGTGCAGCCGTGAGAGTCCCCCCATGAGCCCCACCACCGACCTCAAGGTCCTCGTCGTCGACGACGAGCGGCCGGCGCTCGACGAGCTCGCCTACCTGCTCGCCCGCGATCCCCGCATCGGCGAGGTCATCACCTGCGACTCGGCGGCCGAGGGCCTGCGGACGCTGCACGAGCTCGACGTCGACGTCGTGTTCCTCGACATCCAGATGCCCGGCCTGACCGGGCTCGAGCTGGCCCAGGTCCTCTCGCGCTTCAAGACCCCGCCGCCGATCGTCTTCGTGACCGCCCACGAGGCCCACGCGGTCGACGCCTTCGAGCTCCGCGCGGTCGACTACGTCCTCAAGCCGGTGCGCGCCGACCGCCTCGCCGAGGCCGTACGACGGGTGGTCGAGGGCAGCGAGCGGGCGCCCGCCCCGGCGCAGAGCACGCAGATCCCGGTCGAGCGTGGCGGCGTGACCCGGTTCGTCGACCGGGCCGACGTGACGCACGTGGAGGCACAGGGTGACTACGCCCGGCTGCACACCGCCGACGGCTCCCACCTGGTCCGTGTGGCGCTGTCGACGCTCGAGGAGGAGTGGAAGGTGGCCGGCTTCGTGCGGATCCACCGCTCGCTGCTGGTGTCCCTCGCCCACGTCCGCGAGGTGCGCATGGACGCCGGGCGCTGCTCGGTCGTCGTGAGCGGCCCCGGTCCCGGCGGGCTGGCCGAGCTCGTGGTCAGTCGCCGGCACACGCGCGAGCTGCGCGACCTGCTGCTGAAGCGGGCCGGCGGATGAGCGCGCGGTGAGGGTGTCGTGACGGAGGGACCCCGCCCCGAGCGGGTGCGGGTGACCGGCCCACCACGTCGCCACACCCCCCGCACACGGACCGGCGACATCGACGACGAGACCCGCCTCGGCTCGGTCTACCTCGGCTCGCTGCTGCGCGAGCAGCTTCGCCTGGCCGCCCGGACGATCCTGGTGCTGGTCCTGACGGTCGGCTCGCTGCCGCTGGCCTTCCGGGTCGTGCCCGGGCTCTCCGAGGTGACACTGCTCGGGATCCCGCTGGCCTGGCTGCTGCTCGGTGGCCTGGTCTACCCCCTCCTGGTGCTGCTCGGCTGGCGCTACGTCCGTCGTGCCGAGCGCAACGAGCGCGACTTCGCCGACCTCCTGAGCGAGATCGAGCAGTGAGATGAGCACCGAAACCGTCACCGGCCTGGTCGCCGTGGTGCTCGTGACGCTGGCGACGCTGCTGATCGGCACGTGGGGGCTGCGTTTCTCCCGCACCACCAGCGACTTCTTCGTCGCCTCCCGCTCGGTGCGCCCGGCGCTCAACGCCTCGGCGATCGGGGGTGAATACCTCTCCGCCGCGTCCTTCCTCGGCGTCGCCGGGCTGGTGCTGACCTTCGGCGCCGACATGCTCTGGTACCCCATCGGCTGGACGGCCGGCTACCTCCTCCTGCTCGTCCTGGTCGCCGCGCCGCTGCGTCGCAGCGGGGCCTACACGCTCCCCGACTTCGCCGAGGCCCGGCTGGGCTCGCGCCGGGTCCGCGCCACCTGCTCGGTGATGGTGGTGGCGATCGGCTGGCTCTACCTGCTCCCGCAGTTCCACGGCGCGGGCCTGACCATCCGGGCCGCGATCGGTGCCCCCACCTGGGTCGGCCCCGTCATCGTCGGCGCGGTCGTCCTCGCCAACGTCACCTCAGGCGGGATGCGGAGCATCACCTTCGTCCAGGCCTTCCAGTACTGGCTCAAGCTCACCGCACTCCTCCTCCCCCTCGTGGTGCTGCTCATCGTGTGGGTCGGGGACGGCACGCCCGGCAGCAGGATGCCGGCCGACGACTCGTGGTCCGTGCCGCTCGCCAGCGGGGGCTCCGAGGGCCTCTACCTCACCTACTCGCTGATCATCGCCACGTTCCTCGGCACGATGGGCCTGCCGCACGTGGTCGTGCGCTTCTACACCAACCCCGACGGTCGCGCCGCCCGACGCACGACGCTGGTCGTCCTCGTCCTGCTCGGCATCTTCTACGTCCTGCCGCCGGTCTACGGCGCGCTCGGTCGCGTGTACGCCGGCGAGCTGGCCGCGTCGGGCCGCTCGGACGTGCTGGTGCTGGAGCTCCCCCGGCTGATGGTCCCGGGCATCGGCGGCGAGCTGCTCGCGGGGCTCGTGACCGCCGGGGCGTTCGCCGCGTTCCTCTCCACCTCCTCGGGCCTGGCGATCGCCGTCGCGGGCGTCATCAGCCAGGACGTGACCGGCCGCTCGCTCACCGTGCTCGGCGGTCGTCGCCTCTCGGGGGTCACCGCCTTCCGCGTCGCCGCGGTCGTCGCGGTGCTGGTGCCGTTGACGATCGCGCTGGCCGTGCCGAGCATCGGGGTCGCCCGCGCGGTCGGCCTGGCCTTCGCGGTCGCAGCCTCCACCTTCTGCCCGCTCCTGCTGCTGGGCATCTGGTGGCGCGGCCTGACCGACGTCGGCGCCGTGGCCGGCATGCTGGCCGGCGGCCTCGGCTCCGGTGCCGGGGTGATGTGGACGCTCCTGGAGGGATCCGCGACCGGGTGGCCCGCCGTACTCCTCGAGCAGCCTGCTGCCTGGAGCGTGCCCCTCGCCTTCGCGGTGATGGTCGGGGTGTCGAGGGCGACCGCGAGCCGCGTTCCGGCACACACCCGGCGGTTCATGGTGCGGCTGCACACCCCTGAGGCGCTGGACCTCGACCGGGGGTGATGCGCTGCGGTGGGCTGTGGTGGTGGGTCTGCCCGTGGCGGGTCTGCCCGTCGCGGGTCGTGTGCCGGAGACCTCAGGCGGTCTGCCGCACGCTCTTCAGCGCACCGGTGCGCTGCACGACCAGGTCGACGACGAGCGGGTGCGGGCCGATGACGTCGGCGACGACGGCGGCCCCGGCGGCGAGCGACTCGGAGCGGGCCCGGTCGGCGAAGAAGCCCGGCGAGAGCAGGTAGGGCGACACGACGTCCCCCGCACGCACCACCTCGGCGGGACGACGACCGAGTGCCGAGAGGGTCGCGACCTCGACCGGCGAGCCCCAGAGCCGACCCAGCAGCTCTGCCGCTCGGGTGAGGTCACGGGTGGCCAGCGGGTCGGAGGAGCCGGCGGCGACGAGCACGAGCCGCCCGTCACCCGGACGGGCACCGACACGGGCGAGCTGGTCGAGCTGGGCCCGGGCAACCAGCTGGTGAGGACCGAGCGGCCGCCCGAGCACCAACGGTCCCGTGGCACCACGAGCCATGCGGGGCAGGTCCTGGCGCAGGTGGAAGCCGGTGGAGAGCAGCAGGGGCACGACGACCGTGGGGGTGGCGTCCGCCGCGACCACGTCCTCGAAGAGCGGCTCGGACAGCTCGACGTAGGAGCACACCGCCTCCGTGCCGAGCGCGAGGCCGGCGGCGACGGTGATCTCGCGGGCGACCTCGTTGCCACCGCTCTTGCGGGTGCCGTGGGCGACCGTCACCAGCCGGTGGGGCGCAGACGACGTCGTGCTCACGTGCTCACCGCCAGCCGGTAGCCGCGCTTGACGACCGTCTGGATCATCCGCGTCCCGATCGCGGCCCGCAGCCGCGCGACCGCCATCTCGACGGCGTGCTCGGAGCCGGCGATGCCCGAGGGCAGCGCCGCGAGGAGATCGCGGCGGGACACCACGTGACCGGGGTTGACCAGCAGCGCCTGGAGGACCGCCCACGGAGCCGGGGACAGCTTGACCTCGACCCCGTCGAGCAGGATCTCGTCGCCGTGCAGGAGCAGCGTGTGCCCGGCGACCTCCAGGCTCAGGCCGGACGAGCGCGAGGGGAGCTCGGTCTCGAGCTGCTTGACCATCGCGACCAGCCTCGAGCGCTCGGGATAGATCGTCGGCACCCCCCACATCTCGAAGGCCGCGGCCGTCACCGGCCCGACGCACGAGGCGATCACGTCGGCCTGGAAGGCGCCGACGACCTCCTCGCGCCGCCCGGTCGACCCGGCCGCGTCCATCAGCGCGGCGACGGCGGGCGCGGAGGTGAAGGTGACCGCGTGCACGGCCCGGTCGGCGATCTCGTCGATCAGGTGGAACATCGGCTCCGGGTCCTCGGCCGCGACGACGCGGTAGACCGTCACGGTCGTCACGTCCGCACCGCGGCGCCGCAGCGCGTGGGCGACCATCGACAGCGACTGCCCGTGCTCCTGCACCACGATGCGCAGACCGGTGAGGTCGCGCCCACGCAGGTGCTCGAGCACGTCCTCGAACTCCTCCGACGCCGGCGACCACAGCTCGCGCAGCCCACGACGACGCAGCGCCCCGACGCTCTTGGGCCCGCGCGCGAGGATCTCGGCCCGTCCCAGCGCGGCCAGGAGGTCGTCGAGGATGCCCCACGCCTCGGCCGCGGCGAACCAGCCCTTCATCCCGATGCCGGTCGTCGCCAGGAAGACGTCGATGGGTCGACTCAGCACCTCGTCGGTGGCGGCGCGGAGCACCGCGTCGTCGACGTGGTTGGCGCCCAGCGACAGTGCGGGCGCCCAGACCGTGGTCGCTCCCCGGCGCTCGAAGAGCTGGAGCTGCTCCTCGACCTTGCGCGCGGCCGTGACCCCGATCCGGAAACCGGTCAGGGACGCCGTCGGGGTCTCGTCTAGCTGCTCGATCTCACGCCTCCCACCAGGACCTGGCCGTCATCGCTGACCTGCACGTCGTACGTCATGACCCGCACCGCCGCGTCGTCGAGGCAGTGCCCGGTGCGCAGGTCGAACGCCTGCTTGTGCATCGGCGACGCCACGAACGGGACGTCCCCCCGCGTGCCGACGATGCCACGGGCCAGCACCGAGGCCCGTGAACAAGGATCGTAGTTGTTGAGCGCGAACACCTCGTCGTCGTAGGTCCGGAAGACGGCCACCGCGGCCCCGCCGACCAGGGCGACAACGCCTCCCTCGCGCTCGATCTGGTCGAGCCGGCACACCACGGTGTACGTCGTGTGCGCGCTGCTCGTGGTCTGGCTCGTCGTCGTCATCGGGTCACCGCCGCAGCTGTCGCGGGGGCACCGACCGGGATGGTCGCGCCGAGCACGACCGGACCGTCGGAGTCGGCCGGGGCGATCTGGTCGCGCTCCTCGCGGAAGGTGATGTGCGGGTCGGGCGTGCCGGGGGCGTTGACGAACGACACGAAGCGGGCCAGCTTGTCGGGGTCCTCGAGCGTGGCGGCCCACTCGTCGAAGTAGCCGTCGACGTGGGCGTCCATCGCCGCCTCGAGCTCGCTGCCGAGCCCCAGCGAGTCCTCCACGACCACCTCACGGACCCGGTCGAGACCACCCTCGAGGCCGTCGACCCAGGGGGCGGTGCGCTGCAGGCGGTCGGCGGTGCGGATGTAGTACATGAGGAAGCGGTCGAGGTAGCGCACCAGCGTCTCGGTGTCGAGGTCGCCGGCGAGGAGCCGGGCGTGGACGGGCGTGGCGCCGCCGTTGCCGGCGACGTAGAGGTTCCACCCCTTCTCGGTCGCGATGACGCCGAAGTCCTTGGACCGCGCCTCGGCGCACTCGCGGGCGCAGCCGCTGACGCCGCCCTTGAGCTTGTGGGGCGAGCGCAGCCCGCGGTAGCGCTCCTCGAGCATGATCGCCAGCGACGTCGAGTCCTGCACGCCGTAGCGGCACCAGGTCGACCCGACGCACGACTTCACCGTCCTCAGCGACTTGCCGTAGGCGTGCCCGGACTCGAAGCCGGCGTCGACGAGGCGGCGCCAGATCAGCGGCAGCTCCTCCATGCGGGCGCCGAAGAGGTCGATCCGCTGGCCGCCGGTGATCTTGGTGTAGAGGTTGAAGTCGCGGGCTACCTCGCCGATGACGATCAGCTTCTCGGCGGTGATCTCGCCGCCGGGGATGCGCGGGACGACCGAGTAGGTGCCGTTCTTCTGGATGTTGGCGAGGTAGGCGTCGTTGGTGTCCTGGAGTGGACGGTTGGCCGGCGCGAGGACGTGGCCGCCGAGCTGGGAGGCGAGCACCGAGGCGACGACCGGCTTGCAGATGTCACAGCCGCGGCCGGTGCCGTGGCCCTCGATCACGTCGTCGAAGCGCGTGTAGCCGTGGACGGCCACCACGTCGAACACCTCCTGACGCGTGAGCGCGAAGTGCTCGCACAGGCTCCGGTCGACGACCTTGCCGACCGACGCGAAATGGTCCTCCACGATCTTCTTCACCGTCGGCTTGCACGACCCGCAGGTGCTGCCGGCCCCCGAGCACCTCGTCACGCACGTGGCGTCGCTGCACGGCTCGTCGGTGTCCTCGTCGGTCGAGCGGCCGCCGTTGGTCGAGCCTGTCGAGACCCTCGCGAGGATCTCGCCCTTCGTCACGTTGTTGCAGGAGCACACGACCGCCTCGTCCGGCAGGCCGATCTCGACCGCACCCCGGGTCGCCGGGAGGATCAGGTCCTCGGGGTTGGCCGGCAGCTCGATGCCGCTCGTGCCGTCGGCGGCGACCATCGGGCGCAGGACGCCGTACGCCGAGGCGTCGCCGACGAGGATGCCGCCGAGGAGGTACTTGCCGTCCTGGGTGACCACGAGCTTCTTGTAGTGGCCCGCGACGGCGTCGGCGAAGACCAGCTCGAGCGCGCCCTCGGTGGTGCCGTGGGCGTCGCCGAAGGACGCGACGTCGACACCGAGGAGCTTGAGCTTGGTGGACATGTCTGCGCCGGTGAAGGCGCCGGGGCCACCGAGCAGCGCGTCGACGACGACCTCGGCCATGGTGTAGCCGGGGGCGACCAGGCCATACATCCGACCGGCCGGCGCCGCGCACTCGCCGATCGCCCAGACGTGCGCGTCGGAGGAGCGGCACTGCTCGTCGACCAGGACCCCGCCGCGCTCGGCGAGGTCGAGGCCGGCTGCGCGGGCCAGGGCGTCACGGGGGCGGATGCCGGCCGAGAACACGACGACCTCGGCCGCGATCGGCTCCTGGCCGCGCAGCGCGAGGCCGGTCACGTGGGTCTCGCCGAGGACGGCCTCGGTGGCCGCGCTCGTGTGGACCTTCAGCCCGAGCTTCTCGATGTGACGGGTCAGCATCGCGCCGCCGGCGTCGTCGACCTGCACCGCCATCAGCCGCGGTGCCATCTCGACGACGTGGGTCTCCAGCCCGAGCTGGGCCAGCGCGTTGGCGGCCTCGAGGCCGAGCAGTCCCCCGCCGATGACCGCGCCGACGCTCGCGCCGGCCGCCGCCTCGCGGATCGCCTCGAGGTCCTCGATCGTGCGGTAGACGAAGCAGCCGGGCAGGTCCTTGCCGGGGATCGGCGGCACGAACGGCGTCGCCCCGGTGGCCAGCACCAGCTCGTCGTAGCCGAGCACCTCGCCGTCGGCGAGCAGCACCGTGCGCGTCGCGGGGTCCAGCCCCGTGACCTCGGTGCCGGTGAGCAGGCGCACCCGCGGGTCGTCGTACGCACCGGTGGGCAGGAGGGAGAGCTCCTCGGCACCGACCTCGAAGAAGGAGGTGAGGGCGACCCGGTCGTAGGCCGGGCGGCACTCCTCGCCGACGACCACGACGTCGTAGGTCTCGGTCAGGCCGCGCTCGATGGCCGCCTGCACGAAGCGGTGGCCGACCATGCCGTGGCCGACGACGACCAGGGTCAGTCGCTTGTGGTCCGGGGTGGGGGTCATGGCGATCTCCTTGAAGGTGCTGCGGTCAGGGCGAGGGGTCAGGACGAGGGGGTGAGAGCGGGCCGGTCGGCGAGGAGCTGGGCGACGGACGACGAGCAGCCGCCGCAGCCGGTGGTGGCGCGGGTGGTTGCCCGGACCTCGTCGAGCGAGGTGCACGCGCGGATGCGGCCGGCACTGACACCGGCACACGCGCAGATCTCGGCGTCGTCGGCGAGGCGGGTCGGCGGGGCCTTGCGGTCGCCCATGAGGAGGGCTGCAGGCTCGGTGCCGGAGAGGCGGGTGCCGTGGTCGAAGTACTGCGTGATCAGGCCGATCCGCGACAGGTCCCCGACGAGCGTGGCGGCGACGATGACGCCGTCGCTCACGACGAGCTTGCGGTGCGAGCCGACGATCGGGTTGGTCACCTCGACGACCTCGCCCCCCTCGGCCGTGGCCCGCTCGGGGTCGCCCAGGACCGCGACGTCGAGGCCGGTCGCGCGCAGTCGGGCGACGCTGCGGCTGCCGGTGTAGGTGGCGTCACCGTCCGGGTCCGTGAGTCGCTGGGCGAGGAGCGCGGCCTGCTCCCAGGCCGGACCGACGAAGCCGGTCGTGCGGCCGCCGTGCTCGGCGCAGTCGCCGATCGCGAAGACGTCGGGGTCGGTGACCGAGGCGAGGCGGTCGTCGACCACGATCCCGCGCCGGACCTCGAGGCCGGCCCCGCGGGCCAGCGCGGTGCTGGGGCGGCCGCCGGCGGTGAGGACGACGAGGTCGGTGTCGAGGGTGTAGCCGTTATCGAGGCGCAGGCCGACCGCGCCCTGCCCGTCCGTGGCGTCGGTGTCGCTCATCCGGACGGCCCGTGCGCCGGTGTAGACGGTGGTGCCGAGCCGGCGCAGGTCGCGGGCCAGCACCTGGCCGGCCTTGCTGCCGACCTGGCTGCGCAGCAGGTGCTCGCCGCCCTCCACGATCTCGACGTCGAGGCCGCGCACGCTCAACGCCCGGGCCACTTGGAGACCGAGCAGTCCGCCGCCCACCACGACTGCTCGTTGGGCAGGACGCACAACGGGAGACGCGGTCTGGTCACCAACCGCGGCGACTTCGTCGCCCGCGTTGGGCACTCCGACCCCGATCGCCGCCATCAGACGCCGACAGTCGTCGAGCGAGCGGAAGGCGTGGACGGCGTCGTGGAGCCAGCCGTCGAGGCGCACCAGCCCGCGGATCGGCGGGAGGCTGGGGATGGATCCGGTGGCGAGGACCAGGCGGTCGTAGGGCAACACGGTCCCGTCCACGAGCATCACGTCGCGCCGCTCCCGGTCGACCCCGAGGACCCGCGCACCGAGCCGCAGGTCGACCCCGTGCTCGGCGTACCACTCAGGAGCGCGCAGCGTGATCGCGTCGGAGCCGTGCGTGCCCTCGAGGACGGCCGACAGCAGGATCCGGTTGTACGGCGCGTGGTCCTCGTCGCCGAGCACGGTCACGTCCAGGTCGGCCGAGGCCGGCGACGCCATCAGCTCCTCCACCAGCCGTGTCGCAGCCATTCCGCTGCCGACCACGACGATGCGAAGACGGCCGCTCACGTGCGCACCGCCGCGGCACAGACCTTGAACTCCGGCATCCGGCTCGACGGGTCGAGCGCGTCGTTGGTGAGCCGGTTGGCGCCGACCCAGTGGAAGGGCACGAAGATCGTGTCGGGCCGGATCGTCGACACCACCCGCGCGGGCGCCTTGAGCTCGCCGCGGCGCGTGGCGACGACGACGAGGTCGCCGTCGTGGGCGCCGATCCGGTCGGCCAGCATCGGGTGCAGCTCGACGAAGGGGCCGGTGTCGGGCAGGTCCTTGATCCGGCGGGTCTGGGCGCCGGACTGGTACTGCGCGAGCACCCGCCCGGTCGTCAGGTGCACCGGGAAGGCGTCACACGGCACCTCCGCGGCACCGCGGTGCTCGACCGCGATGCACCGCGCGAGCCCGGACGCCGTCGCGAAGGAGGAGGCGAAGAGCCGCGGCGTCCCCGGGTGGTCGGCGGTCGGGCACGGCCAGAACACCCCGTGCTCGTCGCGGATCCGGTCATAGGTGATCCCGGCGTAGTCGGCCCTGCCGCCGGCCGAGGCGAGCGCCAGCTCCGCGAAGACCTCCTCGGGGACGTCCGAGAAGACCCCGGCCGACCCGAGCCGCGACGCCAGGCCGGCCATCACCTCGAGGTCGCTGCGCACCCCGTCGGGCGGCGTGACGGCCTGCTGACGCAGGATCACCCGACCCTCGAGGTTGGTCATGGTGCCGGTCTCCTCGGCCCACTGGGTGACCGGCAGGACGACGTCGGCCATGGCCGCGGTCTCCGACATCACGATGTCGGCGACCACCAGGAGGTCCAGCGCCTCCAGCCGCGAGGTCACCTGCGTCGCGTTGGGCGCGGAGACGACGATGTTGGAGCCGAAGACCAGCAGCGCCTTCGCGCCCCCCTCCTGGCCGAGGGAGTCGAGCAGCTCGTAGGCCGAGCGCCCCTGGCCCGGGAGCGACGCAGCCGGGACGCCCCACACCCGCGCCACGTGCTCGCGCGCGGCCGGGTCGTCGATCATCCGGTAGCCGGGCAGCTGGTCGGCCTTCTGGCCGTGCTCGCGCCCACCCTGACCGTTGCCCTGCCCGGTGAGGCAGCCGTAGCCCGCGCCGACCCGACCCGGCATCCCGAGGGCCAGCACCAGGTTGATCCAGGCGAGCACCGTGTCGGTGCCCTGGCTGTGCTGCTCGGCGCCGCGCGCGGTCAGCACCATCACCTTCCCCGCCTCACGCGCCGAGGAGCCCAGCAGCCCCGCGAGCGCGTGCAGCTCCGCGACGGGCACGCCGGTCACGCGCTCGACCCGCTCGGGCCACCAGGCTGCGACGGAGCGGCGCACGTCCTCGAAGCCCGTCGTCCGGGAGGCCACGTAGTCCTCGTCCACGTCCCCGGCCGCCACCACGAGGTGCAGCAGCCCCAGCGCGAGGGCCAGGTCCGTGCCGGGCACCGGCTGGAGGAAGGTGTCGGCCCGGTCGGCGGTCGTCGTACGACGGGGGTCGATCACCACCACGTGCCCACCGCGGGCGCGGAGCCGGTCGAGGTGGCGGGCCGCAGGGGGCATCGTCTCGGCCAGGTTGGAGCCGACGAGCACGACGACGTCGGCCAGCTCGACGTCGGCCAGCGGGAAGGGCAACCCCCGGTCGATGCCGAAGGCCTGGTTGCCGGCCGACGCGGCCGACGACATGCACCAGCGCCCGTTGTAGTCGATCTGGGAGGTCCCCAGCGCGACCCGGGCCAGCTTGCCGAGCTGGTAGGCCTTCTCGTTGGTCAGCCCACCGCCGCCGAAGACCGCCACCGCGTCCGCGCCGTACGACGCCTGCAGCGACCGCACCGACGACGCCACGAGGTCGAGCGCCTCGTCCCACGACGCGGTGCGCAGCTCCCCGGTCCCCCGGTCACGCACGAGCGGGCTGGTCAGCCGCTCGCGGCTGCCGCGCAGCCCGGCCGCGCTCCAGCCCTTGCGGCACAGCGCGCCCTCGTTGACGGGGAAGTCCGGCCACGGCTGCACCGCCAGGGCGGCACGACCCTCGCGGACGAGGGTCATGCCGCACTGGAGGCTGCAGTAGGGGCAGTGGGTGGTGGTGGTCACGGGTCAGATCCCGACCCCGGCATAGCTGGTCGCGGCCTTGGCGTCGGACGGCGTGCGGAGATAGACGGCCCAGGTGACCAGGGCGCACACCACGTAGAAGCCGGTGAAGATGGTGAAGGCGGCCCGGGTGGCGTCGATCGGGTCGGTGACCCACGGCGAGCCGAACGTGATCGGGATGAGGAAGCCGCCGATCGCACCGACCGCGCCGATGATCCCGATGGCGGCCGAGGCCCGCTTGGTGGCGTTGAGCACGGCGTGCCTGCGCTCCGCGCTGCCCTCGGCGCCGACCCGGTCGGCCTCGGTCTTGAAGATCGCCGGGATCATCTTGTAGGTCGACCCGTTGCCGATCCCGCTGAAGGCGAAGACCAGCAGGAAGATGCCGAGGAAGAACGGGAAGACCTCGGTGTTGGCGTCGACCGCGGCCAGCACGGCCGGCGGGTAGTCGAAGGAAGCCGGGTCCGCGGCGATCTGCGCGAGGACCTCGGGAGCCGGCGGCGGCGGGACCGGCTGGAGCAGGCTGATCGTGTAGAGGACGCCGAGGGTGCCGGTGATCATGCCGCCGAAGGCGATCAGGGTGATCCGGGCGCCGCCGTACTTGTCGGCGAGCCAGCCGCCCAGCGGGCGGGCCATCGAGCCGACGAGCGCGCCGAGGAAGGCGTAGAAGACGAAGTTGATGCCGATGCCGGGGATCGAGGGGATCGGCTGGCGCCAGAAGTTGAGCTTGATCAGCAGCGGCATCGCGGCGGAGTAGCCGATGAAGGAGCCGAAGGTGCCGATGTAGAGGAACGACATGACCCAGGTCTGCTTGCTCTTGAGCACCGCCAGCTGCGACTTCGTGTCGGCCTTGGCGGTGCCGAGGTTGTCCATGAGGAAGTAGGCCGCCACGGTGGCGACGACCGCCAGGCCCGCGTAGATCCAGGCGGCCCGCTCGAGGTGGATGCCGCCCTCGCTGGCCTTGACCAGGCCGAAGATGCCGGCGCCGCCGACGATCACCGGCAGGAAGAACTGGATGAGCGCGACCCCGAGGTTGCCGCCGGCCGCGTTGAGCCCGAGCGCCGCGCCCTTCTTGGCCGCGGGGTAGAAGAAGTTGATGTTGGCCATCGAGCTCGCGAAGTTGCCGCCACCGAAGCCGGCGGTCGCCGCGATCACGCAGAAGGCCCAGTACGGCGTCGACGGGTTGGTCACCGCGACCGCGAAGCCGAGCGTCGGCACCAGGAGCAGCCCGGCGCTGACCATCGTCCAGTTGCGACCACCGAAGCTGCCGACCGCCAGCGTGTAGGGCACCCGCAGCAGCGAGCCCACCAGGTTGGGGATGGCAACCAGGAAGAACAGTTGCTGGGCGGTGAACTCGAAGCCCTGCGCCAGCAGGAACGCCGACGAGACGCTCCAGATCAGCCAGACCGAGAAGCCGAGGTGCTCGGCGAAGATCGACCAGACCAGGTTGCGGCGCGCCACCCGCTGGCCCGTCCCGGACCAGAACTCGGGCTCCTCGGGTCGCCAGTCGTCGATCCACCGGCCGGTCCTGCGCTGGGGGGCCGCGGCGGCCTGCTCGGCCGGCGGGGTGCTGGTCATGGTCATGTGAGGGCTCCTGTGGAGGTTGGGATGTCCTCATCAAAGGCAGCGCAGGTTTCGGTCAGCCGCGGACGAGCGCACCGCAGACGTCAACTTGTCCTCACGGCCTCACAGTCCTCACGGCCCCACAGCCGACCCCCCTGCCCGACCGCTCGTCGTACGGGACCGACCGCTCGGCGCAGCGCCGCCTCCACTGACCGCAGAACGCTCACGCACCCCTCCACGTGACCCGGCTCACGCTCCTACGGTGACGGCGATCACATCCCGCGTGAAAGGGGCCGTCCGTGACGTCCGACGTCAACACACCGCACACCCAGTCCGAACGACACGATCCGCTCTACGACGAGCTGGCGGCCTCTCCGGAGTTCGGCGAGCTGCGCAAGCTCTACCGCGGCTTCGTCTTCCCGGCCACCGTCGCCTTCCTGGCGTGGTACCTGCTCTACGTCCTCATGTCGAACTGGGCGACCGGCTTCATGAACACCAAGCTCGTCGGCAACATCAACGTCGCCCTGGTCTTCGGGCTGCTCCAGTTCGCCACGACCTTCCTGATCGCCTGGGTCTACAGCCGCTTCTCCACCGCCCGCCTCGACCCGTTGGCGCGCGAGCTCAACGACCGCTACGAGGCCGGCAAGAGCGGGAAGGGGCGCTGACATGGATCACCAAGTCCTCACCACCACCCTGTTCCTCGCCGTCGTCGCCCTCACGATCGGCATCACGTTCTGGGCGAGCCGCGACAACTCCGGCAGCGACAGCTTCTACGCCGGCGGCCGCTCCTTCTCACCGGTGCAGAACGGTCTGGCCATCGGCGGCGACTACATGTCCGCCGCCTCGTTCCTCGGGATCTCCGGCGCCATCGCACTGTCCGGCTACGACGGCTTCCTCTACTCGATCGGCTTCCTGGTCGCCTGGCTCGTCGCCCTGCTGCTCGTCGCCGAGATGCTGCGCAACTCCGGCCGCTACACGATGGCCGACCAGCTGGCCTACCGGATGAAGCAGACCCCGGTGCGCATGGCGGCCGCGACCTCCACGGTCGTCGTCTCCATCTTCTACCTGCTGGCGCAGATGGTCGGCGCCGGCACGCTCGTCGCCCTGCTGCTCGGCGTCGACAGCCAGACGGTCAAGAACCTGGTCATCTTCGCGGTCGGCATCCTGATGATCTTCTACGTCACCGTCGGTGGCATGAAGGGCACCACCTGGGTCCAGATCGTCAAGGCCGTGCTGCTCATGGCCGGCTCCGCCGTGATCGTGTTCCTGGTGCTCGCCAAGTTCAACTTCAACCTCTCCGAGCTGCTCGGCGCCGCTGCGTCCAACTCCGGCAAGGGCCAGGCCTTCCTGGAGCCCGGGCTCAAGTACGGCGTCTCGACGACCAGCAAGATCGACTTCATCAGCCTCGGCATCGCCCTGGTCCTGGGCACCGCCGGGCTCCCCCACATCCTGATCCGCTTCTACACCGTCCCGACCTCGCGCGACGCCCGGAAGTCGGTGCTGTGGGCGATCGGCCTGATCGGCGTCTTCTACCTCTTCACGCTGGTCCTCGGCTTCGGTGCCGCGGCCCTGCTCAAGGGTGACAAGGCCGCCGAGGTGGCCACCAGCAAGGGCAACCTGGCCTCGCCGTTGCTCGCCGAGGCCGTCGGAGGTGGTGCCGGCTCGACGGGCGGCGCGATCCTGCTGGCGGTGATCGCAGCCGTCGCGTTCGCGACGATCCTCGCGGTCGTGGCCGGCCTGACGCTGACGTCGTCGTCGTCCGTGGCGCACGACATCTACAACAACGTCATCAAGAAGGGCCACGCCACGGAGAAGCAGGAGATCCGGGTGACGCGCATCGCCGCCTTCACCATCGGTCTCATCGCCATCCTGCTCGCCATCCCCGCGCAGAACCTCAACATCGCGTTCCTCGTGGCCCTGGCCTTCGCGGTCGCGGCGTCGGCCAACCTGCCGGCGATCGTCTACAACATGTTCTGGCGTCGCTTCAACACCCGCGGTGCGACCTGGAGCATCTACGGCGGACTCGCGTCGTCGCTTCTGCTGGTGTTCTTCTCGCCGGTCATGTCCGGCAAGGGCGTCATCGACGGGGTCAACCAGAGCCTGCTCCCCGCGAGCATCGACATCTCCTGGTTCCCCCTGGAGAACCCGGGCATCGTGTCGATCCCGCTCGGCTTCCTCTTCGGCTACCTCGGCACCATCAGCCGTCGCGAGCCCGAGGCGGAGGACCGCTTCACCGAGCTCGAGGTCCGCGCCCTCACCGGCGCCGGCTCCGAGAAGGCGGTCATCCACTGACCTCGCCCGCCTGACCCGATGCCGGGTGGCCCCTCGGGGGAGGGCCACCCGGCATCGGCACAGCAACCTCCAAGCAACCCTCGACCTGCACCCTGGGTCGAAGCGTCCTAGTGTGGCGAGCGCCACCCCACCCGCACGTCCAGGAGTGAACACCGTGAGCGAAGAGACCCTGTCCAACCTGTCCCGCGAGGAGCGCACGTTCGCCCCGCCGGCCGACCTGGCCGCCTCTGCCAACGTGACCGCCGACGCCTACGACGCCGCTGCGGGGGATCGCGAGGTCTTCTGGGCCGAGGCTGCGGAGCGCCTGTCCTGGGACCAGACCTGGGAGCGCGTGCTCGACTGGGACAACCCCCCGTTCGCCAAGTGGTTCGTCGGCGGGCGCCTCAACGCCGCCTACAACTGCGTCGACCGCCACGTCGAGGCCGGCAACGGCGAGCGCGTCGCCTTCCACTGGGTCGGCGAGCCCGCCGACGACAAGCGCACCATCACCTACGCCGACCTCCAGGCCGAGGTCTCACGGGCCGCCAACGCCCTCATCGACCTCGGCGTCAAGGCCGGCGACCGGGTCGCGATCTACATGCCGATGATCCCCGAGACCGTGGTGGCGATGCTCGCCTGCGCCCGTCTCGGCGCCCCCCACACGGTCGTCTTCGGGGGCTTCTCCTCCGACGCGCTCGCCAC
>NZ_CALRWD010000009.1:0-83900 GCF_943371775.1 Nocardioides psychrotolerans
CGCGGTCATGGACGCGCTCGTCGACTGGGGTGCGGAGCGCGGTGCCACGACGGCGTACCTCCAGGTGCTGGGCGACAACGAGCCCGCCCTGGCGCTCTACGAGAAGCTGGGCTTCCGCGAGCACCACCG
Organism: Nocardioides psychrotolerans; assembly: GCF_943371775.1. Lineage (GTDB taxonomy): Bacteria > Actinomycetota > Actinomycetes > Propionibacteriales > Nocardioidaceae > Nocardioides > Nocardioides psychrotolerans_A. Next base: position 130 of record NZ_CALRWD010000009.1, read on the forward strand.
CTACCGCTACCTCGCGCGGGCCTGACCGCTGCCCAAGATCGTCTCGGAGTGCGCGACCGGCCACGGCCAGGTCGTGCGGACCAGCAGCAGGAGCAGGCTCCCGGCTTCCGAGAGGAGAGGGAGCGATCCGGGACACCCCCTTGCAGCGGCAGAAGTGAGTGCCCCGGACCGCAACTCGTGGCACCAGGGGGCCCGCGAGACGTGGTGACGATGCCGACCCTGGCGGAGGAGGAAGAGGGGCGACCCGGCGAACCAGGCCGCCCCTCTCCCAGGGTCAATCAGTGTCGATGGTCAGCGGATGCCGACCACCTTCGTCGTGCCCTTCTTCGTGGTGGACGTGGCCGAGACCACCGCGAAGTAGCGCGTGATGGTCTTGCCGTTCCGGTCAGCGACCCGGAAGACCTTGATGCCGTTGGCGCCGAGGGTGCCGAACTTCACCAGCACCCGACCCGTGGCGGTCTTCTTGAACAGCTTGACGTCGGCGCCGGGGGCCTTCTTCGCCGTGATGGTGACGACGTCACCGTTCGCGGTGTTGGACCCGACGATCGACGGCTTGATCGCGACGGCGCCACCAGCGGTGCCGAAGGTCACCTTGCGAGGACCGACGTTGGCGACGCGGACGTCCGCGTCGTTGCGGACCACGGCGGTGACGGAGGCGACTCCGGCCTTCGACCCGACGAAGTCGTAGAACGCCTGACCATCACCGTTGGTCGGCAGGAACGTCGACTCGTAGGTGTCGTCGTCGTCGTCGCCAGGTCCGACGCGCAGGAACTGGGCGTCGTAGCCGTTGAGGGGCTGGCCCTCCTGGTCGGTGGCGGTGATGGTCATGGTGACCGCCGATCCCACCGGACGCTGTGCCTCGCCCTGCGCCGCGAGGACGAAGGTCGAGGCCGCGTCGTCCACGACATACCAGTTGACGGCGTCCGTGGTGCGCTGGACGTCGGTCAGCTGGGTGTCGACGGTCTCACCGGGGTTGGCCGGGTCGAACGCCGAGGTGTTGACGTTGTCCTTGTAGACGAACTTCTGCGCGTTGTTGATCTCGACCTCGAGCGACTGCGTCGCCGCTGCGGGCGACGAGGCCACGATCGACGGCTGCCCCAGCGCGAGCTGCGACGAGCCAGGCGTGCTGAACGTCGCCACCGGGGAGTTGTCGGTCACCGAGAGCAGCTGCGACGTCGGGTTGCCGTACTGGTCGAAGGTCTCGACGTCGTAGTTCACGACCTGGGCCGCGGCACCCGTGCCGGCACGGGCCTTGGGCAGGATCGAGGACTCCTGGACGTCGGAGAGCGAGACGCTCAGCGGCGCCGTCTGGCTCTGCGTGACCGGCGTGCCGACGGTCGTCCACGTGAAGTCGTGGTCGTCCGTCGCACCCCCGACGGTCGCCGTGATCGTGTCGGCCACGATCCCGTCGTCGTCGAAGCCCGTGTTGCGCTCGATGTTGGCGTAGAACTCACCGATGCCGTCACCGGAGGTGTTGACGGTGATGCTCTTGCCGATGCTGCCGAACTGAACCACGGCACCGGGGACCGGGGTGGCCTTGAACGGGTTGAGGCGGTTGGCGAAGAAGCCCTCGTCGATCGTCACCGTGACGGGGAGGTTGACCAGCCGGACGCCGTCGGCGTTGAACGCCGCGATGCCACCCTCGGCCAACGAGTCGGGCAGGAGCCCGCCGTTGCCCTGCTGGTTGACGTACTCACCGTCGAGGCCGTCGGTGGTGTCGGTGCTGCCACCGTCGTCGTTGTAGACCACGACCTGCGTCGGGGTGAGCGAGCGCAGGAAGTCGAGGTCCAGGTCGACGTTGCCCACGGCGAGCGCAGGAGACGTGGCCCGGATGGTGTTGTCGAGGTCCTGGCCCACGGGTGCGGCCGGGTCGGTGACCACGACGGAGAAGGCACCCGTCGCGCTGGTCGTGGCGGACGCCACCAGGTCACCGCCGCGGATCGTGCCGGCCGGCTGCGAGGCCTGCGGAGCGTAGACCGCGTTGTCGTTGGGGATCAGGGTCAGACCCACGGTCCGGCCCGGGAGCACCGTGCCGGAGGGGAGCTTGACCGTGCCCGACTGCGTCGTGCTGGTGTTGGCGAGCGCCTGGGCGCTGGTGCCCGAGTCCCAGGCCACCACGGCCTCATCGGTCGCGATCGCGAAGGGAGCTGCCGACGCAGCACCCGAGGTCGCGGTGACGGTCGCCCCGACCTTGTTGTTGTTCACGCCCGGCTGCACGACGACGGTGGACTTGCCGTCGACGTCGGTGTTGGGGATCGCCAGGGGCGTCGTGCTGTCGACCGGCGTGTTGTCGGCGACGTCACGCGCGATGGCACCCGTCAGGGCAGCGCCCTGGACCGGGTCACCGTTGGCGTCCTTCACGGTGAACGTGAGCGTGGTGCTCTCGTCGTCGTCCATCGCCGCACCCAGCGACGAGGTGATGGTGACCGACGCCGGAGCCTGCGGGAGGTTGGTGTTGGTCAGCTTGAGCAGCTGGTCGGAGCCGTTGTCGAAGACGCCGTCCTGGTCGTAGTCCACGACGACGTAGGTCGCACCGACACCGGCCGCGGGGTCCTGGTCGTCCGCCCCGTCGATCGCGGCCTCGTTGAGCCGCACGGTGACGGTGCCGCCGAAGTCGGTCTCGGCCGCGTCGAAGTCGGCGTCGGCGACCGTGCGACCCATGCCGAAGGCAGCCGCCTGGTCGACGCCGGCCACGTTGGACTCGTAGACGTCGAGACCCGAGAGCGGCTTGCCCTTCTGGTCCTTGACCGAGATGACCCAGCGGGTCTCCTGGTTGGCGCCGCCGCCGGCCACGTTGGCCGGGAAGCCCGGGGCCGTGGCCTTGCTGGTCGTGGTCGGCACCTGGTCGTAGGCGGAGAAGACCTGGGTGTCGTCACCCTGGGCGAAGATGCGCGTCTGGATCACGATCTCGTCCAGGGCGTCGGCGGTCGTGTTGCCGGCGACCGGCACCAGGGCGGCGTACGGCGTGAGCGCGTTGATGTCGGCCACGTCCGTGGCGATCGCCGGGATGCTGGCGTTGACGACGACGGGACCGCGGTTGGTCACGAGGGTGTTGGCGAAGGGCGAGCCCACGGCTGCCGCCTCGCGGGTCTTGCCCGTGACCACGACCTCGCCGTCGAGGTTGATGCCGACCTCGTCGCGCAGCGCGCCGTTGATCGAGACGGGCTGGGCACCGACGTTGGGGGTCGCGGTCCCCACGACACCGTTGGTGTTGGTGGCGAGCACGGCCGCGTTGACGTCGAGGACCTCCGCCCTGATGTCGGTGATGGCACCACCTTCGGCACCGGCCGGGGCGACCCAGTCGGCCGTGGCGACGCCGTTGAAGAGCGGAACGGTGGCGATGTTGACCTGCGTCGCACCCTTCAGGTAGCTGAAGCGGACGGAGTTGGCCGCGGGGAAGGTGCCGATGTTGACGCCGGCGAGGAGCTGGACGGAGGAGTTCTTGCCGTCGAACTGGTTGGTGTAGGCACCCGACTGCTCACCGGTGTAGAGGTTCACACCTCCGGCCTGTGCCTGCGCGATGGTCTGCGCCTGGGCCGGCGCGAGCGCCAGACCCGAGAGCGCGAGCGCGGAGATGGCCGAGACGGCCAGACCACGCTTCATGCCGCTGCGATTCATGATGATCCTTTCGGAATCGTTCCAGGTCGACGAGGGCCGACCTGCGTCCTGAGATGACGCTCCGACGACGCGCCGGAACGACAGGAAAGTCCTGTCGCAGGAGGGAACCTAGGGCTTTACCGAATTGCCCGCGCATTAGATGCAGTGCGGCCGTTGCGACTGCAAGAAAGGCAGCCGCGATCGGTCGCAAACCCCGTGGTTGCAAGGGTTTTCGTCACTTTTCAACCACTGCAGGGCGGACAACTCGACGTCGACAATTGTTGAAGAAAGACGCCGGCACGTGCAATAAATGTTTGCGCAGGTGAAAGGCCGACAACGCCACGGAAATGCAAAATTAGTACAGATCCCTATGGCGCTTGCAAGTAAGGGCGCGGCATTCTCTGCGAGGTCCATGCCTCGGGGACATGGCGGCCGGAGCGTCATGGGGGCGCGCCGGAGGAAGGGATCCCTGGTGAGCGCTGACTCCACGTCGGCCCCCGTGGCCCCCCTGGGACGGGAGGCGCCTGTGGCCACACGTCGCCGCGGTCGGCCCTACCGACTGCCGTCCGACCCGACCCCGCTGCAGTCCCACGAGGTCGGCCTGCGCCAGCGGATCGCCTGGCTGCTCGGCGTCTCACGCATCCACTCCACCGACCCGGACCTGGCGCGGCGTGACCGCTTCCTCGAGCAGCTCAGGTCCCGGGGCGTCGTCGTCGACACCTCACGACTCAGTCGCTGGGAGTCGGGACAGATGTCGGTCTCACGCGCAGTGGTGACCGCCTATGAGGAGGTCCTCGGCCTGGCCCGTCGACAGCTGGCCGTCGGGATCGTGGCGCTCTCCCCGACGTCGGAGGATCCCTTCGGCTCCGGTCGGGCACCGCTCCAGGACTCGATCCTGGCTCACGAGCAGCTCGATGGACACTTCGAGGACGTGCTGCGCGGGCGTGCTCCCGGCCACCTGTGGCTGGAGCTGTCCGAGCTCATCACCTCCGATCCCCACGTCTACCTCATGCAGGAGACGTGGAGCCAGTTGACCGAGCTCCTGGCCACCGAGCTGGGGCGCTCGACCGGCATGGCCTTCCTCTCCCGTTTCCAGGCCCAGCGGATGCTGGTCGCGCATCCGGGGTCCCGGCGCGCTGCGGTGCGGGCGATCGGCACCGTGGTGACCAGTCCCGCCACCGAGTTCGTCCTGCACCCCCTGTCCCTGCTGGAGGAGGTGCAGGACCCGCAGGCCGACGACCTGCTGCTGCGGCTGCTCCACGAGCCGCCCTCCCACCGACGCGCTGGTGCCTCGTGGGCGGTCGCGAGCAAGGCCGCCTCAGGGCACCTCGCTCCGCCCGACCTGGCCAGGGCCGAGTCCGCCACCCTCGAGATCCTCGAGAGGACGCGAGGTCTCCTGGCCCGGCTCGATGCGCTCAACCTCTACGTCCACCTGCCTCCCGCCGCGCAGCAACGGATCTCGCGTCGGCTGGTCGACCATGAGTCGGCGGACCACATCGACCTCGCCCGCGTCCACGGCCTGATCGAGGCCCCCGAGGCCGCCCGGGCCGTGGCGAGCAGGATCGCGGAGTCGGTCCAGGGCCGGACCCACACCGACCACCTCGTCGAGCTCGACCCCATGCTGGCCCGGCTCGTGTGCGAGATGCTCTTCCACGCCCGCCACGCACGTCGCCACCAGGCGGCCCTGCTCCTGGCGGCCAGCCCCTACCGCGCCGAGCTGGGGGCTTCCCTGTCCGCTCTGGCGGCGCGCCCCGACGAGGCGGTCGCGGTCAATGCCCTGCACGCCCTCACCCAGGTCGCCGACTCCGACCAGCGCGGCGAGCTGCTGCGCATCGCCGTCCGTGACCCACGGGCCTCGGTCCGCGTGGCCGCCCTGATGGCGCTCGGCCAGGTGGTCGGACCGCTCACGGCCGACGAGGAGCGACTGCTGGTGGGAGCCATGCCCGACAGTGGCCCCCTGTGCAGCGCGACGATGTACGTCCTCGGCATCGGGGGCGCGACGAGCCTCACATCGATGTCGAGCGACGACGGGGTGCGGGGGCAATCGGCTCGGTGGTGGGGTCGCAGCGGGGCCATCACCGAGCCGATGGCCCGCAGCTGACCCAGACCACGCCGGAAGCCGTCAGCAGGCCACCGCCAACCCAGCCCGAGCAGGACCGGGCCGGATCAGCGCGTCGAGGGTCAGCGCGATCGTGGTGCGGCTGAGCGGGATGAGCAGGTGCTCGGCGGGGTCCAGGGGGCACTTGTCCTGGATGGTGAGGTTGACGGTGCGTGGCCCCGCCGCGAGGTAGCCGGACGTGTGCGGCACGACGACCTCGTCGTAGCGCGTGGTGATCTGCGTGTAGCTCACCGAGCCCGGCGTCTCGTCGCCACGGTTGAGCTTCGTGAGGAACGCCGAGCCGGCCGCCTGCTGGGTGCAGGCACGGCAGAGGATCCCGAACCCACCAGCCAGTCCGGCGCCCCCGAAGGGCACCAGCGCCGTGCCGTGGTTGGACGGCGCGACGCCGACCAGGTCGTCGACGACACGAGCGCCACCGAGGAACTTGATGTAGTAGCGCGGGAGCAGCCCGCCCTGCGAGTGCCCGACCATCGACACCTTCTCAGCACCCGTCGACCGCAGCACCCGCGACGTGAACGCCGCGAGCTGACGCGCCGACCTCACCATGTCGCCCGTGCCGCGGTTGCCGTAGTCGAGCGAGTAGACGCAGAACCCCGCCGCCTTGATAGCAGCCGAGAGGCCCTCCAACAGGTTCTTGCGGTCGCCGATCGTGCCGTGCACGAGGATCACCGGCGTCGGGCGTTGCTCGGTCGGCCTGCAGGACCAGTCGTTGGCGCCCGGAGGGTCGCCGGCGGGCGAGGTCGGCAGTGGCAACGGGAAGCCGGATCCGGAGCCGGCACCGGCCGGCGCTACCGCTCCGAGAGCGGCGACCAGCGACAGGACGAGGGCGACCAGGGCTCCGAGGATGATGCGCATGGTCCATCCAACGACACACGGTGAGTGCGGTCACGTAAGAGGCCGTTGTGCGGGCCCGACGTGCCCGGACGTCCTAGGACCAACGGTCTAGCCGCATCCAAACAACCCCCCGGATGGATAACACGAGGGAAACACCTGACCGTTAGATTCCTGTGGTGCGTGATCTGTCACCGTGGCTCGGTTCGGCTCCGGAGGGACTCCTCGAGGCCTTCGACCGCTACGAGCACGCCTTGGTCGAGGGCGACCCGGCCGCAGTCGCCGCCTGGTGGGTGCCGGGCTCCGCGGCGACGTACGCCGGACCTGAGGGCCTGGTGATCGGGCGCGAGCTGATCACGGCGTCCCTCGCTCCGACGACCGATACTCGCCCCACCTGGGACGGGCACGACCCGGGCGTCTTCCACCTCCTGCCGATCGACGCCCAGTGCGCTGTCATCACGCTCACGATGCAGGAGGACACGGGCGGCTGGGGCTCGGAGACCCAGGTGTGGGTGTGCCGCCAGGACACCTGGCTGCTCACCGCCATCCACACCTCTCCCCCAGGATCCAACGCGCTGGACACGCGGCTGTGGCGAGTCGTGGGTGACCCGCTCGTCCCGGGCGCCCGTGACGGAGCGTTGGCCGGGGAGACCCTGGCCGTCAGCGACCTGCTCGCGGTCGCCGGCCAGCAGATCGGCGCCGGCAGCCCGGCCTGGCTGGCGAGCTCCTCGGCCGAGGACTGGGACGCCACCGTGGTGTCCACCCTGCTCAACGCCGGCGCTGACCTGCGCGGCATCTGTCGCACCGACGAGCTCGGCTGGTCGGCGTTCGGCGTCAATCCCCACTACGGCACGCCGCCCAACGCGCGCGCCCCGCGTCGCGTGCCCGGAGGAGCGGCCTCGGGCGCGGCCAGTGCCGTCGCCCTGGGCCAGGCCACCATCGGCGTCGGCCTCGACACCGGTGGCTCGCTGCAGGTGCCGGCCGCCTACCAGGGCCTCTACTGCCTGCGTACGACGCACGGCTCGCTGGCGCGCGACCGCGTGGTGCCCCTGAGCCCCACCTTCGACGCGATCGGCTGGCTGGCCCGCGACAGCGCAGCGCTCGCGGCCGCCGGTGACGTGCTCGTGCCGGCGTCGCTGCGCCTGGCACCGGACCGCGACCACAACCGCGTGGTCGTCGTCACCGAGCTCCTGGCCCTGGCCGACGACGACGTGGCGGAGGCCGTCGGGGACTACGCGCGGGAGCTCGGCGCGGTCGAGGAGTCGTGGGGCCTCGCCGAGCTCGACTCCTGGGTGAAGGCGTTCGTGACCGTTCGGGCGGCCGAGGCGTGGCGAGAGCACCGCGACTGGCTCGTCGGTCGGACCGACTCCGTCGGCCCGGCCGCGCGCGACCACTTCCTCGCCGGGGCCGCCGTCTCCGAGCACGAAGAAGCACTGGCCGCCGAGACCGTGGCCAGGGCAGGCGTCCGGCTGAGGACCTTGGTCGCCGACCGGATCGTGGTGCTCCCCGCTGCCGTCTCCGTCGCGCCCCGTCTGGACGACGACCTCGTCGCGGCAGAGCAGGCCAACCTGCGGCTGACGTGCCTGGCAAGCCTGGGCGGCCTGCCGGCCCTGACCGTGCCGGTCGCCGGTCCCGGGCTGCCACGCGCTGCGTGCCTCGTGGCGGCCCCGGGCCGCGACCGCGACCTGCTCGCGCTCGCGGTGCGGGCTCAGTCGTCGATGGAGCCCGGCGGCCGACAGATCACCGTGTCGGACGCGGTGTAGTCGGTGTGGAACTGCTCCTCACGCACGACCTCGTCCGAGCCGGGTCGGCTGAAGTAGCGCCACACGTCGACCTGGAAGCCGGAGTAGCCGGAGTTGGGGTAGCAGTCGGGCGTGTCCAGCGTGCGCGTCGCGGGCGCGACGTAGGCGTAGCGGTCTGACGTCCGGGTGGTGATGTCCCACGTCTTGGTGGAGTACATCGAGACCGTCAGCACCCCCTGCGACGACGGGGTGCTGGGGCTGAGCGAGGCCTTCACCAGCACGCCGTGCTTGGTGTCGTTCTGGAAGCGCAGGTCGATCGCACCGAACGCGACGGTCGCCTCACGCCCCACGGGGTAGCGGTCGATGTAGAACGAGTGCGGCTTGTGCTCGATGTCCTTGAGCCCGGCGAAGAACGCGGCGTTGAAGGTGGTCGTCGCCATCTGCGAGACCCCGCCGCCGAGGTCCTCCTTGAAGATGCCGTTGCTGATGATGAAGCCCTCGGTGAAGCCGTTCTCCCGGGTGCGCTCGCCGACGATGTCGTTGAGCGAGAAGATCTCGCCGGGCTCGAGCACGGTGCCGTCGACGATCTCGGCGGCCCGGCCGATGTTGATGTTGCGGTAGTCGGCGTAGGGGAAGTAGGTCGTGAACGTCGACACCTGCTCGCGGATCTTGAGTGCGCGCGCTTCCTTCGTCGTGAAGTCGGCATCGACGACGGTCGCCTCGACCTCCATCTCGCGCTCGCCCTCGGGCTGCGTGACCAGGGTCAGGAAGGCCTCGGTGACGACCGACGGCTCGTAGGTGACGCCCGGCTTGGCCGGCACCACGCGCGGCGTGCCGTCGACGACCTCGAAGGACGCGTCGACCGGCGCCCCGTCCTGGCTGATCCCCTCAGAGACCAGCGTGGTCAGCCGCTCGGTGTCGAGCTCGGGCACCAGCACGCCACCCTCTGCCTTCATCCCGAGCACCCGGGCGAAGTCGCGCGGCTGGAGCCGCACGGGCGAGTCGCCGAAGACCAGGGTGACCGAGCTCGACAGGGCCGGGTTGGCGAAGTCGTCGAGCGCGCTCTGCACGTCGGCCATGTCGATGTCGGGCTCGAGGTCGGTGAGGGTGAGCTCGACGGCCGCCTCGTCGGAGAGGTACGCCGAGACGAGGGCCTCGCGCGCGGCCTCCGGGTCGAGCCCCTCGCCCACGACGGGGTCGGTCACGACGATCTCGCCGCGCCGGAAGTCGACGGCCCCGTCGACGGGCTCGCGGCCGAGGTCTCCCCCGAGCCGCTCCACCAGGGCGTCGAGCCTGGCCTCGTCGACGTCGACCACGCCGTCGAGGTCGTCACCGCCGGTGTAGTAGTCCCAGAGCCGCTGGGGCTCCCACGACTGCTCGCCACCGGCCTCGGCGACGGACGCGAGGTAGTCGACCGACAGGCCGGCGTCCGCGGGCTGCACGGCCTCGGTGCGGTCACCGACCGTGACGGTGATGGGGGCGTCGACCTTGTCGGCCAGGCCCTCCTCGAGCGCCTGGGCGGCCGCAGCCGGAGCTCGACCGCCGATGCTCACGCCTGCGACGGTCGTGCCACGCGGGACCTTGTCGCCCGCCGCGAGGTAGGCCGCGGCGTAGCCGCCACCGGCCAGCAGCGCCAGCCCCACCAGGACGAGCAGCACCACCCGGCCGCCGTTGCGCTCACGGCGCGGGTCGGCCTCGCTGGGCGTCGTCTCGTCCCACAGGCTCATCGCCACATCCTACGAAGTCAGCCCTCTTCAACCGGGAGGCGCCCCCGCGCCGGACGCCGCCCGGGCGCCGGCAGCGTCGCCAACGAGAAGACCAGCACGGCGACCCCGAAGCCCAGCAGCGCATAGCCCTGCCCGTCGGCGGAGATCACGTAGTCCCCCTCGGGGCGCGGGACCGACAGGAAGGCCGCCATGATCGCCCACCCGGCACCGAACGGCGCTCGCAGCCACCACCCGGGCGGCAGCGCCCAGAGGGCTGCGGAGGTGGCGGCCACCCCGAGCAGGAGCCCCCACCACAGCGAGTGCAGCGCCACGCTCGCGAGCCCGACGGCGAGACCGCCCAGGAGCAGCCCGAGCGCCGCGAGGACCTTCACGGACCGCTCAGTGACCTGCGGGGACGCCGGCGAAGAGGTCGAGCTCGAGCCCGTCCTCACCGAGCTCACCCGGCTGACCCTTGGCGAGGCGGTAGTACTCGATGCCCCACGCCGTCGCGCCCACGTTGTTGGACAGCGCGAAGAACGGTCCGTCCGTGGTGATCTGCGTCTTGTGAGCCGCCAGCGCGGCCATCTTGTGGGAGTGGAACTCCTGCGCATCGACCATGGCCGCGAGATTCTCGTCGGAGGTGACGAAGGGCGGCAGCGGGCCGTCGGGGTCCATGCCCTCGAAGGTCGTGGTGTCCCCCGCCTCGCGCAGCGAGCGCAGCCCGGCGCGCATGCGGCTCTCGGACATCGCGCCCCAGTAGATCTTGGCGATCTCCCACGGCTCCCCCAGGTCCCGCCGGTACGACGGCACGGCAGCCAGCTGGGCGGCGTACATCGCCACCCGGTGGGCCTGGATGTGGTCGGGGTGTCCGTAGCCGCCGAACTCGTCGTAGGTCACGAGCACCTGCGGGCGGACCTCGCGGATCACCTCGACGAGGTGGGTGGCGGCCGCGGTCAGGTCGGCGTGCCAGAAGGCGTTGTCGTGCACCTCGTCGGCGGCGACCGCGTGGCCGTCCTCGTGCCACTTCATGCCGGAGTCGCGGTAGGTGCCGAAGCCGCCGAGGAAGCGGTGGTCGGTGACGCCGAGCTCGCGCATCGCGTCGGCCAGCTCGCCCTGGCGGTGCAGCCCGAGCCCGTCCTCCTTGTCGGCGGCGAGGTGCTCGAGCTCGGGCACGAGGATCTCGCCCATCTCGCCGGCGGTGCAGGTGACGAGCGTGACGCCGCGACCCTCGGCGACGTACTTGGCCATCGTGGCGCCCTGGCCGATGGACTCGTCGTCGGGGTGGGCGTGGACCAGCAGCAGCCGGTGCTCGGGGGTGCTCATGGCCGCCAGCCTAGTGAGGGCTGCCGACGGTCACTCAGGAACCGTCACGATGCAGACGCTTGGGCTGCGTGGGCAGCTCGACCGGCTGGGCACCGGTCGCAGGAGCAGCCGGCTCGTCGAGGTCGAGCCAGCCGTCGAAGTCGTCGACGAGCACCTCGAGCACCAGCTCAGGCGCATCCGTCAGCACCGCCCACGGGTGGTCCTCGTCGTCGTCCTCGCCCTGGAAGGGCTCGCGCACGACGCTGGTCTCGAAGCCGTCGCGGGCCAGCCGCTGCGCGACTGCGCGGGCGTCGTCCTCGTCGAAGAGGATCGCGCGCAGCAGCGGCGCGGGCTCCCCCAGGTGGTGGGCCAGCTCGGCGAGGAACGGGCGGTCGGGCTCGAGCCAGTCGACGTCGTGCAGCTCGTCGCGGCTCAGCCAGCGCAGCTCGTCGTGCTCGGTCGCCTCCGGCTCACCGCGCGTCAGCCGCGCCAGCGCGACGATCAGCACGTAGGAGTCCTCGATGACGCTCTGGCTCTTCAACCAGTCGGTCACCTCGATGTCGCAGCCGAGCTCCTCGGCGATCTCCCGCTCGATCGCGGCCATCGGCGTCTCGCCGACCTCCACCTTGCCCCCCGGCAGCTCCCACCGCCCCGCGGCCTCCGGTGGCGTCGTACGCCGTGCGGCGAGGACGCGCGCGTGCCTGACGATGGCTGCTCCCACGACCTGCTGCATGTCCGGAAGGCTATCCGCCTCTCCGCCCTTCTCGCTGGTTGAGCCGGCCGAGCCCCACCACCCTCGCTGGTTGAGCCGGCCGAGCCCCTGGGCGAGGCCGCGTCGAAACCCCGTGAGCCGAGAAGCAGCCGCAACCCAAGCCCGACTACCGTCACCCCATGCCAGCACACCCCGGCCTCCACCTCACCCGCACCGAGGAGAACGTCGAGGAGATCGACGCCCTGGCCCGCCTGCTCGGAGGACGGGTCGGCCTGGAGACGATGCTCGGAGACCTCGACCGCCAGGGCCGCAGGGGCCTCGCCCCCGGCCTCAAGGTGCACCGCTCGTTCACCTTCGACGCCGCCGACCGCCGCGACGAGCGCTGGTGGCCCCAGGGCATCAGCACCTCGGCCGACGCCTCCGAGGCGGAGACCATCGGCGGCAGGCGGATCGTCGCGGTCGCCTGGTATGCCAAGAAGCTGCCCGGCGACGCCAGCGGCAACCACGGTTCACGCATCACGTTCTTCGACCTCGACACCCGCCGCTATCGGCACGTCCTGCTGGTCGTGCCGAAGATCGAGGACGGGCGACTGGTCCTTGCTCCGCTCCGCGCCCACGCGGGCGGGATCGTCTGGTCGGGGCCCTACCTCCACGTCGCGGCGACGGCCAAGGGCTTCCACACCTGCCGCCTCGACGACCTGCTGCGCATCCCCGACGACCTCGCCGGCCCGACCTCGGGCATCGGCATCGAGGACGACCGGGTGTCGTCGCACGGCTATCGCTACGTCCTGCCCGTGCGTTTCTCCTACAGCGCCGCGGCGGCCGAGGGCGAGGAGCGGTTGCGCTACTCGTTCATGTCGCTCGACCGCGACACCACGCCGCCGTCGCTGGTCGTGGGTGAATATGCGCGCGGCAAGCAGACCCGCCGCCTGGTGCGCTTCGCCCTCGACCCCGAGACCCACCTGCTCTCGACGGCCGACGACAACCTCGCCCGCCCGTTCCTGCTCGGCGACGGCGTGCGCCGCATGCAGGGCGCCGTCATGGCCCGGGGCCGGCTGCACGTCACGACGTCCGAGGGCCCGTGGGGCCTGGGCTCGTTGTACGCCGGCGCACCGGGCGAGCTGCGTCAGCACCGCTGGGCGACCCCGATGGGCCCGGAGGACATCACCTACTGGCCCTCGACCGACCTGCTGTGGTCGGTCTCCGAGCACCCGCGGCGGCGCTGGATCTATGCCGTACGCCGCGCGTCGGTCACCTGATCTGCGACTCAGATGGGCTGAAATGCAACAGGCGGCCCGGGCCTCACTCTCGCAGCGGCGTGAGAGTGAAGCCCGGGCCGCGTCTGTGCGTCCCGTCTTGGGGCAATGCTGCTAGGGGGATACGGAAGTTACCCCTGAGGAGAGGTCGCTCCGGGGCACTTGCGTGCCCCGGAGCTCACTCACATGTGGTGCTGGATCAACGAACCTTGCGCTGGTTGGTCGTGTCGCCCGTCGTCTGGGCCGTGCGGCCGACGACGGCGACGTAGCGCGTGATCCGGTTGCCGTTGCGGTCGGCCACCGTGAAGACGGCGTCGCCACGGTTGTTGAGCTCCTTGACCTTGCCAACCTGGACGCGCTTGCCGGCGACCAGCTTGTAGAGGCGGACAACGGCGCCGGTGGCGCGAGCCGGGGCGTTGACCGTCAGACGGTCCTTCTTGCCCAGGTTCTTGCCGAACAGCTTGGCCTCGATGACGACCGGGTCCACGTCGTCGGCAACGAAGGTCACCGAGTCGCTGAGCGTCACGATGCCGTCGTCCGACGTCACCGTGGCGGTGATGTCAGCGGTGCCGGCCTCGGTGCCGATGAAGGTGTAGAACGCCTTGCCCTGTGCGTTGGTGAAGCGCGAAACGTTTGCGTCGCCATCACCAGCAGCCGGACCGTTGCGGATGAACTCCACGACGGCGCCCACAATCGGGTTGCCCTCCTGGTCGAGGACGGTGACCGTCTCGGTGACGGACGTGCCGACCGGAACGTCGCCCTCGGGGCTGGACTCGATCGTCGTAGTGGTCACCACGGCCTCGTAGAACTCCACGTCGACGGTGTCGGTGCGGGGCTCAGCAGCGGCAGGCAGGGCCGTGCCGGTCGTGGTCGTGTACTCGTACGAAGGCGAGTTCCACGTGCCGGTCACGGTGACCGTGCCACCCTCGGTCGACGACACGGAGAAGTCTCCGTTGCTGTCGAAGTCCGACAGGACGGACGCATCACTCAGGGAAGCGTCTTCCTCCGACTCGGAGAGGTTGACGGTCTGACCGCCCACGCGGTTGCCGAACTGGTCGGTGACGAAGACGTCGTAGAAGACGTCGGTGCCGACGGCAGCCGGGTCGGTCGGACCGTTCTGCTCACCCTCGGGCGACTTCACGATCTGCACCTCGCCGCCGTTGAGCGGGTTAGCGGAGTTGAAGTCAACAACCTCGGTGTCGGACGCCGTGCCAGACGTGGCCGTCACGACCGCGTCGGCCAGACCGTCGTTGTCGAACTCGTCGTCACGCTCGATGGCGACCTGGAACGTGACCTGGCCCGCACCGTTGGTGACGGCGGTGGTCGACTTGCCAAGGTTGACCAAGTTGCCAGCGTCGGCGCCGACGACCGAAGGCGTCTTTTCGGCGCCCGTGGTGAAGAAGCCGTCGTCGATGGTCAGCGTGACCAGCGTGCCCGCGGGGACCGGTCCGTCGGACAGCGTGTCCGCGTCGGGGCCGTCAGGCAGGGAGACGGTAGCGGTCCCAGTCTGAGCGACGCCCGGCTTGCTGCTGCCGGTGATCTCCGTGATCGTGACGGTGCTGCCTGCCGGCGGGGTCGAGTCGACAAAGTCGACCGTCAGGTCCGCGGCGTCCTCGGCGGCGTTGCCGAACGAGTTCGTCGTGGTGTCGGCGTCGAGAGTGCCGCCCTGCTCGGCCTGGTCCGGGGTGGCCGGGTCAGAAAGAGCAACGGAGACAGTGCCGGTGCCATCGGTGACATCGGTTGCGGTGAAGTCACCCGTGCGGGTGGTGCCGGCAGGCTGGTTGCCCTGCGCGGCGACGACGGCGTTGCCGCCGCCGGCCCGGTTGAACGTGAAGGTGACGGCGCGGCCGACGAGCGGGGTGCCGTCGGCCAGCTTCAGCGTGGCGTCGTACGTGTCGGTCGTGCCCGAGGCCGAGGTTGCCGTGGGCGCCTCGGTGAAGGCGAGGGTGGACTCCCCCTCCTTGAAGACCAGGTCAGCAGCAGCAAGATCGCCAGCCGACAGGCCCGGCGTGCCATCGCGCTCGACGAACGTCTTCAGGGTGTACGTGCCGTCGCCGATGTCCGTGAACGGGATCGTGGCAACACCCTGCGCGTTGGTGACAGCCGAACCCGTGACAGGGGCAGGGGTCGGGGTGACCGGAGTCGTCGCGAACGGCGCCAGGCTCAGCGTGTAGGAGACCGTCTGACCAGCCAGCGGGTTGCCGTTCTGGTCGAGGACCTTGGCGGTCAGGTCGCCGGGGGTGTACTCGTTGGTGTCGAACGCAGCACCGTCGGCCGAGGTGGCCGTGATGGTGGTGGCGGTCGGCGTGTACGAGGTGACCGTGACCGAGCGGCGGAAGTCGTCGGCCGGCTGGAAGCCGTTCGTGTCGGTCGTGTTGACGTAGAAGTCGTAAGTCGTCCCCGGAGCGTTCGAGCTGTTGGCGTTCTCGAAGACAGCCTTACCCTGCGAGTTGGTGTAGACCGCATTGGCCTCGCCCGCAAGGAAGTCGCCGTCACCGTCGGCGTCCTCAGCAACAACCTGGGCACCCACGACAGGCTGACCGAACTGGTCGAGGACGGTGACGGTGATGTCCGCCTCGCCACCCTGCTGGACGGTGGCAGGCGAAGTGGCCGTGACCGTCGTGATCGTCTGCGAGCGCAGGACGACAGGCTCGGCGTCATCGGCGTCGGCGACAGCAACCAAGAGTGCCTCGTCGAGGAGCGGCGCGGCACCATCGATGGCGTAGCCCGACAGGTCGACCGGGGCCGAGTAGGTACGGGTCGTCGCACCCTGGGCGACCGGCCCGGCGACGTCCTCGTTGGTGACGGTGCCGGTGGAGTACTCGTAGAACTCCAGGTCAGGATCAGCGGTGAGGTCGGACGTGGTGCCAGAGACGGCAGCCAAACGAGCCGAGGCGGTCTCGCCGGCGTAGGGCTGGTTGAAGTAGCCAACGTTGGAGCCGGGGGCGTAGGCGATGTCGATCGCGTCGGCGCTGCCGGAAACGGTGACTGCGTTGTTGTCCGTGTCGATCGGGGTGCCGACTCCGCTCAGGGCCTGGGCCTGAACGATGATCGGGAGGTTGAAGACGGCGGGGGCCGGAGCCCACTCGGTCGAGAACGCACCGGAGGTGCGGCTGACCGGGCTGCCGATGTTGGTGAACGTGACGCCACCGTCGGTCGAGTAACGGAACTGGACCTGCGACACATCGGAGCCGCCAGCGGCCACGAGGTGCACGGTGGACTCGACGCCGTCGCTCTTGAGGGAGGCGAGGCCGCTGTCAGTGGTGACGAGGTCGACCTGAGCTGCGCCGATCTGCTCTGCGAGAGGGACGGCGTTTGCCGAGGTGGCGATGAACGGGATGCCCGTTACCGCGAGTGCGGTGATGGCCGTGGTGGCCAGTCCCCGCTTGATGCCGCTGCTGTTCATGCGTGTTCCCTTCAGGAATGAATGTTGTTCGGCGAGCCCGAGAGCCGCCTCGCACCGGAGCTAGGTCCCAAGACGGGTGACCTGGCTCTCGACGCAGTCAGCAACCTAAGGAGGGGTGTGGAGGGGATTGGAATTGTTGTGACATGATCCAATCTCGACAACAAATGCGTGACCCGGGTCACCTCCTCGTCGTTGAGCAGTCCGTCGGTCCATCCAGGAGGCGTTCACCATGGGCACCACAGGTCACACGGTCAGCCCTGCCCGGCGAGGTCGGCGTCTGCATCTCCCCGAGGACGTCTCGGCGATCACGTCGCCGACGATCCGGGTCGACCTGCGGGTGGCGTGGCTGCTTACGACGGCCCGGATCCTGGGCAGCGACCCCGAGATGGCACGGCGAGATCTCTTCATCTCACGCCTGGCTGAGCGTGGGACGGCGCTGGATGCGCCCCGGCTGTCGCGGGTCGAGTCAGGCAGCAGCGTGGTGCAGCCGGGTGTCCTGGCGGGCTACGAGTCGGTCCTGGGGCTGACCCACGGGACTCTCGTGGCGACCGTCGGCGGGCTGCGTCGGAGCTTCCAGACGGCCGAGGTCGCCCGGGCCCGCAAGCCCCGCGACACCGCTCCCGACGGGGACTTCGACGCCCTGCTGGAGGCCGTCGCCAAGGGCGTCACCACCGGCTCACAGTGGCTGGCTGCGAGCCGTGCCCTTTGGTACTACGACCAGGTCTTCCTGCGTCAGGACGACTGGAACCAGCTCGCGTCGGCCCTGATCCGCGAGCTCGCGACCAGCGGCGGCATCGACCACGTGCGGCGCTTCGAGGCCGCCGTGGACTTCCTGCGTCACCCCTCGTCGCAGCGTCACGTCTCGCGCGCCCTGGGCAACTTCGTGATGGACCCGGACGCTCAGGTCGTGGCGCCCGTGCTCAACCTGCTCGGTGAGGTGACCGACCGCCCCGCCAGCGACCTGGTGCTCCGTCTGCTGTCCTCGCCATCCAGGAGCCTGCGCCGCGCAGCCACCTCCGTGATGGCCACCAAGGTCGCGCGGGGCCACGTCGATGCCGAGGCGATGCCCGAGCTCGAGCGGCAGCTCGAGCGCCAGCTGGCCCGTGGCGTCGACCTCGACGGCGGGCTCGACACGCTCGACCTCGCCGTCCATCTCCCCCGGACGTCCTGGGAAGCGGTCGAGAGCCGGCTCCGCGACCCCGTGGCCACCGCGATGGTGACGCGCGCCCGCTCCACCCGCGAGCTCATCGCGTCGCGCAAGGCAGGCGCCCTCGCCTCCGAGGTCGCGACCGCGATCCAGGACGCGACGCCGACGCACCACCCCATCGAGACCGACATGATGCTGCACCGGCTCGTGCGCGAGGCGCTGGTCCACACGCACAAGGCGCGCCGTCACCACGCGGCGCTGCTGCTCGCCGCCAGTCCCTACGGTCCGGCAACGGCCGACCAGGTCCTCACGCTGACGCACCACCGGGACGAGTTCATCGCGGCGCGTGCGTGGGCGATGCTCATGCGCCTGCCCTGCCCGACCCCACCGACCGGTGAGCGCGCCCGCACGGTCGGCGCCATGCCCGATCGCCACGCGGCCCGGGTCATGGTCAACGTGGGGATCCACGACCGGCCGCTCGACCGGGCCACGGCGGCCGGCATCGCTGCCCGCCTGCCGGCGCAGCGACGGTCGGAGCAGCACGCTGCGCTCTTCGCGCTCGGCATGCACGCCTCCCCCGAGCTCGCACAGCTCAGCGAGCACGATCACGCCGACACACGCCGAGGGGCGGCGTGGTGGCTGCTCCAGGATGGCGCGACCAGAGACGACGACTCGGTCGATCAGCGCGGCAAGCGCGCGAGCTGACGACTCTGGGCGACGAGGCGGTCGGTGGAGTCCCACACCTCGCAGTCCTCCTCGAACATCCCGCCCGCGACGTTGCGGCTGACGTGGCGCACGCGCAGCCAGCCGGGAGCGGGCTTGGCGCGCACGTGGGCGGTGAGCTCCAGCGTCGGCGCCCACCCCATGCCCTGGGTGTTGAAGGTGACCGGCGGGAGCGCGTCGACCACGAGCAGCAGCGAGATCGGGTCGGGCTCGCGGCCGTCCTCGAGGCGGAACCACGCGGCCATCTCGGCCACGCCCGTGGGCGCGCCGAGCGCCCACCCGACGTGCTCGGGGTGGAATCGCATGTCGAAGCGCTCCATCAGCGGCGCGATCTTGCGCACCTCCTCCGGCGCCATCGTGTTGGGCACGCACTGCTCCAGCGGCGGCAGGTCGAAGGGCACCGCGGTGGTCCGGACGTCGTCGGCGCCGCGGCCGAGGTCGCCGTACGTCGCGAGCGCGGCGATGCGCGCCTCTCCCCCTTGGCTCAGCTCGGCCGAGGCGGTGGAGACGCTGCCGCCGGAGCGGCGTACGTCCACCTGGACCTCGGCGGGACCGGGCACCGAGGCGGACAGGTAGTAGGCGCTGAGCGCCAACGGGTCGGGCTTGTCGGGCAGCTCCACCCGCAGCGCGTTGCCGACGACGGCGAGCAGGTAGCCGCCGTTGACGCCTCCCCCGACCACCCACCCGGGGTCGAGCTCGGCGCCGTAGCGCCCCTCGCCCAGCGAGGTCACCGCGGTCGTCGTGTCGAAGACAGATGCCATGCGTCGGAGCCTAGGTGGAGCGCGTGGGCCACGATGGACCCATGGACCACGGTGGACTCCCCCACGTCTACGGCAGCGGCGAGGAGCCGGACCCGCGCTACACGCTGGCCAACGAGCGCACCTTCCTCGCCTGGGTGCGTACGACGCTCGCCATGCTGGCCGGCGCGGTGGCGCTGCACTCGCTGGGCTTCCCCGAGAGCGACTGGTTGCGCGGGGTGCTGGTCGTGGTGCTGGCGCTCTTCGGAGGGCTGATGACGGCGCTGGCGTTCGTGCGGTGGGCGCGGATCGAACGGGCGATGCGACTGCGCGAGCCGCTGCCGCGCTTCACGCTCGGGCTGGTGGTCTCGGTGGCGCTGGTCGTGGTCTCCGTGCTGCTGGCGGTCGCCTTCGCGGTGTGAGGGTCAGCCGGTGACGGTCACCGTCACAGTCGAGCCGGGCTCGACCACGGTGCCGGGCACGGGGCTGGCCGACAGCACGAAGCCGGGGATGCCCGAGCTCATGCGCTCGTCGACCACGACCTCGACCCGCAGTCCCGCTGCCTGGAGGGACCGCACGTAGCTCTCGCGAGCCTTGCTCTGGTCGTCGAACTCGTAGTTCTCCGAGGAGAACCCGGGGACCGCGACGAGGGTGTCGAGGATCGTGATGGTCGCGAGCACGTCGTCGACGGCGTGGGCCGAGACACTCGACGACGCGGCGAAGACCACGTCGCGCTCGGGGAGGAAGACGCTCGCCGCGTAGTAGCGGGTGCCGAATCCTCGGCTCCGCTCGTCGGGCGAGCGGAGCGCCTGCTCCCCGTCGATCTCGATCGGGGTCCAGGTGTCGACCCGGTCGACGCCGTTGCGCGGGCGGACGTGCACGCTCGTGGTGTCGGCCGGATAGGCGATCGCGCACGTCTCGACGACCCCTTCGTCCACGATCACGGTGTCGCGCGTCGGGGTGCCGCACCGCGTGGCGTTGGTGCCCCACGACTCGGGGACGGCGACGACCGCCTGTCCCATGCCGACCCAGCGGGAGCCGGTGGGCGGCGCCTCGACGCTCGTCTGCTCGGACGGGGAGGCGGACGGGGAGTCGGACGCGGTCGGCGCGAGGTCCCGCGTGGCGACGTCGCTGCCCGGCCACAGCGCGACGCTCCCGGCGGCCACGACGACGGCGGCCGCGGCGGCCAGCCCGACGGCGTACGACCTGCGGCGGCGGGCCGTGCGGTGCATGGCGGTGAGCGGGGGCGGGCCGACGGGCACGTCGGCGGCGGAGCGCTCGAGCATCTCGGTCAGGTCGTTCACAGCGTCTCCTCGTGGTCGGCGAGATCGGGGTCGAGCGCCAGGGCCGCGAGGGCGCGCGACAGGCGGCTCTTGACCGTGCCCGGCGCGACATCGAGGACGCTCGCCATCTGGGTCTCGGTCAGGTGGGCGTAGTAGCGGAGCACGACCGCCGCGCGCTGGTCGGGCGAGAGCCGGGCGAGCGCACGGTCGACGCTGTCGCGGACGATGACGTCGCGGGTCGCGTCGGGTGTCGCCAGCTCGGGCAGGTGCTCGGTGGGGCGCTCGCCGCGCCAGAGCCGGCGGCGGCTATCGGTGAGGGTGTTGACGAGGACGCGGTAGACGTAGGCGTCGCGGTCGTCGGCACGTCGTACGCGTGACCACTTCACCAGGCAGCGGGTCAGCGCCGTCTGGACGACGTCCTCGGCCTCGTGGGTGCTGCAGCCGAGGAGCACGGCGGCTCGCACCAGCCGCTGCCAGCGCGCGGCGACGTAGTCGTCGAACTCGGCGTCTGGCCCGGGGTCGGCATCCATCGACTCCTCCTCGTCACTCCCTCACCTGCTGCGACGGGTCGGGGGCGGTGTGGGGTTCCCGAGGATCGTGACCGATCTGTGAGCTCAGGCTGGCGCCGCCGCCTTGGACTTGGTGTAGAGCTCGTCGGGTGCCCAGTCGGCGCCGTTGGACCATGCGATGGTGCCGGTGTCCGGGTCTGCGTAGACCTGGCAGAAGGTGCCGTAGTCGGCCGTCAGCGGCTCGAAGACGGGGCCACGCAGCAGCGGCTCCATGTCGATGACCCTGACCTCGCCCGTGTCGAAAGTGAGCTCGAGGACGTAGCGCCCCAGGACACGGACACTGGTCACGACGACCAAGGCAGGGTCCGTCGCCTGCCGTCGAGCGGGGGGCTGGCTCATGCCTGATCACCTTCCTGCGGTCGTCGGTCCAGTCTAACGACCGGTTCGTGTCGCAGTCCGGCTTCGAAGGCCGCCAACGCCTCCTGGGTGTGCTCGGCCAGCAGTCTCTTGATCGTGCGGTGCTGCTGTGGACTCAGGCTCCCCGCGAGGACCTGGCCCGTCTCGACCGCCACGGTCGCGAGGCGGCGACGACCAGCCATCACCGCCACGTGGGGTCGTTGATGTTCCTCACGGTTGTAGACGCACAACTTGAAGCTGCCGCCGTCGAACCAGATGGGAGACATGCCCCGCACTCTTCCCCGGATCCTCCGGAGCGGCCGCGGCTCCTCCACAGGGTCGTCGGCAGGCTTCCACCCTCGTAGGTCAGACGACCTCGTCCGCGGCGATCAGGAAGCCGCCGTCGGCGGGCTCGAGGTAGATCCGCCGGGTCTCGGTCTGCTCGGAGCCGTCGGTCGTGTAGGTGATGGTGGCGTCGACGGTCGTGTCGTCGACCTCCTCGACCCCCTCGATGGCCAGCGCGTCGATGGTGCGCCAGAAGCCGTCGTACTGGTCGAAGCCGCCGAGGTCGGACTGGTAGCCCTCGGTGAACATCTCCCACGCACTGCCGGTGTCACCGGGCAGCAGGGAGTAGTAGCCCGCGACGAAGTCGGCCGGGTCGCCGGCGTCCGGGGCGGGCGCCTCGGGCTCCGGCTCCTCCTCGGTCGGGGTGGGGGCGGGCTCCTCGGGCATCGGGTCCGGGGTCTCCTCGGGCGTCGGGTCGGCGCTCGGCTTGCCGTCCCCCTGGCCGGCGCGCGAGGCCGACGACCTCGGCTCGTCGGAGGTCACGGCCGGGTCCGTCTCGTCGTCGTCCGTCATCGCCCAGGCCGCACCGCCCAGCAGGAGCAGGACGAGGACGGCGGCGAGGACGAGCGGCGTACGACGGCGGCGGTGGTCGTCCTCGGCGGGCGGCGTCGGCGTCGGCGTGGGCGTCGGGGCGGCGAAGACTGCCGTCTGCTCGGGAGTCGGGACGGGAGCGCCGGAGTGGCGGTCGTTGACCTGGCGCAGCGCGTGCGCGCAGTCGGCCATGCTCCAGCGGGCGGCGACGTCGGCGTCCATCATCCGGCGGATCGGCTGGCGCAGCGGGCCGGCGCGCTCGGGCAGCGGGGCGGGCTCGCTGGCGATGCCAGCCAGGACCGCGAGCGCGTTGCCCTGCGAGGGGTAGGGCCCGTGCCCCTCGACGGCTGCGAAGAGCGTGGCGCCGAGCGCCCACACGTCGGAGGCGGGCGAGGCGTCGGCGCCGCGGGCCAGCTCAGGCGCGAAGTAGGCCGGGGTGCCGACCATGAGGCCGGTCTGGGTGAGCTGGTCGTCGGCCAGGTGGCGGGCGATGCCGAAGTCGCTGATCTTGGCGACGTCGTCGTCGGTGACCAGGATGTTGCCGGGCTTGACGTCGCGGTGGACCATGCCGGCCGCGTGCGCCGCGGCGAGACCGTCGGCGACCTGGGCCCCGATCCGGGCTGCGCGCAACGGGTCCATCGGGCCCTCCGCGGCGGTGATCTCCGAGAGGGTGCGACCGGGGACGTACTCCATCACCAACCAGAGGTGGTCGCCCTCCTCGACCGCGTCGTAGACCGCGACCACGTTGCGGTGGTTGAGCGCGGCCGTCGAGCGGGCCTCGCGCATCGCGCGAGCCAGGTGGGGCAGGGACTCGCCGGGCAGGTGGCCGACGCGCTTGACGGCGACCTCGCGGCCGAGCCGCTCGTCGTGGGCGAGCCAGACACTGCCCATCCCTCCCCTTCCGACCTCGCGGTCGAGGCGGTAGCGACCGGCGAGCGGTCCACGGGAGGAGTCAGGGGTGCGTGGGTCCATCAGGAGGAGGTACCCAGGGTGGGCTCCTCCACACGTCAGGAGCGGAGCTCGCGGACCATCTGGGGGAGGCCCCACTTGAGCGGAGCATCGAACCACGGCCAGTTGTGGACGCCGCCCTGCCGCACCCACGCGTCGTACGGGACGTCGGCGGCGGTCAGCGCGGCCAGGAAGGTGCGGTGCGCGGTCCACATGAGCTGCTCGGTGTACTCGCTGTGCAGCGGCTCGGTGCCGCGCTGGGCCGGGTCGGGCGATCCAGTGCCGGCAGCGATCAGGAGCTGCACGCCCTCGAGCCGCGGCGCGAGCGAGACCGGGTTGTGCGCCTGCCACACGTCCTGGCGCAGCACCGGGTTGCCCCACACGCGGGTCAGGTCGGGCGGGCTCAGCCCGAGGCTCGTGGCGAGCTCGGGCGGCAGGATGTTGGCGGTCATCAGGTTGGTGTCGGTCAGCCCCGAGATGCTCAGCACCGACTGGAAGAGACCGGGGTGGCGGGCGGCGTAGGTCAGCGCGCCGAGCGAGCCCATCGACGCGCCGACGGCCCCGCGGGCGTCGGTGCGGGTGCGGAACTTCCGGTCCACCCAGTCGATGAGCAGGTCGGTGTGGAAGGTCTCCCAGTCAAAGGAGCCGTCGACCCAGTCGCTGAACATGCCGGCCTCGTCGCCGATGCCGCCCTCGGGCATCACGAAGATCGCCTTCATCGAGCGGGTGAGCTTGGTCAGCTCGGTCGCCACGCTCCAGCGGAAGTAGGGGCTGCGGGCGCCGTTGTAGAGGTAGACGACGGGGTAGCGCTGCCTGGTCTGCTTCTTGTAGCCCACCGGCAGGATCACGCGCACCTTGTTGCTGGTGACCTTGACGCTGCGCGGGATCGGCACCGCAAAGTCGCGGCAGCGCGACGGCGGGCAGGCCCGGTCGTCGTCGGCGTTGGGCGGACTGAACTCGGTGGGCTCGTAGCCGACGTCGCTGGAGGGGATGCTCATCAGGCGGAGGTACGTCGCCAGCGCGCCGGGGCGGTCGCCGGCCCGGGTGCTGGTGATCGTGACGCGATCCTCGACCGGGGCCGCCTGGCTGGTGGCCGGCGCCAGCGTGACGGTCAGCGCGGCGGCTGCCAGGCTCGCTGCTGCTGCGCGCAGCCTGGACGCTCGGCGGACCCCTCGTGTCTCCCTCACGTGCTGCTCAACGAAGGCGTGAGACCGCCGTCACCGTGGTCTGGACCGGCTCGCGGGGGTGCGGGACGGATCAGGCCGCGCGGCGCATGAGCGGCAGCAGGTGGCTCTTGCCCTCGCGCGCGGCGACCATCTCGGTGGCCTCGCGGTCGTAGGCGGCGGCGAGCTCGTTGACGGTCGCCATGTCGTCGTCGGCGACGGCGGTGTTGATCGCCGAGACGTAGGAGGCGTGGAGGGTGTTGAGGTCGTCGATCAGGCGGGGCTTCAGCGTAGTGGTCATGTCTGGTTCAGCGCTCCGCGCCACCCGTTCGTTCCCGATCGGGTGGCGATGTGACCGATCTCTAGTGCGGGGTGGGCGGCGCGGACGGGTCGTCCAGCCGGTCGCGCAGCACCCGCTTGAGCAGCTTGCCGCTCTGGTTGCGCGGCAGCTCGTCGACGAAGTGCACGTGCTTGGGGATCTTGAAGGGCGCGAGGTCCTGGCGGGCGTGCGCGATCAGGGTCGCGGCGTCGGCGGACGCACCGTCACGCAGCACGACGACCGCCGTCACCGCCTCGATCCAGCGCTCGTCGGGAGTGGCGATCACCGCCACCTCGGCGACGTCGGGGTGGGTGTAGAGCGCGTCCTCGACCTCGCGACTGGCGACCAGCACTCCCCCGGTGTTGATGGCGTCCTTGATCCGGTCGACGACGGTGATGTAGCCCTGCGCGTCCATCCGCACCAGGTCCCCGGAGCGGAACCAGCCGTCGCGAAACGCGTCGGCGGTCGCCTCGGGCGCGTCCCAGTAGCCCGTGCAGAGCTGGGGGGAGCGATAGAGCAGCTCACCCGGCGTGCCGGCCTCGACAGGGGCGCCGTCCTCGTCGGCCACCAGCAGCTCGACGAAGAGCACCGACCGGCCGCACGACTCGGGGCGCTCGAGGTGCTCCTCGGGCTGGAGGACGGTCGCGAGCGGCCCGATCTCGGACTGGCCGAAGCAGTTGTAGAACGCCAGCTCGGGCAGCCGCTCCTGGAGCCGGTTGAGCACGGGCACCGGCATGATCGAGGCGCCGTAGAACGCCTTGCGCAGCGAGGACAGGTCACGCGTCGCGAGGTCGGGGTGGTTGGCCAGCGGCACCCAGACGGTCGGGGCGAGGAAGAGCGCGCCGACCTGGTCCGCCTCGATGCGGCGCATGATCTCGGGGACGTCGGGCCGCACCATCAGCCGGTTGGTCGCGCCGACCGAGAGGTAGGGCATGAGGAACACGTGCATCCCCGCCGAGTGGTAGAGCGGCATGCAGTGCAACGGGTCGTCGTCCTCGGCCATCGCGAGGGACACCACGCACGACACGTACTCATGCACCAGCGCCCGGTGCGTCATCATCGCGCCCTTCGGGTTGCCGGTCGTGCCCGACGTGTAGAGCAGCTGCACCAGGTCGGTGTCGAGCACCTCCACGTCGATCGCCGGCACGTCACCGGTGGACCACCCCGGGAGGACCGCCTCGTCGGTGCCGTGCAGCACCAGCACCTGCTCGATCGCGTTGTTGCCACGACTGCGCGTGCCCTCGACCGCCTCACGCAGCTCGGGGTCGACCAGCGCGACCCGGCTGCCGGACTGCGTGAGGATGTAGTCGAGCTCGCTGCCCGTCAGCGCGTAGTTGACCGGCACGTGCACCAGCCCCGCCCGCGCGCAGCCGAGGTAGGCCAGCAGGTAGGCATCCGAGTTGGCCCCCACCGTCGCGACCCGGTCGCCCTGCGTCAGCCCCAGACCCAGGAGGTACGCCGCGGCGCGCGACGTCGCCGCGTCGAGCTCGGCGTAGGTCCAGCTGCGGTCCGCGAACTCCAGCGCGACCCGGTCGGGCGCGCGGACCGCGCTGCGGTGCAGGACGTCGTCGACGGTGCTGGAGCGGGGGTCGGTCATGGGGTCCTCCGAGACGGTGGTCGGCACGCGGCGTGACGGCCGTCACCCAGGCTAGTGGGGGTGGCCGCGTGCCGCGCGCCGTCCGAGTGCTCGACCCTCAGGGCTGGCTGATCACCTGGTCGACCTTGACCGCGGTGATCGCCGCCTTGCCGACGTTCATCGATGCCGTGCCCGGGTCGCAGGAGAGGCTCACCTGCCCCGCCGTCGCGAAGGTGGGGGTGATCAGCATCGAGACGATCTCGCGGTCGTCTCCCGCCGCGTCGCCCAGGGTGAGCCCGTCGGCGAAGTCCTCGGTCTGGTCGCTTCCCGTCAGGGTGCAGGCGAGGCTGAACTTGCTGGCGTTGTTGCTATTGGCCAGAAACTTCGCGGTCACCACGTAGGAGCCGCCCGGCAGGTCCAGGGTGCGCAGCGTGGTGCTCGTCGACAGGGGAAGGTTGGTGAACGTCGCGGACGTGTCGCGCGTGACGTAGGCGCGCGTCAGGGGACCGCCGATGTCGACGCGCTTCAGGCTGCCGTTCTTGACCTTCTTGCCGGTGACGGCGTTGTTGGCGAGGTCGGCCGTCTTGACCTGCCCGTTCGCGATGTCGGAGCTGCGCACGGTGTTGGCGGCGTAGGCGCCGCCGCTGACGGCGACGAGCAGGGCGAGCATGGAGGTGACGTTGGCGAAGGTGGCGCTGGGACGACGTGGCATCGGAAGCCTCTTCTCGGATGGGGTCCTGCTCACGTTAGAAGTCTCTGCCGAGGGCGGGAATGGTCATTGCGGGCCATACCCACGTCGTCGCGCTGCGCGCGGCTGCCAGCATGTGGGGCATGCGTGCTGTCGTCCTCGACCAGTTCCGCGGGCCCGTCTCGGTGCGCGACGTGCCCGAGCCCGTCGCTCCGGACGGTGGGGTCGTGGTGCGCGTGCACGCGACCGGGCTGTGCCGCAGCGACTGGCACGCGTGGGCCGGCCACGACTCCGGGGTGGCGCTCCCCCACGTGCCGGGCCACGAGCTGGCCGGCGTGGTGGCCTCCGTCGGGGCGGGCGTCACCGGCTGGCAGGTCGGCGACCGGGTGACCGCGCCGTTCGTGTGTGGCTGCGGCGTCTGCTCGTGGTGCCGAGCCGGCGACGCGCAGGTCTGTCCCGACCAGACCCAGCCGGGCTTCACGCACTGGGGAAGCTTCGCCGAGCTGGTGGTGCTGCACGCGGCCGACCACAACCTCGTGGCGATCCCGGACGGGGTCGACGACGCGGCCGCGGCCAGCCTGGGGTGCCGCTTCGCGACGTCCTACCGCGCGCTGACGGCACGCGCCCGGGTGCAGCCCGGCGAGTGGGTGACCGTCGTCGGTGCGGGCGGGGTGGGTCTCAGCGCGGTGATGATCGCGGTCGCCGCCGGCGCCCGGGTCGTCGCCGTCGACCGCTCGGCCGCAGCGCTGGCCCTGGCGACGCGGCTCGGTGCGGAGCACGTGGTGCTCGCGGACGAGGGCGTCGTACCGGATCGGGTGCGGGAGCTGACCGACGGTGGCAGCCACGTGGCCCTCGACGCCGTCGGCACTGCCTCCACCCTCGCCGACTCGGTGCTCAGCCTGCGGCGGCGCGGGCGGCACGTGCAGGTCGGGCTGCTGGCCTCGGCGCCGGTCGTGCCGATGGACCGGGTGATCGCCTGGGAGCTCGACCTGCTGGGCAGCCACGGGATGGCGGCGGCGGACTATCCCGCGATGCTCGCGCTCGTCGCCTCCGGCGCGCTCGACCCGTCACTGCTGCTCGAGCGGACGGTGACGCTGGACGAGGCGGCCCGACTGCTGCCCGGCCTCGGCTCCGCCGCCCCAGCCGGCATCACGGTGATCGACCCGCGACTGGCGTGAGGCAGGGCTGCTCGTAGTCGGACGTGCTCATTCGCACTTCGCGACACTCCCCAGGCGGGGGCAGGAGGCCGGATCTGCACATGAGTACGTCCGACTACGGCGCCTAGCCTGGACCCATGGACTCCACCACGGACGAACGCAGGTCGCTCGAGCAGATGCTGGACGTGCAGCGCGGTGAGGTCGTCGCCTTGCTGGACGACATCGACGAGGAGCAGGCGCGCGCCCGGCTGGTGCCGTCGCTGACGACCCTGCTCGGGCTGGTCAGGCACGCGACCTTCGTGGAGCGCGTGTGGTTCCACTCCCGGGTGGCCGGCGTGCCGCGCGAGGACCTCGGCCTCCCGGTCACCGTCGACGAGAGCTTCGTGCTCGACGACACCGACACGGTCGACTCCGTGCGCGCGGCCTACCTCGACGCGTGCGCCCGCTCGCGGGAGATCGCCGCCGAGCACGACCTCGACGAGCAGTGGGAGTGGCACGGACGCCCGGTCAGCCTGCGGTTCGTGCACCTGCAGCTCATCCAGGAGCTGGCCCGGCACGCCGGCCACGGCGACATCCTGGTCGAGCAGCTGCGCGCGTCCGCGATACTGACCTCATGACGCAGAAGCGGATCCTCCGGGCCAACGCCAGGAAGCTCGCGCTCCAGCGCGACCGCACGACGAGGGACGCCTTCGAGACGTACGCCGTCGACCCCGACGACCCGGCCGTCCAGGAGCTGATCGACCAGCTCGTCGAGGACGACCCGGCCGAGACCGCGGCCGAGCTCTTCAGGATCGCCGCCCAGCTGCTCCACGAGGTGGCCGACGCCACCGGTGCTACGCCTGCTCAGGTCCTGACCCGGGTGTCGCGGGCCTGACGCTCTCGCATCGCTGCGCCTCAGGTCTCGACCCGCCCGTCGCGACCTCGCAGGCTCGGTCGCGGGGCTCGCTCGACCTCTTCGGGTCACACCCGCTCGCTGCGCTCGCGGCTGTGCCTCAGACGTTGAAGCGGAACTCCACGACGTCGCCGTCGGCCATCACGTAGTCCTTGCCCTCCATGCGCACCTTGCCGGCCTCCTTGGCCTTCTGCATGGAGCCGGCGGCCATGAGGTCGTCGAAGGAGACGATCTCGGCCTTGATGAAGCCGCGCTGGAAGTCGGTGTGGATGACACCGGCCGCCTCGGGAGCGGTCGCGCCCTGGGGGATGGTCCAGGCGCGGGTCTCCTTGGGGCCAGCGGTGAGGTAGGTCTGCAGGCCGAGGGTGGCGAAGCCGACGCGGGCCAGCATGTCGAGCCCGGGCTCCTCGACGCCCATCTCGGCGAGCATCGCGCGCGCCTCCTCGTCGTCGTCGAGCTCGACGAGCTCGGACTCGAACTTCGCGTCCAGGAAGATCGCCTCGGCCGGTGCGATGATCTCGCGCATCTTGGCCTTGAGCGACTCGTCGGCGAGCTCGTCGGCGTCGCAGTTGAAGACGTAGATGAACGGCTTGGCCGTCAGCAGCGACAGCTCGCGGATCAGCGAGCGGTCGACCTTGGTCGCGATGATCGGCGTGCCGGCCTCGAGGTGACCCAGCGCCTCGCGCGCGGCGTCGAGGTTGGCGGTCACGGCCTTGTTGCCGCGCGCCTCCTTCTCCAGCCGCGGGATGGCCTTCTCGACCGTCTGCAGGTCGGCCAGGATCAGCTCGGTCTGGATGGTGGAGATGTCGCTGGCGGGGTTGACCTCGCCGTCGACGTGCGTCACGTCCTCGTCGCGGAAGACGCGCGTCACCTGGCAGATCGCCGCCGACTCGCGGATGTGGGAAAGGAACTTGTTGCCCAGGCCCTCACCCTCCGACGCGCCGCGCACGATGCCGGCGATGTCGACGAACTCCACCGTGGCCGGCAGCAGCTTGGCCGAGCCGAAGACCTCGGCGAGCTGCGGCAGCCGGTCGTCGGGCACGCCGACCACCCCGACGTTCGGCTCGATCGTCGCGAACGGGTAGTTCGCCGCGAGGACGTCGTTCTTGGTGAGGGCGTTGAAGAGGGTGGACTTGCCCGCGTTGGGGAGCCCGACGATGCCGATGGTGAGTGCCACGGGCGGGCAGTCTACGGAGCCGCGAGGTTCCCCGACGAATCACGCCCGGTCACCGGCGGTCCAGCGGGCGTCAGGCCGACGCCATGAGCGCCTTCAGCCGCATCGCGGCCGAGACCGAGAGTGCCTTGGAGGTGCGCGTCGCGTCGTCGACCTGCACGATCACGCTCTCCCCGGTCGCGCAGCAGCGCCCGTCCTGGAAGATCGCCTGCTCCATGGTCACCGACGACCGACCGACCCGCGCGACGCGCGTGCCGATGTCGACCGTGCCCGGCCACTGCAGCTCGCCGACGAACTGCACGACCAACCGCGCGATCACGAACGACGCGCCTGCGTCGGCCAACGGGCCGGCCGCGCCGTGCAGCACCTCCACGCGGCCGGTCTCCAGCAACGAGGAGAAGACCGCGTTGTTGACGTGCCCCTGGCGGTCGGTGTCGCCGTAGCGCAGCTTGTCCTGCGCGTGGGCCGGGAAGTGGTCGAGGCTGGGTGCGTTGCTCACGGCGACCAGTCTGCCGCCCCGCCGCCGGACCGCACGACCGGACGCCCCGGCGGTCAGGACGACCGCGCAGGTGCTTGGCTGGGTGCGTGCCCCAGACCGGTGTCGTCCTGCGCCCCCAGACCCCGCCCGAGGAGATCCGTGCCGTCGTCGAGCACGCCGACCGGGCCGGGATCGCCCAGCTGTGGCTGTGGGAGGACTGCTTCCTCGAGGGCGGCCTCACCACCGCGGCGGCCGCCCTCGCCTGGTCCGAGCGGCTCGTCGTCGGGGTCGGGCTCATGCCCGTGCCCCTGCGCAACCCGGCGCTGGTGGCGATGGAGGTCGCGACCCTGGCCCGGCTCTTCCCCGGGCGTTTCGTCGCCACGCTGGGGCACGGCGTACAGCCCTGGATGGCACAGGTCGGCGCTCGCGCCGACTCCCCCATGACGCTGCTGCGCGAGCACACCATCGCGGTGCGCGACCTGCTGGCCGGCGAGCAGGTCGACGTCGACGGTCGCTACGTCCGCCTCGACGCCGTGCGCCTCGACTGGCCCCCGGCGACGCCGCCGACCCTGCTGCTCGGCGCGCGGGGCGAGAAGAGCGTGGCGCTGGCCGGCGAGCTGACCGACGGCGTCCTGCTCGACGCGGTCGCCGACCCCGACGCCGTACGACGGGCCCGGACGCTGGTGGACTCCTCACGGCCCGCAGGGCGTGCGGGCCGTGGCCAGGTCGTCGTCTATGCGGAGGTCGACCGGCGCGAGCACAGCACCGACGCGGCGCTCGACGCCCGGGTGCGCGAGGTCGTCGACTCCTTCGGCTCCGCAGGAGCCGACACGGTGGTCCTCCAGGCGACCGGGGACGCCCCGGATCCGAGGCCCCTGATCGACGCGGTGGCCCGCACCGAGGGCTGACCTCATCCTCCCGGGTGGTGGCGATCTTGGTGGCGCCCGTCACACTCGGGTGATCGCCCGCGACGGCCGTCGCGGGCGGGTCGACGCCGCTCGGAGGCACCCATGACCGACACGACCACCCATCACGAGGACGACCTGGGCACCCCGCTCGACCTGCTCCTCGCCGATGCCAGCCGCGGCCCGGTCCGCCGCTTCCTGCCCGGCATGTCCGGCGTGAAGTTCGCCGCCGGCCTGGCCCGCCACCCGCGCGCCGTGGCGGGTCGCACCGCCGGCCTGACCGCCGAGCTGGCCCGTGTGCAGGTCGGCCGCTCGGAGATCGCGCCGCACCCCAAGGACCGTCGCTTCAGCGACGAGGCCTGGGCCAAGAACCCGTTCCTGCGGCGCACGCTGCAGTCCTACCTCGCGACCGGCGAGGCCGTGCGCGGCCTGGTCGACGACGCCGGGCTGGGCCACGGCGACGAGCAGCGCATGGGCTTCATCGTCGACAACCTCGTCGAGGCCTCCTCCCCCAGCAACAGCCCCGTGCTCAACCCCAAGGTCCTCAAGCGGATCATCGACACCGGCGGCGGCAACCTGGTGGCGGGCGGGCGGCGCTTCGTGCGCGACTTCGCCACAGCACCCCGGGTCCCGTCGATGGTCGAGCCCGACGCCTTCGAGGTCGGCGAGGACCTCGCGGTGACGCCGGGCCAGGTCGTGCTGCGCACCGACGTCTTCGAGCTCATCCAATACGCCCCGCAGACGCCCAAGGTCCGCTCGGTCCCGCTCCTGATCGTGCCGCCGACGATCAACAAGTACTACGTCATCGACCTCGCCGAGCAGCGCAGCCTGGTCGAGCACCTCGTCCAGGACGGCCAGCAGGTCTACTGCATCTCCTGGCGCAACCCCGACGCCCGGCACGCCGACTGGGGGCTCGACACCTACGGCGAGGCGATCCTCGAGGCCATGACCACGGCCCAGGACATCGCCCGTCAGGACCAGGTCGCCGTGCTCGGCATCTGCTCGGGCGGCATGCTCGCCTCGATGGTCATGGCGCACCTGGCGGCGACCGACGACCTCGACCGCGTCGCGGCGTTCAGCCTCGCCGTCACGGTCCTCGACCAGCACGACGCCGGCCTGCCCAGCGCCCTGCTCTCGCACAAGGGCGCGGCCGCGTCCACGAAGGCGTCGCGCGACAAGGGCTACCTCGACGGGCGGGCGCTGGCGGAGATCTTCGCGTGGCTGCGGCCCAACGACCTGATCTGGAACTACTGGGTCAACAACTACCTGATGGGCCACGCCCCCAAGGCCTTCGACATCCTCTACTGGAACGCCGACCCCGTGCGCATGACCGCCGGGATGCACCGCGACTTCATGGACCTCGCGCTGCGCAACGCCCTGACCGAGGCCGGCGGCGCCACCTTGCTCGGCACCCCGATCGACCTGGGCGACATCGACGTCGACTCCTACGTCGTGGCCGGCATCGCCGACCACCTGTGCAAGTGGGAGTCCTGCTACCGCACCACCCAGCTCTTCGGCGGCGACTCCCGCTTCGTGCTCTCGACCAGCGGCCACATCGCCGCGATGGTCAACCCGCCGGGCAACGAGAAGGCCAGCTTCCAGACCTCCGACTCCAACCCCGAGAGCGCCGCGGAGTGGCTCGACGGGGCCCGCAAGGTCAAGGGCACCTGGTGGGACGACTACGCCGCCTGGCTGGCCGCCCGCACGGGCCCGGAGCGGGGCAAGCCGCGCCGGGTCGGATCCGCGAAGTTCGAGCCGCTGTGCGACGCTCCGGGGACCTATGTCCATGACCGCTGAGCTGCCCCTGGCCGCGCCCGACACCGTGCGCACGATCGCCGTGCGCGGCCTTGCGGCCCGCGTGTCCGTGCGCCCCGGCGTGGGCCGCTTCGTCCACGAGCCGCCGCTGCTGCTGTGCAACGGCATCGGGGTCTCGCTCGAGGTGCTGCAGCCCCTCGTCGACGCGCTCGACCCCGAGCGCGGCGTCGTACGGTTCGACGTCCCCGGGGTCGGCGGCAGCGCCCTGCCGCCGACGCCCTATCCGATCGCCGGACTGGCCTCCTGGGTCGCGGCCCTCATGACCAAGCTCGGGCACCGCGACTTCGACGTGCTCGGCCTCTCGTGGGGCGGCGGGCTGGCGCAGCAGCTGGCGGTCCAGTCCCGCAAGCGCGTACGCCGCGTGGTGCTGGTCGCGACCGGCACCGGCTTCCTGATGGTCCCGGCCCACCCCTCGGTGCTGGCCAAGATGGCCACCCCCCGGCGTCACCGCGACCCGGCCTACGCGCGCCGCATCGCCGCCGACATCTACGGCGGCACGATGCGCACCGACCCCGAGAAGGGCGCGAAGCTGCTGCACGCCGTCACGCGG
This sequence comes from Nocardioides psychrotolerans, assembly GCF_943371775.1. Classification (GTDB taxonomy): domain Bacteria; phylum Actinomycetota; class Actinomycetes; order Propionibacteriales; family Nocardioidaceae; genus Nocardioides; species Nocardioides psychrotolerans_A. The sequence continues at coordinate 34,137 of NZ_CALRWD010000009.1, forward strand.
TCGGGCCCCAAGCGGGGCTACTACTACCAGCTGGCCGCCATGACCGGCTGGAGCTCGCTGCCCTTCCTCGGGCTGATCCGTCAGCCCACGCTGGTGATGGGCGGCACCGACGACCCGATCATCCCGGCGGCCAACCCGCGCCTGCAGGCGCGACTGATCCCGCACGCCCGACTGCACCTCTACGACGGTGGCCACCTCGGCATCGTCACCGAGGCCGACGAGCTCGCTCCCGTGGTGGAGCAGTTCCTGGACGAGGAGACCCCCTCATGACCGACACCACAGGCTTTGAGGACCGCGACCTCGAGGACTCGCCTTTCTCCGACTTCCTCGGCTTCGAGCTGCTCCTCGACGACCAGGACCGCGAGCTGCTCAGCAGCGTCCGTGCGTTCATGACGCGCGAGGTCGAGCCGGTCATCAACGAGCACTGGACGCGCGGGGACTTCCCCCACGACCTGGTGAAGGGGTTGGCCGACCTCGGCATCGCCGGCCTGGCCTACGACGGACCCGGCTGCCCGGCACGCGGTGCGCTGGTCGACGGCATGGTCGCGATGGAGCTCAGCCGGATCGACCCGTCGATCGGCACGTTCATGGGCGTGCACGGCGGGCTGGCGATGGGCTCGATCCAGCTCTGCGGCTCCGACGAGCAGCGCGAGCGCTGGCTGCCGGCGATGGCGCGGATGGAGCTGATCGGCGCCTTCGGCCTGACCGAGCCCGACGTCGGCTCCGCGATCTCGCAGGGTCTCGCGACCAGCGCCCGCCGCGACGGCGACGGCTGGGTGCTCAACGGCGAGAAGAAGTGGATCGGCAACGCCTCCTTCGCCGACCTCGTCGTCATCTGGGCGCGTGACGAGGACGACGGGGAGGTCAAGGGCTTCGTCGTCGAGAAGGGCACCGAGGGGATGACCTTCGACGTGCAGCGGGACAAGATCGCGCTGCGCGTCGTGCAGAACGCCGAGATCCACCTCCGTGACGTGCACGTGCCCGAGGCCAACCGGCTCCAGGAGGCCACCGGCTTCGCGAGCACCGCCAACGTCCTGCGCGTGACGCGCATGGGCGTCGCCTGGCAGGCGGCCGGGTGCGCCCGCGGGGCCTACGAGCACGCCCTGCGCTACACCAAGTCGCGCGAGCAGTTCGGCCGGCCGATCGCCTCCTTCCAGCTGGTGCAGGACCTGCTGGTCAAGATGCTCTCCAACGTCACGGCCGCCACCGCGATGAACGTGCGCGCCTCCCAGCTCCAGGACGCCGGGCTGCTGCGCGACGAGCACGCCTCGCTCTGCAAGGTGCACAGCACCGTGCGGATGCGCGAGACCGTCGGCTGGGCCCGCGAGGTCCTCGGCGGCAACGGCATCCTGCTCGAGCACCACGTCGGGCGCTTCGTCGCCGACGCGGAGGCGATCTACTCCTACGAGGGCACCCGCGAGATGAACACCCTCATCGTCGGACGCGCGATCACCGGCGAGAGCGCCTTCGTCTGATGGCTCGGCTGGACGTCGGTCGCATCCGCTCCCACTTCCCCGCGCTGGATGCGGGCGTGGCGCACTTCGACGGCCCCGGTGGCTCGCAGGTGCCGCTGGTCGTCGCGCAGGCGGTCGCCGACGCGATGACGTCGGGGATGTGCCAGCGCGGCACGCTGACCGCGACCGAACGACGTACGGACTCGGTCACGCTCGCCGCCCGCCAGGCGATCGCCGACCTCGTCGGCGGCGACCCGGGCGGGGTCGTCTTCGGCCGCTCGATGACCCAGCTGACGATGGACCTCGCGCGCACCCTGGCCCAGGGCTGGGGCCCCGGCGACGAGGTGGTCGTGACGCGGCTCGACCACGACTCCGACATCCGGCCGTGGGTGATCGCGGCCGAGCGGGCCGGGGCGACCGTGCGCTGGCTGGGCTTCGACACGGTCACGACCGAGCTCGACGACGTCACGCCGCTGCTGTCCGAGCGCACGCGCGTGGTGGCCCTGACCGGCGCCTCCAACCTCTTCGGCACCCGGCCCGACGTCGCCGCGGTGGCGGCCGCAGCCCACGCGGTCGGCGCACTCGTCTTCGTCGACGCGGTCCACCTGACGCCCCACGCGCCGATCGACCTGGCGTCGCTCGGTGCCGACGTCCTGGTCTGCTCCCCCTACAAGTTCTTCGGGCCGCACCTGGGCGCCCTCGTCGCCTCCCCCACCCTGCTCGAGGGGCTCCGTCCCGACAAGCTGCTGCCGTCGAGCGACGCCGTGCCCGAGCGCTTCGAGCTCGGCACGCTGCCCTACGAGCTGCTCGCCGGCGTCACCGCCGCGGTCGACTTCATCGCCGAGCTGCTGCCGTCGTCGCAGCCCGGGGGCTCCCGACGCGAGCGGGTCCTCACCTCGATGGCCGCGCTCGAGGCCCACGAACACGTCCTGCTGCGCCACCTGCTCGACGGGCTGGCCGGGATCGAGGCGGTGACCGTCCACGGCCGACCCGCCCGTCGTACGCCGACGGTGCTGTTCACCGTCGCCGGCCACTCCGCCCGCGCGGTGCACGAGCACCTCGGTGCGTTGTCGGTCAACGCCCCGGCCAGCCACTTCTACGCCCTCGAGGCCTCGCGGCACGCGGGGCTCGGCGACGGGGGCGGCGTGCGCGTGGGGCTCGCGGCCTACACGACCCAGGACGAGGTGGACCGGCTGCTCGACGGGGTGCGTGCACTCCTAGGCTGAGCGGATGCGCCTGGCCACCTGGAACGTCAACTCCCTGCGCTCGCGCATCGACCGCGTCGAGGCCTTCCTCGAGCGTCACGACGTCGACGTGCTGGCGCTGCAGGAGACCAAGGCGCGCGAGGACCAGCTGCCGCTCATGGGCCTGCAGTCCCTGGGCTACGAGATCGCGGCGGCCGGCTACCACCAGTGGAACGGTGTCGCGATCATCAGCCGCGTCGGGCTCGACGACGTGCAGGTCGGCTTCCCCGAGATGCCCGGCTTCGGCGACCCGCTGACCGCGGAGGCGCGCGCGATCGGCGCGACCTGCGGCGGCGTGCGGGTGTGGTCGCTCTACGTGCCCAACGGACGCAAGGTCGACGACCCCCACTACGTCTACAAGCTCGACTGGCTCGCCCGGCTGCGCGAGGCGGCGCTCGACTGGCGCGAGGGCCCGACCGCGCTCGTCGGCGACTGGAACATCGCGCCCCGCGACGAGGACGTCTTCGACATCGCGCAGTTCCGCACGTCCACCCACGTGACGCCGCCCGAGCGCGCGGCCTTCCAGGCCTTCCTCGACGACGGGTACGTCGACGTCGTGCGGCCGCACACGCCCGGCCCGGACGTCTACACCTACTGGGACTACTACCGCCAGCGCTACGAGCGCAACCGCGGGCTGCGCATCGACTTCGTGCTCGGCTCCGCGCCGTTCGCCGGCCGCGTGACGGGCGCCTTCATCGATCGCGAGGAGCGTGCCGGCACCGGCGCCTCCGACCACGCGCCGGTCGTGGTGGACCTGGCTGACTGACGCGGCGAGCCCGGGCCGGGGCGGCGTATACTTTTCGTATGACCATGACGACGATCAAGGTCTCGGCCGAGACGCGTGACCGGCTCAAGGCGCAGGCTGCGGCGTCCCGCGTGAGCCTGGGCGAGCACCTGTCCCGCCTGGCGGACGCGGCAGACCGCGGGCTGCGGTTCGAGGCGATGCGCCGAGCCATCGACGCGACGCCGGCCGACGTGCTGGCGACCTACACCGCCGAGACCGATGAGTGGCTCGACGCCGATCTCGGTGCATGACGCGGCTGCGGCAGGGCACCGTCGTCTGGGCCTGGCTCGACCCGAGCGTCGGGCGCGAGCAGACCGGTCGACGGCCGGTGGTCGTGGTCTCCTCCGACGGCTACCTCGACGTCGTCACGACGCTGGCGGTCGTCGTGCCCGTCTCCCGCACTGATCGTGGCTGGCCGAACCATGTCCCCCTCCGTGGTGTGAGCGTCCCGCCGGACTGCTTCGCCATGACGGAGCAGCCGAGGACGATCAGCCGCGACCGCCTCGGGGAGCAGCTGGGCTACGTGGACGCACCTTGCCTCGCGGAGATCAAGGTCTGGCTCGCCGCGTTCCTCGACCTCTGAGCGGCCCCGCGCGACGTCCCCGGCACTGTCGGTGGTCGCGTCCATGCTGGTGGTCATGACCGTCACCACGCTCGCCGCGCTGCTGCTCTGCCTCGCCGTCGGGGCCCTCGTGGGTTACCTCGCCGGGCTGCTCCGCGGCCGCGACCACTCGTCCCGCGACGAACGAGCGGGCGCCGCGCTCGACCAGCGCGCCGCGGACCAGGCGGTGGTGAAGGAGGGGCTCGACCGGCTGCAGGACCAGATGCGCGACCTCGAGCACAACCGGGTCGCGTGGCAGAGCCAGCTGCACGAGCAGGTGCTCGACATGCGTCACGCCAACGACTCGCTGCGCCGGGAGACCCAGTCGTTGTCGACCGCGCTGCGCAAGCCGCAGGTGCGGGGGCGCTGGGGCGAGCTGCACCTGCGACGCGCCGTCGAGCTCGCGGGGCTCGTCGACCGGTGCGACTTCTCCGAGCAGGTGCGCCTCGACGACGGCGCCCGACGGCCCGACCTGGTGATCCACCTGGTCGGCGAGCGACAGCTGGTGATCGACGCCAAGGTGCCGCTCGACGCCTACCTCGACGCCACCTCCAGCGACGACGACGACGACGTGCGCGCCGGCCACCTGGCCCGCCATGCCCGCCAGGTGCGGACCCACGTCGACCAGCTCGCCGCCAAGGCCTACTGGCGCTCGCTCGAGGTGAGCCCGGAGTTCGTGGTGCTCTTCATGCCCGCCGAGTCGTTCCTCGCGGCCGCCCTGGAGGCCGACGGTGACCTGATCGACTACGCCGCGACCAAGCAGGTCGTGCTGGCCACCCCGACGACGCTGATCGCGCTGCTGCGCACGGTCGCCCACGGCTGGAGCCACGAGGCCCTCGCCGACCAGGCGCGCGAGATCCACCGCCTCGGGCGCGACCTCCACTCCCGCCTCGGCACGCTCGGCACGCACGTCGACCAGCTCGGCCGCTCGCTCAACGCCGCCGTCGGTCACTACAACCAGACGGTCGGGTCGTTGGAGTCGCGGGTGCTGGTGGCGGCGCGCCGGTTCAGCGACCTGTCGGTCACCGACGACGACCTGGCGACGCCGCGCGCGGTCGAGCTGCGGGCGGTCTCCCGGCGCGTCGCCCCCGGCGAGTCGGACGAGGACCATACGGTGGCCCTGTGATCGAGGCATCATGACGCACGCCCGGACCCTCTGGGAGGAGGGGCGCGAGCCAGGCCGACAGGTCGTCGCGCTCGGGGTCGCTGCTGCCCTCACCGTGGTGGTGGTCGACCTGCTGCTGGGCGGTCACATCAGCTTCTTCTTCGACCTCTGCTTCGTCGCCCTCTGCGTGGCGCTCGCCCTGACCGTGCGCCCCTCGGACTTCTTCACCGTCGGCGTCCTGCCGCCGCTGCTGATGATCGGGGTCTTCGTGCTGGTCGGCATCAGCCGCCCGTCGGTCATCGGCCACCCCGAGGACGGCGCGGTCCAGGCGGTCATCACCGGCCTGTCCGAGCACAGCCTCGCGCTGGTCGCGGGCTACGTCCTGTGCCTGGCCACCCTCTACGTCCGCCAGCGGGTCATGCGAAACGGTCGGGGTCTCCTGCACCACGACGCGTGACCTCGGGGGCGCCCGAGGACCAGTCGACGACCGTGGTCGGCTCGGCCGGGGTGTCGCCGGCCTCGATGACCAGGTCGACCTCGTGGTCGAGCTCCTCCTTGACCTCCCAGCCCAACGTGCGCGGCTCGGTCTCCCCCGGCAGGATCAGCGAGCTCGACAGCAGCGGCTCGCCGAGCACCTCGAGCAGCGCCTGGACGAAGGTGTGGTCGGGGATGCGCACGCCGACGGTCTTCTTCTTGGGGTGCATCAGCCGCTTCGGGACCTCCGGCATCGCCGGGAGGATGAACGTGTAGGGCCCCGGCGTCGCGGCGCGGATCGCCCGGAAGGCCGAGTTGTCGACGTGGACCATCTGCCCGAGCTGGGAGAAGTCCTTGCAGATGAGCGTGAAGTGGTGCCGGTCGTCGAGCCCCCGGATGCGCAGGATCCGGTCCCGGCCGTCCCGGTTGCCGATGCGGGAGCCCAAGGCGTAGCCGGAGTCGGTCGGGTAGGCGATCAGCGCGTCGTTGCGCAGCTCCTCCGCGACCATCTCGAGCAGCCGCGGCTGCGGGTTGTCCGGGTGGATGTCCACGAACCTGGCCATCGGCCCTCCTGCTTCCGTTGCGAAGACCGGTCGCGTCGACCCGTCGCTCCGATGGTCTCAGCCCAGGCGGACGGCCTGCCGACCGGCTGGCGCCCCAGGCATTCATTAATACGATGATTTCATCAATTCGGGGTATGCGCCCCCTCCTCAGCCTTACTCTCCCCGCGGGGAGCAGGACCGAACGCGCAGCCGCGCGGACGTCCTTGCTCGGGGGGAACGATGAGAGCGACGCTGATCGTGGCTGTCCTGGCCACGTGCCTGTCCACCAGCCTGGGCGTGGTGCTGCCGGTCACTGCGGCGAGCGCCGACGAGCTGAGCCTGCCGCAGGTGCTGGGCACGCAGGGCACGGCGCCCAACACCATCTCGCTGCCGGTGCCCGCCGGGGTCGTCCCGACCGCGATCCACGCCCGCCTCGGCGTCGAGGGCGCACCGGACGGGTCCGTGCGCGTCGCGGTCGCCGGGCGGACCCGTGTCGTCGTCGCGGCCCGGGCCAGCCAGGCCCTGTCGCTGCCGGTCTCGCGTGCCGACATCGGTCCGGACGGCACGATCTCGGTCGGGACGCAGTACGTCGAGCCGCGCGCGAGCGGCTGCCGGGTCAGCCAGGACCCCGTGCTGACGCGGCTCAGTGGGATCACGTTGGTCTTCGACGGCTCCGAGCGTGCCCCCACCTCCGTCGCCGCATTCCTGCCCGCGACCGCCTCGCGCATCGATGTCGTCGTGCCCGACGACGCATCGCCGGCCGTGCTCGAGGCCGGACTGACGGCCGTGCTGGCCCTGAGCAACCGCTACCCCGCGCCGACGCCCGTCGTGCTCACCCCGGAGAGCAGCCAGGTCCCGGACACCGGCGCCGGACAGCGGATCATCCGCATCGACCCCGGCCGCGAGGCGGAGACCACCTCGACGGTCTCCACGTGGCGGGGGCTCCCGGCCCTGATCATCGCGGGGTCCGGGCCCGGACTCGTCGACGCAACCCGCGCGCTGGACTCGGACGCACTGGCCCTGGGTGACGCGCCCCGCGTCACGACCCTCGCCCTCTCCCAACCCGACCACGACCTCGACACGCGACTCTCCCTGGCGGACCTGGGCAGCGAGACGCTCCGGCTGTCCGGGTGGGGACGGTCCAGTGCCTACGTCGGCATCCCGCAGGACTCCTTCGGCGGCCCGGTCGACTCGCTCGAGCTGGACCTGGTCGGCATGCACACCGCGGTCCGCGACGCGCACGCCCAGGTCGAGGTCTTCCTCAACGACCGCCTCGTCGGCTCGACCGTCCTCGACGAGGAGACCGGCTTCAGCATGCACGTGGAAGCGCCGGCCAGCATGATGCGGGCCGAGAACGCCCTGGAGGTGACCCTCACCGCCGCCCCCGACGACGGACGGTGCGGGACGACCGCGACCCAGGCACCGGTGCTGCTCGACATCGACGCTGCCCGGTCGGTCGTCGCCGCCACGCGCGGGACCGGCGCCCTGAGCGGTTTCGATCTCTTTCCCCAGGTCTTCGGCGGCGAGGTCGCCGTGGCCGTCCGCCCGACCTCGACCCAGCCCCTCGGTGACGCCCAGGACGCCGCGGTGCTCCTCGCCGCCCTGCAACGCGTCGCGAGCCACCTCCTCACCATCCGCCTGGTCACCCCCGACGAGCTCCTCACCGGCACCGACTCCGGCCTTCTCGTGGGCGCCACCTACGACGACTCCGCCGCGCTGCGGGCCCCGCTGCGCCTCTCGGGCATGCGGTTGGTCGATCTCGCGGCGGAGACCTTCTCCTTCGCCGCCGACAGCCCCTATGCAGCGCTCGAGGCCGTGCACGAGGGCGGCCGGGACGTGCTGCTGCTCGGTGAGTGGTATCCCGAGGCCACCCTCAGCCGGGCCGACCTCACCGACCGGGCGGTGCAGAGCGTGGCGAGCTCGGGCTGGCGCGACCTCCATGCGGACCTGTTGATCGCCACACCGGACCGCGAGCCCTTCCGGCTCTCGACCGACTCCGTCATCCCCCAGGCCGACCGTCTCGACGAGCAGCGCTCCCTGATCTGGTGGTTCGGGATCGGGACCGGCGTGGTGCTCGTCGTGCTGCTCCTCCAGCTCGGGCTCGCCAGTCGCCGCAACCGCGCCATCCGCGACCTGGTGCGGGCCCAGGAGAGCGACGACGACCCTGGACTGGACGACTGATCCATGGCCCTCCAGACGTCCGCGCCGCTCGCCGACCCGGCACCCGTGCGCGCGACGTCGTACGCCGCGCGCCTGCAGGCCGACCCCCGCGGACGACGAGTCCCTGGCAGCCTGCCCGTCTTCGCGTTCGCGGTCCTGGTCGGGACCGCAGCATCGATCTACACCGTGAGGTCCGGCACCAACCTCGACTACGGCGACGCGATGGCCCACCTGACGATCGCGCGCCGGGTCGTGGACAACAAGGCGCCGGGGCTGGCCCAGCTGGGCACCGTGTGGCTGCCGCTGCCCCACCTGCTGCTCATGCCGCTGGTCCAGGACATGTGGCTCTTCCGCACCGGCGTCGCCGGCTGCATCGTGAGCACCCTGTGCCTCGGGGCGTCGGCCACCGCGCTGTGGCGCACGACGGCCCGCCTCGAGCTCGACGTGCTCGCGCGCCTGGTCGCCCTGCTGGTGCTCCTGGCCAACCTGAGCCTGCTCTACGTCTCGACGACCGCCCTGACCGAGCCGGTGCTCATCGCCGCGATGCTCGGCACCATCGCCGGGGTGGCGGGCTGGTGCCGCAGCCACCGACAGCTCAGCGGAGGGGAGCTCGCCGTCTTCGCCGGGATCCCTGCTGCCGCTGGGGTCCTGACACGCTACGAGGCGTGGCCGCTGGTCATCAGCGCGCTGGTCGTCGTGGTCGTGGCCAGCCGGCGGCGAGGCAGCTCGTGGCGACGGTCCGGTCGCTACGGACTCGCTCTGGCTGCCCCATCGATGCTCGCAGCGAGCTGGTGGCTGGCCTACAACACGGCCGTCTACGGCACACCGGTGGAGTTCCTCACCGGGCAGTACTCCGCGGCCGCCTTCACCCAGGTCTACCTCGACAACGGGCTCCTGGCCACCAAGGGCAACGCCGGGCTGTCCTTTGCGGTCCTCGGTTGGGCGTTGCTGGAGACCGCCGGCCTGGTCGCGCTCGTCGCCGCCGGCATCGGGCTGCTCCTGATGACCTGGCACTGGGGGCTCGAGGACCGAGCACTGATCGTCTGGATGGCCGCGAGCTCGACTGCGTTCCTGCTCTTCAGCCTGACGACCGGCCAGCACATCATGGTCAACGACAAGTCGCTGCCCACCGGGGCCTACAACAACCGCTACGTGCTCTCCGCGATCCCGTGGCTGGCCCTGCTGGCCGCCGTCGGTGTGCACCACGTCGTACGCCGTGCACCGCAGGTCCGCATGCTGCTCGCCGCCGTGCTCCTGGTCGCCGTGACGGCGCAGAACGTGTGGTGGCTCCAGGCGCCGACCGCGCACATGACCGTGATCGAGGAGGCGCACGACCAGCACGTGGCCTACACCCGGATCAAGGCGGCGGCGACCTGGCTGCGCACGCACTACGACGGTGGCGGGATCCTGATGGACCAGACTCCCGACAAGTCGTCGTTGGCCCCGGTCCTCGGCATCCGCATCGACGAGTTCTTCACCCGCGCCTCCGGACCTGTCTTCCAGGAGGCGATCGATGATCCCCACGCCCACGCCCGCTGGGTCTTCATGCACCGCCGTCAGGTCACCAGCAGCGCCACCGAGACCGGGCGCGACCTGGTGACCAGGGCCCTCGCCAAGGACCCGCAGTTCCACGCGCGCTACCGGCTCGTCTACGCCATCGCCGACATCGGCATCTACCGACGGCTGGAGGAGTGGCCGTGACCACGACCCGCGAGCCGGTCGCGTCCAACGCGGTCGCTGACGAGCGACCGATGCTGGTGAGACGAGGCGCCGTCACCGCCCAACAGCACGCCGCCGCCCGCCGCCGCCAGCTGCTCGAGGGGGGTGACCTGCACCAGTACCTGCTGATGGACGGCGCCCTCAGCAGGGCTGAGCTCTACGACCATCTCGCGCAGGAGTGGCGGATCCCCCACGTCGACCTGATCCGCGAGCCCTGCGACCCCGCCCTCCTGTCGCGGATGAGCCGACGCGTGGCCATGCGCGAGGGCTGGATCCCGTGGCGTCGCTCCGGCGACCTGGTGGTGCTGGCGACCACCGTGCGACCCACCGAGGCGGCAGCGGGCGTGGCACGCGAGCTCTTCGACGCCGGGCGCGTCGAGTTCCGCGCGACCACCCCGTGGGACCTGTGGAGCGCTCTCGAGGTGGGCCAACACGACCTGCTGCTCTACGAGTCGGCCGAGCGGCTCGCGACCGAGCGCCCGATGGCCTCCGCCCGTGCTGGGCTCACCGCCTGGCAGCGTCGCGTGCCGGTCGCCGTCGTGCTCGCGCTCGCGGCCGGTTTCGTGCTCGCCCCGCTCAGCACGCTCGTGCTGGTGCTCTCGCTGGCCAACACCCTCTTCCTCAGCAACATCGTCTTCAAGACCGTCGCGTCCTTCCTGGTCCCCACCCGTGCGCTGATCCGCTCCCGCCGCACGCTGGCGGAGATGAGGCAGCGGCAGCGCCGCGGCCTGCCACCGGTGTGGGTGCCGGTGGACAGCGATGCCCTCCTGCCGACGTACACGGTGCTGGTGCCTGCCTACAAGGAGGCCAACATCGTGGCCAAGCTGGTCCGCAACATCGGCGCCCTGGACTATCCCCCGGCCAAGCTCGACGTGATGCTCCTGCTCGAGGCGGACGACGAGGAGACGATCGCGGTCGCCCGCGCCATCGCGCTGCCGGAGCACGTGCGCGTGGTGATCGTGCCGCCGGGGTCGCCGCAGACCAAGCCGCGCGCCTGCAACTACGGCCTGGCGTTCGCCCGCGGCACCTACGCCGTCATCTACGACGCCGAGGACCGGCCCGACCCCCAGCAGCTGCGGATGGCCGTGGCGGCGTTCGCCCGCGACCGGCTGGAGCGCGCGCACGGGCTGAGCCACCGCCCCCCGCTGGCGGTCGTGCAGGCCTCGCTGCACTACTTCAACGCCGACTACAACGTCCTCACCCGGATGTTCGCGGTGGAGTACGCGCACTGGTTCGAGGCGATGCTCCCCGGGATGGACATGGCCCGGCTGCCGCTCCCGTTGGGCGGCACGTCCAACCACTTCGACGTCGCCTCGCTGCGACAGATGGGGGCCTGGGACCCCTACAACGTGACCGAGGACGCCGACGCCGGCCTGCGCGCCAACCTCCTGGGCTACCGCGTCGCGGTGATCGACTCCTCGACCGGGGAGGAGGCGTGCGCGCACGTCGGTGCATGGATCAAGCAACGCACGCGGTGGATCAAGGGCTACATGATCACTGCGGCCGTCAACACCCGCAGCCCGCTGCGCTTCGCGCGCGCCGTCGGCCCCCTCGGGGTCATCGGCATGCTGGGCCTGATCATGGCCACCCCCCTGGCCTTCCTGGCCTACCCTCTCGCGCTGGCACTGACCGTCGCGACCTACGTCGGGGTGCAGTTCATCGGTCTCACCCTGCCTCCGCTGCTCGTGCAGGTCAGCGTCCTCACCTTCGTCTTCGGCAACCTGGTGATGATCGTGTCCGCCGGCGTGGCTGCGACCTGGCGCTACAGCTGGCGGATCGGGGTGTTCGCGATCTTCAGTCCTCTTTATTGGCTTCTTCACAGCTTCGCCGCATGGCGCGCTCTGTACCAAGTGATCCGGGACCCACACCGGTGGGAGAAGACCCCCCACGGCATGACCGAGGACTACGAGAGCGATGCCCATGTCTGAGCGCCCCACCACCACCCCCGCGCGGCCCCAGCGACCGCTGATCACCTACGTCCTGCCGGTCTACGACGAGGAGGAGAACCTCGCGGCCTTCCACGACGTGCTGGAGCGCGCCACCCGCACACGGCCCGACCTGCGCTTCGAGTTCATCTACGTCGACGACGGCAGCCGTGACGACTCCCTGGGCCGGTTGCTCGCGCTGCGCGGCGCTGACCACCGCGTCAGCGTGCTCAGCTTCTCGCGCAACTACGGGCACCAGATCGCCGTCACGGCCGGTCTGGACGCCGCCGCGGACGCCGACGCGGTGATCGTCATGGACACCGACCTGCAGGACCCCCCGAGCGTGAGCATGGAGATGATCGAGCGCTGGGAGGCCGAGGCCGACGTGGTCTACGCCCAACGCCGCAGTCGGCGCGACTCGGCCTTCAAGCGCGGCACGGCCTACGCGTTCTACTGGGCCCTGGACCGGCTCGCCTCGGTGAAGATCCCCCGCAACGTCGGCGACTTCCGGTTGATGGACCGCGCCGTCGTCGCGGAGGTCTCGCGCTACCGCGAGCACGAGCGCTTCCTGCGCGGGATCGTGGCCGACGTCGGCTTCCGACAGGAGGCGCTGCTCTTCGACCGCGACGCACGACACGCGGGGCGCAGTCACTACCCGCTGCGCACGATGCTGCACTTCGCGGCCAACGGCATCCTCGGCTTCTCCACCGCGCCCCTGCGGTGGATCTCCAGGCTCGGCATCCTCATCTCCGGTGTCAGCGTGGCGCTCGCGTGCTACGTGCTCTACGTCCGCCTGTTCGTGCCCAGCCAGGCCGTGCCCGGATGGGCCTTCCTGGGCGTCGGCATGTTCCTCCTCAGCGGGCTGCAGCTGGTCATGATGGGCGTGATCGGCAGCTATCTGGGGCGGGTCTACGTCGAGACGCAGGACCGGCCCCTCTACTCGCTGGCGATGACCGCGCGCGGCACCCACGTGTCCACCCGCCGAGTCCCAGCGCCACGCGCGTCGGCGTCGCGCGAGCCGGTCGTCGATCCCGTGCTGGCCGAGGGTGGCGGGTGACCTCCCGGATCCAGCCCCGGTGGGTGGTCGTGGCGCGCTTCGCCACCGTCGGGCTCACCAACACCGCCATCGACGTGGCGCTGTTCATGCTGCTGCACGACAGCCTCGGGATCCTCGGCGCCAACCTCGTCTCCACCAGCGCCGGGATGGCCTTCAGCTTCATCGTCAACGGCCTGGTCACCTTCGGCAGCAGTCGCCTGACGATGCGTCACGCGGCGTTGTTCCTCGCCACCACGGGCGTGACGATGTGGGTCGTGCAACCCGTGCTGATCGGGCTGCTGGACGGCTCGCTCCCCGTCCTCGCCGCCAAGCTGCTGGCGCTCACGGTGAGCGTGGTGCTCAACTTCGCGGCCTACCGCTGGGTGGTCTGGCCGCCGTCGTACGACGACGCGGTCAGCTCCGCCCGGCAGCCTTGAGGTCGCGGCGCAGCTCCTTGGGCAGCGAGAAGATCAGCGACTCCTCGGCACTGTGGACCGCCTTGGCGTCGGGATAGCCGCGCTCGGCGAGGTAGGCCAGCACGCCGTCGACCAGGGCCTCGGGGACGCTGGCCCCGGAGGTCACGCTGACGTTGCGGACGCCCTCGAGCCAGGACTCGTCGATCTCGGAGGCGTCGTCGACGCGGTAGGACGCCTTGGCCCCGGCCTCGAGCGCGACCTCGACCAGGCGAACGGAGTTGGAGGAGTTGCCCGAGCCGACCACGATCAGGAGGTCGGCGTCGCGGGCGATCTCCTTGACGGCGAGCTGGCGGTTCTGCGTGGCGTAGCAGATGTCGTCGCTGGGCGGGTCGAGCAGCAGCGGGAAGCGCTCGCGGATCGCCGCGACCGTCTCGAGCGTCTCGTCGACCGAGAGCGTGGTCTGGCTGAGCCAGGCGACGCGGGCCGGGTCACGCACGACGATGCCCGGCACGTCGGCGGGGCTCTGCACGAGCTGGATGTGGTCGGGCGCCTCGCCCGCCGTGCCCTCGACCTCCTCGTGGCCCTCGTGGCCGATGAGGAGGATGTCGTAGTCGTCCTCGGCGAACCGCTTGGCCTCGTGGTGGACCTTGGTCACCAGCGGGCAGGTCGCGTCGATCGTCTTGAGCTCGCGCTCCTCGGCCTGGCGGTGCACCTCGGGGCTCACGCCGTGGGCCGAGAAGACGACCGTGGCGCCGGCCGGCACCTCCTCGATCTCCTCCACGAAGATCGCGCCGCGCGACTCCAGGTCGGCCACGACGTGCTTGTTGTGCACGATCTGCTTGCGCACATAGACCGGCGAGCCGTAGAGGTCGAGCGCCTTCTCCACCGTCACCACGGCCCGGTCGACGCCCGCGCAGTAGCCCCGCGGCGCGGCCAGCAGGACCGCTCGCTCCGCCTCGTCGGTGGGCAGGAGGCGCGGGGTGCCGAGGTCGGTGCTCATGGGGCCGAGTCTACGGGGGCCGGCGGCGGCGTCTCGCCGGCCGCGGTGTCCTAGGGTCACCGCATGGCCCTGGACACCTCACCCCAGTCGCCGGCGCCGGTGCGGCAGATCGCCAACGCGATCTCCGGCTGGGTCGACCGGTTGGGGGCCGTGTGGGTCGAGGGGCAGGTGGCGCAGGTGAGCCGGCGACCGGGCGTGGGCACGGTCTTCCTCACGCTGCGTGACTCGGTGGCCGACATCTCGGTGCCGGTCACCTGCTCGCGGGTGATGTACGACGGCCTCAACCCGCCGCTCGTCGAGGGCGCCAGTGTCGTGATCCACGCCAAGCCGTCCTACTACGCGACCCGCGGCACGATGTCGCTCTACGCCCGCGAGATCCGGATGGTCGGGCTGGGCGAGCTGCTAGCCCGTCTCGAGCAGCGGCGCCAGCTCCTCGCCGCCGAGGGTCTCTTCGACCAGGCCCGCAAGCGGCGGCTGCCGTTCCTGCCCGGCAAGGTCGGCCTGGTCACGGCGCCCAACTCGGCCGCCGAGCGCGACGTGCTCGAGAACGCACGCCGGCGCTGGCCGGCGGTGGCCTTCGAGGTCCGGCACGCCGCCATGCAGGGCACCCGGTCGGCCGCCGAGGTGATGGAGGCGCTCGACCGGCTCGACCGCGACCCGACCGTCGACGTGATCGTGATCGCCCGAGGTGGCGGAGCCGTCGAGGACCTCCTGCCGTTCTCCGACGAGGGCCTGATCCGCGCGGTCGCCAAGGCGCGCACCCCGGTCGTCTCCGCCATCGGCCACGAGCCCGACACCCCGCTGCTCGACCTGGTCGCCGACGTGCGCGCCTCCACGCCCACCGACGCCGCCAAGCTGGTCGTCCCCGACGTGCACCAGGAGCTGGCCGGCATCGGCCAGGCCCGGCTGCGCATGCGCCAGGCCGTGGGCGGTCGGATCCACCAGGAGCAGTCGCGCCTCGACCAGCTCCGCTCACGCCCGTCGATGGCCGATCCGCGCTCCCTGCTCGACGCGCGCGACGCCGAGCTCGTCGCCCTGCGTGAGCGGGCTCGCCGCACACTGCGCCACGCCCTCGACCGCGCCGCCGACGACATCGGCCACCACCGTGCGCGTGCCCGCGCCCTCTCGCCGCTGGCGACGCTCCAGCGCGGCTACGCCGTGCTCCAGGATGCCGACGGTCACGTCGTGACGTCGATCGACGGGCTCGCGACGAAGCAGCAGATCAGCATCCGCGTCGCCGACGGCCGCATCGCCGCCACCGTCGCCGCGACCACCCCCGATCCAGCCCCCGATCCAGCCCCCGCGTCCGCGCACGAGGAAGACGAGCCCGCATGACCGACGAGACCCCCTCCTACGAGGCCGCCCGCGACGAGCTGCTCGACGTCGTCCGCCGTCTGGAGACCGGCGGCACGACGCTCGAGGAGTCACTGGCGCTCTGGGAGCGCGGTGAGCAGCTCGCCACGGTCTGCCAGACCTGGCTCGACGGCGCGCGCGAGCGGCTCGACGCGGTCATCGAGGCCGACGACGCGTAGGCGTCCGGGGTCTCGACGACCGCTCGCTGCGCTCGCTGCTCGACCGCCGGAGCGCCCTGCTCGACCGCCGGAGCGTCAGGGCGTGAGCGGGTCCGTGGTGAGCAGCTCGATCAGCAGCGTGAGGTCGGCCTGGCTGGCCGACCCGTAGACCAGCAGCCGCTCCTCGCCGAGCTCGGCGGTGTAGGCGAGGTCGCCGCCCTCGTCGGAGTAGCCCTCCCAGGTCGTGGCGATCGGGCTGTCCACGGTGAGCGCGTCCTCCTCGGAGATGTTGTCCGGCTCCTCGTCGACGAAGGTCGCGAGCAGCTCGTCGAGCGCCTCGTCCTCCTGGCGCACGCCCACGAAGGTGCCCGCGTCGGTGAGGATCGACAGGCCGAAGGCCGGCCGCTCCCCCGGCACGATGGTCACGTTGGTCGCCTTCCAGCCGTCGGGCAGCGTGGGGGGATAGGCGATCTCGACGTCGGCGTCCTGGGCGAGCTGGACGGTCTCGAGGTAGTCGACGGCGTCGCGCTCGATCTCCTCGTCCTGGCTGGTCAGCGCGCGGAAGAGCACCCACGCCAGCACCGCAACGACGGTGATGACCAGCGCGGCCACCAGCCCGTCGACCGACCTGTTGTAACGCCCGGGCGTCCCGCTCTCGCTCACCGGACCAGTGTCACAGGTGCCGTACATTCGCCGCGTGCCGACCCTCGCCCACCTCGCGGCCGAGGCCGTCGCGGTCGGCGCCCTGCTGGCCCTGCTCGTCACCGCCTACCGGCACCCGACGGGTCGCACCGAGGCCCTCGTCGCGCTCGGCGCCGCAGCCACCGCACTCGCCACCGGGCTGGTCAGCCTCGACGAGGCCGGGCGGACCGTCCGCGAGCTCGCCCCGGTCGTGGCGTTCCTCGCCACGATCCTGGTCGTCTCCGACGTCTGTGCCCGCGCCGGCCTCTTCGCCGCCGCCGGCCAGCTGCTCCGCGCCGGCCCACGGCGCCTGTTCACGGTGGCCTTCCTCGTCGCCGCCGCGGTGACGGCCGTCCTGAGCCTCGACGCCACCGTCGTCCTGCTGACACCGGTGGTCGTCGGTGCCGCCGTCGCGATGGGCACGTCCCACCGGCCGGGCGCCTACGCGTGCCTGCGCATGGCCAACTCCGCGTCGCTGCTGCTGCCGGTCTCCAACCTCACCAACCTGCTCGCCCTGCCCCGCCTCGACCTGACGTTCACCGAGTTCGCGCTCACCATGGCGCCTGTCCTGGCGGTCGTGCTCCTGGTCGAGTACGTCGTGCTGCGCGTCGCCTTCCGGCGCGAGCTCGCCGCGACCCCCGCACCGCAGCAGGACCCCGGGCCCGTCCCCCTCCCCCTCGTCCCGGTGGTCGTCGTCGTGCTGATGCTCGCCGGCTTCGCCGTCACCTCCCCCCTCGGCATCGAGCCGTACGCCGTGTCCGCAGCAGCAGCGCTGGTCCTGGCGGTCTGGGGTCGGGCGAGGGGCCTGGCCGGCACCCGCGACGTGCTGCGCGCGGCACACCTGGGCTTCGCCGCCTTCGTGCTGGCGCTGGGGGTCGTGGTCGCCGCGATCTCGGAGGGCTTCCTCGGCGACCTGGTCGCGCAGGTGCTGCCGACCACCACCTCCCTGGCCGCGCTGGCACTCATCGCGCTCGTCGCCACCGTGCTGGCCAACCTCCTGACCAACCTGTCCGCGACGCTGCTCGTCGTACCCCTCCTGGCCCCGCTCGGCGACACCGCGATCCTCGCCGCGCTGCTCGGCCTCAACATCGGCGCCGGGCTGACCTACTCGGGCTCGCTGGCCAACCTGCTCTGGGCGCGCCACCTGGAGCGCCACGGCGACCGGCCGAGCCTCCGGGAGTTCCACCGGCTCTCGCTGGTCGCCACCCCGCTCAGCCTGACAGCCGCAGTTGCGGCCTTGTGGCTGGTCACCTGACCGCACATGCGGCATGATCTGCGCGTGAGCACCTACCGAGTTGCGGAGGCCGCCGAGATCCTCGGCGTCAGCGACGACACCCTGCGCCGCTGGGTCGAGGCCGGCAAGGTCGCGGCCGCCTCGGTCGACGGGCGCAGCACGATCGCCGGTGAGGACCTGGCCGCGCTGGCCGAGTCCCTCGCCGACGGCCGCGACCCCGACCCCGATCGGGCCTCCGCCGTGAGTGCCCGCAACCGGCTCACGGGCATCGTCGTCCGGGTCAAGAAGGACACCGTGATGGCCCAGGTCGACCTGATCTGCGGGCCCTACCGGGTCGTGTCGCTCATGAGTGCCGAGGCGGCCGACGAGCTCGGCCTCCGCCCCGGGGTGCGCGCCGTCGCCTCGGTCAAGTCCACCAACGTCGTCGTGGAGCGTCCCTGATGAGGACCCGTGTGACCAGGCAGCTCGTCGCGTTCGCCCTCCTGCTGCCCCTGGCCGCCTGCGGCTCCGACGGCGGAGACGACAGCGGCGCGAGCGACACCACGATCACCGTGCTCGCGGCGGCCTCCCTCACCGACACCTTCACCGCGCTCGCGGAGGACTTCGAGGCCGAGCACGAGGGCGTCACCGTCAAGCTCGCCTTCGACTCCTCGGCCACGCTGGCCGAGCAGGCCGTCGGCGGCGCCCCCGCCGACGTGCTGGCCACGGCCGACACCGCGACGATGGACGACGCGAGCGAGGCCCTGGCCGCCGACCCGCAGCTCTTCGCGACCAACACCATGGTGGTGGCGCTGCCGGCCGACAACCCGGCCGGCATCACCTCCTACGACGACCTGGGCTCGGGCGACGTGACCTACGTCGTCTGCGTCGACACCGCCCCGTGCGGCAAGGTCGCCGCGGCCCTGATCGAGAGCACCGGCCTCACTGCCGAGCCCTCCAGCCTCGAGGTGGACGTGAAGGCGGTGCTGTCCAAGGTCGCCACCGACGAGGCCGACGCGGGCTTCGTCTACGCGACCGACGCGGTCGCCGCCGGCGACGCGGTCACCACCGTGGAGATCCCGGGCGCAGCCGAGCAGGTCACCTCCTACCCGATCGCGCCGCTGGTGCAGTCCGAGGAGTCCGACCTCGCCCAGGAGTTCGTGGACCTGGTCCTCTCCGAGGTCGGCCAGCAGGTGCTCGCCGACGCCGGCTTCGGCCCGCCGAGCTAATGTCCCGACGCAGCGACCCGACGACCCGGCAGACCCTCGGTCGACCACCGGCGGTCCTGGTCGTCCCCGCCGCGCTCGCCGCCGCACTGCTGGTGCTGCCCCTGGTCGCCCTCGTGCTTGACACCCCCTGGTCGACCTTCCTCGACCAGCTCGGCAGCCAGCCGGTCCGGGAGGCGCTGCGCCTCACCGCGGTCGCCTCGGGCGCCACGGTGGTCGCGTGCCTGGTGCTCGGCACCCCCCTGGCCTGGCTGCTGGCCCGCGTCGACTTCCGCGGCCGAGCAGTGCTGCGCGCCGCGGTCGCCGTGCCGCTGGTCCTGCCGCCCGTCGTCGCCGGCGTCGCCCTCGTCACCGCGCTCGGCCGCAACGGCCTGGTCGGCCCGCTGCTGCGCGAGGGCGGGATCACGCTGCCCTACACGACCGGCGCCGTCGTCATCGCCCACACGTTCGTGTCGATGCCGTTCTACGTGCTCAGCGTGGAGGGCGCGATGCGCTCCTCCGGCGAGCGCTTCGACGTCGTCGCCGCCAGCCTGGGCGCCACCCGCTGGACGACGTTCCGCCGGGTCACGCTGCCGCTGGCCATGCCCGGCATCCTCGCCGGGTCGGTGCTGGCCTGGGCCCGCTCGCTGGGCGAGTTCGGCGCGACGATCACCTTCGCCGGCAACTACCCCGGCACCACCCAGACGATGCCGTCGCTGATCTACACGACCCTCCAGGGCGATCCCGCGCTCGCACGCACGCTGAGCATGATCCTGCTGCTCGCCTCCGTCGCGATCCTCGCCGCCCTGCGCAACCGCTGGCTGACGACGCCATGACCGAGACCAGGAACGGGACCAGGACCGGCCTCGACGCGAGCATCCGCGTCCCCGACCGCCTCGAGGCGACCCTCCAGGCGCCGCCCGGCTCGGTCGTCGCCGTCATCGGCCCCAACGGCGCCGGCAAGACCACCCTGCTGCGCGCGCTGGCCGGCCTGGTCGAGATGACCGGCCACGTCACCGTCGACGGCGAGAGCTGGACCGACCCGCCCCGGCTGGTGCGCGAGCGCCGCCTCGGCTTCGTCTTCCAGGACCAGTCGCTCTTCCCCCACCTCACCGCCCTGGCCAACGTGGCCTTCGGTCTCCAGTCCCGTCGTACGCCGCGGCGCGCGGCCGAGCAGGTCGCGCAGGGGTGGCTCGACCGCTTCGCCATCGGTCACCTGGCCGGTCGCAAGCCGGGCGAGCTCTCCGGCGGCCAGGCCCAGCGCGTCGCGATCGCCCGCGCCCTGGCGTCCGACCCGCAGCTGCTGCTGCTCGACGAGCCGTTCGCGGGACTCGACGTCGGCGTCGCCACCAGCCTGCGGATCGAGCTGGCCCGCCACCTGGCCGACTACGGCGGGGTGAGCCTGCTGGTCACCCACGACGCGATCGACGCGCTGACCCTGGCCGACCGGGTGCTGGTGGTCGACGAGGGTCGGGTCGCCCAGTCCGGCAGCCCCCAGGAGGTGGCGGCCCGCCCGCTCACCGAGCACGTCGCGCGCCTCGTCGGCCTCAACGTCATCCGCGACGGCGAGACCTACCGCTCCTTCACCCCCAGCTCGGTGACCGTGTCGGTGCACCGTCCCGAGGGCTCCGCGCGCCACCAGTGGCACGGCCCGATCGCCAGCGTCGCGCCCCACGGCGACGCCGTACGCCTCCTGGTCGCAGCCGACGGACCCGTCCCCCGGGAGCTCCTCGCCGACGTGACCCCCGGCGCGGCCACCGAGCTCGGGCTGACCCCGGGCCGCGACGTGTGGCTCTCCGTCAAGGAGACGGCGGTCCAGACCTACGCGGCGGACCGCTCGAGGTGACGGACACCGTTACGATGCCGACCATGGAACCCACCCTGGACGTCGCGCCCCAGTCCCCCGACCGCAACCTCGCGCTCGAGCTGGTGCGGGTCACCGAAGCCGCCGCGATGGCGGCCGGCCGCTGGGTGGGCAAGGGCGACAAGAACGGCGCCGACGGCGTGGCGGTCAACGCGATGCGCGTGATGATCTCGACCATCGGCATGAACGGCACCGTCGTGATCGGCGAGGGCGAGAAGGACAACGCGCCCATGCTCTACAACGGCGAGAAGGTCGGCGACGGCACCGGCCCGGAGTGCGACGTGGCCGTCGACCCGATCGACGGCACCACGCTGACCGCCAAGGGCATGGCCAACGCCGTCGCCGTGCTCGCGGTCTCCCCGCGCGGCTCGATGTACGACCCGTCCGCGGTGTTCTACATGGACAAGCTCGCGACGGGTCCCGAGGCCGCCGACGTCGTCGACATCCGCTTCCCCGTCGCGGAGAACATCCACCAGGTCGCCAAGGCCAAGGGCAGCAAGCCCGAGGACGTCACCGTCATGCTGCTCGACCGCCCGCGCCACGAGGCGCTCGCCGAGGAGATCCGCGCCACCGGCGCCCGCATCAAGTTCATCGTCGACGGCGACGTCGCCGGCGCCATCTCGGCCGCCCGTCCCGACAGCGGCGTCGACCTGCTCCTCGGCATCGGCGGCACGCCCGAGGCGATCATCACCGCCTGCGCGATGAAGTGCATGGGCGGGGTGATCCAGGGTCAGCTGTGGCCGCAGGACGACGAGGAGCGCCAGCGCGCGCTCGACGCCGGGCACAACCTCGACCGCGACTTCGTCCTCCACACCGACGACCTCGTCACCGGCGACGACTGCTTCTTCGTCGCCACCGGGATCACCGACGGCGACCTGATGCGCGGCGTGCGCTACCGCTCCGGTGGCGCGACCACCCACTCGCTGGTGATGCGCTCGCGCAGCGGCACGATCCGCTCGATCACGAGCGAGCACAAGCTGCAGAAGCTACGCAGTTATTCCGCGATCGACTTCGACTGAGACCGGCTGCGCCTGCCGGCGCAGCGACCCGACGACGTGGTCGATGACGCGCGGGTCGACGGCCATCCCGACGTGGGAGGCCCGGACCTCGATGGCGTGCGCCGCGGGGTCGACGCAGGCGCGCCAGTCGACGATCCCGTCACGCTTGGAGTAGATCGCGGTGAAGGCCACGTCGTGGGGCACCGCGGAGCGGCTCTCGTCGAAGCTCTGACGTGCGCAGCTGCCGCCGACGCACTCCTCCGACATCAGGCCCGGCACCCCGGCCCGGCTGAGCCGCACGAGCACGTCGACCCCGGCGGTGAGGGCGCGGTGGTGCGCACCCGGCGCCAGCATCGGGCTGCCCATCGTGATGATCCCGGAGACCAGGTCGGGGCGGCGCACGGCGATCCCGCGCGCGAGCATCCCGCCGAGGCTGTGGCCGACGATCTGCACCCGCGTGCCACGGCGGATCGCGATCGACTCCAGCCGCGCCTCGAGCTGGGCGGCGGCGTTGAGGGTGCAGCCGATGTTGGCGCGGATCATCGAGCGGTAGGTGCGGTAGCCCTGACCCCGCAGCGCCTTGGCCATGAACGCCAGGGACGTGTCACCGGCCAGGAAGCCCGGCACGAGCAGCACCGGGTCGGGTGCCCGCACCGGCCCACGGCCCGTGTAGGGCGTGCTGCGTCGGGTGCGGCGGTCGTCGACGGAGCGCAGCGCGTAGCGGCCGGCCTCGGTGACGAGGCTCGCCTCCCGAGCGACGGCCACCAGCGCGGGCCGCGCATAGCCCTCCGGCAGGAGGAAGGAGGCCAGCGTGGAGGTGCTCATCTGGACGACGTTACGCGGACGTAACACGGGTATGTGGGAAATCCGGACCATTCGAAGACACCTCCTCACCCGTGGGAGACACTCGGTGACATGTCCCCACGCGCGCGCCGGCAGTCCGACACCACCCCCGCCGCGGTGCCGGTGGCGGTCTCCGGCGAGCTCTTCGCCCCCGTGTCGCCGGGTGTGGAGCTCTGCTACCAGACCTTCGGGAGCCCCGACGACGAGCCGTTGCTGCTCGTCATGGGGCTCGGTGGGCCGATGACCTGGTGGGACCACGAGCTGTGCACGATGCTGGCGCGCCGCGGGTTCTACGTGGTCCGCTACGACAACCGCGACACCGGCCGCTCGAGCCGCAGCGGCGCCCGCGTGCGTCGTACGACGCTCCTGCGGGCGTTCGCCGGCACCCGGGTGAGGGCGCCCTACACCCTGGTCCACCTGGCCGACGACGGCTTCGGGCTGCTGGACCACCTCGGCGTCGAGTCCGCCCACGTCGTGGGGGTCTCCATGGGCGGGATGATCGCGCAGACCATGGCGATCGCCGAGCCGCGCCGCGTGCGCAGCCTGGTCAGCATCATGTCGACCACCGGCAAGCGCACCGTCGGGTGGCAGCACCCGGGCCTGCTGTCGTCGCTGCTCGCCAACCGTGGCGTCGGACGCGACGCCTACATCAGGTCCAGCGCGACGCTGTGGAAGATGATCGGCTCCCCCGCCTACCCCCAGACCGACGAGCGCATCACGGCTCGCGCCGGCGAGACCTTCGACCGCGGGGTCAGCGCCAGCGGCGTCATGCGTCAGATGCTGGCGATCCTCACCCAGCCCAACCGGGGCCCACGGCTGCACAGCCTGCAGATGCCTGCCCTGGTCGTGCACGGGCTGGCCGACAAGATGGTCCACGTCTCGGGCGGGCGGGCCACCGCTGCGGCCATCCCCGGCGCCGAGCTGCTGCTGATCGACGGCATGGGCCACGACGTGCCGCCCGCCCTCTTCGAGACCTTCGTCAGCGCCATCCGACGCACCGCGGACCGCGCCCGCTGATGCACGACGGCCCGCCACCCACGAGGGATGACGGGCCGCCGACGATCCGGACTCAGGTGGTCACTCGCTGAGGCGGGCCCCGGTGTCGGTGTCGAACACGTGCACGCTGTGCGGGTCGGTCGTGACGTAGATCGTCTCGCCCTTGTGCACGGTGTCGCGGCCGTTGACGCGCACGATGATGTGGTTGGGCGTGCCCTCGACGTCGGAGGTGCCGTAGACGAAGCCGTCGGAGCCGAGCTCCTCGACGACCGTCACCTTGACCGGCAGGCCACCGTCCTCGGCGCTGACGACACGCCAGGACTCGGGACGGACGCCGACGGTGATGTTGCCCTCCATCCGCTTCGCAGCAGTCGGGTCGACCGGCACCTGGTACTGACCGATCTGGGCCCGGCCGTCATTGGCCGTCGCCTTGATGAGGTTCATCTGCGGGGAGCCGATGAAACCGGCGACGAAGAGGTTGACCGGCTTGTCGTAGAGGTTGAGCGGGGTGTCGACCTGCTGCAGGTCGCCGTCCTTCATCACCGCGACGCGATCACCCATCGTCATCGCCTCGACCTGGTCGTGGGTGACGTAGACGGTCGTGACACCCAGGTCGGCCTGGAGCTTGGCGATGTCGGTGCGGGTCTGCACGCGCATCTTGGCGTCGAGGTTGGACAGCGGCTCGTCCATGCAGAAGACCTGCGGGCTGCGGACGATCGCGCGACCCATGGCCACGCGCTGGCGCTGGCCACCCGACAACGCCTTGGGCTTGCGGTCGAGGAAGTCGGTCAGGCCGAGGATCGCGGCCGCCTCGGCCACGCGCTTCTTGCGCTCCTCCGGGGAAACCTTCGCCATCTTGAGCGCGAAGCCCATGTTGTCGGCGACCGTCATGTGCGGGTAGAGCGCGTAGTTCTGGAACACCATCGCGATGTCGCGGTCCTTGGGGGGCAGGTCGGTGATGTCCTTGTCACCGATGAAGATCTTGCCCTCGTTGACCTCCTCGAGCCCGGCCAGCATCCGCAGCGTCGTGGACTTGCCGCAGCCGGAGGGTCCGACGAGGACCATGAACTCCCCGTCGCGGATCTCCAGGTCGATGCCGGGCACCGTGGGCTTGTCCGCCCCGGGAAACCAGCGTTGTGCCTTCTTGAACGTGACTGTTGCCATTTTCTTGCTCCTTCACCGGCAGGTACGTGCCGGACGATCCGTTGTGAAGTGACGTGGGTCACCCTAATGGACCTCGCCCCAACGGGCACTGGTGGTCACATCCCCCACGCCCCTGATAGGACTAGGACTGTGACCCAGGCCACTCTCGGACCAGGGCCGCGTCAACTCGGAAGGACGCCATGACGCATCCAACGACGCGAGCTCGAGGGGTCGCGGCGACCGCGGTGGCGGCGCTCGCCTGCGGTCTCCTCGCGGCCTGCTCGGGTGGCTCCGGGAAGCCCACCCTCAACTGGTACGTCAACCCCGACGGGGTGGAGACGTTGACCGCCCTGGCCGAGCATTGCAGCACCGACGCCTACGACATCGAGGTGCAGCTGCTCCCGGCCGGTGCCACCGACCAGCGCACCCAGCTGGCCCGACGCCTCGCCGCCGGCGACACGTCGACCGACCTGATGAGCCTCGACCCGGTCTTCGTCGCGGAGTTCGCCAACGCCGACTGGCTGGAGCGGCTCCCCGACGACTACGCGACGAGCGCCACCGACGATGACGTCCTCGCCGGCGCGGCCGAGACGGTGACCTGGGACGACGGGGTCTACGCGTTCCCGCAGTGGGCCAACACCCAGGTCCTCTGGTATCGCAAGTCGCTGGCCGACGCCGCGGGTCTCGACATGAGCCAGCCGGTCACCTGGGAGCAGGTGATCCAGGCAGCGGCCGACAACGACGGCACGGTCGGCGTCCAGGCCAACAAGTACGAGGCCTACGTCGTGTGGATCAACGCCCTCATCCAGGGCGCCGGTGGCGACATCATCAGCGACAACGAGGCCGGCAAGGACGCATCGGTCGACATCGACTCCGACGCGGGCCGCGCCGCCGCCGAGGTGATCCAGCAGCTCGCCGACTCGGACGCGGCCCAGCCCGACCTCAGCACGTCCAACGAGGGCACCAGCCTGGGCCTGATGTACCCCGACGACGGCGCCGGCGAGTTCATGACCAACTGGACCTTCGTCTACAAGAACTACGAGGGCCTGATCGAGACCGGCGACCTCACCCAGGAGGACTTCGACGACCTGGGCTACGCCCGCTACCCGCAGACGGTGGCCGGTGAGGAGTCGAAGCCGCCGATCGGTGGGATCGACATCGGCGTCGGGGCCTTCTCCGAGAACACCGACTTCGCGCTCGAGGCTGCCGCCTGCGTCACCAGCCCCGAGGCCCAGGTCGCGCTCGCGGTCGACGAGGGCCTGATGCCGGCACGCACGTCGGCCTACGAGGACCCCGCGCTGGCCGAGGCCTACCCCGCCGACCTGCTCGAGCTCTACAGCGAGAGCGTGGACTCCGGCGGGCCGCGTCCCAAGAGCGCCTACTACGCGACCATCTCGGCAGCGGTGCAGAGCGTGTGGCACTCGCCCCAGTCGGTAGACCCCGACACCACCCCTGAGGAGTCGGCACAGTTCCTCAAGGACGTCCTGGCAGGGAAGGCCCTCCTGTGAGCACCGCGACCGCACCGTCGGAGGCCAAGCGCCGCTCCGACGCCCCCGAGACCAGCAGCCGCTCCCGCAGCGAGAACCGGCTGGGCCAGAAGCTCGTCGCTCCCGCGATCGTCGTGATGCTGCTCGTGACGGCGTTCCCGATGCTGCGCGCGCTCTACCTCTCGGTCTTCAGCTACTCCTTGACCGCACCCGAGGACCGCGAGGGCGTCGGGCTGGGCAACTACACGACCGCGCTCAGCGACCCGCTGTTCTGGAAGGTCACCGGGATCACCGTGCTCTACATGGTCGTCACGGTCGCGATCGAGCTGGTGATCGGCTTCGTCTTCGCGATGGTGATGCACCGCGTCGTCTTCGCCCGAGGGGTCATCCGCACCTCGATCCTGATCCCCTACGGCATCATCACCGTCGTCTCCGGCTTCGCCTGGCAGTTCGCCTTCAGCTACCAGAACGGCTTCGTCAACTCCTGGATCCCGGGCCTGGACCCGATGTTCAACTGGTTCGGCGAGACCACCCCGGCTGTCGTGGCGATCATGGTCTCCGAGATCTGGAAGACCACGCCCTTCATGTCGCTGCTGCTGCTCGCCGGGCTGGCGCAGGTCTCGGAGGACATGATCGAGGCGGCCAAGGTCGACGGCGCCACCTGGTGGCAGCGGCTGTGGAAGGTGATCCTGCCCAACATGCGGGCCGCGATCATGGTCGCGGTCCTCTTCCGCGCCCTCGACGCCTACCGGATCTTCGACAACATCTTCGTCATGACCGCGGGTGCGGTGAACACCGAGTCGATCTCGTTCCTCACCTACCGCCAGACCATCGAGCAGTTCCAGCTCGGCATGGGCTCTGCCCTCTCCGTGCTGCTCTTCCTCTCGGTCCTGCTCATCGCAGCCTTGATCGTCAAGCTGTTCCGGGTCGACCTAGCCCAAGCGCGACAGGAGTGACGACGTCATGAGAAAGCTCGGAACAGCCGTCGGCTGCGTCCTGATCCTGGTCTGGTGCCTGCTGCCGGTCGCGTGGATCATCTCCCTGTCCTTCAAGTCCCAGACCGCGATCACCAACGGCAGCCCGGGCTTCCTCCCGGCCGACGGTGACGGAGCCGGGTGGGCCAACTACAGCGACGTGCTGGCCAACGACCAGTTCCGCCGTGCGATCTTCAACTCGATCGGCATCAGCCTGATCGCCACGCTGCTCTCGGTGATCATCGCGACGCTGGCGGCCTACGCCATCGCCCGGTTGGAGTTCAAGGGCAAGAAGTTCGTGCTGACGATGGCCCTCGCGATCGCGATGTTCCCCGTGGTGTCGCTGGTGGGGCCGCTCTTCGACATGTGGCGCACCATCGGCCTCTACGACACCTGGCCGGGCCTGATCATCCCCTACATGTCCTTCACGCTGCCGCTGGCGATCTGGACCCTCTCGGCGTTCTTCCGCGAGATCCCGTGGGAGCTCGAGCAGGCGGCCCAGGTCGACGGCGCCACGTCGTGGCAGGCCTTCCGCAAGGTGATCGTGCCGCTCGCCGCGCCGGGTGTCTTCACCGCCGCGATCCTGACGTTCTTCTTCGCGTGGAACGACTTCGTCTTCGGGATCTCGCTCACCTCGACGGAGAGCGCCCGACCGATCCCAGCGGCCCTGTCCTTCTTCGTCGGGGCCGACCCGTTCAACCGCCCGGCCTCGTTGCTGGCCGCGGGAGCCGTCGTCTCGACGATCCCGATCATCATCATCGTCCTGATTTTCCAGCGCAAGATCGTCGCCGGCCTGACCTCCGGCGCAGTGAAGGGTTGATCTCATGGCTGCCATCGACATGAAGAGCATCGTGAAGAAGTACGGCGACGGCTTCCCCGCGGTCAACGACGTCAGCATCGACGTCGCCGACGGGGAGTTCATGATCCTCGTCGGCCCCTCGGGCTGCGGGAAGTCCACCCTGCTGCGCATGATCGTCGGCCTCGAGGACATCACCTCGGGCGAGATGGTCATCGGCGACAAGGTCGTCAACGATCTCGCGCCCCGCGAGCGCAACCTGGCCATGGTCTTCCAGAACTACGCGCTCTACCCCCACCTCACGGTCTACGACAACATCGCCTTCCCGCTGCGGCTGGCCAAAGCCGACGAGGCCACCGTGGACGAGAAGGTGCGGGCGGCCTCCAAGACGCTCGAGCTCGACGAGCACCTGGACCGCAAGCCGGCCAACCTCTCCGGAGGTCAGCGCCAGCGCGTGGCGATGGGACGTGCGATCGTGCGCGACGCCGACGCCTTCCTCTTCGACGAGCCGCTGTCCAACCTCGACGCCAAGCTGCGCGGCCAGATGCGCGGCGAGATCTCGCGCCTGCAGAAGAAGCTCGGCATCACCACCGTCTACGTCACCCACGACCAGACCGAGGCGATGACCCTCGGTGACCGGGTTGCCGTCCTCAAGCGCGGGGTCCTGCAGCAGCTGGCGACGCCGCGCGAGCTCTACTCCAACCCGGGCAACCTCTTCGTCGCCGGCTTCATCGGCTCCCCCCCGATGAACTTCCTCCCGGCCACGGTCGAGGGCACCTCGGTGGAGCTGCCGTTCGGCACCGTCGAGATCCCCGCCGACAAGGCCGAGAAGGCCGCCGGCAAGGGCCTGCTCATCGCAGGCATCCGCCCGGAGGCGTTCGAGGACGCCTCGGTCGTCGACGAGTCCAAGAAGCGCTCCGGGTCCACCTTCAAGGCCACCGTCGAGGTCGTGGAGTGGCTCGGCAGCGAGGCCTTCGCCTACATCCCCTTCGAGGCCCCGCCGGAGGTGCAGGAGCAGCTCCAGCAGCTCGAGCGCGACCTCGACGGCGAGACGCTGCGCACCCAGCTGGTCATCTCCCTCGACGGCTCGAGCACGGTCGCCGAGGGCGACGAGGCCGAGATCTGGGTCGACACGACCAAGATGCACCTCTTCGACCCCGCCACCGGCGAGAACCTCACGATCGACCGCGAGCGCGCCGGCCGCGTGCCGGCGCTCCAGGAGGAGGCCCTCCAGAACGGCTGATCCGTCAGCCGTGCTTGCGCTCCACCGAGACCCCGCCCCAGATCGCCACACCCCGCACCCGGACGGTGGGCGAGGTCTCGTCGAGCTCGGCAGCCACCAGCCCTGACGGCCCCGAGTAGCCGCCCATGATGCCGGTGCCCTCGAGGGCCACCCGGGTGTGCGGCCCGACCACGATCGAGGCGCCGCCCATGATCGCGTTGACGGTGATGACCACCTCGTCGGCGGCGTACGACGCCTGGCGCAGGTCGAGGGTCGCCCCACCCATCACGCACAGCACCCTCAGGTGCTCGGGCACCGACCAGGTGCCCGAGCGCTCGAAGCCGCTCAGGATCGCGACCCCGCGCTCGGTCGAGCGGGGCGGCTGGGCCGACCGGGTGACCGGTGCGGACGCAGCGGCAGCGACCACCGCCGGCGCGAGGTCGCTCGTGATCGGCGCCAGCTCGGCGTAGGTCCTGGCGGCGAAGGTCGCCTCGAGCCGCTCGTCGAGCTCGCCGAGATCGATCCGGCCGTCCCCCGCGGCCTCCCGCAGGATCTCCGCCACCTCATGACGTTGGGCGTCGGAGACACGCATGCGCGCCGGGTCGGGCTCGAGCTCGCCACTCATGTCCGGCAGCCTACGTCGGTCCTGTGCGACGAGATGATCGCCTCGTGCCAGCGGTCACGTGCGTCAGCAGCCTGCTGCGCGGGCGATCCCGTATCGGTAGTCGCTGGTGGCGTAGCGGGAGCGGGGGCACAGGACGGTGCCGGTGTCGCGTCCACCGAACGTCTCGATCGGCCCCCACTTCTCCGTGCCCTGACCGGGGGCGCGCGAGCACGACAGGTAGTGCCAACGCCCCTTGACCTGGTAGTTCCCCGTGAACAGGGCGAAACGACGATCCTTGTTCTTGGCCGGGATGCTGAAAGTCTTGGTGACCGATGAGGTCGTGGTCTTCGCCCCCTCGGCTGCGACCGAGATCCCGACCTTGGCCTCGACCGATGCGAATCCCCAGTTGGCGGACCCGCCGACCTCCGACGTGATGTTCGTCTTCGCCTTCAGCGTCTCAGCATGGATGAGCGTCGTCGCCTCGCTGTAGGCGCTTCCGGCCGACAGCGTGATCGCCTCCACGTGCGTGGGGACGAACTTCTTTCGGACGTTCTCGACCCGCTTGATGATCACCTTGTCCTGCCCGGTGCACTGCGACTGGACGTCGGCGTACGAGGGACCGGCCCACCAGACGGAGGGACTCAGCACGACGGCAGCGGCGGCCAGGACGGCGAGAGGGCGTCGAAGAGCAAGATTCACGGGGGGCTCCGAGCGGTGGCGTTGTGTGCGCGCCCGAGCGGCCGCACGACTGTTGGGCTCCCTTACCCAACCCGTAGGCAGGAGAAACCAGTGAGTAATCTCGGGGTGTGAGCACTGGCCCTGAGTTCCGTTACTCCGACCTCCTCCCGACCGGCAAGGACGACACTCCTTACCGGCTGATCACCACGGAGGGGGTGTCGACGTTCGAGGCGGACGGCCAGACGTTCCTCCGCGTCGACCCCGAGGCGATCCAGCGCCTGACGGCGGAGGCGATGCACGACATCAGCCACTACCTGCGCCCGGCGCACCTCGCGCAGCTGCGCAAGATCATCGACGACCCGGAGGCGTCGGGCAACGACCGCTTCGTCGCGCTCGACCTGCTCAAGAACGTCAACATCTCCGCCGGCGGCGTGCTGCCGATGTGCCAGGACACCGGCACGGCGATCGTCATGGGCAAGAAGTCCGAGGGCGTGCTGACCGGCGTCGACGACGGCGAGGCGATCAGCCGGGGCGTCTACGACGCCTACACCAGGCTCAACCTGCGCTACTCCCAGCTTGCGCCGATCACGACGTGGGAGGAGAAGAACACCGGCACCAACCTGCCGGCGCAGATCGAGCTCTACTCCACGCCTGCGAAGGACGGCACGCCGGAGTACAAGTTCCTCTTCATGGCCAAGGGCGGCGGCTCGGCCAACAAGTCCTTCCTCTTCCAGGAGACGAAGGCCGTCCTCAACCCCCAGCGGATGCTGGAGTTCCTCGACGAGAAGATCCGCTCGCTCGGCACGGCCGCCTGTCCGCCCTACCACCTGGCGATCGTCATCGGCGGCACGTCGGCGGAGTTCGCGCTCAAGACCGCCAAGTACGCCTCCGCTCACTACCTCGACAACCTCCCGACGTCCGGGTCGATGGACGCGCACGGCTTCCGCGACGTGGAGCTCGAGGAGGAGGTCTTCAAGCTGACCCAGTCGTTCGGGATCGGCGCGCAGTTCGGCGGCAAGTACTTCTGCCACGACGTGCGCGTCGTGCGCCTCCCGCGGCACGGTGCCTCGTGCCCCGTGGCGATCGCGGTCTCCTGCTCGGCGGACCGGCAGGCCCTGGGCAAGATCACCGCCGAGGGCGTCTTCCTCGAGCAGCTCGAGACCGACCCCGCCCACTACATGCCCGACGCCGGTGTCGCCGACGACATCGCCGGCGGCGAGGTCGTCCCGATCGACCTCAACCAGCCGATGGCCGACATCCTGGCCACGCTCTCGCAGCACCCGGTCAAGACCCGGCTCTCGCTCACCGGCCCGCTCGTCGTGGCGCGCGACATCGCCCACGCCAAGATCAAGGAGCTCCTCGACGCCGGCGAGGAGATGCCGCAGTACCTCAAGGACCACCCCGTCTACTACGCCGGACCGGCCAAGACCCCCGAGGGTCTGGCCTCCGGATCGTTCGGCCCGACGACGGCCGGGCGCATGGACTCCTACGTCGAGCAGTTCCAGGCCGCCGGCGGCTCGATGGTGATGCTCGCCAAGGGCAACCGCTCCAAGGTGGTCACCGAGGCCTGCGCCACCCACGGCGGCTTCTACCTCGGCTCGATCGGCGGCCCGGCCGCCCGTCTCGCCCAGGACTGCATCCGCTCGGTGTCGGTCCTCGAGTACGAAGAGCTCGGCATGGAGGCGGTCTGGAAGATCGAGGTCGAGGACTTCCCCGCCTTCATCGTCGTCGACGACAAGGGCAACGACTTCTTCACCGACCCCTCCGGCACCGTCACGGTCCCGATCTCGGGCATCCGGGTGCGCTCGGCGGAGTAGGTCGGCCTTCGCTGGTCGAGCCCGAGGAGCCCTGGCGACGAGGCGTCGAGACCCCGCACCCCGACCAGCAGCCCCAGCCGTACGACGTACCAGGAGGCCGCAGGCACCTCACCAGGTCTCGACGCCTCCTCGCTGACGCTCGTCGTGCTCGACCGACGGAGCCGGAGGGGCGGCCGCCGAGATCAGGACGGGTCGGTGAGCCCCTGCGGCTCATGAGCGTGGTCCGGCCTGGAGTTGGGACCGGTCGGGCCCTCGTCGGGGCGACCGCTCTCGTCGCTGGGCGATCCCGCGACCGACTGGTCGTCGGAGATCGGGGTGTCCGCGTCGGCCGGGTCCATCGCGCCGACCTCCGACACCTGACCCTCCGACTGGCCCTCGGACTGGGCCTGCTCCTGGTCCTCGCTCGGGTCCTGCGGCTGCTCGGTCGGGGTCATGGGCGCTCCTGGGATCGGCGTCGTGTCGTGCTGTCGTCTCGACGGTACCCAGCACCCCGAGGGAACCCCCACGCCCCGCGGCGCGTTCACAGGGGGACGACAGGAGATCCACATGAAGTGCCCCACCGACGAGACCACCCTCGTCATGAGCGAGCGCAGCGGCATCGAGATCGACTACTGCCCCACGTGCCGCGGTGTCTGGCTCGACCGTGGCGAGCTCGACAAGATCATCGACCGCTCCCTGAGCGTCCAGCCTCCCGCGGCCGCACCGGCCGCTCCCCCGCAGCCGTCCTACGACCGCGACGACCGCAGCCGGGACAGAGACAGGGACCGGGACCGGGACCGGGACGACCGCTACGAGACCTACCAACAGCCCCGCCAGCAGGGCTACCAGCAGGGCTACCCCCAGCAGGGGCACTACAAGAAGAAGCGCAAGGAGAGCTGGCTCAGCGAGATCTTCGACTGAGGACCCCCTCACGTCCGCGGCCGGCTCGGCAGGGTCGAGACTGCTCCCATGGACTACGTCGAGATCGCCCGTGCCGAGTCCGAGCGCGGCGAGCTGGTGCTGCGCGAGCGCCGGTCGGCGGACGGGCCACCCGTCCTGGAGCTGAGGGCCAACGGCGCCTTCGTCATGGACACCGTCGAGGTCAGCACCGAGCGCGCGCTGGCGACGGCGGCGCTCGCCCTGGTCGAGCAGCCCCGTGACGTCGTCGTCGGCGGACTCGGGCTCGGCTTCACGATGCACGAGGTGCTCGCCGACCACCGGGTGGAGCGGTGCGCCGTGGTCGAGATCGAGGAGGCGCTGGTCGGCTGGATGCGCGACGGCACCATCCACCACGGTCCGGCCCTGCTGGCCGACGAGCGCGTGCACCTGGTGGTGGCCGACGTCGCGGTCGCCCTCGCCGAGGCCCGCCCGGCGTCGTACGACCTGATCCTGCTGGACGTCGACAACGGCCCGGGCTACCTGGTCCACGCGGGCAACGCGGCGCTCTACGAGCAGCCCCTGCTGGCGGCGGCCAAGGCCGTGCTCCGCCCCGGTGGCGCCCTGGCGATCTGGTCGGCCGACGAGGCCCCCGACCTCGACGCGGCGCTGACCGGCGTCTTCGGCAACAGCGAGGCCCAGCCGCTCCAGGTGCTGCTCCAAGGACGCGACGAGCGCTACTGGCTCTACGTCGCCCGCGTGGCTGTGGGTAGCCTCGGGGAGTGACTGACTCAGGCGATCACTTCCGCACCGAGCACGACTCCATGGGCGAGGTCCGGGTGCCCCCCGACGCCCTCTGGCGGGCCCAGACCCAGCGGGCGGTGGAGAACTTCCCGATCAGCGGCACCCGGCTGGAGCGCCGGATGATCGAGGCCCTGGCCCTGGTGAAGGCGGCCGCCGCCACCACCAACGAGCGTCTCGACATCCTCACCGCCGAGCAGGCCGGCGCCATCCGCGAGGCCGCTGCGGAGGTGGCGGACGGCGAGCACGACGACCACTTCCCGATCGACGTCTTCCAGACCGGGTCGGGCACGAGCTCCAACATGAACGCCAACGAGGTCATCGCCTCCTTGGCGGCCCGCGCCGGCGTCGAGGTGCACCCCAACGACCACGTCAACGCCAGCCAGTCGAGCAACGACACCTTCCCGACCGCCATCCACGTCGCGGTCACCCGCGCCGTCGTGGGCGACCTGCTGCCGGCCCTCGGGATGCTCGAGGGCAGCCTCGGCGCGAAGGCCGAGGAGTTCGCAGGGCTGGTGAAGTCCGGCCGCACGCACCTGATGGACGCGACGCCGGTGATGCTCGGCCAGGAGCTGGGCGGCTACGCCGCGACCGTGCGCTACGGCGCCGAGCGGCTGGAGTCGGTGCTCCCCCGCGTGCGCGAGCTGCCGCTCGGCGGCACCGCCGTCGGCACCGGGATCAACACGCCCGACGGTTTCGCCGCCGGCGCGATCGGTGAGCTCAACGAGCTGACCGGCGAGACCTTCACCGAGGCACGCAACCACTTCGAGGCCCAGGGCACCCGTGACTCGCTGGTCGAGCTCAGCGGCGTGCTGCGCACCATCGCGGTCGGCCTGACCAAGATCTGCAACGACCTGCGCTGGATGTCCTCGGGGCCGACCACCGGCCTCGCGGAGATCCACCTGCCCGACCTCCAGCCGGGATCGAGCATCATGCCCGGCAAGGTCAACCCGGTGCTGCCCGAGGCCACGCTGATGGTCTGCGCGCAGGTCATCGGCAACGACACGGTCCTCACCGTCGCCGGGGCCAGCGGCAGCTTCGAGCTCAACGTCGCGATGCCCGTGATGGCCCGCAACCTGCTGGAGTCGATCCGCATCCTGTCGACGTCCATGACCCTGCTCGCGCAGCGCTGCGTCGACGGGATCACCGCCGACGCCGAGCGCATGCGCCGCTATGCCGCGTCCTCGCCGTCGGTGGTGACGCCGTTGAACAAGTACGTCGGCTACGAGGCCGCCGCCGCCATCGCCAAGAAGGCACTGGCCGAGGGAGCGACGATCCGGGAGACCGTGATCGCCCTGGGGCACGTCGAGCGCGGTGACCTCACCGAGGCCCAGCTCGACGCCGCACTCGACCTGGAAGGGATGACCCACCCGTGACCGACTTCGAGGTGCACGCACCCGGCACCGTCCGTCGTCAGTACGCCGACGAGGGCAACCTCCAGACCCGTCGGTCGGTCTGGCAGCCGACCCTCGAGGGGCGCGACCCCACGGCCGTCGCCCTCGAGGAGGCCGCGGCGGCCGCCCCGACCCGGATGCTCGAGGTCGGCTGCGGCACCGGCGCCTTCGCCGAGCGCGTCGCCGCCCGGCTGCCGGGGCTGGACCTCGTCGCCCTCGACCAGTCGGAGCGCCTGGTGGAGCTCACCGCAGCCCGGGGCGTCACCGCGCACGTGGCCGACACCCAGTCGCTTCCCTTCCCCGACGACTCCTTCGACGTCGTCGCGGCGATGTGGATGCTCTACCACGTGACCGACCTGCACCGCGGCCTCGCCGAGGTCCACCGCGTCCTGCGCCCCGGTGGCACCTTCGTCGCCGTCACCAACGGCGACGAGCACGTCGGCGAGCTGCGCCAGTCGGCCGGCGGGCCGCTCGCGCTCACCCACTTCAGCAGCGAGAACGGCGAGGAGGCGCTGCGACGCCACTTCTCCGACGTGCGGCGCGAGGACCTGCGCACGCGGGCGGTCTTCCCCGACCACGCCGCGGCGATGGCCTACCTGCACTCCTCGCAGGAGCCGATCGACTGGGACCTCCCCCACTTCGAGGGCTCGCGCGAGTACGCCGGCCACGTCACGGTCTTCGTCGCCCGCTGACCGGGCGCGGCTCACCGCCGCGCGCGGTGGGCTGCAGCCTTGACGCGGCTCTGGCAGGTGGTGGAGCAGAAACGGCGCCGACCGTTCTTGGAGGTGTCGACGTAGACCCGGTCGCAGCGCTCCGCTTCGCAGACGCCGAGCCGGCCGGCGAGGTCGCTGCCGAGGGCCAGCGCGAGACCGGTCGCGCACCCTGCCGCCCACCCCGTGGCCAGGGTGTCGTCGGTCCCGTGGAAGTGCACGTGCCACCCACCCCCGGGCAGGGGATCGAGCTGCGGCCGGGCCCCGGTCGCGAGCAGCAACGCGTTGACGACGGCGGCCGCTCGCTCCAGGTGGCCGCCGTGCGCGGCCTCGAAGGCGTCACGCAGGTCGGTGGCGTGTCGGGCGAGGGTCTCGGCCTCGCGGGGAAGCACGTCGGGCGTGCGCCGGCCGTCACCCCCCAGCGCCGCGGCCGTGGCACGGACGCGCTCGTCACCGGTCGGCGCCTCGAGGTCGTGACCACCTCGGGAGCCGGGCGTCAGCTCGTTGACCAGGCGCGCGGCCACCTCGACCAACGTGATCACATGACTGTCGAATGCCACTTGACCAGTCACTCCGTCCTTCGCTAGCGTCACTGACGAATCAAACTTTACCAGTCATGAATCCATGGAGGAGCCGATGAACGAGCGCGACTACTGGGACGGCGAGGCAGCCACCTTCGACCAGGAGCCCGACCACGGGCTGACCGACCCGGCCACCCGGGACGCCTGGCGCGCGCTGCTGCGCGAGCACCTGCCGCCCGCACCCTGCGACGTGGTCGACCTCGGCTGCGGGACCGGCACGCTGTCGGCGCTGCTGGCGCAGGACGGTCACCGGGTCCGCGGGCTCGACTTCGCTCCCGCGATGGTCGACGCCGCCCGCGCCAAGCACGCGGCGGCCGGGCTCGACGTGGAGGTCGTCGTCGCGGACGCCGGGGACCCGCCGTACGACGAGGACTCGGTCGACGTGGTCCTCGTGCGACACGTCCTGTGGGCGATGCCCGACCCGGCGCAGGCGTTGCGGCGCTGGATCGCGCTGCTGCGACCCGGTGGGCGGTTGCTGCTCGTCGAGGGCCGTTGGCACACCGGCGGCGGGATCGGCGCCGAGGACTGTGCGGCGCTCGTGAGCGCGCAGCGAGAGCACGTGGAGGTGCGGCTGCTGCCCGAGGAGGTCTATTGGGGCGGACCGATCACCGACGAGCGCTACGTGCTCGTCAGCCGTTGAGGACTGGTCAGTACCAGCCGTTGGACTCGCTGTGCGCCCAGGCGCCGCAGGGGCTGCCGTAGCGGTCCTGGATGTAGCCCAGGCCCCAGCGGATCTGCGTCACGGGGTTGGTCGCCCAGTCGGCGCCAGCCGAGGCCATCTTGGAGCCCGGCAGCGACTGCGGGATGCCGTAGGCCGAGGAGCTCGGGTTGTCGGCGTAGACGTTCCAGCCGGACTCGCGCGTCCACAGCGAGTCGAGGCAGCCGAACTGGTCGGAGGAGAAGCCGAACTCCGCGAGGAGCGCCCGCCCGATGTCGCGCGGGTCGTTGTCGGAGAGGTCCTCGGTGCGCGTCAGCGTAGGGCCCTCGGACTGGAGCAGCTCGGCCTCCTTGGCAGCGGCCGGCGCGAGCTCCTGGCGGCGCGAGGAGCGCGAGACCTCGGCGCTGCGTCGCGCGAGGCTCGCCTCGCTCAGCGAGCTCTGCGACGTGTCGTCGACCTCCGTCGCGTCGTCGGTGACCGACGAGAGGACGTGGGGGTCGACGGCCAGGTCGTCGGCGCTGGCCGAGACGGCCGGCGACTGGGTCAGCAGGCCCGTCGAGACGGTCGCACCGGTGGCCGCGACGGCCACCGACGACAGGATCAGCGTGGTGCGCAGCGCCTTGCGGGGTGCCTCGACCACGGCCGCGCCGGGTCGCTGGACAGGGGCGCGGTGCTTGGGGACGTGCTTGACGTGCTTCGACACAGAGGATGAGTCCAGAGGTAGACGACACGGGCAGGTGGTGCAGGAGTGCTTCGGTGACGCGGGCGATCGGCGCGCCCTCAGGTCACGGAAAGATCACGACCCACCTTGCATGAACACTCGGAGGCGTGCAAACCAAACCACGGGTTCGGTGGAAAACATGAGGAGACCCTGAGCACACTGCGCCCCACGAGTCACAGAGAACCCGTGGGGCACAGCGGCCACAGCTCGGAGCCCCTCACGGGGCAGGCGTCACACCGTGACGTTCTCCAGCATCTCCGTGACGAGCGCGGCGATCGGAGAACGCTCGGAGCGGGTCAGGGTCACGTGGGCGAAGAGCGGGTGGCCCTTGAGCTTCTCGATGACCGCGACCACGCCGTCGTGGCGCCCCACCCGCAGGTTGTCGCGCTGGGCGACGTCGTGGGTCAGGACGACCTTGGAGTTGGCGCCGATGCGCGAGAGCACGGTGAGCAGCACGTTGCGCTCCAGCGACTGGGCCTCGTCGACGATGACGAACGCGTCGTGGAGCGAGCGGCCACGGATGTGGGTCAGCGGGAGCACCTCGAGCATGCCGCGGTCGAGGATCTCGTCGATCACGTCCTTGGAGGTCATGGCCCCGAGGGTGTCGAAGACCGCCTGGCCCCAGGGCGACATCTTCTCCGACTCCGAGCCGGGCAGGTAGCCGAGCTCCTGGCCGCCGACCGCGAAGAGCGGACGGAAGACCACGACCTTCTTGTGCTGGCCCCGCTCGAGCACCGCCTCGAGCCCGGCGCACAGCGCCATGGCCGACTTGCCGGTGCCGGCACGCCCGCCGAGCGACACGATGCCGACCTCGGGGTCGAGCAGCATCTCCAGCGCGATGCGCTGCTCCGCGCTGCGGCCGTGGATGCCGAAGGCCTCCCGGTCGCCCCGCACGAGGTGCACCTGCTTGTCGGGACCGACACGACCGAGCGCGGTGCCCCGGTCGGACAGCAGCACGAGCCCCTGGTGGCAGGGCAGGCTGCGGGCGGCCTCGATGTCGAGGACCCCGTCGTCGTAGAGCTCGTCGAGCTCGGCGGCCTCGACCTCGAGCTCGGCCATCCCGGAGTAGCCGGTGTCGGAGTCGTTGATCGCCTCCCCGCGGTACTCCTGGGCATCGAGGCCCACCGCCGAGGCCTTGATGCGCATCGGCAGGTCCTTGGAGACCAGGGTGACGTCGTGGCCCTCGTCGGCGAGGTTGCGAGCCACGGCCAGGATGCGGGTGTCGTTGTCACCGAGGCGGAAGCCGGAGGGCAGGGCGTTGGGATCGGTGTGGTTGAGCTCGACGCGCAGCGTCCCGCCCAGCTCGCCGACGGGCACCGGCTCGTCGAGGCGGCCGTGCACCACCCGCATCTCGTCGAGCGCGCGCAGCGCCGCTCGCGCGAAGTAGCCGAGCTCGGGGTGGTGCCGCTTGGCCTCCAGCTCGGTGATCACGACGACCGGGAGCACGACCTCGTGCTCCTCGAACCGACGCAGTGCCGCCGGGTCGGCCAGCAGGACGCTGGTGTCCAGGACGTAGGTGCGGTTGAGCGGAGCAACGACCTTGACCTTGCGGGCCTTCTGCTCGGACTTCTTGGGCGTTGATGCCACGGGACACCCCTCAGGGGACCGCACGCGCACCCGACGCCCGGCCCTAGTCGACGCAGATGGACCGGAGGGTCCGAACGCCGGAGTGCCGGCATCCGTCCAGCCGGGACGACGTGCAGGTCTGCACCTGCAGTCTCGTCCCAGCGAGCTGGTCGTGAGCGATCACGAACGGGCCTCCGATGTGGCGAGCTTCCCCACTCGCCATTGAGCCGAAAGTACGCCTGGGACCAGGCCGTCCAGCAACGACACGCCCGAACACGGGGTGAAGGCTGGGTTACGTCGTGTTACGTCCCGTGACGTCGCTCGCGCAGGGCGTAGGCCCGGATGGCGCGCAGGAAGTCGACACGGCGGAAGTCGGGCCAGTAGGCCTCGCAGAAGTAGAACTCCGACTTGGCGCTCTGCCACAGCAGGAAGCCGCCGAGCCGCTGCTCGCCCGACGTGCGGATCACGAGGTCGGGGTCGGGCTGCCCCTTGGTGTAGAGGTGGTCGGAGATGTGCTCGACGTCCAGGACGGCGGCCAGCTCCTCCAGGGTCGTGCCCTTGGCGGCGTGCTCGTGGAGCAGGGAGCGCACGGCGTCGGCGATCTCGCGCCGCCCGCCGTAGCCGACCGCGATGTTGACGAGCATCCCGTCGACGTCGCGGGTGGCCTCGGCCGCCGCCTTGAGCCGCGCGGAGGTGGCCGCGGGGAGGAGGTCGAGCGCCCCCACCGGGTGCAACCGCCACTTGCGCTGGTCGGCCAGGGAGTCGACGGCCTCCTCGATGATCTGCAGCAGCGGGATCAACTCGGCCTCGGGGCGGTTGAGGTTGTCGGTCGAGAGCAGCCAGAGCGTGACGACCTCGATGCCGACCTCGTCGCACCAGCCCAGGAGCGGCTCGATGTTGGCGGCCCCGGCGCGGTGCCCGTGGGCGGTGTCGCGACCCACCTCCTTGGCCCAGCGCCGGTTGCCGTCGAGCATCACCCCGACGTGCTGGGGCAGGTTGGCCGGCATCCGGCGCAGCAGGCGCGACTCGTAGGCCGGGTAGAGCACCCGCCGCAGTCCTCGCTTCCAGTCGGCCACCGGCCCAGCGTAAGGGCTCGGAGGCCGCTGTGTGGTGCGTGACATCCGTCCGGCAACTGTCACTCCCGACCGGACCACCGCTATCGTCGACCCATGAGCCGACCCCTGAACCAGGCCAACGAAGCCGTGCGTGCCGGGCTCGACCACCTCGGGGACGTCGTCAGCGAGACCATCGCCGAGGTCAAGCCCAAGCTGCGTGGCTGGCTGCACCTCGCGCTGACCCCGCTGGCGCTCGCCGGCGGCATCGTGCTCGTCGTCCTCTCCCCCGACGCCACCACGCGCTGGGGGTCGGCGGTCTTCGCCCTGAGCGCCCTGCTGCTCTTCGGCGTGTCGGCGATCTACCACACGGGCTCGTGGTCGCCCCGGACCTGGCAGACCCTGCGGCGCTTCGACCACGCCAACATCTTCGTGCTCATCGCCGGTTCCTACACGCCGCTCACGCTGATCCTCCTCGAGGGCACGCAGCGCACCGTCCTGCTCACCACCGTGTGGGCCTGCGCCATCCTCGGCGTGCTCTTCCGGGTCTTCTGGACCGACGCCCCACGCTGGCTCTACACCCCGATCTACATCGGCATGGGCTGGGCCGCGGTCTTCTTCATCCCCGGTTTCATCGACGGCGCCTCGAGTCGCCTCGGCACCGGAGCGGGCACGGCGGTCCTGGTGCTGGTGGCCGTGGGTGGTGTCTTCTACACGTTGGGCGGCATCGTCTACGGCTTCAAGAAGCCCAACCCGTGGCCGCAGTGGTTCGGCTTCCACGAGGTGTTCCACACCTTCACGATCCTGGCGTTCGTGAGCCACTACGTCGGCGTCTCGCTGGCGACCTACACCCTGCGCTGAGCCCCCGCCCCGGCCCGCGCCGGCCTGACGCAGACGTGACGGACCTGGGGTGCCGTCGTACGGTGGAGACATGGCCACCATCGAGCTGACCAACGACAACTTCGCGACGCACGTCGAGAGCGACGACATCCTGCTCGTCGACTTCTGGGCGAGCTGGTGCGGTCCGTGCCAGCAGTTCGCCCCGACCTACGAGGCGGCCTCCGAGGTGCACACCGACGTGACGTTCGGGTCGATCAACACCGAGGAGCAGCAGGAGCTCTCCGCCGCGGCCGGGATCCAGTCGATCCCCACGCTGATGGCCTTCCGGGAGGGGATCCTGGTCTTCGCCCAGCCCGGCGCGCTCCCCGCCGCCGGCCTCGAGCAGGTCATCGCCGGCGTCAAGGGCCTCGACATGACCGACGTGCGCCGCCAGATCGCCGAGGCCGAGGCCGAGGCCGAAGGCGGCGCCACGGGCTGAGCGCCACCCTCCGGCTCGTCAGTCCTTCGGGATCGTCGTGCCGCGACCGTGCAGCATCGTCATGATCGTGGCGAGCTGCTGGTCGGCCTTCTCCGTGCGCGCGAACGACGTGAGCGCCATGGCCGGCTTGAAGCGCTGACGCGCGATCGCCTTGGCGTAGGTGAACTCCCGCAGCCCGTCGGGGCCGTGGATGCGACCGAATCCGGAGTCGCCGACGCCGCCGAAGGGCAGCGAGGGGATCGCGGCAAAGCTGATGATGCCGTTGATCGCGGTCATGCCCGACCGGATCCGATCGGCGATCTCCATGCCGCGCGCCTTGGAGAACACCGTCGAGCCCAGGCCGAAGGTGGTCGCGTTGGTGTGGGCGATCGCCTCCTCCATGTCGCGCACCCGTGCCACGGTCACCGTGGGCCCGAAGGTCTCCTCCTGCACGGCGCGCGAGTCCTCCGGCACGTCGACGAGGATCGTCGGCTGCACGAAGCGCTCCCCCACCGCGTCGATGCCACCGACCACCGCGCGACCGCCGCGGTCGAGGGCGTCCTGGATGTGGCCGCGGATGACGTCGAGCTGCTTGGGCATCGTGATCGGGCCCATCGGGGAGCCGGGGCCGGCGTCGGCGTGCAGGCCACGGGCCTTCTCGGTCAGCACGGCCATGAACTGGTCGTAGACCTTGTCGTGGACGTAGACCCGCTCGACCCCGGCGCAGGTCTGGCCGGCGTTGGAGCAGGCACCCCACAGCGTGGCGTCCGCCGCGGCCTCGATGTCGGCGTCCGCGTCGACGATCACGGCGTCCTTGCCACCCGCCTCGATGATCACGGGGACGAGATTCTCCGCGCAGGCCGCCATGACCCGCTTGCCGGTCGCGGTGGAGCCGGTGAAGGCGACCTTGTCGACGCCGGCGCGGCACAGCGCGGCGCCGGTGTCGCCGAAGCCGGTCACGACCTGGAGGACCGGCCGACCGACCGTCTCCTGGAACGTGCGGGCCAGCCACTCACCGACGCCGGGGGTGAACTCGCTGGGCTTGAAGACGACCGCGTTGCCGGCGGCCAGCGCATAGCCGATCGAGCCCATCGGCGTGAAGACCGGGTAGTTCCACGGGCCGATGACCCCGATGACGCCGAGCGGGCGGTACTCCACGGTCGCGGCCTGGTTGGCCATCAGGAGGCCGGACGGCACCCGTCGCCGCTTGAGCACCTTCTCGGCGTGCCCGCCGGCCCACGCGAGGTGGTCGATCGCCAGCGCGGCCTCGAGCATCGCGTCGCCGTGGGGCTTGCCGGTCTCCTGGTGCATCAGGTCGGCCAGCTGCGCGAGGCGTCGGGTGATGACTCCCTTCCAGGTGCTCAGGTGCGTCGCCCGCGCGTCGTACGACAGGCCCGCCCACCAGGCAGCGGCGTCGCGGGCGCGCGCGACGGCGGCCTCGACGTCCTCGGCGGTGTGGATCGGGTGGGTGCCGACGACGTCGCCGGTGATCGGGCTGAGCGACTCGAAGGTCGCCGTGGCGGGCGCGACGGAGGCGGGACGGTCCTGGATCTCGGTCATCGGCTCTTCCTGATCTCGTCGGCGGCCTTCTCGGCCACCATCACGGTGGGGGCATTGGTGTTGCCGCGCGGCACGGCCGGCATGACGGAGGCATCGACGACGCGCAGGCCCTCGACGCCGCGGACCTTGAGCTGCGCGTCGACGACGGCGTCCTCGCC
Organism: Nocardioides psychrotolerans; assembly: GCF_943371775.1. Taxonomy (GTDB): domain Bacteria; phylum Actinomycetota; class Actinomycetes; order Propionibacteriales; family Nocardioidaceae; genus Nocardioides; species Nocardioides psychrotolerans_A. The sequence goes on from NZ_CALRWD010000009.1 coordinate 77,982, forward strand.
GGTGCCCATCGCGCAGGTCGCGACCGGGTGGTAGAGCGTCTGCGTCCAGGTGCGGATGTGCTCGAGCAGGTCCTCGTCGGTGGGGTGGTGGGGCAGGTTCCACGGGCGGTCGATGTAGTTGCTCAGGGCGCCCTGCGTCACGATCTCGAAGGTGCGGCGGGCTCCCGCGAGGAGGGCGTCGAGGTCGGTCTGGTCCTCGAGGTAGGCCGCGTCGATGGCGGGGTGCCACGACGGGTCGGCCGACCGCAGCCGGATCGAGCCGCGGCTCTGCACGGAGACCAGGGTCGGCGCCGCGGTGAACATCCGGCTCGTCGGCTCGCGCAACCCGTTGTCGTAGAAGCCGGACGGTGCGGCGTGGATCTGGATGTCGGGCGCGGTCAGGCCGTCGCGGCTGGCGAAGAACGCGCCGGCCTCCCCCACGTTGGAGGACAGCGGGCCGGTGCCGCGCGCCTTCCAGCGGATGAAGTTGGTGAGGTTGTTGAGCTGGCCCAGGTCGGTGGTGCCGCGGGTGTACCAGAGCAGCGGGGTCACCGGGTGGTCCTGCAGGTTGGCGCCCACCCCGCTCAGCTCGACCACGGTGTCGATGCCGACCTCGGCCAAGTGGGCCTTCGGACCGATGCCCGAGAGCATCAGGAGCTGGGGGCTGTTGATCGCGCCGCCGCACAGCAGCACCTCGCGGGCGGCGAGCACGGTGTGCTCGGAGCCGCCTTGGCGGAAGGTCACGCCCGTGACCCGCTCCCCGGAGATCTCCAGGCGCGACGCGAGCGCGCCCGTCGTGACGGTCAGGTTGGGGCGCGTGCGCGCGGGGCGCAGGTAGCCCTCGTTGGTCGACCAGCGCCGACCCTTCTTGCAGGTGACCTGGTAGAGACCGGCGCCCTCCTGCTCGGCCCCGTTGAAGTCGTCGGTGGGCTTGTGGCCGGCGCTGACCGCGCTCTGCACGAAGAGGTGGCTGAGCTCGTGGTCGTAGGCGCGGTCCTCCACGTGCAGCGGGCCGTCCTGGCCGTGCAGCGGGCCCCCGAGGCGGGTGTTGCCCTCGCTCTTCACGAAGTAGGGCAGCACGTCGTCGAAGCCCCAGCCCTCGGCGCCGTACTGGTCGCGCCAGGAGTCGTAGTCGGCACGGTTGCCCCGGATGTAGATCATCGCGTTCATCGACGAGCAGCCGCCGAGGGCCTTCATGCGTGGCCAGTAGGCGCGGCGGCCGTGGAGCTGCTTCTGCTCGGTGGTGGAGTAGTTCCAGTCCCACTTGGTCTTGAACATCGTGGGGAACGCGGCGGGGATCATCACCTCGTCGGCGTCGGCCTCACCCCCGGCCTCCAGGAGCAGGACCGTGGTCCCGGGGTCCTCCGTGAGGCGGGCGGCGAGCACGGCGCCCGCGCTGCCTGCTCCGACGATGACGTAGTCGTACGTGTCCTGCGGCATGTGTGACGCCCTTCACCTCGAGGTCCTGGGGCAGAACCTACCCGCGCGTAGGTTGCGCCGACAGACCGATCTCAGCGGTCGTCCCGCGCACCACCAGCTCGGTGGGGAGCACGACGTGCTCGGGCTCCTCCACCGTGGCCACGCCCAGGCAGCGCAGGATGTGGCGCCCGGCCACCGCGCCCTCCTCGCTGACCGGCTGGCGGACCGTGGTGAGGTCGAAGTACGGCGCCATCTCGTGGTCGTCGATCCCGATCACCGACCAGTCCTCGGGCACCCGCACCCCGCGCTCGCGGCTGGCCCGCAGCACCCCGATCGCCATCTCGTCGGAGGCGCAGAAGACCGCGGTCGGACGCTGCGGCAGGTCGAGCAGCGCGTTGCCCGCCTCGCGCCCCCCGACCAGCGTGAAGTGGCCCTCGGTCTCCAGGGCCGGGTCGTGCTCGATGCCGTGCTCGGCCAGGATCTCCTGATAGGCGAGCCGCCGCGCCCGCGGCGTGGCGAAGTCGAGGCCCTCGTCGACCAGGCTGCCGACGTAGGCGATCCGACGGTGGCCCAGGTCGATCAGGTGCTGCACGGCGGTGCGGGACACCTCCGTGTCGTCGACCCGCACGCTGGGCCACTGGGGCACCTCGGCGCCGAGGATCACGACCGGGCAGGCCTGCTGGGTCAACCACGCGATCTCGGCCGGGGTGGGACTCAGGCCGAGGACGAGGATGGCGTCGACCCGCTTGGTCAGGACGTGGGTCTGGAGCACGCGGTGGCGGGTGCCGGCGTCACCGGCGAGGTTGTAGAGCAGGACGTCGAAACCTTGGGCCCGCAGCACCTGCTCGGCACCGTCCACCACCATCGCGAAGAACCAGCGGGTCACGAACGGGACGACGATCGCGATCGTGCCGGTGCGCCCGCTGGCCAGGCTGGCGGCGTGCGGGGACGGGACGTAGCCCAACCGCTGCGCGGTCTCGATCACCCGGTCACGGGTCGCCTGCGAGACCCGGGGCAGGCCGCGCAGCGCACGGGAGACCGTGGCCGTGCTCATGCCGACCTCGCGGGCGACGTCGTCGATGCTGGTCATCGGTGCGGTCCTCCTCCCTCTCCGCCGGAGGAGATTACGGTGGCTCCATGAGCCACACCGCGCCCTCGCGCCTGCCGGACGGGTCCACCCTCGAGCTCGGGACGGCCACGGCGTCCTACCAGATCGAGGGCGCGACGACCGAGGACGGCCGCGGTCCCTCGATCTGGGACACCTTCACCCAGCGACCGGGTGCGGTGCGCGACGGCAGCGACGGCGCCGTGGCCTGCGACTCCTACCACCGCTCCGAGGAGGACGCCGACCTGGTGGCCGGCCTCGGCGTCGACTGGTATCGCTTCTCGGTCGCCTGGCCGCGCGTCGTGCCGGGCGGCACCGGGCGTGTGGAGACCCGCGGGCTGGACTACTACGACCGCCTGGTCGACAGCCTGCTCGCGCGCGGCGTGAAGCCCACCGCGACGCTCTACCACTGGGACCTGCCCCAGCCCCTCGAGGACGCTGGCGGCTGGCTGGTGCGCGAGACGGCCGAGGCCTTCGCGGACTACGCGATGGTCGTGCACGAGCGCCTGTCCGACCGGGTCGGCCTGTGGGCGACGCACAACGAGCCGTGGTGCGCGGCCTACCTCGGCTACGCCGCCGGCGTGCACGCACCGGGCCGGCGTGAGGGCGGCGACGCGCACCGAGCCGCCCACCACCTGATGCTGGGTCACGCGATGGCTGCCGAGCGGATGCGGGCCGCGAGCCCGTGCGACGTGGGGATCGTGCTCAACCTGGCCCCCATCTGGCCCGAGCGGCCGGAGGCGGCCGAGGTCGCCGACGGGGTCGACGCCGTGCGCAACCGGGTGTGGCTGGACCCGCTGGTCGACGGGGCCTACGACGAGGGCTTGTTGCGGGTGGCCCCCGTGCTGGCCGATCCCGCCCTGGTGCGCGAGGACGACCTCGCCCTCATCCAGGGATCGGCCGACTGGGTCGGCATCAACTACTACACCCCCGTGCGGCCCGACCTGCCCGGGACCGAGGCCGCTGCCCACGACCACCCGGAGGGGCAGGCCTACCCCGGCGTGCCGGCGTTCGACCTCGTCGTGCGCGAGCCCGTGACCGACATCGGCTGGGAGGTCGAGGCGGCCGGGCTCGAGGAGCTGCTGGTCGAGACCGCGCGGCGCACGTCGCTGCCGGTGCTGGTGATGGAGAACGGCGCTGCCTATGCCGACACGGCTGTCGTCGACGGACGGGTCCAGGACGACGACCGCGTGGCCTACCTGCGCGACCACCTCGCCGCCACCGATCGTGCCCGTGCCGCCGGGGCGGACGTGCGGGCCTACGTCGTGTGGACGCTGCTCGACAACTTCGAGTGGGCGGAGGGCTACACCAAGACCTTCGGCCTCGTGCACATCGACCCGGAGGACCAGACGCGCACCCCCAAGGCGTCCTACGCATGGCTCGCCTCGGAGGCCCGCGCCCGAGCGTGACGCTCCGGCGGGGGTCATCTCGCCGGCCCTAGCCCTTGACGCTGCCGGCGAGGAGCCCGCGCACGAAGTAGCGCTGGAGCGACAGGAAGACGATCAACGGGACCGCCAGCGACACGAACGCGCCGGCCGAGAGCAGGTGCCAGTCCTGGCCACGCTGCCCGGAGAGCTCGGCCAACCGCACCGTGAGCGGTGAGATGTCGAGGCTGCCGCCGCCGAAGACCAGCGCGACGAGCAGGTCGTTCCACACCCAGAGGAACTGGAAGATCCCGAACGCGGCGATCGCCGGCATCATCAACGGCAGCATGATCCGACGGAAGATCTGCACGTGGCCGGCACCGTCGACGCGCGCCGACTCGATCAGCTCGGCCGGGATCTCACGCATGAAGTTGTGCAGCAGGAAGATCGCCAGCGGCAGCGCGAAGATCGAGTGCGAGAGCCAGATCGTGTAGAGACCACCGCCGGGGGCGTCCGCGCCGGCGAGCGGCATCAGGTTGAACGGCGGCTGCACGTAGGCCGACAGCAGCGGGATCATCGTGACCTGGATCGGGACGATCTGGAGCGCGAAGACCGCCACGAAGAGGAAGTTGCGGCCCGGGAAGCGCATCCATGCGAACGCGTAGGCGGCCAGCGTCGCCAGGCTGATGGGGATCAGGACCGACGGGATCGTGATGACGATCGAGTTGATCAGGTAGGTCGCGAGGTCGGTGTCGGAGCCGGAGATCACCGCGCGGTAGTTGTCGAGCGTGACGTCGGGGCTGGCGAAGAACTCCCACCACCCGGACGTCTTGACGTCGCTCTCGGGACGGAACGAGGAGACGAACAGGCCGAAGGTCGGCACGGTCCACAGCAGGGCGATGACGATCGCGGTGACCGAGGCCCAGCGGCTCGTGAGGCCGGTGTGCGCCGCCTCCGACGCCGTACGACGGGGAGAGTCGGGCGTGGGCTCGATCTCGGGCGTGATCGGAGCGATGGCGGTCATCGGGCCTCAATCCTTCGCATCTGACGGATGTTGTAGATGACGATCGGGGTCACCAGGACGAAGATCAGGACCGCGAGCGCGGCACCGAGACCCTGGTTGAACGAGCGGAAGCTCTGCACGTAGAACTCGTAGGCGAGCACGCTGGTCCCGAAGTTGCCGCCGGTGCTGGTGCGGACGATGTCGAAGACCTTGAGCGTCGAGATGCTGATGGTGGTGAGCACGACGATGAGCGACGGTCGGATGCTCGGCACGGTGATGTAGCGGAACATCTTCATCGCCGAGGCGCCGTCGAGGCGGGCTGCCTCCATGACGTCCTCGGGGATCGCCTTGATCGAGGCCGACAGGATCGTCATCGCGAAGCCGGCCTGGACCCAGATCATGATGACGATCAGGAAGAGGGTGTTCCACGGCTCGGTGAGCAGGAAGCGGTAGGTGTCGAAGCCCAGACTCTTGAGGATCTGGTTGACGACGCCGATCTGGTTCTCGTCGGTGCCGCGGTAGTCGTAGACGAACTTCCAGATGATCGAGGCCCCGACGAGCGAGATGGCCATCGGCAGGAAGATCAGGGCCTTGGCGAACTTCTCGAACTTGGCGCGGTCGATGAGGACGGCGTAGACCAGGCCGACCGCCGTGGCGGCCAGCGGGGTGAGGACCACCCAGATCGCGGTGTTGCGCAGGACCTGGAGCTGGTCGCCGTCGGTGACGATGGTCTGGTAGTTGTCGAGGCCGACGAAGGTCGTGCCGGCCGCGTCGTAGAACGACTGGTAGATCGTCTTGATCGCGGGATAGAGCAGCCCGGCCGCGATCAGCAGCAGGGACGGAGCGAGGAACGCCGCGGTCTGGACCCGCTCCCCGGCGCGCGAGCGCAGCCGGGAGGTCAGCACGAGGATCACGCCCATGACGCCGAAGAACAGCGCCACCGCGATGCCCATCTGCAGGAGCTTGTCAGTGGTGGTCACGTCTCACCCGTCCTTAGTCGTGAGGTCTGGCGGTTGCATCGAGCGGCGGTGCGAGCCGGGGCGGGGGGG
>NZ_CALRWD010000010.1:0-82504 GCF_943371775.1 Nocardioides psychrotolerans
CCCCGACTCGGCGTACGTCTGTCAGACGGCTGCGGCGATCTTCGCGCGCCGCGCCTGCTGGGTCAGCCGGGCCTGGGCGGCGCGACGGACCTTGGGGCCCTTGGTGGTCATGGCCCAGAGCAGCTTGAGCTGCTGAGGAGCGTTCTTGACCGTGGTCTGCGACAGGAAGTCGTTGGGCAGCGAGAGCCGGACGACCTTGTGCCAGGCGCTCGCGACCTGCTGCGGCAGCGGGGCCATGTGGTAGCTCAGGCCGTAGCGCTGGAAGACGTCCTGCACCTGCGGGGCGATCTCGGCGTAGCGGTTGCTGGGCAGGTCGGGGAAGAGGTGGTGCTCGATCTGGTGCGACAGGTTGCCGGTCATGAAGTGCATGGCCTTGGAGCCGGAGATGTTGGCCGAGCCGAGCATCTGGCGGAGGTACCAGTCGCCGCGGGTCTCGCCCTCGATCGAGGTGCGCTCAAAGGTCTCGACGCCCTCGGGGAAGTGGCCGCACATGATGACCGAGTGGGTCCACAGGTTGCGGACCAGGTTGGCGGTGAAGTTGGCCGCCAGGGTCGGCAGCAGCGAGCCGGTCGGCAGCGACATCAGCGGGTGGACGACGTAGTCCTTGGTCGCCTGGGCGCGGATCTTCTTGAGGGTCTGCTGGTAACGGGCCTTGAACTCCGGGCTCTGGCGACGCTTCTCGCTGGCGAGGTTCTTGCCGAGCTCGAGGTCGTAGGCCGCGATGCCGTACTCGAAGAAGCAGGCGTTGATGAAGTTCCACAGCGGCTGGGCGAGGTACATCGGGATCCAGCGCTGGTCCTCGTCGACGCGCATGATGCCGTAGCCGAGGTCGTTGTCCTTGCCGACGACGTTGGTGTAGGTGTGGTGGAGCTCGTTGTGCGAGTGCTTCCACTGCTCGGCCGGGGAGGCGTTGTCCCACTCCCAGGTGGTCGAGTGGATCTTGGGGTCACGCATCCAGTCCCACTGGCCGTGCATGACGTTGTGCCCGATCTCCATGTTCTCGATGATCTTGGCGACGCTCAGGCCCGCGGTGCCGAGCACCCAGGCCGGCGGGAAGACGCTGGCCAGCAGGACCGCGCGGCTGGCGAGCTCGAGCTTGCGCTGGGCGTCGATGACCTTGCGGATGTAGGCCGCGTCGGCCTCGCCGCGGGTGTCGAGGATCGACTGGCGGATCGCGTCGAGCTCGACGCCGATGCGCTCGATCTCCTCGGGCGTCAGGTGGGCCACCGGGTTCGTGGACTCGGACTTCTTCTGGATGACGGTCATGTCGATCTCCTCAGCGTTCGATCGGGTGGGTAGTCGATCGGGATGTCAGTGGTCGATGTGGCACGCGCCGGCAGCGGCGCTGATGCAGGTCTGGATGGCGACGCCGTCGCCGGGGGCGGCAACGGTGATCGCACCGTTGCGCAGGTCGCGCACGGCGCCCTCGCGCAGCGGGAGGACGCAGCCGAAGCAGACGCCCATGCGGCAGCCGCTGGGCATCAGGACGCCGCCTGCCTCGGCGGCGTCGAGGATCGGGGTGGTGCCGTCGCCCTCGACGGTGATGCCGGACTTCGCGAAGGTGACCGAGCCGCCGCCCTGCCCATCCTCGGCGGTGGCGACGACGGCGGTGCGGAAGCGCTCGATGTTGATCGGCAGCCCGCGCTCGGTGTGGTGCGCCTCGAGGGCGTCGAGCAGGCCCACCGGGCCGCAGGCGTACGTCGTGCGGCCGGCGAGGTCGGGCACGATCTGGTCGAGGTCGGCGACGTCGAGCATCCCGTCGGTGTCGGTGTGCAGCTCGATCAGGCGCAGCCGGCCCTCGGCGGCGTAGCGACGCAGCTCCTCGCCGAAGATCACCTCGGAGCGCGACAGCGCCGAGTGCAGCAGCACGATGTCGGTGGGCAGCGGGGCCGCCTTGGAGAAGAGGTTGCGCAGCATGCCGATCACCGGCGTGACGCCCGAGCCGGCGGTGACGAGGAGCAGCTTGTCGGGCATCGGGTCGCTGAGCACGAAGTCGCCCTCGGCCTGGCCGAGGTGGAGCAGCTGGCCGACCTTGGCGTCGCGGACCAGGTGGTGGGACACCTTGCCGTCCGGGATCGCCTTGACGGTGATCGAGATGCAGCGGTCGGCGCGGGGGCCGTGGGTGAGCGAGTAGGTGCGCCAGAGGCGGACCCCGTCGACGTCGGCACCGACGCGGAGGTACTGCCCGGGCACGTGGCCGGCCCAGTCCTTGCCCGGCTTGATCAGGATCGTCGCGGAGTCGGCGGTCTCGGCGGTGACCGAGACGATGCGGCCGCGCAGGTCGGCACCCGAGCGCAGCGGGTCGAAGATGTCGAGGACGTCGGCCGGCACCAGGGGGGTCACGGCCGCCTCGGCGACGCGCAGCAGGCGGTCCCGCAGCGAGCGGGAGCGGGGCGCGTCGGGGCCACCGGAGGTGCGCATCAGGGCAACGGAGGTCATGACACTTACTCTCCTGCATGACTGGGGGTAAAGTCCTGACCACATGACGTGAACATCCGCGTCACATTTGTTCGCAGGAGACAAAAAGTGCCGCCACGTCCTCGCCAGCCGGTGGAGCGCAAGACCGCCGGCCGCGGGCTGCTGATCCCCGTCGATGCGGTCGCCGAGATCCGCGCCCACCTGCCGGCGGTCGCCGACGAGGTCGTGGCCGCGATCATCGCCGAGGTCCCGAGCTATGAGGACGCCTTCAGCGGTCCCATGGGCGAGACCATCCGCAACGCGGTGCAGATCGCGCTCGGCGGCTTCCTCTCCCTGGCCAGCGGCCGGCGCGGAGCCGACCCGCGCACGCCGGCCGCGCCGGCGGTCGAGGGCGCCTACCAGCTCGGCCGCGGCGAGGCCCGCAGCGGGCGCACGACCGACGCCCTCCTCTCGGCGTACCGGATCGGGGCTCGCGTCTCCTGGCGCGAGATGTCGATGCACGCCGTGCAGAGCGGGCTGTCGGCCGAGACGCTGGTCTCCTTCGCCGAGCTGGTCTTCGCCTACATCGACGAGCTGTCCGCCGCCAGCGTCGCGGGCCACACCGACGAGCTCGCCACCTCGGGCCGCGTGCGGCAGCGCCTGCTCGAGCGGATCTCGCACCACCTGCTCGCCGGCTCGCCCCAGGAGACGGTGCGCAGCGCCGCCGAGCGTGCCGGGTGGCCGACGCCGACGACCCTGACCGCGGTCATCCTGACCGAGTCGCAGGTGCGCCCCGTGCTGGCCGAGGTCTCCCCGCAGACCCTCCAGGCCGAGGGGCCCGACCTCGACGACGGCGCCCTCCTCCTCGTGCCGGACGCGCACGGTCGTCGCCGCGCCGCGCTCCTGCGCACGCTGGAGGGGCGCGGCGCCGTGGCCGGGCCGGCGCGGCCGTGGCTGGAGGCACGGGCGTCCTACGAGCGGGCGCTGCGCACGCGCACGCTGGGTCTCGACGGGGACACCGACACCCATCTGGTGCAGCTGGTCCTCACCGCCGACGCCGACGCGCTGGCCGACCTCCGCACCCAGGCCCTGCTCCCCCTCGCCGGGCTGCGACCGGCGGTCGCGGAGAAGCTCTCCGAGACCCTGCGCGCCTGGCTGCTGCACCAGGGCCGCCGCGAGGACGTCGCCGAGGCGCTCTTCGTGCACCCGCAGACCGTGCGCTACCGGATGGGCCAGCTGCGCGAGCTCTACGGCGAGCGCCTCGACGACCCCGAGACCGTGCTGGCCCTCACGGTGGCCCTCGGCACCCTCGATCGCTGATTCGGGACCGCTGGCCCCGTCTCGTACCGTTGAGAGCATGCTGTCGTCCCGCGCCCTACGAGCGCGCCTGCTCGCAGGTGCCCTCCTTCCCGTCGTGCTCCTGCTCTCCTCCTGCCAGAGCGGTGACGCCTCCCCGGGGACCGAGGAGACGCAGCAGTCGAGCCCGTCGGCCGGGGTGACACCCTCGGAGGGCACCACGGAGGGGACCCCCTCGGAGGAGCCCAGCGAGACGCCCGCCGAGAACCTGTACGTCGCCCTCGGCGACTCCTTCGTCTCCGCCCCGCTGGTGCCGACGACCGACATGAGCACGGGCTGCCTGCGCTCGAGCAACAACTACCCCAACCAGGTCGTCGACGAGCTCGACGACTACGACCTCGTCGACGTCAGCTGCTCGGGCGCCACCAGCACCTCGATGATCGGCGTGCAGATCACCGGCGACACCCAGCAGCTCCCCCAGTTCGACTCGTTGACGCCCGAGACCGACCTGGTCACGCTCGGCATCGGCGGCAACGACTTCAACCTCTTCTCGGGGCTGATGTTCGCCTGCCTCCAGGCCGCCCAGCAGGACCCGGAGGGCTCCCCCTGCAAGGACGCCAACACCGCCGGTGGGCGCGACAAGCTCCTCGAGAGCGCCCGCAAGATCCAGGACCGCGTCGAGGCCATCACCCTCGGCATCCAGGACCGCGCCCCCGAGGCCCGGGTGATCGTCGTCAACTACCCGCAGTTCGTGCCGTCGAAGGGCACCTGCCCCGACCGGCTGCCCCTGGCCACGGGCGACTACCCCTACGCACTGTCGATCAACAAGGCGCTCTCCGACGCGGTCAGCGCCGGGGGCGAGGCCGGAGGCGCGGACGTGATCGACGCCTACACCGCCAGCAAGGGCCACGACATCTGCTCCGACGAGCCGTGGGTCAACGGCATCGAGACGCAGGCCAACGCCGCCCTCGCGCTGCACCCGTTCCTCGCCGAGCAGACCGCCGTCGCCGAGATGATCCTCGAGATCCTCTGAGTCTGGGAGGCTGGGAGGCTGGTCCGGCTCAGAGCGCGTCGTACTGGACGTGGCCGGCCACGACGGTGAGCGCGACCGGCATGCTGCGCAGCGCGCGGGCGACGTCGAGGCTGTCCTCGCCGGGAGCGAGCGGGTCGCGGTCGAGCAGCACCAGGTCGGCGCGGGAGCCGACGCCGACGGTCGGCTGACCGTCGACGGAGGCGCGCAGGGCCTCCTGCGGGGTCAGCGCCTGCTCGGCGTGCCAGGGCTCGCGCTCGTCGTCGCCGCGGTGCACCGCGGCCGCCATCGCCAGCCACGGGTCGAGGGGCGCGACGGGGGCGTCCGAGCCGAGCACGAGCGGCACCCCCTCGTCGAGCATCCAGCGGAAGGCGAAGCAGCGGTCGGTCCACGCCGGCCAGATCTGCTCGGTGAGGTCGCGGTCATCGAGGAGGTGGGCCGGCTGCACGCTGGCGCGGACGGCGACGCCGGCCATCCGGCGTACGTCGGCACGGGTGATGAGCTGGGCGTGCTCGATCGTGCCGTGGGCACCGGTCGCGGCATAGACGTCGAGCGCGTCGCGCACCGCCGCGTCGCCGATCGCGTGGGTCGCGACCTCGAGCCCGTTGCCCCAGGCGCGCTCCACGAGGCGGTGCAGCTCCTCGCGGGTCTGGTTGGCCGCCCCCATCTCGCCGCCGGCATAGCTCTCGCAGCACCAGGCCGTGCGGGTGTTGAGCGAGCCGTCGCTGATGATCTTGAGCGGACCCATCGTCAGGCGGTCGTCGCCGACGAAGAGGCGGTCGCCGGTGCGCAGGCCCATCTCGATGACCTCCTCGAGGCGATCGGCATACATCGCGACGCGGACCCGCAGGATGTCGCAGCCCTCGGTCCAGCGCGCGATCCAGTCGTGGGGCCCGCCGCCGAACTCGAAGTCGACCGTGCCGACGACGCCCTTCTCGGCCGCGCGGTGCAGCGCGTTGCGATAGCCGGCGGGCGAGATCCCGTCGTTGCCGACCAGCCCGGGGAGGCCGTCGTAGGCCGCGAACCACTCGTTCTCGTAGATGTTGTCGTCGCGCACCTCGAGCCCCAGCGCCCGCTGCGCCCAGCTGCTCAGCCAGGCGTGGTGGGCGTCGCCCGCGATCAGCACCACGGGCACGAGCCCCGCGACCCGGTCGAGCTCGTCGACGGTCGGCTGGCGGTCCCACACGGCGGGGCGGTGGCCGAAGCCCACCAGCGGTTGCCCCGGGTGCTCGGCCAGCCACGCGGCGACCAGGTCCAGGGCCGCCTCGGGCGAGTCCGTGCCGCTGAGGTCGAGCCGGGTCGACGTCAGCGCCCACTGGCCGAGGTGGGTGTGCTGGTCCCACAGACCCGGGATCAGCCAGCGCCCGGCCGCGTCGACCTCCTCGACGCCCTCGGGTCGCGGGAGGTCCTGCCCGACGGCGACCACGACGCCGTCCTCGAGCAGGACGTCGACCGGGTGGTCCGGGGTCTGCTGGGTGGGGGTCACGGTCGGGGTCACGGGGACCAGGCGAGCGGCGCGGATCAGCATTCCCACCACGCTAGCGGCTGGCCGCGCGCCGTCGTACGCCGGCAGTTACGGTGCTGGCTATGAACGTGCGGTTGCTCGGGGTCGCGCTGGTGCTCGCCCTGGTCGGGCTCGCCGGCGGCTGGGCGATCGGCCGTGGCGGCGAGGAGACCCCGGCCGTGATCCGCGCCGCCGACCCGGTGACCGGTGAGTCGCCCACCTTCCCCAGCGACCCCGTGGTCGACGTCCTGCCCGACCCGGACACCCGGGCGCTCGAACCGGCGCTGGACCTGCACGACGAGCGGATGGGCTCGAAGACCTTCGGGGTGCGGGTGCCGGTGCCCGACGGGTGGGTGCGCAACGACCGGCTGCTCGAGGAGACTTCCTGGGCGACCGCAGGTGCCCCGCTCAACACGTTCCTCCTGCGGGTCAAGATCATCAGCGGGCAGCGCCTCACCGTCGCCCAGGCGTTGGCCGACCGCCGCGACACCCTGGAGTCGGTGGTGACCGCCTTCGAGCTCGAGTCGCAGACGACCGACACCTTCGTCGCGTCCTACGTCTACGACAACTACCGCCGCCTCACCATGGAGCGCTTCCTCTCACTCGACGGGAGCCCCAGCACGGAGGACCAGGCCTACGTCACGATCGTCGCCATCGGCCGCGAGCGCGACCGGGTCGGCCTCACCGACCTGCTCGAGCGGGTCAGCGCCGGCGCGACGAGATCGACCACCTAGAGGGGAGCCGACGACGTCGTCGCTTCACAGACCGTGGGTCTCCACGCTGTCGAGCACCCGGTTGGCGGTGGCGCGGTCGGCGCTGCGGACCTGCACCCACAGCAGCCGGTTGGCGGCGACCTGCACCACACGCTCGACGGTCACCCCGCCGGGGCAGTCGGCGTGCACGATCGTCGTCGACGGGTCGCCGACCGCCTCGCTGACCGGGCCCTCGGTCTCCTCGCACTCGGGGTGCTGGGGCAGCAGCGTCGGCAGTGCCTCGCCCGGGAAGAGCCCGAGGAAGACGCCCTGGGCGCGTGAGCCCACCGCGGTCCAGGTCGCGCTGGTGCCGACCGACAGGGCCGGGTAGGCGCCGTCGGGGTCGTTGGGCGGCGCCCAGCCACCGTCGGCGACCGCGCCCTCCCACGCGTCGGGCACCGTCACCGACACCGTGCCGGAGGCGTCGCTGACCTCGACGTCGGCCGGCGTGCCCTGCTGGCCGAGCACCAGCCCCGCGCCCGCACCGACCGCGAGGGCGAGGGCGCCCACGAGCACGGCCGGCCAGCGTCGGCGAGCGCTCGGCGTCTGCTGGGACGACTCCTGGCCCACGGGACGGGTCGGCATCGGGACCGGCGAGGGCCGCACCCCCGGCATCGTGAGCTGCGGGTCGAGGGGCAGCCACGGCTCGGCGATCTGCCCCTCGGGGGCGACGTCGTCGCCGAAGGCGTCGGCCAGCGCGGCGGCGAAGTCGGTGACCGACGCGAACCTGTCGTCGCGCTCGAGCGCCAGGGCTCGTCGTACGACGTGGTCGACGGCGTCGGGCACCGGGCGCTCCGGCGTCGACAGGGGCGCCACCTCGCCCGGCGAGGCGGCGGCGGTCAGGTCGGCGTGCGTGTAGGGCGGGCGGCCGGTGATCAGCAGGTAGGCGAGGACGCCCAGGGAGTACTGGTCGGCGCGGGCGTCGAGCGGCTCGGCCTGGGCCTGCTCGGGCGCGACGAAGGACGGTGTGCCGGCGATCATCGTCAGCCGCGACGACACGTCGAGCGCCTTGCCGAGGCCCAGGTCCCCCACCATCGCGCGCAGGTCGTGGTCGACGGTGCGGAAGAGGACGTTGGCCGGCTTGACGTCGCGGTGCAGGATGTCGCGGTCGTGGAGCGCCTGGAGGCCCGCGGCCACCTGCCGCACCACCTCCAGCGCCTGCCGGGTGGTGAGCCCCTCGACCTCGAGCCGGTCGGCGAGCGTGCCCTGGTCGGCGTAGGTCATGACCAGGTAGGGCCGCCCGTCCTCGAGGGTGCCGGCGTCGTAGACCGTCACCACGTGCGGCGACTCGACACGGCGCAGGTAGCGGCCCTCCTCGAGGAAGCGCTGCATGACGTGGTGGTCCTCGGTCCAGTTGTCGGCCAGGACCTTCACCGCGACCGGCGAGTCGAGCTGCTCGTCGTAGGCCAGCCACACCGTGGCGAACCCGCCCGCGCCGATGCGCCGTCTGACGACGTAACGACCGATCCGGCTGGGCATGGACACTGCTGCATTATGTTCGACTCATCCGGGGGCGGCATGGGTAGGAGGGTGGGCATGACGACCGAGGGGCTCACGCCCGACGAGACCGACGAGTTGGCACGCCGTGCGCGTGACGGCGATCGTGACGCGCTCGAGGCCCTGCTGAGCGCCGTGCGACCCCGCACGCTCAACGTCTGCCGTGGCGTCCTGCCGCACTCCTCCGACGCCGAGGACGCCTGCCAGGAGGCGCTGCTCAACGTCGCGACCAAGATCGGTCAGTGGGGCGGGCGCGGGCGCTTCACCACCTGGCTGCACGTCGTCGCGGTCAACTCCGCGCGCACGACCTACCGCCGGCTGAAGAACCAGGCCGTCGCCACCGACACCCCGCAGCTCGAGCGACCCGACCCCCGCACCACCAGCGTCATCGCGGGCACCCGCCTCGACCTGCTCGAGGCGATGGAGACGATCGAGCGCGACCACCCGCAGCTCGTCGAGCCGGTGCTGCTGCGCGACGTCTACGGCATGTCCTACGAGGAGATCGCCCAGCAGGTCGGCGCCCCCCTCGGCACGATCAAGGCCCAGATCCACCACGGTCGCAAGCTGGTCCGACCCCTGCTGCGTGGCGGCACCCCGTGAGACGGCCCGTGAGGCGCCACGTGAGGCGCTCGCTGACCGCGCTCGCCTGCGCCGGCGCGCTCGTCGTCGCCGGGTGCAGCGGCGACGCCGAGCCGGCGTCCTCGCCCCCGGTGGAGAGCTCGGCGAGCCCCGAGGAGGCCACCCCCGACTTCGACGTCGCGCTGAGCGAGCCGGTGGAGGACTCGGTCTACCCCGACGTCGGCGACCCGTCGGTCGACGCGCTGCACTACGACCTCGACCTGACGTGGGACCCCGAGGCGCGCGTGCTGACCGGCGAGCAGGAGCTGACCTTCCGCGCGACCACCACGGGCGGGACCTTCCAGCTCGACCTGGGCGAGCCGCTCGAGGTCACGGAGGTGACGCTCGACGACGAGCCGGTCGACTTCGAGCACGTCGGCAAGGACCTCGTCGTGACCGCGCCGGTGACGGCCGACCAGCGCTACGTGCTCGGCGTCGACTACGCCGGCACCCCCGAAGCCGTGCCCGCACCGACCATGCGCGGCGACTTCAGCGACACCGGCTTCACGATCACCGACACCGGCGAGACCTGGACGATGCAGGAGCCGTTCGGCGCCTACACCTGGTATGCCGTCAACGACCAGCCAGCCGACAAGGCGCTCTACGAGTTCGAGCTGTCCGTGCCCTCGCCCTGGGTGGGGGTGGCCAACGGTGGGCTGACCGAGCGGGTCGACGAGGACGGTCTCACCACGACGACCTGGCACCTGGCCGAGCCGGCGGCGTCCTACCTCACGACCGTCGCCTTCGGTGACTTCGAGATGACCGAGGACGTCTCGCCCAGCGGCGTCCCGATCACCTACTGGGTCCAGCCCGACGCGCCCGCCTACGTGCTGCCCGGGCTGCGCACCACTCCGGCCGCGATCGCGTGGCTGGAGGAGAAGCTCGGGCCCTACCCCTTCGACACGTTCGGCACGGTGGTGGTCGACTCCGAGAGCGGCATGGAGACCCAGACCATGGTGACGCTGGGCGACACCGACTACACGACCTCGCCCGCGGTGGTGCTGCACGAGCTCGCGCACCACTGGTACGGCGACACGGTCACGCCCGACGACTGGCGCGACGTCTGGATGAACGAAGGCATGGCGATGTACCTCCAGGGCATGTGGCAGGCCGACCAGGACCGCCGTCCCGTCGACGAGGTCATGGACGAGTGGGCGCGCTTCGAGGACGAGGAGCGGGCCATCGCCGGGCCGCCCGCGGCCTACGACCCGCAGTCCTTCGGCTCCGGCAACATCTACTACGGCCCGGCGCTGATGTGGCACGAGCTGCGCCAGAAGATCGGGGACGACGAGTTCTTCCGCATCATGCGGGCCTGGCCCGAGGAGCGCACCAACGGCAGTGCCGGCCGCGACGACTACCTGCCGTGGCTCGAGGAGCAGACCGGCGAGGAGCTGTCGGCGTTCTTCGACGCCTGGTTGCTGGGGAAGCGCACTCCTCCTCGGAGCTGATCCGTCCGGCCGACCGGCTGGCCTAGGTTGGGTGCCATGCGGATCCTGGTGCTCGGCGGCACGGCCTTCCTCTCCCACGCGACCGCGGCCGAGGCCGCACGACGGGGCCACGACGTCGTCTGTGCCGCCCGCGGCACCTCGGGGTCGGTGCCCGAGGGCGCACGGCTGGTGGTGTGGGACCGCGACCTGCCGGTGCCGCCCGCAGAGCTGCTCGAGGAGCCCTTCGACGCGGTCGTCGACGTGGCGCGCCACCCGTCGCGGGTGCGGTCGGCCGTGGCCGCCTTCCCCGGCGCCCACTGGGTCTTCGTCTCCACGATCAACGTCTATCCCGACGAGTCCACACCGGGCCTGACCCCCGCGACGAGCGCGCTGCGCGAGGCGCTCCACGACGACGTCGACCTCGGCGTCGACCCCGAGGCCTACGGCCCGATGAAGGTCGCGTGCGAGTCGATCGTCCGCCACGGGACGTCCGGCGCGATGGTCGTGCGTCCCGGCCTGATCGTCGGCCCGGGCGACCCGACCGGTCGGTTCACCTACTGGCCCGCGCGGCTCGCCGACGCCGCGACCGGGGAGCCCGTGCTGGCGCCCGGGTCGGCCGACGACAGCGTGCAGGTGATCGACGTGCGCGACCTCGCCACCTGGATCGTCGACAGCGTGGAGGGCGGTCGGACCGGGGACTTCGACGGCGTCGGGCCGGTCACCCCGATCGGCGAGCTGCTGGCCGCGGTGGCCGCCGGGGTCGGCGCCGAGCCGTCGTGGACGTGGGTCGGCCAGGACGTCCTCGCCGCGGAGGGCGTGGAGCCGTGGTCGGGACCGGGCTCGCTGCCGCTCTGGCTCCCGCGCCCGTCGTACGACGGCATGCTGGCGCACGACCCGACGCCGTCGTTCGCGGCGGGGCTGGTGACGCGGCCGGTCGAGGAGACTGCCCGCGACACGCTCACGTGGCTGCGCGCCACCCCGGACGCCGTGGTGTCCGGGATGACGCGCGAGCGGGAGACCGAGCTGCTCAGCCGAACAGCGCAGACCCCTTGACCACCGTCTCGTAGACGCCCCACAGCAGCGGGACGCCGACCAGCAGCCACGCGATCGGCAGCAGGACCGACGTGGGTGCGGGGGCGTCGTGCCCGGCAACGTCGCCGTGCTCGTCGACCGACGTCGACGTGGCGGCAGCGACCTTCTCCGGCTCGTGGAACCTGTCGGCGACCGGGCGGACGAGCAGGTTGGCGAGCAGGCCGACGACGAGCACGCCGACCATGGTGAACAGCGCCGGGCGGTAGTCGGCCGCGACCAGCTGCGCCGGGTCGCCCTGGCGGTCGAGGATGCCGTTGACGATCAGCGGCCCGGCGACGCCGGCCGCGGACCACGCGGTCAGGAGCCGGCCGTGGATCGCGCCGACCTGGAAGGGACCGAAGAGGTCACGCAGGTAGGCCGGGATCGTGGCGAAGCCGCCGCCGTAGAAGCTGATGATCAGCCCGGCCAGGATCACGAAGACGACCGTGCTGGTCGTGCCGACCGTCGCGAGCAGGAGGTAGAGCCCGATGCCCGCACCGAGGTAGAGCACGTAGATCGGCTTGCGGCCGATGACGTCGGACGTCGAGGACCACACGAAGCGGCCGGCCATGTTGAAGAGCGACAGCACGCCCACGAAACCGGCGGCCGCTGCCACCGTGACCGTGGAGGCGTCGCCGTCGCGGAAGAAGCCCTGGATCATCGGGGAGGCCTGCTCGAGGATGCCGATGCCGGCGGTCACGTTGCAGAAGAGGACCACCCAGAGCAGCCAGAACTGCGGGGTCTTGACGGCGTTGGCCGCCGAGACGCTCGCCGTGGTGACGAGCGCCTTGGTCTTGACCTTGCTCGCGTCGAAGCCGGCCGGCTTCCAGTCCGCGGGCGGCACGCGCACGAGCCAGGCGCCGAACAGCATCACCACCACGTAGATCAGGCCGAGGGTGACGAACAGCTTGGCGACGGAGCTGCCGGCCGCGAGGCCGTCCGAGCCGACGCCGTACAGGTCGAGGAGCTTGGCCGACAGCGGGCTCGCGATCATCGCGCCACCGCCGAAGCCCATGATCGCCATGCCGGTCGCGAGGCCCGGACGGTCGGGGAACCACTTGATGAGCGTGGAGACCGGGGCGATGTAACCCAGGCCGAGGCCGATGCCGCCGATGACGCCGTAGCCGAGGTAGAGCAGCCAGATCTGCTCGGTCGCGATGCCGGCGGCGCCGACCATGAAGCCGGTCGCCCAGCAGGTGGCGGAGGCGACCATCGCCCGGCGCGGGCCGCCGGTGTCGACCCAGGTGCCGAAGACGGCCGCGCTGAGGCCCAGCATCACGATCGCGATGGAGAACACCGCGCCGACCGCGGTCAGCGAGGTGTCGAAGTGGGCGACGAGGGCGTCCTTGTAGACGCTCGTCGCGTAGACCTGGCCGATGCACAGGTGCACGGCGAGGGCGGCCGGCGGGATGAGCCAGCGGTTGAAGCCGGTGCCGGCGACCGTGCGTTCGCGGTCGAGGACGGTGAGTGACATGCGTTTCCCCCTCGAGGGGTTCGGTTCCGAGTGATCCGTCACACCGATTACCCGTTCGTGACCACTTTCAACCACCCCCGTCCGGCAGCCGCGCCGGCACAGGCGGAACTAGAACGCGTTACAGTCCCCGACCATGAAGACGTACGTCGTGAGCGGAGCAGCATCGGGCATCGGGGCGGCGACGACCGCGCTGCTGCGCGAGCAGGGCCACCGGGTGATCACCGTCGACCTCCACGACGCCGACGTGACCGCCGACCTGTCGACCGCGGCGGGGCGCAATGCGGCGGTCGCCGGCGTGCAGGCGCTGACCGACGTGGTGCACGGCGTGGTGCCGTGCGCGGGGATCGCCGGGCTGACCGGGGTCGACTCGGCGCTGCTGGTGAGCGTCAACTACTTCGGGGCGCTGGGTCTCGTGCGCGGGCTCCGGCCGCAGCTGGCTGCCGCGTCAGCAACGGGCGGCGCCGCGGTGGTGCTGCTGGCGTCCAACTCGATCACCGGCATGCCGGGCTGGAACGCCGAGGTCGCCGCGCTCTGCCTCAAGGACGACGAGCAGGGCGCCCGCGAGGCTGCCGCCAAGGTCGACTCGGTGATGGTCTATCCCTCCTCCAAGGCCGCGCTGGCCTGGTGGGCACGCCGCGAGGGCGTGACACCCGAGTGGATCGGCGCGGGCATCCGCATCAACGCCGTGGCACCCGGGCTGATCGAGACGCCGATGACCCAGCAGCTGCGCGACGACCCGACGTTCGGCCCGTTCGCCGACAGCTATCCCACGGCCCTGGGGCGTCCGGGCCGGCCGGAGGAGGTCGCGGCGACGATCTGCTTCCTGCTCTCCGACGCCTCCAGCCTGGTGGTCGGTGTCTGCCTCTTCGTCGACGGCGGCACCGACGCGATCCTGCACCCGATCGCCCCCGAGGGCTGGGAGATCGGTCCGCTCGACCTCACCTGACGCCGCGACGGCGCGCTCGGTCTCCCCGGGCTGGGGATGCCCCGCGCTCACGTCCACGCAGGGCCTCCTACCCCCGGCCCGGGGAGGGTCACGCCTCAGAACAGCAGCGCGGAGGCCGGGTCCTCGAGGATGCCCGCGACGTCGGAGAGGAAGCGCGAGCCCTTCTCGCCGTCGATGTGACGGTGGTCGAAGGACAGCGCCAGCGTCGTGACCTGGCGTACGACGATCTCGTCGACCCCGTCGGTCGTGACGACCCACGGCTGCTTCTTGATCGCGCCGAAGCACAGGATCGCCGACTCGCCCGGGTTGATGATCGGCGTGCCCGCGTCGACGCCGAAGACGCCGACGTTGGTGATCGTGAACGTCCCGCCGCTCATCTCGGCCGGCTGCGTCCGGCCCTCCCGGGCGGTGGCGGTGAGCTGGTTGAGCTCGCCGGCCAGCTCGAGCAGCGTCAGGTCCTGGGCGTCCTTGACGTTGGGCACGACCAGCCCCCGCGGCGTCGCGGCCGCGATGCCGAGGTTGACGTAGTGCTTGAGGACGACCTCCTGGGCCGACTCGTCCCAGAACGAGTTGATCTCCGGCGTACGGCGCATCGCCAGCATCACCGCACGGGCCAGCACCAGCAGCGGGGAGACCTTGACCTCGCGGAACTCGCGGCGCGCCTTGAGCCGCTCCACCAGCTCCGTCGTGCGGGTGACGTCGAGCGTGACCCACTCGGTCACGTGCGGCGCGGAGAACGCCGAGCCCACCATCGCGCCCGCCATCATCTTGCGGACGCCCTTGATGGGCTCCCTGGTCTCGCGCTGCCCCGACTGGACCGACGGACGGCTGGGCTCGACCACCGAGGGGCCTGCGTCGGACGACGCGGCGCCCTCGACGTCGGCGCGGGTGACGGTGCCGCCGGGGCCGGTAGCGGTGAGCAGGGCGAGGTCGACGCCGAGGTCCTTGGCCAGCTTGCGGACGGGCGGCTTGGCGAGCACGCGCACCTCGCCGTTGGACAGCGCCCGGACCGGCACGAACTCGGAGACCGGCTCGGGCTCGACCGCGGGGACGGCGGGCACGGCCGGCTCGTCGGCCGGTGCGACGTCCTGCGACTGGGCGCCGCCGGGGGCGAACGCACCCTGGACCTGCATCTGGGTGTTGGCGGCGGCCTCGGAGGACGGCGTCACCGATCCCTTGCGGGCGCGCCGCTGGGGGCCGCGCTCGGCCTTGTTGCGACCGACCAGGCTCTCGCCCTCGACCCGGCCGCTGGCGGCGGGGTTGGAGAGGTCGATCTCCATCTCGCCAGCGGCAGGACCGGCAGCAGCCCCGGCAGGGGCAGGGGCGCCGATCGCGATGATCGGCGTGCCGACCGAGACGGTGTCACCCTCGGCGACCATCAGGGCGGTGACCTCGCCGGCGAAGGGCGAGGGCAGCTCGACGAGCGACTTGGCGGTCTCGATCTCGACGACGATGTCGTTGATGGCGACGACGTCGCCGACCTTGACCTTCCAGGTGACGATCTCGGCCTCGATCAGGCCCTCGCCGACGTCGGGCAGGAGGAACTCACTCATGTCGGTGCCTCTCTCAGAACTCGAAGGAGCGGTCGACGGCGTCCAGCACCCGGTCGAGGTCGGGGAGGAAGTCCTCCTCGATCCGCGACGGCGGGTAGGGCGTGTCGAAACCACCGACGCGGAGCACCGGCGCCTCGAGGGAGTAGAAGCACTCCTCGGTGATGCGCGCGGAGATCTCGGCGCCCAGGCCCAGGTTGACGTGGGCCTCGTGGGTGACGACCGCACGGCCGGTGCGGCGCACGGACTCGAGCACGGGCGCCATGTCGAGCGGCGAGAGCGTGCGCAGGTCGATGACCTCGATCGAGCGGCCCTCGGTCGCAGCGGCCTCGGCGACCTTCATGGCCGTCTTGACCATCGGGCCGTAGGACAGCAGCGTCAGGTCGGTGCCCTTCTTGACCACCCGTGAGGTGAAGAGCGGCTCGGGCGAGGCGGACTCGTCGAGCTCGGCCTTGTCTGCGTGATATTGCCGCTTGGGCTCGAGGAAGATGACCGGGTCGTCGCAGGCGATGGCCTGCTGGATCATCCAGTAGCCGTCGACCGGGTTGGAGCACGCGACGACCTTGAGGCCGGGGGTGTGGGCGAACTGCGCCTCGGGCGACTCCGAGTGGTGCTCGACCGCGCCGATGCCGCCACCGAAGGGGATCCGGATGACGATCGGCATCTTGACCCGGCCCTGGGAGCGGAAGTGGATCTTGGCGACCTGGCAGACGATCTGGTCGTAGGCGGGGTAGACGAACCCGTCGAACTGGATCTCGACCACGGGTCGGTAGCCGCGCATCGCCATGCCGACCGCGGTGCCGACGATGCCGGACTCGGCGAGCGGGGAGTCGATGACGCGGTCCTCGCCGAAGTCCTTCTGCAGGCCGTCGGTGATGCGGAAGACACCGCCGAGCTTGCCGACGTCCTCGCCCATGAGCAGGACCTTGGGGTCGTCCTCCATCGCCTTGCGCAGCCCCATGTTGAGGCCCTTGGCGAGGGTGATCTTCTGCGTGGCCATCAGTGGTGCCCCCCAGCGGCAGAGCCCTCGAAGGAGTCGAGGTAGGTCGCGAAGCCGTCGCGCTGCGCCTGCAGCTCGGGCGTCATCTCGGCGTAGACGTGGTCGAACATGCTGAGCGGCTGCGGGTCGGGCATCGCCTTGCAGCCCTCGCGCAGCGTGTGGCCGAGCTCGTCGGCCTCCGCCTGGATGGTGGCGAGGAAGTCGTTCTCCACGAGCCCGTTGCGGCGCAGGTAGACCTCCAGCCGGGCGATCGGGTCCTTGAGCTTCCAGCTCTCGACGTCGTCGGAGAGGCGGTAGCGGGTCGGGTCGTCGGTGGTCGTGTGGGCACCCATCCGGTAGGTGTAGGCCTCGACGAACGTCGGGCCCTGGCCGTCGCGGGCACGCTGCAGCGCCGCCTGCGTGACGGCGTACGTCGCGAGGACGTCGTTGCCATCGACGCGGACGCCGGGGAAGCCGAAGCCCAGCGCGCGCTGGTAGAGCGGGATGCGGGTCTGGCGCTCGATGGGCTCGGAGATCGCCCACTGGTTGTTCTGGCAGAAGAAGACGACCGGCGCGTTGTAGGACGCGGCGAAGATGAACGCCTCGTTGACGTCGCCCTGCGAGGACGCGCCGTCGCCGAAGTGGGCGATGACGGCCGCGTCGCGGTCGGGGTCGCCGGTGCCGACGACGCCGTCGCGCTGCATGCCCATCGCATAGCCGGTGGCGTGCAGGGTCTGGGCGCCGATGACGATCGTGTAGAGCGCGAAGTTGTGGGCGTCGGGCTCCCAGCCGCCCTGGTCGACGCCGCGGAAGAGGCCGAGCAGGCGCAGCGGGTCGACGCCCTTGCACCAGGCGACGCCGTGCTCGCGGTAGGTCGGGAAGACGTAGTCCTGCGGTCGCAGCGCGCGGCCGGCGCCGATCTGGGCGGCCTCCTGGCCCAGCAGCTGGGCCCAGATGCCGAGCTCGCCGTGGCGCTGGAGGGCGGTCGCCTCGGTGTCGATGCGCCGGGTCAGCACCATGTCGCGGTAGAAGCCGCGCAGCTCCTCGGCGGAGAAGTCGCGGTCGAACTCCGGGTGGTGGACCCGCTCGCCCTCGGGCGTGAGGAGCTGGATGAGCTCCGGCCCACCGTCCTGCTGCGAGGGTCCGAAGACCTCCGCCAGGTCGGGGCCGAAGCCGGAAGACTGCTGGGTCACGTGGGACTCCTTCTCCTCGCCCGGGGCACGGGGTGGCCGTCGTCCGGGTGGTTGGTCCGGCGCGGGTCGCGATGGGTGGGGCGACCTGTGACCGGGGACACATTCCTGTGCGGCCCAAGTTACCGGGCGTCCGGTCCGTGCCGCCAATCCGACGGACTTGGGGGGCCGACAGGCTTCGAGTGCACCACTACGCTCACCCCATGTCGATCCGCACCCGCACGGCCAGCATCACGACCAGCGCTCCGGC
The DNA here is from genome assembly GCF_943371775.1 of Nocardioides psychrotolerans. Lineage (GTDB taxonomy): Bacteria > Actinomycetota > Actinomycetes > Propionibacteriales > Nocardioidaceae > Nocardioides > Nocardioides psychrotolerans_A. The sequence continues at coordinate 17,982 of NZ_CALRWD010000010.1, forward strand.
GGAGGTCGTCTTCGCGATCCTCACGGACCCGACCCAGCACCCCCGCATCGACGGCTCGGGCACCGTCAAGGCCAGCCGCGGCAGCGGTCAGCGCCTCGAGCTCGGCTCGACCTTCGGCATGGACATGAAGATGGGCGCGGCCTACAAGATCGGCAACACCGTCGTCGAGTTCGAGCAGGACCGGCTCATCGCCTGGCGGCACAAGGGCCTGCACCGCTGGCGCTACGAGCTCACCCCGACCGCCGACGGCGGCACGGAGATCACCGAGACCTGGGACCTGACCCGCTACGGCCCCGCGGCCGTGGGCTTCAACCTGGCGCTCGGCAAGAAGACCCAGGCCGCGATCGAGGCGACCCTGGTCAAGCTCAAGGCGGCCGCCGAGGCCGACGCCGCCAAGGCCTGACGCACCCCGGGACCCCGCGTCAGTGCAGCTCGCCGAGGTCCTCGTGGGCCTCGTGGGAGAGCGGCTCGACCTGGAAGGTCGCGTGCCGCACCTCGAAGTGCTCGGCGACGCACACGCACAGGTCGTCGAGGATCGCGCCGACCCCGCGCTCGGCCAGGGCCTCGTCGGTGACGGTGACGTGGGCCGAGAGGCTGGGGATGCCGCTGGTGATGGTCCAGGCGTGGAGGTCGTGGACGTCCACGACGCCCGGCACGCCGGCGAGGTGCGCGCGCACGTCGGCCAGGTCGAGCCCGGCCGGGGCGATCTCGAGCAGGACGACCGCCGCGTCCCTCAGCAGCACCAGCGAGCGCGGCAGGATCATCACCGCGATCACCAGCGAGGCCACCGCGTCGGCGCGGTCCCAGCCGGTGGTGAGGATGACGACGCCGGCGATGACGACGAGGACCGAGCCGAGCAGGTCGGCGGAGACCTCGTTGGCGGCCCCGCGCAGGTTGAGCGAGCCGGTCTCCGAGCGGCTCAGGATCGCCATCGACACGGCGTTGGCCAGCAGGCCGACCACCGCGAAGCCGATCATCGCGCCCGCCTCGACCTCCGCCGGGTCGGCCAGCCGGGTGATGCCGGCGTAGCCGATGTAGGCGCAGACCCCCAGCAGCACCAGGGCGTTGAGCATCGCGGCGAGGATCTCGGCACGGTGGTAGCCGAACGTCGAGCGAGGTCCGCCCGGCAGCCCGGCGACGTACGACGCCCCGAGCGCGAGCACCACGGCGCCGGCGTCGGTGGCCATGTGCCCCGCGTCGGCGAGGAGCGCGAGCGACCCGGTGAGCCAGGCACCGACCAGCTCCACGACCAGCACCGTGCTCGTGACGACGAGGACCTGGCGCAGCCGGCGACGGTCGGAGGCCCGACCTGCCGCATGGCCATGACCATGCCCGTGGTTCATCGTTGATCTCCTCGGTGACGTGGCTTCATTGTCCCCGACCGCTGCCGATGGATCACGAAGGCATCACGGAACGGGCACTCCCGGGACGTCCCCGCTCCAGCTGGTCGACCCTGTGCTCCACTCTGTGCTCCCCCGGTGAGGAAGGACCCCGTCGGTGTCCCCTGCTCGACCCCTGTCTCGACGCCTGTCGCAGTCCGTCGCGTTGGCGCTGCTGACCGCCCTGACCGCCACCCTGCTGACCCTCGGCACCACGTCGTCGACCGCGTCGACCGCAGCGACCGCGTCCAGCTCGGCCAGCGCCGGGAGCGGACAGGGGCGCGGCCTGACGCTGCGTCTGGCCTTCCCGCGTCACCCGCTGGCCAGCCGGGTCACCCAGGGACACCCGGGCCGCAAGGGCCAGCCGCTCTTCCGCCACACCGAGATGCCGGACCCGACCGGCTTCGCCTACCAGGGCCGCTACGTCGCGATCGGCACAGGCTCGCTGGCGCCGCGCTCGATCGCGACCTCGGTCGCCGGGCCGTGGCGGGACCGCGGGAGCGCCCTCAAGCGGCTGCCCCGGTGGGCGACCGGTCGCAACATCTGGGCCTCCGACATCGTGCAGGTGAAGAAGCACAAGTTCCTGCTCTACTTCGCCGCGCCCGCCGGTGGTCTCGGCCCGCTGGGGCGCTGCATCGGGGTGGCCGTGGCCAGCAGCCCGCTGAAGAAGTTCCGTCCCAAGCGACGCCCCATCACCTGCCCGCGCGCGGCCCACACCCCGCTGGCGAGCGACAAGATCCGACCGCCGAGCCCCTCGAAGGAGGCAGCCGGCGTCATCGACCCCGAGGGCTACCAGGCCCGCAACGGGGCGCGCTACCTGCTCTACCGCACCCAGGGCACACCCTCCTCGATCCGGATGGTGCGCCTCACCCGGGACGGCCTGCGCGCCCGCAAGGGCGGCCGGGCCCGCGTGCTCGCCTTCGCCCGCGGCGTCATCGAGAACCCCGTGCTCGTCCAGCAGCGCAAGGGCTGGGTGCTGATCACCTCCCAGGGCTACTACGGCGACTGCAACTACCGCACGACCTGGCGTCGGGCACCCACGCTCCAGGGCCTCAAGAAGGTCCGCTCCCGCGCCCTCGTGACCCGCGCCAGCACCCGGCTGTGCGGGCCCGGCGGCGCGGACGTGGTGCACGGGTCGCTGCTCTTCTTCCACGCCTGGACCTGTCGAGAGCGGGCGTGCCCGCACAGCGACCTCCAGCGCGCCCCGCGCTACGGCGCCCAGCGCTCGCTCTTCGCCGCCAAGCTGCGCTGGGACCGGCGCGGTCGCCCGCACCTGGGACGCTTCGTGAAGCCGTCGAAGGGCACGAAGCAGCGCCCGCCGGGCCACCAGCAGCCCGCCCCGGAGCCTGAGCCCGACGACCCCGGGCCGCTCCTCCCGCTGCCCCTGGGGCTGCGGGAGGGGTGATCAGCCCCGGCCGTGGGCCGTGAGCCACACGGCCGGGTCGGGCCCGGCCGGCACGATCCCGGAGGGGTTGATGTCGGTGTGCACCAGGTAGTAGTGCTGCTTGATCTGCTCGAAGTCGGTGTTGTCCCCGAAGCCCGGCGTCTGGAAGAGGTCGCGCGCGTAGCCCCACAGGTGGGGCATCTCGGTCAGCTTCACCCGGTTGCACTTGAAATGGCCGTGGTAGACGGCGTCGAAGCGGGCCAGCGTCGTGAAGAGCCGCACGTCGGCCTCGGTGATCGCCTCGCCCATCAGGTAGCGCCGGTCGGCCAGCCGGTCCTCGAGCCAGTCCATGGTCGCCCAGAGCCGGTCGTACGCCGCCTCGTAGGCGTCCTGCGACCCCGCGAAGCCGCAGCGGTAGACGCCGTTGTTGACCTCGGTGAAGACCCGCTGCATGACCTCGTCCATCTCCTCGCGGAGGTGCTCGGGCCACAGGTCGGGGGCGCCGTCGCGGTGGTGCTCGCGCCACTCGAAGAAGAAGTCGTGGGTGATCCAGGGGAAGTCGTTGGTGACCAGCTCGCCGCTGCTCTCCTCCACGATCGCCGGCACCGTGATGCCGCGCTCGTAGCCGGGGAAGCGCTTGACGTAGGCCTCCTGCAGCCGCTCGATGCCGAGCACGGGGTCGCGCCCGCCGGGGTCGAGGTCGAAGGTCCAGCTGCGGGCGTCGTGGGTCGGCCCGGGGGTGCCCAGCGAGATGACGTCCTGGAGCCCCAGCAGGTCGCGCACGATGATCGCGCGGTTGGCCCAGGGGCACGCCTTGGCGGCCACGAGCCGGTAGCGGCCGGGCTCCACGGGCCACAGCTGCCCGTCGACGGGTCCGCGCTCGGGACGCCGTGCGTCCTGGGTGATCCGGTCCGCGACGTAGTTGGTGTCGCGCTCGAACTCGCCCTGCTCGACGTACGTCTGCTGCTCGGTGCCCTCGTCGCTCATGTCCTCAACCCTAGTCAGGCGGTCGTCAGGCCGGCTTGGCGAGCGAGGCCACGAAGTCGAGCTTCTCGAGGACGGGCGCCGGGATCACGAAGGGGTAGAGGTCCTCCTTGCCCATCGACCGGTTGATCTGGTTGAGCGCCGTCGACAGCGGGATCCAGACGCCGGTGACGACGTCGCGGAAGGTCGAGAACGCGGCGACCCCGCCGACGGTCGCGAGGCCGAACTCACGGGCCGTCTCGATCGCGTCGGCGATGTGGAGGTAGTGCGCCCACGTCTCGGCGAAGTCCTCGAAGGGGTGCATCGTGGCGTAGGTCGAGATGTAGGACTGCTCCCAGCCCTCGGGCGGGCCCTCGGCGTAGTGCCGGTCGATCTCGGCCTGGTAGTCCTTCGACTCGTCGCCGAAGAGCTCGCGGCAGCGCTCGAGCCGCTCGTCCCCACGCACGAGCTGCCACTCGTAGTAGTGGCCGACCTCGTGGCGGAAGTGGCCCAGCATGGTGCGGTAGGGCTCGGCGAGCTGGGCGCGCACCTTCTCGCGGTAGACCGCGTCGCTCTCGGCGAGGTCGATGGTGATGACGCCGTCCTCGTGGCCGATCACGACGTTCTCCTCGACGCTGGAGAGCAGGTCGAAGGTCAGCCCCTCGTCGGGGTCGGTGTCCTTGCCGACCACCGGGAAGCCCAGCGCCTCCAGCTCGATGATCAGGTGCCGCTTGGCCGCCTCGGCGAGCGGGTAGTTCTCCAGCCCGACCAGGTCGTCGTCGGAGGGACGGGTGCGGGTCAGGTCGCAGCTGAAGCACTGGCCGCCCTCGAGCGGCGCCAGCCAGGTGCAGCCGGAGAGGTTGAGGTTGGCGCACACGTGCCAGACCAGCCCGGAGGGGTCGACGTAGCGCCCGTTCTCGTCGAGCGGGACGATCGAGCGCTCGGTCCGGGAGTAGCCCAGCGCGGTCCCGCAGGACACGCACACGGAGTTCTCGACATAGAGCTGGTTGTCGCACACGCGGCAGCGGAAGGCCTTCACCAGAGAAGCGTGACACGTCCCGCTCGTCGCGGGCTCACCCCGTCAGTGGAGAGCCGGCTCAGCCGAGGGGCTCCACGTCGACGGCGACCCTGAGCGTCGACTTCCTGGCCTCGGTGAAGATCACGCCCTTGACCGGCGGCACGTCGCCGTAGTCGCGGCCCCAGGCGACCGTGACGTAGCGGTCACCGACCCACTGGTCGTTGGTCGGGTCGAAGGCCAGCCACTGGTCGACGCCGTCCTCGTCGAGCCCCAGCCACACCGCCACCCAGGCGTGGGAGGCGTCCGCACCGACCACCCGCTCCTGGCCCGGCGCCGGCTCGGTGGCGAGGTAGCCGCTGACGTAGCGGCCGGCCAGGCCGTGGGTGCGCAGGCAGGCCAGCGTCAGGTGGGCGAAGTCCTGGCAGACCCCGGCCCGCTTGTCGAGGATGTCGTCGACCGTCGAGGTCACCGTCGTCGCCGTCGGGTCGTAGTCGACGTCGGCGTGGATGCGGTGCATGAGGTCGGCGACCGCCTCGCCCACGGGCCGGCCCCGCGTGAAGGACTCCGCGGCGTAGGCCTTCGCGGCGGCGACCTGCTCGACCTGGGCCGAGGCCAGCGCGAAGTCGGTGACGCTCCAGGCACCCGGCAACCCCGGGTCCACCAGCGGTCGCAGCCGCTCCCAGGGGGTGTCCAGCGCGTGGCCCGGCACCGGCGATACCTCGACGCTCACCTCGCTGGTGGCCTCGATCACCAGCACGTCGTGGGGCTCGGTCACCTGGAAGTAGGTGACGGTGTTGCCGTGGTAGTCGACGTCGTGGGCCAGGTCGCCGGGCGTCGGCGCCACCACCACGTCGTACGACGACACGTGCTGCCACGGGAGCTCTCGCGGCACCAGGTGGGCGATGCCGAGGCTGTCGCTGACGTGGTCGTCGTAGGTGTAGGTGGTGCTGTGCCGCACGCGGTACCTCACGGGACCGACCTCACGGGAGCCTCGAGGGAGTCGACGAGCGCGATCGAGCCGAGCGAGCGCGGGGCCGGGCCGGTCGCGAAGTGCACCTCGGCGACCGCGTCGGCGAGACGCCCGAGCTGGGCGGCGTAGGAGGCGAGGAACGCCTCCAGGTTGGGTCGACCGACGCCGCCGATCGCGACGAGCGTCGCGATGTCGGTCTCCTCGAGCGTGGTGCGCAGGTCGGCGACCAGCCGCTCGGGACGCGTCGAGCCGGTGGAGGCGGGGAGCGCGGTGAGGTGCGCGGCGATCTCGGCGAGCCCGAAGGCCAGGGAGCGCGGGTTGTCGAGGTCGGTGAGCAGGAGCTCGAGCACCCCGCCGGTGCGGACGTAGCCGCGGTAGCGCCGGCGGTGGGTCACCGAGCTCTCGGACGCGACGAGCACCGCGTTGAGGACGTCGCGGTCGACGTCGATGCCCCGGCGCACGGTCGCGGTCTCGTCGAGCAGGTGGCAGACCTGGACCGCGCGCTCGAGGTGCCGCCCGATGCCGATCATGTGCCAGCCGGGGTCGCGGATCATGCTGGCGGTGACGCCCTGGAGCGACAGGATGCCGGTGAGCATCCGGCCCGCCGACTCGGCGACCTGGTGGCTGTGGCCCGACTCCTCGAGGGCGTGGGCGGCCCGGTCGGTGGCACCGAAGACGCGCCAGGTGTCCTGGGAGAGCTGGTCGCGCACCCCCGCGAGGGCGTCGCGCAGGCCCGCCAGCGCCTGGGCGGCCGACCCGGGCCGCTGGGCGTCGAGGAGCAGGGAGCGGAACTCCGCGTCGAGGTCCTCGTGGACGGTGCCACCCAGGCGGCGTACGGCCTGCATGAGGACGGCGAGGCTGGCACCGCCGGTCGTGCGGGGCCGGGTGCCGAAGTCCTCGGCCAGCGCGTGCGCGGCGAGCACCAGCCGGATCATGTCCTCGGCGCGCTCGGCGTAGCGGCCGAACCAGAAGAGGTCCTCGAGGATGCGCGGGACGGTGCCGGTCGAGGCCCGCACATTGGTCATCGGCAGCACCTCGGCCAACCCCTGGTCGGGGTCGGTGGGCTCGGCCTTGAGCACCCAGACGTCCTTGCTGGACGCGGACACGTCGCCCTCGTAGACGGCGGCGAGACCGCCCACCAGCGGTCGGTAGGCCGAGCCGTAGCGCAGCGTGAACGTGCGCAGCGTCAGGGGTCGAGGCACCACGTCACCGGAGAGGTGGCCGGTGGAGCGCCAGGTCGGGGCCTGGGAGAGCGGCAGCCGCTCCTGGCCGACGTAGCGGTGCGGCTCGTCGAGGAGGCGCTCGCGGACGCTCGCCGGGTCGAGACCGACCAGCGCGTTGGCCGGTCCGTCGATGGCGCGGATCGTGAGGCGGTCCTGACGGTCGAGCACGTGGCTGAGCGAGTCGGGGTCGCCGCACCACCAGGTCGGCACGGCCGCGAGACGGAGCGGCTCCCCGAGCAGCGCCTGGCTGATCGCCGGCATGTAGGGCAGCAGCCCGGGGTTCTCCAGGACACCGGAGCCGAGGCCGTTGACGACGCGCACCCGGCCCCGGCGCACGGCCTCGACCAGGCCGGCGACGCCGAGCTGGGAGTCGCCGCGGAGCTCGAGCGGGTCGCTCCAGGCCGCGTCGACCCGGCGCAGGATCACGTCGACCCGCTCCAGACGACCGCTGTGGCGCCCGTGCGTCGCGCGCATCTGGACCCACCCGTCCCGCACGACCAGGTCGCTGCCCTGGACCAGCGGGAAGCCGAGCGTCGAGGCGATGAAGGCCTGGTCGTAGGCCGTCTCGGAGTGGGTGCCGGGCGAGAGGACGACGACGCGGGGGTCGGCCAGCTCGCTCTGCGCCGACTGGATCAGCGCCGAGCGGAGGGCCCAGAAGTAGGGCTCCATCCGGTGCAGGCCGGCCTCGCGGTAGAGCTCGGGCATCACCCGGGAGATCACGCGACGGTTCTCCATCGCGTAGCCGATGCCCGAGGGCGCCTGGGCGCGGTCGGCGATGACGCGCCACTGGCCCTGCGCGTCGCGGCCGAGGTCGGTGGCGGAGAGGACCAGCGGTCGCGGGTCGATGGCGCTGCGCCGGGCGACGACGCGGGTGAACCCCGCGTGGCCCAGCACCACGGAGGCCGGGACGACGCCCTCGGAGAGCAGCCGCTGATCGCCGTAGAGGTCGACGAGGATCGCGTTGAGGAGCTCGGCGCGTTGGGCGAGACCGACCTCGAGCGGCGTCCACGCCGCCGCGTCGATGACCAGCGGCACCGCGTCGAGCCGCCACGGCCCGGAGCGACCACCGGGTCGCGAGTAGGTCACGCCGTCGTCGGCGAGGAAGCGCACGATGTCCTCGTCGACCCGGCGCAGGTCACGGTGGTCGAGCGCGACGGCGATCTCGGCCAGGCCCTTCCACGCGGGGCGGAGGCCGCCGTCGGGCGCGACGACCTCGTCGTAGCGCGGCGCCTGGTCGCCCAGGACGGGCTGCGTGAGCGCGGCTGCGTAGTCACGCAGCGCGGTCACGGCGCGGTCACCGCAGGCTCATCGGGGGCTCATCGGGGCACGCGCCTCAGGTCGAGCGTGTGGGGGTACTCCGCGGAGGCGGCCCGCCGGGCCAGCTCCTGGAGCGCTCCGACGTCGATCCGACCGGCGGTGTGCCCGCGCGGCTCGAAGCGGCTGGCCCGCCGCGCCTCGGCCGCGTTGGCGTTGACCGGCGGGTGGTCATAGGAGCGGCCACCGGGGTGGACCACGTGGTAGGTCGCGCCCCCCAGGCTCGTCGCCGAGGCGATGTCGACGACCTCGACGTGCAGCGGCGCCTGGACCGGGATCGAGGGGTGCAGGGCCGACCACGGCTGCCAGGCGCGGAAGCGCACGCCGGCGTAGAAGTCGCCCGCGGCGGTCTCGGTCAGAGGCACGGGGACACCCTGGCACGTGACGAGGTGACGGTGGGGGTCGATCCCGCGGGCCGACACCTGGATCCGCTCGACCGAGGAGTCGACGTAACGGGCGGTGCCGCCGGCGGTCGCCTCCTCCCCCAGCACGTGCCACGGCTCGATGGCCTGGCGCAGCTCGAGCTCGACCGGGCCCGAGCCGGTCGGGACCAGGGTCTGGCCGATGCGCGGGAAGCGGAACTCGGTGAACGGGTCGAGCCACGACTCCTCGAAGTCGATGCCGTGCGCGCGCAGGTCGGCCGCGACCTCGGCGATGTCGGCGATGGCGCCCTGGGGCAGCAGGAAGTCCTCGTGGAGTCGGGTGCCCCAGCGCACCAGCGGCGCGGTGAGCGGCTTCTCCCAGAACATCGCGACCAGCGAGCGCACCAGCAGCGACTGGAGCAGCGCCATCTGCTCGTGGGGCGGCATCTCGAAGCCGCGCAGCTCGAGCAGCCCGAGCCGCCCGCGCGATGAGTCGGGGCTGTACATCTTGTCGACGCAGAACTCCGCGCGGTGCGTGTTGCCGGTCAGGTCGGTCAGCAGGTGCCGCAGCGCGCGGTCGACCAGCCACGGCCGCACCTCGCCCGGCTCGCCGTCCTCGTGCGGTCCCGACTGCTCGGCCACCAGGTGGGCGATCTCCGCGAAGGCGATCTCCATCTCGTACGTCGCCTCGGGCCGGCCCTCGTCGAAGCGCGGCGCCTGGCTCGTGGGACCGATGAAGCGCCCGGAGAAGAGGTAGGACAGCGACGGGTGCCGCTGCCAGTAGGTGATCAGGCTGACCAGCAGGTCGGGCCGGCGCAGCAGCGGCGAGTCGACGGGCTGGTGCCCGCCCAGCGTCAGGTGGTTGCCGCCGCCGGTGCCGGTGTGGAGGCCGTCGAGGTCGAACTTCTCCGTCGTCAGCCGCGCCTGGCGTGCCTCGGCGTAGAGGGTCTCGAGCAGCGCGCGCTGCTCGGCCCAGCTCTTCGTGGGCTGCACGTTGACCTCGATGACGCCGGGGTCGGGCGTGACGACCAGCTGGGTCAGGCGCGGGTCGGGCGGCGGGCCGTAGCCCTCCAGCACGATCGGGCAGCCGACCTTGCGGGTCGCGACCTCGACCAGGCGCAGCAGGTCGGCGTAGTCCTCGAGGCGCTCGGTCGGCGGCAGGAAGACGTGCACGACGCCGTCGCGCGCCTCGAAGGCCAGCGCCGTCGTCGGCACCTCCTCGGGGTCGACGATCGTGACGACGGGGACCTTGGGCTCCAGTGGCGGTCCCGCCTCGAGGTAGGACGGCTCGCCGGTGAAGCCGGGCTCCTTCCAGGCGATCGCGTCCAGCGGCAGCCGCAGGCCCACCGCACTGGTGCCGGGGCTCAGCACGAGGCGGCCACGCCGGAAGCGCCAGGCGGGGCTCGTCCACTCCTCGCCCGTGACGATCGGCAGCACCCACCCGGTGGGCACGGTGACGTCGGCGTCGAGCCGCGCGACCAGCTCGGTGGTCAGCTGGTCGGGCTGCTCCGGCTTGTCGCCGTGCGGCTGGCCGACGTGGTCGGCCAGCGCGGCGAACGGGTCCTCGAAGGCGGCGAGGAGCTGCTCGTCGGGCAGGCCGAGCACCTTTGTCACCCGGCGCGCGAGCGCCTCGGCAGCCTCTCGTTGGTCGAGCGTCCCCTCCCGTTGGTCGAGCGTCCCCTCCCGTTGGTCGAGCTTGTCGAGACCCTCGTCCCACGGGTCGGCGAACAGGCTCGGGTCCTGCCACAGCGGGACCCCGTCGGTGCGCCACTGGAGCGCGATGTTCCAGCGCGGGAGGGGCTCACCGGGATACCACTTGCCCTGGCCCCGGTGGACGACCCCGCCCTCGGCGTAGATCGTGCGCAGCCGCTCGGCCAGCGTCGTGGCGAGCGCGCGCTTCTCGGGCCCGTCGGCCTCGCTGCTCCACTGCGGGGTGGTCGCGTCGTCGAGCGAGACGAAGGTGGGCTCGCCGCCCATCGTGAGCCGCACGTCGCCGGCGCGCAGGCGCTCGTCGACGGCCTCGCCGAGCGCGTCGATGCGCGCCCACTGCTCGTCGGTGTAGGGCTTGGTGACACGCGGGTCCTCGTGGATCCGGCGCACCTCGTTGTGGAAGGAGAAGGTCACCTCGACCGGGTCGGTGGCGCCCTCGATGGGCGCCGCGCTGCTCGGGTGCGGCGTCGCGGACAGCGGGATGTGGCCCTCACCGGCGAAGAGGCTGGAGGTCGGGTCCATGCCGACCCAGCCGGCTCCGGGCAGGAAGACCTCGGCCCAGGCGTGCAGGTCGGTGAAGTCCTGGGTCGGGCCGCTCGGACCGTCGAGCGCCTCCTGGTCTGCGGTGAGCTGCACGAGGTAGCCCGAGACGAAGCGCGCCGCGAGACCGTGCTGCCGCAGGAGGCTGACCAGCAGCCAGGCGCTGTCACGGCACGAGCCGATCCGTCGGCTCAGCGTCTCGTCGGGGCTCTGCACCCCGGCCTCCATGCGCACCGAGTAGGCCACGTCGCGGTGGACCGCGGCGTTGAGGTCGGCCAGGAAGTCGACCGTCGGGCGTCCGTCGGCCGGCATCGGCGGGAGTCCTTCTCGCCACAGCGCGACGTCGTCGCTGTCCTCGACCGGACGCAGGTAGGGGGTCAGGTCGGCCGCCAGGGTCGCGTCGTAGGCGAACGGGAAGCGCTCGGCGTAGTCCTCGATGAAGAAATCGAAGGGGTTGATCACCATCAGGTCGGCGACCAGGCCGACGGTGATGTCGAGGGTCGACACCTTCTCGGGGAAGACCACGCGGGCCAGCCAGTTGCCGAAGGGGTCCTGCTGCCAGTTGAGGAAGTGGTGGGCCGGCTTGATGTCGAGCGAGTAGGCCTCGATCGGCGTGCGCGTGTGCGGCGCCGGCCTGAGCCGGACCACGTGGGGCGCGACGTTCACCGGCTCGGCGAAGTCGTAGGTGGTGCGGTGCTCGAGCGCGACCTTGATCGACATGTCCCTACCCTGCCCTCCTCGTGTTGCCGGGCGGTAACCCGAGGTCTCAGGAGCCGGCGTGGGCCCGCGCGACCTCGAGCAGCCGGTCGTTGCCCTCGGGCTCCCCGATCGAGACGCGACAGCCCTCCCCGGCAAAGGGTCGTACGACGATCCCCGCGGCGTCGCAGGCGGCCGCGAAGTCGGCGGTGCGTTCGCCGAGGGCGAGCCAGACGAAGTTGCCCTGGGGCTCGGGGACGGACCAGCCGGCCACGGCCAGGCCGGCGACGACCCGCGCCCGCTCCACGGTCAGCGCCTCCACCCGCTCGAGCAGCGCGTCCTCGGCGGCGAGCGAGGCGATGGCGGCGGCCTGGGCGACGTGGGAGACCCCGAAAGGCAGCGAGACCGCCCGCAGGGCAGCGGCCACCGGCGCGGACGCGACGGCGTAGCCGACCCGGAAGCCGGCCAGGCCGTAGGCCTTGGAGAAGGTGCGGAAGAGCACGACGTTGGGGTGGGCGCGGTAGGTCGCGATCCCGTCGACGGCGTCGTCCATGCGCACGAACTCGAGGTAGGCCTCGTCGACGACGACCACCACGTGCGCGGGCACCCGCGCCAGGAAGGCGGTGAGCTCGGACTGCGTGACCGAGGGGCCGGTCGGGTTGTTGGGCGTGCAGACCATGACGACCTTGGTGCGGTCGGTGACGGCAGCGGCCATCGCGTCGAGGTCGTGGCGGCCGTCCGCCGTGAGCGGCACCTGCACCGAGGTGGCGCCCGCGGTCGTCACGGCGATCGGGTAGGCCTCGAAGGAGCGCCACGCGTAGACGACCTCGTCGCCGGGGTCGCAGAACGCCGCGAGCAGCTGGTAGACGAGCGCCACCGAGCCCGTCGCGGCCGCCAGGTCGGAGACCGGGACGTCCAGGCGGGCGGCGAGGGCGTCGTAGAGCGCGGTGCTGCCCATGTCGGGATAGCGGTTCATCACCGCGGCCGCCTCCGTCGCCGCGGTGACGACGCCGGGCAGCGGCGGGTAGGGGTTCTCGTTGGAGGAGAGCTTGTAGGTCGTCACGCCGGGCCGCGGGGTGGGCGGCTTGCCGGGGACGTAGGTGGGGATCGCGGACACGTGCGCGCGCGGCTGTGGCATCGGCTGGGGGTGGGCCATGCCCGTCAGGCTAGCGACGCAGTCGCCAGGGGCGTACGACGACCGCGAGCACCAGCCCCACCAGCACGCCGATCACCGCCCCGGTCACGTTGTCGATGATGTCGGTGACGTCGCAGGCCCGATCGATGCGGGCGAGCTCGAGCTGGGTGAGCTCGATGCCGGCGGAGTAGCCCGCGAGCAGCACCAGCCCGAGCGGGACCAGGACCCAGCCGATCCGCCACCGCGCCGCCGTCAGGACGAGCAGCACCCCCGGCGGGACGAACACGACGGTGTTGAGCAGCCGCTGTCCCCCCGAGAAGATCCAGAAGCCGTCGGGAGCGGGACCGCCGATGTCGAAGGAGCACGTGTCGAGCCGCCCCTCGGCCGGCACGATCCCGGGCGCCCCGCTGGCGGGGATCAGGGTGATGATCGCGATGACCACCAGCGACCACAGCAGCGCGGCGAGCGTCCAGGCCGTGAAGCCCAGCCGGCGCCGCAGGACCAGGGCGAGCACGACGCACACGGCTGCGGACAGAGCCGTCCCGAGGAGCATGACCTCGATGCCGCCGACCGGGAACACCGGACCGACGCTACCGATCGGGACCGTGGCCCCGCACGGAGAGTCCCTGCACGAGGTGGCCGAGCATCGGCCAGAGCAGCTGCTGCTCGGGGTCGTCGACCACGGCGTTGAAGCCGGAGAGCTCGAGCATCACGTAGCCGTGGAGCGCGCTCCACAGCTGTCCGGCCACGGCGGCCGGGTCGTCCTCGCGCAGCGCACCCGCCGCCATCGCGCGACGGGTCACGTCGACGAGCTGTCCGAACGCCGCCAGCCCGACGTCGAGCTCGTCGTCGCGCAGCCGGTAGCCGCCCAGCGAGGCCGAGCCGAACATCACCGCGTAGACGTGCGGGTGCTCCAGCGCGTTGGCGCGATAGGCACCGGCCACGCGCAGCAGGTCGTCGACCACGTCGTCGCTCGGCGTCACGGCGGCCACCCGGTCGAAGAGCCGGGCGAAGCCGTCGGCCACGATCTCGCGCACCAGCGCGGGCATCCCGCCGAAGTGGGTGTAGACCGCCATCGTCGAGGTCCCGGCCTCGCGCGCCAGCCGCCGGGTGGACAGGGCGGAGGGCCCCTCCTCCCCGAGCAGCCGAGCGGCCGCCTCGAGCAGGGCACGTCGTACGTCGGTCTCCTCCGGCACCTTGCCAGCCTCTCATAACGGCGTTATCGTCGCTGATAACACTGTTATTGGGAGACGCCGTGAACCGCTACCTGCAGGACAACTTCGCGCCGGTCACCGACGAGGTGACCGCCTTCGACCTCCCGGTCACCGGCACGATCCCCGACCACCTCGACGGTCGCTACCTGCGGATCGGCCCCAACCCGCGTCTCGACGGTCCGGGGGCCGTCGACCCCGAGGGCTACCACTGGTTCATCGGCGCGGGCATGGCTCACGGGCTGCGCATCGCCGACGGTGCCGCGCGGTGGTACCGCAACCGCTGGGTCCGCCCCGAGGGCGACGACTTCGCCCCCAACACCAACCTCCTCCAGCACGGCGGACGCACGATGGCACTCGTGGAGGCCGGGGCGCCGCCGTACGAGCTGACCGACGAGCTCGACACCGTCGGGCGCTGCGGCTTCGCCGGCGACCTGGCCGCGGGCTACACCGCCCACCCGCACGAGGACCCGACGACCGGCGAGCTGCACGCGGTCTCCTACAGCTGGACGCGCGGCAACCGCGTGGACTACTCCGTGCTCGACACCGCCGGGCGACTGCGTCGCCAGGTGGAGGTCGAGGTCCAGGGCGGCCCGATGATGCACGACTTCGCGCTGACCGAGCACTACGTCGTGATCTACGACCTGCCGGTCACCTTCGACATCGACATGGTCGCGGGGAAGATGCCGCGCCCGCTGCGGCTGCCGGCACGCCTCGCCCTCAACCGCGTCATCGGCCGCAACCCGCTGCCGGACGCGCTGGTCGGCGCGATGGCCCGCGGTGGCGGCGCCCCGAGCCAGCTGCCCTACTCGTGGGACGACGACTACCCCGCCCGCATCGGGTTGCTGCCGCGCGAGGGCACCGGCGCCGACGTGCGCTGGTTCGAGATCGACCCCTGCTACGTCTTCCACACCCTCAACGCCTACGAGGACGGCGACGAGGTCGTCATCGACGCGGTGCGCCACGAGCGGATGTTCGCCACGGAGTTCACCGGGCCCTACGAGGGCGTCTCGTCGCTCGTGCGCTTCACCGTCGACACCGTCGCCGGCAAGGTCCGCGAGCACCGCTACGACGAGCACGCCCAGGAGTTTCCGCGCTACGACGAGCGGCTCACCGGCCAGCGACACCGCTTCGGCTGGTCGGTCGGCCTCGACGGGCCGGCGCCCGGCGACAGCGTGCTCAAGCACGACGTGGTCGGCGGCACGACGCTGGCGCGACGCCTCGGGGCCGGCAAGGAGGTCGGCGAGTTCTGCTTCGTCCCCCACGCCGACGACGCGGCCGAGGACAGCGGCGTCGTCATGGGCTACGTCCACGACCGTGCGACCGGTCTCAGCGACCTGGTGCTGCTCGACGCCGAGACGCTCGAGGACGTCGCCGCGGTGCATCTGCCCGTGCGCGTGCCCGCCGGCTTCCACGGCAACTGGGCGCCGACCACCTCCTGAGGCACCCACCGCTCCGGAGACACCTCCCCGACGCTAGTGAGAAGGGGCCACGTGGACCCCTCTCACAAGCGTCCAGCGGGACCCCCGACCGAGTCGTTACAGCGACGGGCAGGTCGCGCCCGATCGTGATGTCGACGGGGCTGGTCAGGCAGCGGATCGACCCGCCGCCCTTGTGGAAGTCGCCGGCTTCCACGGCAACTGGGCGCCGACCGAGTCGTCACAGCGGCGGGAGCACCACCTCCCCACGCTCGAGCGCCGGCAGGTCGCGCCCGATCGTGACATCGACGGGGTTGGTCAGGCAGCGGATCGACCCACCGCCCTTGTGGAACTCGCCGACGTCCACGACCACGACGTCGAAGCCCCAGCCCTCGAGCCGGGCGCGCACGCGGTCGGGGCAGGCCGGCATCACGACCGTGCGACCGACGACGACCGAGTTGGCGGCGAAGGTCGTCAGCGCCTCCTCCTCGGTCAGCACCAGCGGCTCGGGCACGAGGTCCATGAGCGCCCGCGCCGAGGCTGCGTCGAGGGCCGCGGGGCACACGATCGCGCGGCGCTCGTCGAGGGGGCAGAAGGCCAGGTCGAGGTGATACATCCCCGGGTGCGTGATCCGCAGGCCGCGGACCCGGACGCCCAGGTCTCCGGCGAGGTGCTTGAGCGCCAGCTCCTCGGTGCGCGGACCGTAGCCGACGACCAGCGCGTCACCGAAGGCGAAGGCGTCGCCCGCCTCGAGGTGCGCGCCGACGCCGTCGCTGCCGACGTACGACGTCGTGAAGCCGTGCCCCGCGAACCAGTCGGCCGCGGAGCCGGTCTCCATCCGGCGCTGGGCGTAGCGCATGTGGCTCATCACCACGTGCCGCCGATCCCGACCTCCGGGACCGGGGCGGACGAGCCCGAGACCGAGGTTCATCGCGTAGACCATGTCGGGGGCGTCCTCGCGCTGCGGCAGGACGTCGACGCGGGCGCCGAGGTCGCGCAACGTGGCGACCATCGTCTGCCACTGCTCCATCGCGAGCGCGGGGTCGGGCTGGACCGCGGGATCCATGAACGGGTTGATCGCGTAGTCCACGCGGAAGTGGGTCGGCTCGACGGCGACGTAGTGACGACCCCAGGCCAGCTGCTCGACCATGGCGCTCCCTCTCGATTGTCAGACAACCTGACAAAGCCAGTGTGGGGCAGGCCCGGCGACCTGGCAAGCAGATGCGCCACAATGGGCACATGCCCGAGGCCTTCGCGACCCTGCACCTGGAGCACTCCTCCACGGTCGACCGCGCGGCCGAGGAGCTGCGCCGCGCGATCTTCGACGGCGAGCTCGAGTCGGGCACCCCGTTGCGCGAGGTCGCGCTGGCCTCCTCGCTGGGCGTCTCCCGCCCCACCGTGCGCGAGGCGCTCACCGTCCTGGTCGCCGAGGGCCTGGCCACCCGCGAGCCGCACCGCGGCGTGAGCGTGTCCGCGCCCGAGGCGAGCTCGGTGCGCGACGTCTGCGCGGCGCGGTGGGTGCTCGAGGGCGCCGGAGTGCGTCGGTGGCGCGAGGCCGACGAGACCCACCGGCAGGCCGTCCGCACCACGTTGACGGCCTACACCTCGGCGGTGCGCGAGGGCGGCTCCTACCAGGAGCTCAACGAGCGCCACCTGGCCTTCCACGTGTCCCTCGTGGGCCTGACCGGCAGCCCGCGGCTGGTGGCGATGGCCGACGAGCTGGTCGTGGAGCTCAAGCTGGCGCTGGCGCAGGTCGAGCGCCTGCGTCGCAACGCCCACGACGAGGCCGACACCCACGCCGCCCTCGTCCAGCTGCTCGAGGACGACGACATCGACGGCGCCTCCGCCTTCCTCGAGAAGCACCTCGAGGACGCGGCCGCGGAGATCATCGAGGCGCTCGGCCTGTCCTGACTGCCACACTGGCCCCGTGCGCTTCCTGACCTGGCTCCTGACCACCGCGATCGCCCTTGCGACCGCCGCCTGGCTGATCGACGGCATCCGCTTCAGCGGACCCTCCAGCGGCAGCGCCGAGCTGCAGGAGAAGCTGCTCCCGCTGATCCTGGTGTCGCTGATCCTCGGCGTCGTCACGTCGTTCGTGAAGCCGGTGCTGACGATCCTCAGCTTCCCCTTCGTGATCCTCACGCTGGGGCTCTTCCTGCTGGTCATCAATGCCTCGATGCTGCTGCTCACCGGCTGGCTGGCCGACAAGCTCGACATCGGCTTCGACGTCACCGGCTTCTGGCCGGCGCTCGGCGGCGCGGTCGTCATCACCATCACCACCTGGATCGTCGACTCGGTCATCGGGCCCGACGAGCGGCGCCGATGACGGGTCTGCCCCCGGCTCGCGCGCCGGGCCGCTATGCCGTCGCGCTGGTCTGCCTGGGCAACATCTGTCGCTCGCCGATGGCCGACGTCGTGCTCTCCGACCGGGTCGCCGCGGCGGGCCTCGCCGACCGGGTCACCGTCGAGAGCTGCGGCACCGGCGACTGGCACCTCGGCGGCCGGATGGACCACCGCGCCGCCGCGACCCTCACCACGGCGGGCTACGACGCCTCGCGCCACCGCGCCCAGCAGCTCGACGGCTCCTGGGCCGAGCGCTTCGACGTGCTGCTCGCCATGGACGAGAGCAACCTCGCCGGCATCCGCTCGGTCACCGCTGGCGTCGAGGGGGCCGGCGAGCGGGCGATGCTCTTCCGCGCCTTCGACCCGGTCGACCCCGGGGGCGAGGTGCCCGATCCGTACTACGGTGGGGACAGCGGCTTCGAGGAGGTCCTGACCATGGTCGAGCGCACCACCGACGCGATCGTGGCCGCCCTGGTCGTCGAGCTGGCCCTCGAGCTGGGCTCCACCGACGCCCGCGGGAGCGACCGGGCATGACCCGCCAGCCGTGGGTGGCCCGTCGGGCCGAGGAGCTCCTCGGTTCGTCGGTCGTGGCCACGGCACCGGTCGCCGGGGGTGACGTCTCGACCGCCACCAAGCTGCGGCTCTCCGACGGCACCACGGCGATCGTCAAGACGCTGCCGCACTCCCCCGAGCGCTTCTTCGAGACCGAGGCCGCCGGGCTCGCGTGGCTCGCCGAGACCACCGAGGCGGGCGGCGTGCGTGTCCCCGAGGTGCTCGCCGTCGACCCGGAGTGCCTGATCCTGCGGTGGGTCGAGTCCGGCAAGAACGGTGTCGAGACGGCCGCCGCCTTCGGCCGGGCCCTCGCGGTGACGCACGCGGCCGGGGCCCCGTCGTACGGCGCCGCGGCCGACGGCTTCATCGGCCGCCTCCCGCTGCCCAACCGCACCGCGGCGACGTGGGCGGAGTTCTATGCCGTGCGCCGCGTGCTGCCCTACCTCAAGCTGGCCCGCGACCGCGGCGCGATCACCGACGGCCAGGCGGCCGTGGTCGAGGCGCTGGTGGGCCGGCTCACCGACCTGCTGCCCGCGGAGCCGCCGGCACGGCTGCACGGCGACCTGTGGAACGGCAACGTGCTGTGGGGACACGACGGGCACGTGTGGGTCATCGACCCGGCGCCGTACGCCGGTCACCGCGAGGTCGACCTGGCGATGCTCTCGCTCTTCGGGCTGCCGCACCTGCCGCGCGTGCTCGAGGCCTACGACGAGGCGAGCCCGCTCGCCGACGGCTGGGAGGACCGCGTCGGTCTGCACCAGGTCTTCCCGCTGCTGGTGCACGCCTGCCTCTTCGGTGGTGGCTACGGCGCCCGAGCCGCCGAGACCGCCGCGCGCTACGTCTGAGGCGTCCTGTCCGGGCCGCCAGCTCTCAGGACGCGCTCAGGCGTTCCTGGCACAGTGGGCTCGTGTCCACCAGTGCCGTGAAGCCCCGCGTCCTCGTCGTCGACGACGACAAGGCGGTGCGTGAGTCGCTGCGCCGCTCGCTCGAGTTCAACGGCTACGACGTGCACCTCGCCGCTGACGGCGCGGAGGCCCTCGCCGGCATCGGCACGCTCAATCCCGACGTGGTCGTGATGGACGTGATGATGCCCCGCCTCGACGGCATCGAGACGACCCGCGCGCTGCGCACCGCCGGCAACGACGTCCCGATCCTGGTGCTCACCGCCCGCGACGCGGTCGGCGACCGGGTCGAGGGGCTCGACGCCGGCGCCGACGACTACCTCACCAAGCCCTTCGCTCTCCAGGAGCTCCTCGCCCGGCTGCGCGCGCTGCTGCGTCGTGTCGTGCCCGCCGAGGACGCCCCCGAGGAGACCCTGACCTTCTCCGACCTGTCGATGAACGTCGCGACCCGCGAGATCGTCCGCGGCGAGCGGCGCATCGAGCTGACACGCACGGAGTTCACCCTGCTCGAGATGTTCCTCCGGCGACCGCGGCGGGTGCTCGAGCGTTCCTTCATCCTCGAGGAGGTCTGGGGCTACGACTTCCCGACGACCGCCAACTCGCTGGAGGTCTACGTCGGCTACCTGCGCCGCAAGACCGAGGCCGAGGGCGAGACGCGGCTGATCCACACCGTCCGGGGTGTCGGCTACGTCCTGAAGGAGTCATGAGCACTCCCTCGCCGGTCGAGCCGTCCCGGCGGTGGCGCTACCGCCGCTCGCTGGCCAGCCGGGTCACCCTGCTCACGACCATGGCGGTGGGACTGACCGTGGCGTTCCTCGCGGCCGGCGCCTACGTGACGGTGCGCATGCAGCTCCAGTCGACGCTCGACGACACGCTCTACGAGCGGGCCTACCAGACCACCGAGGCCCCGACGATCCTCAACCAGCGCACGGGTGACCAGGTGCCGGCCTGGGCACTGGTGGCGACCGACCTGCGCATCGCGCTGGTCTACCAGGACGGCACCGTCTACCGACCCGAGCAGCTCGACGACCCGCCCACGCTGGGCAACCCCGAGCTCGACGTCGCGCAGGGCGACACCGAGTCGAGCATCCGCACCGTGCTGGGCGGCCCGGTCGCCTACCGCGTGGTGACGGTGCCCTACGGCGACGGCCAGGCGCTGGTGATCGCCCAGTCGCTCGAGTCCCAGCAGCGGGTGCTGACCAAGCTCGGCATCGTGATGCTGATCTTCGGCCTGCTCGGCGTCGCGGCCGCCGGCGCGGCCGGCTTCGGCGTGGCGCGCAACGGCCTGCGCCCCGTGCGGCGGCTGACCAGCTCGGTCGAGCACATCGCCCGCACCGAGGACCTCACCCCGCTGCCGGTCGAGGGCGACGACGAGATCGCCCGCCTCGCCACCGCGTTCAACGCGATGCTCACCGCCCTCTCGGCCTCACGCGACCGGCAGCGACAGCTGGTCGCCGACGCCGGCCACGAGCTGCGGACGCCACTGACCTCGCTGCGCACCAACGTCGACCTGCTCACACAGGCCTCGGCACCGGGTGGCCCCGACCTGCCCCCCGAGGCACGGGCCGAGCTGCTCGAGGACATCCGCGCCCAGATCGAGGAGCTGACCACCCTGATCGGCGACCTCATGGAGCTCTCCCGCGACGAGCCGCTGGCGCCCGTCGTCGAGCCGGTGGACCTGACCGAGATCGTCGACCACGCGGTCACCCGCGTGCGGCTGCGCGCCCCCTCCGCCACCTTCGACGTCGACGCCGGGGCCTGGTGGGTCGAGGGCGACGCCAACGCGCTGGAGCGTGCCGTGACCAACCTCCTGGATAACGCCGCCAAGTGGAGCCCGCCGGACGGCACGGTCACGGTGCGCCTCAGCGCCGGACTGCTCACCGTCGACGACGAGGGCCCCGGCATCGCCGAGGCCGACCGCCCCCACGTCTTCGACCGCTTCTGGCGCTCCGACGAGTCACGCACCATGCCCGGCTCGGGCCTCGGGCTCTCCATCGTCCGCCAGGTCGCCGACCGGCACTCCGGCACGGTGTCGGCCGCTGCGTCACCGGCCGGTGGCGCCCGACTCTCGCTGTGGCTGCCCGGCAGTCCCGTCGTCGTGCCCCGCGCCACCCCGGCCGGCCCCGCCGGCGCCCCCGCCACCCGAGAGGTCGTCCATGGCTGAGCGCCACCTGCCCCTGCGCCGCCTCGGCTCGCTGCTCGTCGGCCTCGGTCTCGCCACGACCCTGGCGGCCTGCGGCGGCGAGGCACCGGCGACCGACCCCGCGGCCGCCGTACCCACCACCCCGCTGTGGAACCCCTGCGACGGCCTCACCGCCGAGGGCGTCGGCGAGGTGCTCGGCGCCGACGTCACCATGGACGCCGGTCGGCCCGCGGCACCGCGGTGCGCCTTCGCGCCGGCCGAGGAGGGCGGGGCGGCGATCGACGCCAACTACGTGCTCTTCCCGGCCGGGCTCGACGAGGCCTGGGACACCATGGGTCAGCTCGACGGCGCGGTCACCAACCCGACGATCCCCCTGGCCGACGACGCGCGGATGGTCGTCAACGTCGACGGCGGCTCCCTGCTCATCACCGGCTTCGTGCAGAACGACGACCTGATCCAGGTCGTCAACCTCGTCGACCCGGCGCCCTACGACCGGGCGGTCGACCTGCGCGCCGTGCGCCAGGTCATGACCGACCTGTCGGCGCACGCCGAGGACTCCGCGTTCAGCGGCTGACCTCCTGCCGAGTCGGCGCGATGGTGCACGTCGTACGCCGAGTCGGCGCGATGGGGAATTCCTACTCATCGACCCGGGCTGCGTCTGCCTCCTAGGTTGCGGGCCATGCGCCCTCTCCCTCTCCGCACCACGGCAGCAGCCGCCCTCGCCGCACTGCCGATCAGCCTGCTCGCCACACTTCCGAGCACGGCGGTCATCGCCAGCGACACCGTCCAGTTCACCGACTGCGAGGTGCTGAAGGAGAGCGTGCGCCTCCCCGGCGAGAGCACGTGGACCCCCACCGTCACGTTGGACCACCCCTCGCCGGTGCCGGCGGCGAGCGCCCAGACCATCGAGGTCGTGCTCTCCGACCTGCCCGGGGGGACCTTCCCCGAGGACTACCCGCAGGAGGTGGACCTGCGGGTGCTCCTCGAGTTCGAGGACGGGCAGGGTTCCGTGCTCACCTACGAAGCCACGCGCCCTCTCGCCTCGTTCGACGCCTCCCAGCCCCTGATGGTCGGCGAGTTCGAGACCGACCTGACCTACTCCGCCTCGGGTGTCTACGACTTCAAGCCCAAGAGCGTCAACCTCGAGCTCTTCGGCGTGCAGGACCCCGACACCTTCGACTTCATCGAGTTCGACTACGTCTGCGACCAGGTCGTCGACGACGACCCGATCAGCCAGATCCGGGTCTACGACCCCGCCGCCGCCGCGTCGATCAGCCTCAACCGCCTCACCGCCCGCCAGGGCGACACCGTGGCCGTCTCCGGCAAGGACTTCCCCCGCGAGTCGGTCGAGGACCCCGACAAGGACGTCTCCGTGTTCGTCGGCACCCTCCTCGCCGGCTCCTTCGACGTCGACGACATCGGCTCCTTCGCCGGCGTCGTGCGCATCCCGGAGTTCGCCAAGCCCGGTGCCGCCGTGACCCTGCGCGCCTCCGACCCCGCCGAGTCCGCCACGTCCACGCTCGGGATCAGCGTCAAGGCCGGCAGCGTCAAGGTCAGCAGGACCGTGGTGAAGCCCGGCAGCAAGCTCACGGTCACCGGCGCGAAGTTCAAGCCCGGGGAGACCGTGCGGATCGTGCTCACCAAGGCGGGCCCCGGCAAGGGCACCAAGCGCTACGCCGTCGGCGCCAAGGTCGGCGCCACCGGCAGCTTCGCCAAGACCGTGACGCTCAAGAAGGCCGCCAAGGGATCCTGGCGGGTCACCGTGACCGGTCCCGGCAGCTTCCGCAAGGCCGGCACCGGCTTCCGGGTGCGCTGAGCACGGCTTGCCGAGTCGGCGCGATGTTGCTGCAACATTGCGCCGACTCGGCGCTCAGTCGAAGACCGCGAGGAGCCGCTCGGCCTTGACCCGTGACTCCTCGTGCTCCAGCCCAACCTCGGACTGCACGGTGATGCCGCCGCCGGTGCCGAGCTCGTAGCGACCGTCGCCCGCGGTCGTGAGCGAGCGGATGACCACACCGAGGTCGGCGCGGCCGTCGGCGCAGACCCAGCCGAAGGCTCCGGAGTAGACGCCCCGCGGGGTGTCCTCGACGGCCTCGATGACCTGCATCGTGCGGAGCTTGGGCGCGCCGGTCATCGACCCGGCGGGGAAGAGCGCGCGCAGCGCGTCGATGGTGCCCACCTCGTCGGCCAGCCGCCCGCGCACGGTCGAGACCAGCTGGTGCACGGTCTCGTAGGACTCCACCGCCATCAGCTCCGGCACCTCCACGCTGCCGGGCTGGCACACCATCGCGAGGTCGTTGCGCAGCAGGTCGACGATCATCAGGTTCTCCGACGTGAAACGCGGGTCGGTCGCGAGCGAGTGCCGCTCGCGCTCGTCGTCCTCCGGCGTCGAGCCACGCGCCGTGGTGCCCTTGATCGGCTTGGTCTCGAGCGTGCGGTCCGCCGTCACCAGGGCGTAGCGCTCCGGCGACGAGCTCAGCAGCCAGGCCCGCGCGTCGGCGACGTCGTGCTGGAGGAATCCGGCGTACGGCGCGGGGTTGAGCTCGCGCAGGCGCAGGTAGGCGGTCACGGGGTCGAGGTCGCTGAGGGTCGCGAGCCGGTAGGTCAGGTTGACCTCGTAGGTGTTGCCGGCGTGGAGCTCCTCCTGGACGCGCGCGAACGCGGCGGCGTAGGGGGCGGGTGGCGGGTCGGGTGGGCCGGTCGTGCCGGTCGTGTGCCGGAGACCGCGCTGCGGCGCTGCCTGCGGCACACGACCCGCGCCGGCCCCCGCACCCACCACCCCGTCAGCCGCGTGCTCGAACAGCCGCACGTGTCGCGCCCGCATCCACACCGCGTCGGGCAGCACCCCCGAGCCGGGGGCGGCGAGCGCAGCGGGCAGGTCGGGCCGGCAGGCGTAGCCGAGGTAGCCGAACCACTGGTCGCGCGGACCGCCCGCGGCCAGCTCGGCGGCCAGGACCGCGAAGACGTCGTCGCCGACCACGGTCGACCGACCACCCTCGTGACGGCTCACCGTCCGCGAGGACGCGTCGTAGGAGATCGACACGTCGTCAGGCTCGAGCCAGCCGATGAGCGAGCGTCGGCCGGACCACTCGCGCGCCCCACCGCCGTCGAGCCAGAAGCAGCGCGGGTGCGCCGCGGCCACCTCGCGGAAGAAGGCGACGGGGTCACCGGCGCCCGTCACGACAGGCCCCTCACGACAGCCCCAGGAAGTTGGCCACGAGCAGGGCACCGTGCTCGGAGAGCACCGACTCGGGGTGGAACTGCACGCCCACGAGCGGCAGCTCGCGGTGCTCGACCCCCATCGTCAGCCCGGTCAGACCGTCCACCGCCGTCACGCGCAGGCACGACGGCAGCTCCACCGCGGCGAGCGAGTGGTAGCGCACCGCCTGGAAACCGTCGGGCACGCCCGTGAACACCCCGGTGCCGTCGTGGTCGACCCGCGCCACGACGCCGTGCCCGGGGGGCACCCGCTCGACGCGCCCGCCGTACGACGTCACGAGGCCCTGCATGCCCAGGCAGACCCCGAGCACGGGGCGGCTGCCCGCGAGCAGGACCGAGCGTCCCACCGCGAAGTCCGCCTCCACGTCGGGCCGACCCGGTCCGGGCGAGAGCACGACGTGGGAGTGCTCGAGCACGCTGTCGGCCGACACCTCGTCGTGCTGCACCACCCGTGGCAGGACCCCGGTCACGCCGGCGACCAGGTGCACCAGGTTGTAGGTGTAGGAGTCGTGGTGGTCGACCACGACGACGTCCGGGGCCGGGGTCGTGACCACTACTCCGGCGCCGGACCGCCGAGCAGCAGGTCGACGACGAGCTCGTGCAGCACGTCGTAGCCGCGCTCGGTGAGGATCGACTCGGCGTGGAACTGGATGCCGCGGTAGTGCGGGCCCGTCAGCACGTTGATGTCGCCGGTCTCCTCGTCGGCGTCGACGGTGACCCCGTCGGGCAGACCGCCGCCGTCAGGAGCGACGCGACCGACGAAGGTGTTGTAGAAGCCGACCCGCTCGGTGCGCCCGTTGACGACCACGGGCGACTGGGTGCCCTGGAAGACGATGTCCTTGTAGGCCAGCGGGAGCCCGAGCACGTGGCACAGCGTCTGGTGGCCCAGGCACACCGCGAGGAACGGCTGCTCGGCGGCGAGCAGCTCGGCGACAGCCGCACGCATCCGGGCGATCTTGGGGTCGTCGCCGTCGCGCGGGTCACCGGGGCCGGGGCCGACGATCACCAGGTCGTGCCCGTCCAGGCAGCCGGCGACGTAGTCCTCGTGCCGCACCACGGTGCTGGTCAGCCCGAGCACACCGAGCACGTGGCGCAGCATGTTCACGAAGTCGTCCTCGCCGTCGAGGATGACGACGCTCCTGCCCGCCAGACGACGGTCCGGCGGGGAGCCGGCCTGGTCGGTCAGCCAGAAGGAGCTGAGCCGGCGGTTGCGCTTGTTGAGCGAGAGCAGCACGTCCTCGTCGTTGACGAGCTCGGCGATCTTGACGTCGGGCACGGGTGCGGGAGGCACCAGGCCGAAGGCGCGCAGGATGCCGGCGGCCTTGGCGTGCGTCTCCGCGACCTCGTACGCCGGGTCGGAGTCACGCACGAGCGTGGCACCGGCGGTCACCTTGAGGCGCCCGTCGAGCGACACGTCGGCGGAGCGGATGACGATGGGGCTGTCGACCACGGGCCCGCCCTCGGGGTCGCGACCGAGGATCGCCAGCGCAGCGCCGTAGTAGCCACGCCCCTCGGTCTCGTAGCGCTTGATCAACCGGCACGCGTTCTCCACGGGGCTGCCCGTCACCGTCGCGGCGTACATCGTGTCGCGCAGGACCTCGCGCACGTCGCGGTCGGTGCGGCCGGCGAGGAGGTACTCGGTGTGCACCAGGTGCGTCATCGGCTTGAGGAACGGCCCGAGCACCTGGCCACCCTCGTGGCAGATGTCGCACATCATCTTCAGCTCCTCGTCGACGACCATGAAGAGCTCGTAGATCTCCTTCTCGTCGTCGAGGAAGTCCAGCAGCTGCGCCTTGGCCGTGCCGGCGGCGTCGCCGGAGCGGGGGATGCGGAAGGTGCCGCTGATCGGGTTCATCCGCACGTCGCCGCCGTGGATCGACACGTGGCGCTCGGGGCTCGCGCCGACGAGGTAGCGGTCGCCGGTGAAGAACAGGTAGGTCCAGTAGGCGCCGCGCTCGCTCTCGAGCAGCCGCTTGAGCACGGTCAGCGCGGTGGCGGCGCTCCAGTCGGCGACCTGGGCGCGGTAGTGCCGCCCGATCACCAGGTTGGCGCCCTCGCCCTGGCCGATCTCGTCCTCGATGATCGCCTTGACCAGCACGGCGTACTGCTCGTCGTCGGTCTCGAAGCCCCCGCGGTCGCTGAAGTCGACCGGCACGTCGTCGATCGCCTCGATGATCTCGGCGACGGAGAACTCCTGCTCGGTCTCGACGTCGACGACCACCAGCGGGGTGCCGTCGTCGTGGGCCTCGAAGCCGCGCTCCGCGACCTGGCGGAAGGGCACGGCGACCAGCCGGTCGGCGATGTGGCCCTCCTGCGGGGGGCCCTCCTCGAGCGGGACGTCGAGCAGCGACTCGACCACGCTGCGTCGACCGCCCACCAGGCCGACCGTGTCGCGGTCGCCGGCGCGCGTCGAGCGGCGGATGATCGCCCACGCCTCGTGCCCCTGGAGCGCAGCGATGGCGTCCCGGGCGGCAGAGGTCGTCTCAGGCATGGCGGCAGCCTAGTTGGACCGCGGCTCCATCCCGACGGGGTATCGGCTCCCGAACCGGTCTGGACCAGGGTCGCCGACGCACCGGGCGCCGACCGAGAGCGCGACCTCCCGTCAGTGACAGGTCGCTAATCTCCGAACCGATGCCCCCCGACACCCGCGATCTCCTCCATCGCCTGCACGGCCTCCTGCTGGAGCGGCGGTCGGTCGTCCTGCTGGGCCGTCCCGGCCTGGGGCGTACGTCGGTCCTGCGCGAGCTGGAGCGACTGATCGGCACCGCGGGCGCGACTGTCCACATGGTGCGGGGCACCGACGGCGACTCGGGAGTGGCGCTGGCGCCGTTCGCGCCGCTGGTGGAGTCCTACCTGCGCGAGCCGGGCACGGCCCTGCCCAGCGTCCTCGAGATCTACTCGGCGCTGCCGGCCGCGCTCGCGGAGGCGGGTGCGGTGGTGCTGGTGGACGACCTCGACCTCGTCGAGAAGGCGTCCTCGGTGCTCGTGGCCCAGCTGGCCCGGGCGGGGGTCCCGCTCGTCGTCGCCGTCCCCGACGAGCAGTCACTGCCCCGGTCGATCCGCGACGACCTCGCGGGCACCTGGGCCCGCGAGCAGCTGCACCCGCTGGGACCCGACGACGTGCTCGCCATGGCGGCACACCTGGCCGGCGACGAGCTGTCGGCCACGTCTGCGGCGCTGCTCGTCACGCACGCGATGGGCGTGCCCCGGCGGGTGGTGGAGATCCTGCGGGCCTGCTCGGCCACGACGACCCACACCGTGAGCGGTGTCGACCTGGGACCGCTCGCCGTGACGCCGGCCCTGCAGCAGCTGGTCGCCGACGACCTCGCCGGGCTGTCCGACCCCGCGGCGCACGCCCTGTCCCTGCTGGTGCTCTCCGGTCGGTTGCCTGCCGACGCCCTTCCGGCACCCGCCGCCGAGGAGCTGGCCGATCGCGGGCTGGTGGCCTGGTCCGACACCCAGGTCGAGCTCACCGATCCTCTCGTCGACGACGTGGTCTCGGCGGGCCTGGCCCCGCCGGCGCGGGCCCGGCTCAACGGCGAGGCCGCCGACCTGCTGCAGGGGCGCGAGGAGTGGCAGGGACTCGCCACCCTGCTGACGGCGCGGGCCGGACGCGAGGTCGACGCGCCCAGCCTGGTCGCGGCGGCCGAGCGTGCCCTGGCCGCCCACCGCTACGACGAGAGCCTCGAGCTGCTCGAGCGCAGTGGCGAGGACTCCGCCCTCCACCGGTTGCTGCGGGGCAGTGCGCTGTCGGCCACCGAGCTGCCCGAGGAGGCGGCCACCGCCCTCGACGAGGCCGCCGCGGCGGACGACCCGGCGCTGCGGGTCCGAGCCGGCCAGCAGCTCGGCCTGCTGCACGCCGTACGACGCAGCGACCCGGCCACCGCCGTCGAGCGGGTGCGGGAGGTCGCCGCCACGCTCGAGGAGCCCGCCCTGCGCCGCCTGCTGGAGATCGACCTGGTGAAGTGGCGACTCATGGCCGGACTCGACCCGGTCCCGGTGCCGGGGGTGCCGGATCCCCGCGACGACGTCGGCCAGGTCAACGCCGCGCTGATCGATGCGATGGTCGCCTCGCTCGACGGGGACCCGTCCGCGGCCCAGGCCCACGTGGACGCGGGTCTGGCCGCGACCGCCCGCACCGATGCCGGACCGGCCTTCGCCGCCGACCTGCTCCGGCTCTCCTCCTACCTCGCCCGGTGTTTCGACGGCCACCTCGCCGAGGCGGAGGAGATGGCGCTCGGCCATCGTGACCTGGCGGCGCGCACGGCCCACCCGTCGCTGGGGATGTGGGAGTACGCCACGGCCGAGCTGGCGCTGCACTCCGGCCGCTATGCCCGTGCAGCCGTCCTGTCGGCACGGGCGGTGCGGCACCTCGCCTGGCAGGACTTCACCGGGCTCCGGCCTGCGGCCACAGCACTCCGGGCGGCCGTCGCAGCACGCCAGGGCCGCTGGGCCCTGGTCGACGAGCTGCAGGAGCAGGTCACCGACGCGCACCGCGCCGACATCAAGGTGGAGCTGCACGTCGCCCGCATCGAGGCCGAGCGCCGCCTGCGGGTCGAGGACGCTGCCGGGGCCGCCGAGGTGCTGGCCCGGGCCGGGCGCCGCGCGGTCGAGCAGTCCCACCGCCACCTCGGTGTGATGGCGATCGACGAGGCGTTCGTGACCTGTCCCGCTGCGGCCGCCGCGGACGAGCTGGCGGCGCTGGCCCCGTCCTCGATCCTCGCCGGCGTGCTGGCGCGACGGGCCCGGGCGCTGGTCGACCACGACGTCGTCGCCCTGAGCGCCGCTGTCGACGAGCTCACCGGGGTCGGTCTGAGCGGCCGAGCGGCCCACGCCGCAGCGCTGGTCGGGCTGGCGCACGCCGACCGGGGGCAGCACGAGGCCGCCCGTCGTGCCCAACGCCGTCAGGTCCTCCTGCTGGCCTCGACCGAGGCCTCACCCTGGCCCTTGCGGTCGGGGCCCGTGATCCTCTCCGACCGGGAGCTCGAGGTCGCCCGGTTGGCCGCGCGACGCCTGCGCAGTCGCGAGATCGCGGAGGCCTGCGGCATCTCGGTGCGCACGGTCGACAACCACCTCGCCCGGATCTACCGCAAGCTCGGCATCACCGGTCGTGACGACCTCCCCGACGCGATGGCCGACCTGGACCGACCCGCGAGCGGCTGAGTAGGTCCTGCTCAACGACAGGCGACGACCCACCGGACCATCCTCGTCGACCATGACCTCCTCCCCGCGCACCCTTGTCCCCTCCGTCCTGCTCGGCCTCACCCTCGCCCTCACGCTGTCGGCCTGCGGGGACGACGAGCCCTCCTCGGTCCCCCGGTCGGACACGGGTTCCTCGTCCTCGACCGACGAGGAGCCCACCCAGGAGGATCTCGACGCCCTGTCGGAGGGCTTCGAGGACGCCACGTCCAACGCCGCCGTCGAGACCGTCGCGGACTCGGTGGTGAGCACCCTGGGCCTCACCGGTTGGAGTGTCGACGGCGACGAGATCACCTTCACCTCCGACGGATCGCAGGACGAGAGCGGCACCGACTGCCCCGTCATCGGCAGCGTGATGGCCGCCTTCGAGGAGGCCGCGGCGCTCACCGTCGTCGTGGACTACAGCGACGGCAGCGTCACGTGCGAGGGCCTCTGACCCCTCAGGAGACCGTGGTCAGCAGCTGGGTCGCGCGGGTGAGCACCACGTAGAGCGTGGCGCGACCGGTGGCCGACTCGTCCTCGATCTCCTGCGGTCGCACGACCACGATCCCGTCGAACTCCAGGCCCTTGGTGTCGAGCCCGGTGAGCACGACGACCCGGTCGACGCCCGAGGGCGGGACCGAGGAGTCGATGGACTCGCGGGCGTGGGGGGCGTCGTCGGCGAGCTCGGGCCAGGAGGCCAGCCAGGCGTTGACCTCGGAGCGTCGGGCGACGGGCACGACGATCCCGACGGTCCCGCCCACCTGACCGGCGATCTCGACCACGGCCGCGCGGGTGGCCGCCTCGAGGTCGGTGACCCCGGTGACGACCTGCGGCTCGACGCCGGTGGAGCGCACCGCGGTCGGCAGGTCGGCGTCGAGCCCGACGCGCTCGGCGTAGGCGGCGGCGTAGGCGTAGATCTCGGAGGAGTTGCGGTAGTTGGTCGAGAGGTGGAACTCGTGGAGCGCCTTGCCCTCGAGCGCCGCCGCCCGCGCCGTGCGCGACTCCTCGGGCACGGGCCACGAGGACTGGGCGGGGTCGCCGACGATGGTCCAGGACGCGGTGCGGCCGCGGCGGCCGACCATGCGCCACTGCATCGGGGTGAGGTCCTGCGCCTCGTCGATGAGGATGTGGGCGAAGGGGTCGTCCTCGATGCGGTAGGTCGGGGGCGCCCAGGCGCGGCCGGAGGGTGCGTACTCCCGGTCGGAGGCCGTGGTGAGCTCCTGGAGGTCGACCGCCCCCTCGATCAGCGCCATCGGGTCGTCGCGGTCGTCCTCGACCTTGGCGGGCACGTCACCGAGCGCGTAGCGCAGCTCGTCGAGCAGCGGCACGTCCTCGACCGACAGCGAGCCGTCGCCGCTCCACGACTTGGTGAGCAGACGCTGCTCCTCGGCGGTGATGACGCCCTCACCGACGCGGGACAGGAGCTCGGGGTCGCGCAGCCAGCCGAGCACGTCG
Organism: Nocardioides psychrotolerans; assembly: GCF_943371775.1. GTDB lineage: Bacteria > Actinomycetota > Actinomycetes > Propionibacteriales > Nocardioidaceae > Nocardioides > Nocardioides psychrotolerans_A. The sequence goes on from NZ_CALRWD010000010.1 coordinate 49,100, forward strand.
GCGGCCGCGAGGGGCGGCCACCAGGCGACGGCGAAGTCGACGAAGTCGCGGTTGGACAGCATGTCGTCGTCAAAGGCCTCACGGCCGCGCTCGCGACCCCGCTCACCGCGCACCTGGCGCCACATCGCGTCGAGCAGCGTCGGGGCCACGCGCGGCAGCTGGCGGTTGCGACGACCCTGCGACATCAGGTTGCGGCGCACCCGGCCGAGCGTGCCGCGGTCGAGCACGATCGTGTCGTCGCGCCAGAACACGCGGAACTCCGTGGGGCTGCCCGGCGCCTGCTGGCGCGACGTGCGGCGCACGACCTCGGCCATCCGCTCGGAGCCCTTGACGTCGGCCACGGCCGGCTCGTCGTGGCGGCTGGCCTTGACCCCGTCGACGACCTCGCCGAGCGAGCGCAGTGCGACCGCGGTCTCACCGAGGCTGGGCAGGACCCGCTCGATGTAGCGCATGAAGACCCCGCTGGGGCCGATGATGAGCACGCCGCCGGCCTCGTAGCGACGGCGCTCGTTGTAGAGCAGGTAGGCCGCGCGGTGCAGCGCCACCACCGTCTTGCCCGTCCCCGGGCCGCCCGAGATCGCGGTGACGCCCTTGCTGGGGGCGCGGATCGCCTTGTCCTGCTCGGCCTGGATGGTCGCGACGATCGAGTGCATGGAGCGGTCGCGGGCCCGTGACAGCTGCGCCATCAGCGCACCCTCGCCGACGATCGGGAGCTCGACGCCCTGCGCCTCGAGCTCGGCGTGGGCGGCGGCATCGAGCAGCTCGTCCTCGACCCCGACGACCCGGGAGCCGCTCGCGCGCAGCACGCGCCGTCGTACGACGCTGTGCGGCTCGGCCGCCGTCGCCTGGTAGAACACCGCGGCGGCCGGGGCACGCCAGTCGATGAGCAGGGAGTCGCGGTCGGCATCGCGCAGGCCGATGCGGCCGATGTAGCGCGGGGCCGTGTCGACCTCGGCCTGGAGGTCGAGGCGGCCGAAGACCAGGCCCTCGTGGGCGGCGTCGAGCTGCGCGATGCGCTTGGCGGCCTGGAAGACCATCGCGTCGCGCTCGACGAGGCCACCCTCGTGGCCGAGCTTGCCGCGGTCGTGGCCCTCCAGGGCCAACCGCCGTGCGGCGGAGGCCGAGTCGTTCAGCTGGACGTAGACCCGGTCCACGAACTCCTGCTCGCGAGCGACCTCGCGCTCGACCAGCTCCTCAGACAACGCGTGCTTCCCCTCAACCCCGACGATCCCGTCGCTCGCCGGTGGACCCTCATCGTTGGGGGACCCGCCGTCCGAGCAAGTCCGCAAGCCTATAACGCCTGGCGCCCACGGCCACGATCTTCTCGCCACCGTCCGCGCGAGCGGCCCGGAAATGGCGGATGCCCCGCACTGGCGCGTCCCCCGATGCGCCTCGTGCGGGGCTTCCGTGTCCCCCCATGTCAGTTGGTCCCCCCGGGCCTTCCGACACCCACAACGCTACCGAGGTGAGCGCCACACCAGGCCCACGTCGCTGCCACGCTTCGGTAACAGGAAGGCTGCCGCGCTCCGCGCCGGTCGTGTGTCCACCAGCCCGCCGTGGGGACCGAGGGACGTGGAGACCGAGGGACCGACCTTGTTCATTTCTTGCGGTTGAGGAAGGCCACCATCGCCTCACGGGCCTCGTCGCTGCCGAAGAGGCGGGCGCTGAGCCGAGCCATGTCCTCGCCCTGCTCGTCGATGCGGGCGAGGAGCTCCCGGGCGAGGAGCGCCTTGGTCTCCCGCAGGCCCTGCGGGGCGCCGGTCGCGAGGGACGCGACGACCGATGCGACGGCGTCGTCGACCTCGGCCTCCGGCACCGCCCGGGTGACCAGACCCATCGACACCGCCTCGGCTGCGGTGAAGGGCTCGCCCGTCAGGCAGGTCAACGCAGCGGCCCGCGACGTCATGCGGGGCAGGACCGTGAGCGAGATGACCGCAGGGGCCAGGCCGAGCTTGACCTCGGTCAGGGCGAAGGTCGCCCCGTCGGCCGCCACCACGACGTCGGCGGCCGCGATGATGCCGATCCCACCGGCCCGCACCGGGCCGTGGAGGGCGGCCACCACCGGCTTGGGGTGGGCGACGATCAGGCGCTGCATCTCCACCAGGACCCGCGCTCCCTCCTCCATGCCGCCCTCGGAGGCCTCGGAGAGGTCGGCCCCGGAGCAGAACACCCGACCCGACGAGCGCAGCACCACGACGGTCACGTCGTCGTCCTCGGCACTCGCGCGCAGGTGCGCGAAGAGCTCGGTCACCAGCTGGCGCGAGAGCGCGTTGCGGTTGTGCGGGGAGTCGAGCGTGATGGTCGCGACCGCGTCGGAGACGACGCAGTGGACGAGCTCGGCGGGGGCGTCGGCAGGGGCGTCGGGCGCGTCGTCGGTGACGGGAGTCATGCAGGTCATCCTGCCGCAGTGCCATCCGGACGGGCCCTCGCTCCGAACTCCTCCCATGCACAAACGTCTGCTCTACGCCTCTTTCGGACTCCTGGCGACCCTGGTCGGCATGGCAACGGGCCACCTGGTGGCCTCGCTGCTCAACCCCGCTGCCTCGCCCGTCCTCGCCGTGGGGTCGACGGTCATCGACCTGACCCCCACGCCGATGAAGGAGTGGGCGATCCGGCAGTTCGGCAGCGCCGACAAGGCCATCCTGATCGGCTCGGTGCTCCTCGGCGTTCTCGTCTTCGCAGCGATCGCGGGCATCCTGGCCCGCCGCCGCTTCGCGCTCGGTGCCGGCCTGCTGGTCGTGCTCGTCGCCGTCGCCGGGACCGCCGCGATGACCCGCCCCGCCGCGGAGATCGTGGACCTGGTCCCCAGCATCCTGACCGCCGTCGCCGGCGTGGCCGCCCTCTTCTGGCTCGACCGCACGGCCAAGGCCGCCGCCACCGTGACCGGCACGACCCCCGCCGTCGGCAGCGCCCCCGACACGACCTCCAAGCGCCTGCCGCACCCCATGGCCTCGGCCACGGGCAGCGCCAAGGGCGAGTCCGACACGGTCTCCTCCGAGGGCCCGCAGCACGCCCTGACCCCCGAGCCCACGACCCCGACCCGTCGCGGCGTCCTGATCGCCATGGGTGTCCTGGCCGCCGCTGCCGCCGTCATGGGTGGAGCCGGCAAGCTGATCGGCAACCTGCGCAGCCGCCCCGAGGACATCACCCTCCCCGCCGCGGCCGACCCGGCAGCCCCGCTGCCGAAGGGCATCGACAACCAGGTCAAGGGCATCTCCAGCTTCGTCACGTCCAACAGCGACTTCTACCGCGTGGACACCCGCCTGGACACCCCGATCATCAGCGCCGACGACTGGACGCTGACCATCGACGGCGACGTCGACAACGAGATGACGTTCACCTTCGACGACCTGCTCGGCATGGACCTCATCGAGCGCGACATCACCATGACCTGCGTCTCCAACTCGGTGGGCGGTCCCTACGTCGGGTCCGCACGCTGGCTCGGCGTACGCCTCCAGGACCTGCTCGACCTGGCCGGCGTCGGCTCGAAGTCCGACCAGATCCTCTCCACCGACTTCGAGGGCATGACCATCTCCACGCCCCTCGACCTGGCCACCGACGGCCGCGACGCGATGATCGCGATCGGCATGAACGGCGAGGCGCTGCCCCGTGAGCACGGCTTCCCGGCCCGGATGATCATCCCCGGCCTCTACGGCTTCATCAGCGGCACGAAGTGGATCACCCGCCTCACGCTGACGACCTACGACGACGCGAAGGCCTACTGGACCGAGCGCGACTGGGACACCGACGCACCGATCAAGATCTCGGCGCGCATCGACACCCCCAACGCCCTCGACAGCCTCCCGGCCGGCGAGGTCGTGATCGGTGGCGTCGCCTGGGCCCAGCAGAAGGGCGGCGTCGACAAGATCGAGGTCCGCATCGACGGCGGCCCCTGGCAGCCGGCCGAGCTGGGCCCCAGCGGTGGCAACGACTACTGGCGCCAGTGGTTCTTCAAGTGGGACGCCAAGCCCGGCTCCCGCACGGTCGCCGCACGCGTGATCTCCGGCGACGGCGAGACCCAGACGGCCACCGCGGCCAACCCCTTCCCGGGCGGCTCCAGCGGCATCCAGTCGTTCCTCGTCACCGTCGAGTAGCACCCGGCCCGGACCAGTGGTCCAGGCCACACAAATAGGACCAACCGGCTCCAATCCGGCGGCCGGCCAGCACCGAACAACTCCTGTAAGTTCCCCAACGGAAGGCACCAAATCCCATGAAGCTCCAGACCCTTCGCCGCACCGGTGGCGTCGCCACCGCCGCGATCGCCCTCTCGCTGACCCTGGCCGCCTGTGGCTCCGAGGACGACACCGAGACCGCCACCAGCTCCGACGAGACGTCCGAGGCCGCTCCGGCCGAGGAGCCCGCCGAGGAGCCCGCCGAGGAGGCCAGCGCCGCTGACCAGACCTTCGGTGAGGGTTGCGCCGCTGTCCCGGCCGACGGTGCCGGCTCCTTCGACGGCATGGTCATGGACCCCGTCGCCACCGCCGCCAGCAACAACCCGCTGCTGTCGACGCTGGTCACCGCCGTGGGCGAGGCCGACCTCGTGGGCACCCTGAACGACGCCCCCGACCTGACCGTCTTCGCGCCGGTCAACGACGCCTTCGCCGCGATCCCCGAGGCGGACCTCAACGGCATCCTCGCCGACAAGGCCCTCCTCACCAAGATCCTGACGCACCACGTCGTGGGCGGCCAGCTCGACCCCGCCGCTGTCGTGGGCGAGCAGGAGACCCTCAACAAGGACACCGTCACCGTCGAGGGCGACGAGACCGGCATGACCGTCTCCGACGGCGCCGTGACCGCCAACGTCATCTGTGGCAACGTCCCCACCGCCAACGCGACGGTCTACATCATCGACGCCGTCCTGGCCGGCGCGAAGTAATCTCTTCCCTCCGTAGTCATCTGAGCGAGAGGATCTGACCATGGATCCCCTCAGGCCAGAAGCCGCTGGCGCCCCCTCGATCGGGGGGGCGCCGGTGGCGCCTGACCTCTCCGAGCTCCTCAAGCTCTCCGCCCGCGGGGACCAGGGAGCCTTCGCAGTGCTCTATGACGCCATGGCGGCGCGGGTCTACGGACTCGCGGTCCGCGTGGTGCGTGACCCGGCCCAGGCCGAGGAGGTCACGCAGGAAGCGTTCCTGGAGATCTGGCGCATGGCGTCTCGCTACGATGTGGAGCGAGGAAGTGCGACGGCCTGGATGCTCACGATCGTCCACCGCAAGGCGGTCGACCGGGTGCGATCCGCTGAGGCCGCCACCAGGCGGGACACGACGTACCACTCGCAGAACCAGGCGGTCGACCACGATTCGACCGCCGACGCAGCACACGCGTCGCTCGAAGCGCGACGGGTCCGAGCCGCGTTGCACAGCCTCACGGCGGTGCAGCGTGAGGCGCTCGAGCTCGCCTACTTCGGCGGCTACACGCACACGGAAGTGGCCACGATGCTCGACCTCCCGGTCGGCACGGCCAAGACACGCATACGCGACGGACTCATCCGTCTGCGCGACACGATGGGAGTAGGAGCATGAGCAGCGACATCCACGCGCTCTCGGGTGCCTACGCCGTCGACGCCCTCGACGACATCGAGCGGGCCCAGTTCGAGCGCCACCTGGCCGAGTGCGACACCTGCCGGTCGGAGGTCGACAGCCTCCTCGAGGCGTCGGGCGTCCTCGCCGAGGCCGTCTTCCTGGCACCCCCGGCCGCCCTGCGCGACCGCGTCCTGGCCGGCATCGAGACCGTCCGCCCCCTGCCTCCTGTGGTGGCGCCCGTCGTCTCCCTCGACACCGTGCGCCGCAAGCGCCGGTTCCCCGCGCTGGTCGCCGCCGCTGCGGTGGTCACCCTGATCGGAGCGGGCGTCGCCGTGACGCAGCCCTGGCAGGACGAGACCACCCAGATCACCCTGTCCGCCGCCGACCGCGTCCTCCAGGCGCCCGACGCCGAGACCTGGACCAAGAGCCCGGTCACGGGCGGGACCATCAAGGTCACCCGCTCGCGCAGCCTCAACCAGGCCGTCGTCGAGGCCAAGGGTCTCGCCACGCTGCCCGACGGCAAGACCTACGCCCTGTGGCTCCAGCACGACGGTGTGATGATCCCTGCCGGTCTCCTGTCCGGTGAGGGCTCCCTGCCGGTCGTCCTCGAGGGCGACCCCGGCTCCGCCGAGGCGACCGCGGTCAGCATCGAGCCGGCCAGTGGCTCGCTCCACCCGACGACGTTCCCCATCGCCACCTTCGAGTTCGAGCAGGTCTGACCCATGACCCCTGCCCCACGCCGCGTGGCGGTGGTGGGCTCCGGCGTCGCCGGGCTCACGGCTGCCTACGTCGCCTCCAAGACCGCGCACGTCACCCTCTTCGAGGCCGACGACCGGCTCGGCGGCCACGCCGACACCCACCGGGTGCCCGAGGCGACCGAGCACGGTGAGCGCGAGCTGCGCATCGATACCGGGTTCATCGTCCACAACGAGCGCACCTACCCGACCCTGCTCCGCATGTTCGCCGAGCTCGGCGTGGCCACGCAGCCCTCCGAGATGTCGATGTCGATCAGTGATGACGAGACCGGCCTCGAGTGGGCCGGAGCGCTCGGCCGCAAGGGCGTCATTCCCACGGCCGGCCACCTCGCCAACCCCCGCTACCTGCGGATGCTCACCGAGATCCCGCGCTTCCACCGCCGCGCCAAGGCCGTGCTCGCCGCCGCCGAGAGCGGCGCCGGTGCTGGCGCCGACACGACGCTGCGCGTCTTCCTCGACGAGGGCGGCTTCACCCCCTACTTCACGCGGCACTTCATGGAGCCGCTCGTCGCGGCCGTGTGGTCGTGCGACCCCGAGGTCTCGCTCGACTACCCCGCGCGCTACCTCTTCAGCTTCCTCCAGCACCACGGGATGCTCACGATCTTCGGCTCGCCGCAGTGGCGCACCGTCACCGGCGGCTCGCACTCCTACGTCGACCGCGTGGCGGCCGTCCTGCCCGACATCCGGCTGGGCGCCAAGGTCACCTCGGTCCTCGAGACGCCCGACGGCGTCGAGATCACCGACGGCAACGGCGAGGTGTCGTCGTACGACGCCGTGGTGATCGCCGCGCACCCCAGCCAGGCCCTCACCATGCTGGCCGAGCCCACCGATCTCCAGCGCGAGCTGCTGTCGGCGATGCCCTACGCCCCCAACACCGCGATCCTGCACACCGACACCTCTCTGCTGCCCGAGACCGCCAACACCTGGGCCTCGTGGAACTTCCGTCGACCGGCCCCCGGGCAGGGCGAGGACGGTGGCGACGGTGTGCTCGTGACCTACGACCTGACCCGGCTGCAGCGCCTCGACACCGACGTCCACTACCTCGTGACCCTCGGCGGCGAGCACCTGATCGACCCGGCCACGGTCATCGACCGCATGGAGTACGAGCACCCGCTCTACAACCCGACCTCCGTGGCCGCCCAGGCCCGCCTGCCCGAGATCGACACCGACCGGGTCGCCTTCGCCGGCGCCTACCACGGCTGGGGCTTCCACGAGGACGGCGCGCGCTCCGGCCTCGCGGCCGCCGAGCGCCTCGGCCTCACCTGGCCCGAGCAGGGCCAGCACGCCGACCGCACCCCGGTCCCGGCCCTGCCGGCCGGTGGCCAGGTCTACGAGACCACCATCTCCCACACCCGGCGGGCGCCGTTCAAGCGCTCCTTCGAGCACGCCTCGCACACCTGGCTCGTCGACCTCGACGCACTGCCCGACCACGGAGTCCTCGGTCGCTTCGAGGCGCGCGACCACCTCGGCTCGCCCGAGGCCAGCCTGCGCGCCAACGTCGAGGCCTTCCTCGCCCAGCACGACATCACCCTGGGTAACACAGGCGGCAGCGGCCGGATCCTCATGGCCGCCAACGCCCGCGCCTTCGGCTACTGCTTCAACCCGATCAGCGTCTTCTGGTGCTGGGACGCCCACGGCGCCCGCGTGGCCACCGTCGTCGAGGTGCACAACACCTACGGCGACCGCCACGCCTACCTCGTCCAGCCCGACGCCAACGGGCGCGCCACGACGGACAAGGCGATGTACGTCTCTCCCTTCCACGGCACCGACGGCCACTACGAGCTCGCCGTCCCCGTGCCGGGTCGCAGCCTGGACATCGCCGTGACGCTGCACAGCGACGACGGTGCCGTCTTCTCCGCCGCCCTCAAGGGGCGCCGCAGCGACCGACCCGCCTGGCGGGCCGCTCCCGCCGCCCTGCGTCACTCCGCGCTCATCCGAGCGCACGGCATCTGGCTCTGGCTCCGACGCCTGCCGATCCGCCCCCGTCCGTCCCACCACCAGGAAGGAGTCTCGCGATGACCGTTGCACCCGCACGCCAGTCCGCGAACTACTGGCCCGGCCTCGACACCATCCCGTCAGGTCCCCGCGCCGCCGTCTCCGCCGTCATCGCGAAGCGCCTCTTCCACGCCGCCGTGGAGCGCCTGGACGTCACGGTCGTCTCCGGCGACGAGACCTTCGGCAAGGGTGGGCCCGTCATGGTCATCCACCGGCCCGAGGAGTTCTACGCCCGGATCGGTCGCCACCAGCTGATCGGCTTCGGCGAGGCCTACCTCACCGGCGCCTGGGATGCCGAGGACCTGGGTGGCTTCCTCACCGTGCTGGCCGCCGAGGTCTCCGACCTGGTGCCGCAGAGCCTGCAGAAGCTGCGCGCCCTCGTCGTGTCGCGTCCGCCGCGGTTCCACCGCAACTCCGAGGACAACACGCAGAGCAACATCGCCCACCACTACGACCTGTCCAACGACCTCTTCGAGGAGTTCCTGGACGCGTCGCTGAGCTACTCCTCCGCTCTGTTCCCCTCCGACATCGTCGACCACGGCACCCACCTCCAGGCGCTCGCGCCGGCGACCGCGCCCACCGCCGGCGAGCTGCACGCGGCCCAGGGCGCCAAGATCGAGCGCCTGCTCGACGAGGCCCACGTCGGTGAGGGCACCCGCGTCCTCGAGATCGGCTCCGGCTGGGGCGAGCTGGCGATCCGCGCCGCCCGTCGTGGCGCCACGGTCCGCACGATCACGCTCTCCACCGAGCAGAAGGCGCTCGCCGACCAGCGCGTCGCTGCTGCCGGCTTCTCCGAGCAGGTCTCTGTGGACCTGTGCGACTACCGCGCCGTCACCGGCACCTACGACGCCGTGCTGTCGGTCGAGATGATCGAGGCCGTCGGCTGGGAGTACTGGCAGACCTACTTCGAGACCATCGACCGCGTCCTCGCCCCGGGCGGCCGGGTCGCCATCCAGGCGATCACGATGCCGCACGACCGGATGCTCGCGACCAAGCGCACCTACACCTGGATCAACAAGTACATCTTCCCCGGCGGCTTCCTGCCGTCGGTCGACGTGATCGACCAGATCACCCGCGACCACACCACGATCCGCGTCACCAACCGCCTCTCGATGGGCGCCCACTACGCCGAGACCCTGCGCCTGTGGGACGAGACCTTCCTCGGTGCCTCCGAGAAGGTGCTCGAGCTCGGCTTCGACGAGCGCTTCCTGCGGATGTGGCACTTTTACCTCGAGTACTCCCGCGGTGGCTTCGCCTCGGGCTACATCGACGTCAACCAGATCACGTTCACCCGGCCGCAGGAGACCGCATGACCACGACCGCGACGCAGCGGCCCACGACCGGTCGGACCGGCGGCATCGCGGCCCAGCTCGCCGAGGCGGTCGAGCCCTTCGTGGGAGGCGACCTGCCGGTGCGGCTGCGCGCCTGGGACGGGTCCGAGGCCGGCCCCGTCGACGGCCCGCTCGTCGAGCTGCGCACGCCCGACGCCGTACGCCGTCTGCTCTGGCACCCGGGCGAGCTCGGCGCCGCGCAGGCCTACGTCACCGGCGAGCTCGAGGTCCACGAGGTCGACGGCTGGGACCTCGACAAGGCCCTCACCCATGCGTTCTCGGTCGCTCGCGACCGGGGACTGAGCGGTGGACGGCCGAGCATCGCGGCGATGAGCCGCGCTGTGCGCACTGTCATGGGGATCGGTGCCCTCGGTCGTCCACCTGCTGCTCCTGCTTCCCAGGCCAAGCTGCGCGGCCGGCTGCACTCGCAGCTGCGTGACCGCTCCGCGATCAGCTTCCACTACGACCTCTCCAACGAGTTCTACTCGCTGATCCTCGAGCCGCAGATGGCCTACTCCTCGGGCTACCACTCCTCGCCCGAGCAGACGCTCGAGGAGGCGCAGTTCGACAAGCTCTCGCTGGTCTGCCGCAAGCTCGGCCTCGAGCCGGGCATGACCCTGCTCGACGTCGGCTGCGGCTGGGGCTCGCTCTCCCTGCACGCGGCCGAGCACTTCGGCGCGAAGGTCGTCGGCGTCACGATCGCTGCGGAGCAGAAGAAGTTCATCGACGCCCGGATCGCCGAGCGCGGCCTCGAGGACAAGGTGACCATCCGCCTCCAGGACTACCGTGACGTCCCCGAGCGCGACCACTTCGACGCGGTCTCCTCCATCGAGATGGGCGAGCACGTCGGCCAGGGCAACTACCCGACCTACGCCTCGGTGCTGCACCGCTCGGTCAAGCCGGGCGGGCGGGTGCTGATCCAGCAGATGTCGCGCACCGGCAAGTGGCCCGGCGGCGGCCCCTTCATCGAGAACTTCATCGCTCCCGACATGTACATGCGCCCCGTCGGCGAGACCGTCGCCTTCCTCGAGAAGGGCGGGCTTGAGGTCCGCGACGTGCACGGCCTGCGCGAGCACTACGTGCTGACCGTCGCCGGCTGGCTCGAGCGCTTCGACGCCAACCTCGAGCGGCTCACCGAGCTGGTGGGCGAGGAGGTCGTGCGCGTCTGGCGGCTCTACCTCGTCGGCGGCGCGATGGCCTTCCGCGACGGGCGCATGGGCGTCGACCAGATCCTCATGGTGCGTCCCGACGGCCAGCACACGCTGCCCTGGGTGCGCGACTGGTGAACGACGTCCTGCTCGCCTCCCTGGTCGCGCTCGCCGCTGCCGCCCTGCTGATGGTGGTCACGGCTCTCGCCGCGCGCCGCCTCAACCGGGTGGCGGTCGTCGATGTCGCGTGGGGACTCGGTTTCGTCCTCGTCGCCCTCACCTCCACGGTGGTCGGGCTGACGACGGACGGTGATCCGGTCCGGCGGTGGATCGTGCTGGCGCTGGTCAGTACATGGGGTCTGCGCCTCGCCTGGCACATCCGCCGTCGGGCTGTCGGCCACGGGGAGGACCCCCGCTACGAGGCGCTCCTCGGTGGCTCGCTCGACCAGGTCGGCCTGGGCCTCGCGGTCCGCAAGGTCTTCCTGGTCCAGGGCTTCGCCATCTGGTTCATCTCCCTGCCCGTGCAGGTCGGCGCGGTCTCGGACGTCTGGGCGTGGCCCGTCGTCGTCGCCGGGGTGCTGCTGTGGGCGGTCGGCCTCGTCTTCGAGACCGTCGGCGACGCGCAGCTGGCGGCCTACAAGGCCGACCCGGACAGACCCAAGGTCATGGACCGGGGGCTGTGGCGCTACACGCGCCACCCCAACTACTTCGGCGACGCCTGCATCTGGTGGGGCATCTGGCTGATGGCCGGCCTCGGCTCCGGCTGGGTCGCCGGTCTCGCGACCGTGCTGGCACCGATGGCGATGACCTACTTCCTGGTCTTCGCCACCGGCGCTCGCCTGCTCGAGAAGACGATGATGCAGCGCGAGGGCTACCCCGCCTACGCCGCACGCACGTCGATGTTCTTCCCGCTGCCGCCGAAGGGCTGACCCCCGGCGGCAGCGGGCGCCACCAGGTCAGTGCGCGAACAGGCGCGCGGTCCAGTGCGACGTGACCGCCGAAGCCGGTGCCGTCGACGCGGACGTGGTGGGTTCCGGGCAGGGAGAGATCCGCCGGCCCGAGCCGGCTTCTCTCCCTGTCACCCGGCGACCGCGTTTCCGTGCAGGTCGCTCCAGGTGTCGCACGAGGCGAACCAGGTTGTGTCGGGGTGCCCGCACGACCGCCCATGAAAACCGGCCCTGCGGGGACTCCCTCCCTGTGGCGACCCTCCCCAGTGCCGCCGACCCATGACGATAGGGCCGCACGGACCCCCACGTCATGACTCGAACTGACTAGTCGGACATGACTAGGTCGGGGGTGGGGTAGGTGCGTGCTCGTATCCTGCGGTCGTGACCTCCGACGACGCCGACCTCGGCGAAGAGCTCGTCCGCCTCGCCTCCGCCGACAACTTCCGCGACCTGGCCGGGCCCGGCTATCCCACGGCCGACGGTGGCCGCGTGCGCCGTGGCGTGCTGTTCCGCTCCAACGAGCTGACCCTGACCCACGAGGACGCCCAGGCCCTGGCCGCGCTCGGGGTGGAGACGATCTTCGACCTGCGCGACGCCCACGAGGTCGAGGCGCACCCCGACGCCCCGGTGCCCGGTGCCAGCTGGCGTCACGTCGAGGTCAAGGGCATCCCGATGGAGGCCGTCGCCTCGCTCCAGACGCGCGAGCAGGGTCTCGCGGTCATGGGTGAGGTCTACCGCGGGTTCGTGGAGAAGGAGGGCGGGCGGGCCGCCTTCGGCGAGCTCCTGCACGCGATCGCGGAGGGCCGCGCCGCCCAGGTGTTCCACTGCACCGCCGGCAAGGACCGCACCGGCTGGGCGTCGGTCCTGCTGCTCCACGTCGCCGGCGTCGCTCCGGGGACGATCCTCGAGGACTACCTCGCGACCAACACGATCTCGTCCGCGACCCGGGTGAAGTACCTCGGCATGGTCCGCGAGCACCTCGGGGCCGACAAGGTGGAGGTCTACGAGACCGTCATGGTCGCCGACGAGGCCTACCTGCAGCAGGCCTACGACGCCGTGGACTCGTCGTACGGCTCGATGGAGGGCTATCTCGCCGACGGGCTAGGGCTGGGAGCCGACACCCTCGCTGCGCTGCGGGCCCGGCTGGTCGAGTAGCGCCGGGATCTCGGTGGTCCGGGCGTGCTTGGAGTCCTTGGCGCCCGCGTCGAGCACGATCTCGTGGGTGCCGCCGTCACGACCCTCGAAGCGCACCGTGACCGTCTCGAAGCCCTTGTGTCGCTGCATCTGCGCATACATCGCGTAGGCGCGACGGTCGGCCTCGGTCAGGTCGACCGCGTCGGTGAACGGGGTGAGCAGGGCCCGGGGCCAGAGGCGACGGGCGATCACGACGTTGACCTCGACACCGAGGACCGCGATGACCGACGCGAGGTAGATCAGACCGATCAGACCGAGGACGAGCCCGAAGACGCCGTTCATGGAGCTGGTGCCGGTGAGGACGCGGGTGGCGTAGATCGTGCCGAGGTGCTGCAGCGCCTGCCACATCACGGCGACGAAGAACGCCCCGGGGGCGACGCGGCTCAGCGGCAGGCTGCGCGCCGACGCCAGCCGGAAGAGGAACGTCAGGACCATGCCGACGATGAGCACCGTCAGGGCCAGGATCAGCCAGCGGATCGTGGCGTCGAGCTCCGCGCCGAACACCTCGGCGTTGGAGCCGACCGCGCCGAAGATCGACAGGCCCAGCACGCCGAGCCCGGCGAAGAGCAGCAGCGCGAGCGACTTGAAGCGCAGCAGGAACGGGTTGGGCCGGCTGTTGCGCGGGATCGCCCACCCGGTGGCCATGACGTTCTGGATCGCCTGGCCGAGCCCTAGGCAGCCGTAGAGCGCCGCGAGCGACCCCACGACCACCGCCCCCGTGGACCCGGTCAGCCCCTCGGGCCGACCGAGCTGGTCGCCGATGATCGGGAACTGTCCCAGCGCGGAGTTGAGCGCCTGGTCCTGGAGCTCGGGGTTGCCCTGGAGGATGAACCCGAAGATCGACGACGCCAGCAGCAGCAGCGGGAAGATCGCGATGAAGGCGTAATAGGTGATCGTGGCGGCCAGGTAGTTGCCCTGGTCGTCGAAGAACTTGTAGACCACGGCGAGGGGGAACCCGAGGAACGAGTGTCGCCGCTGGGTGCGGTCGACCTTCCCCACGACGTTGCTCACGACCCGAGGTTACCGGCGTGTCCCTACGCACACGCCGAGTCAGGGCTCAGTAGGACTTGGGCAGCCCCAGCGAGTGCATCGACACGAAGTTGAGGATCATCTCGCGACTGACCGGGGCGATCCGGCCGACGCGGGTGGCGACGAGGAGCCCGGCCATGCCGTACTCCTGGCTCGCGCCGTTGCCGCCGTGGGTCTGCACGGCACGGTCCACGACGTCGCAGGCGGCCTCGGCCGCGGCGTACTTGGCCATGTTGGCGGCCTCGCCGGCCGCCATCTCGTCACCCGCGTCGAAGAGGGCGGCGGCCTTCTGGTTCATCAGGCGCGCGAGCTCGATCTCGATGTGGGACTGGGCGAGCGGGTGCGCGATGGCCTGGTGGGCACCGATCGGGACCTTGAAGACGACGCGCTCCTTGGCGTACTGGGTCGCCTTCTCGAGCGCGAAGCGGGCCAGCCCGAGCGAGAACGCGGCGGCCATGATGCGCTCGGGGTTGAGACCGGCGAAGAGCTGCACGAGCCCGCCGTTCTCGTCGCCGACGAGGGCGTCGGCGGGGAGCTTGACGTCGTCGATGAACACCTGGAACTGGTTCTCCGGGGAGACGATCTCCATCGGGATCGCGTTGAACTCGAAGCCGGGGGCGTCGGTCGGCACGACGAAGAGGCACGGCTTGAGCTTGCCGGTCTTGGCGTCCTCGGTGCGCGCGACCACCAGCACGTTGTCGGCCTCGTCGACGCCGGAGATCCAGATCTTGCGACCGGTCAGCACCCAGCCGTCGCCGTCACGGCGCGCGGTCGTGGTGATGTTGTGGGTGTTGGTGCCCGCGTCGGGCTCGGTGATCGCGAAGGCCATGGTGCCGGTGCCGTCGCAGAGGCCGGGCAGCCACTTCTGCTTCTGCGCCTCGGTGCCGTAGCGGGAGATGATCGTGCCGCAGATCGCCGGGCTGACGACCATGAGCAGCAGCGGGCAGCCCTGCGCGGCGAGCTCCTCGCAGACGGCCGCGATGTCGCCGATGCCACCACCACCGCCGCCGTACTCCTCGGGGATGTTGATGCCGAGGTAACCGTTCTTGCCGATCTCGAGCCACAGGTCGGTGGTCTTGCCGCCGGAGCGGGCCTGGGCGACGAAGTAGTCGCGGCCGTACTTGCTGGCGAGCTTGGCGACCTGCTTGCGGAGCTCCTGGCGCTCCTCGGACTCGGTGAATGCCTGACTGGTGCTCATGCTTCTTCATCTCCTGTGTCGACGACGGCGAGGACTTCTCCGGCAGCCACCTGGGCGCCGGTCCGGACGTTGATCTCCGTGACCGTGCCGGCGGCCGGCGCGCTCACGGTGTGCTGCATCTTCATGGCCTCGAGGACCAGGACGGTGTCGCCGGCCTCGACGCTCGCGCCGGGCTCGACGGCGACCCGGACCACCGTGCCGGGCATGGGCGCGAGCAGGCTGCCGCTGGCAACGACGTCGGCGGGGTCGACGAAGCGGGGCACCCGGGTGAGGGCGAGGTGCCCCCACGGGGAGTCGACGTCGACGCGGTGCCCGCTGATGCGGACCTCGTGGGAGGTCCGGACGCCGTCGTGGTCGACGACGACGCGCCACCCGGCGGCGTCACGCTCCGCTCCCACCAGTCGTACGCCGTGCACCTCGCCGTGGAGGTCCACCAGGGCCGCGCCGGAGCGCTCGTGACGCCACCCGACCGCGACCTCGGTGCCGGCCAGGTCGAAGCTGACCACCTGGGGAGCGGAGTGGACGTTGCGCCAGCCCGCCGGGATGCGCTGCTGGACCGGACGGGCCGCGGAGACCTGGGAGACCCACGCCATCGCGGCCGCGAAGAAGCTGACGGCCTGCTGGGCAGCAGTCCCGGGCACCGGGGCGCCCTGGAGCGAGCGCAGGTCCTGCTCCCCGAGGAACGCGGTGCTCAGGTCGCCGGCGACGAACGCCTCGTGGCCCAGGACCTCGACCAGGAGGTCGCGGTTGGTGACCAGACCGTGCAGCCGGCTGCGACGCAGCACGCCGGCCAGCTGACGAGCCGCCTGCTCGCGGGTGGGCGCGTGGACGATCACCTTGGCGAGCATCGCGTCGTAGTGGGTGGAGACCTCCGAGCCGGAGGCGAAGCCCGACTCGACCCGGACCCCGGGCTCGTCCGGGACCTCGAACGCCGTGAGCAGCCCGCTCTGCGGCTGGTACTCGGCGCCCGGGTCCTCGGCGTAGAGCCGCACCTCGATGGCGTGTCCCTGCGGCCCGCCGGCCGCCACCGACGGCACCCGGCCCTCGGCGACCGCGAGCTGCTCGGCGACCAGGTCGACCCCGAAGACCTCCTCGGTGACCGGGTGCTCGACCTGGAGCCGGGTGTTCATCTCCAAGAAGAAGAAGCGATCCGCATCGGCGTCGTAGAGGAACTCCACGGTGCCGGCGCCGCGGTAGTCGATCGCCGCAGCGGCCTGGCGCGCCGCCTCGTGCAGCGCCGCGCGGGTCGCCTCGGGCAGGCGGGGGGCCGGCGCCTCCTCGACCACCTTCTGGTGCCGGCGCTGGACCGAGCAGTCACGCTCGCCGTAGACCTCGACGCCCCCGGCGTGACCGAGCACCTGCACCTCGACGTGGCGCCCGCGCTCGACGTAGGGCTCGACGAACACCGTGCCGTCCCCGAAGGCGGAGGCGGCCTCGGCGGCGGCCTTGTCGATCTCGCCGCTGAGGTCCTCGAGGCGTCGTACGACGCGCATCCCGCGCCCGCCGCCGCCCGCGGACGCCTTGACCAGCAGCGGCAGGTCGGCCTCGGTGGCGGTGTCGACGGTGTGGTTGGTGAGGACCGGGACGCCGGCGGCCTCCATCAGCTTCTTGGACTCGATCTTGGAGCCCATCTGCTCGATGGACTCCGGCGCCGGACCCACCCAGGTCAGGCCGGCCTCGGTGACCGCCCTGGCGAAGGCGGCGTTCTCGCTCAGGAAGCCGTAGCCCGGATGGATCGCGTCGGCGCCGGTGCGCCGCGCGGCCTCGAGCACCAGGTCGGCGCGCAGGTAGGTGTCGGCCGGGCTCGTGCCCGGCAGGTGCACGGCGTGATCGGCCTCCCCGACGTAGGGAAGGCCGGTGTCGGCGTCGGAGTGGATCGCGACGGTCTCGATGCCGAGGGCGCGGCAGGTGCGGAAGACCCTGCTGGCGATCTCGGCCCGGTTGGCGACGAGGAGACGGGTGATCATCGGGCTCACATCCTGAAGACGCCGAAGCGGTCGGTGCCGCTGAACGTCGAGGTGTCGATGACGGACAGGCAGATGCCCAGGACGGTGCGGGTGTCGCGGGGATCGATGACCCCGTCGTCGTAGAGCATCCCGGACAGGAAGTGCGGCAGGGACTGCTCCTCGACGCTGGCCTCGATGAAGGCCCGCATGCCCGCGTCGGCCTCCTCGTCGTAGTCCTTGCCGCGTCCCTCGGCCGCGGCCCGCGCGACGATGGAGAGGACCCCGGCGAGCTGGGCCGGACCCATGACGGCCGACTTGGCCGACGGCCAGGTGAAGAGGAAGCGCGGGTCGAAGGCGCGACCGTTCATGCCGTAGTTGCCGGCGCCGTAGGACGCCCCCATGACCACCGTCAGGTGCGGCACGGTGGAGTTGCTGATGGCGTTGATCATCATCGCGCCGTGCTTGATGATGCCGCCCTGCTCGTAGTCCTTGCCGACCATGTAGCCGGTGGTGTTGTGCAGGAACAGCAGGGGCGTGTCGGTCTGGTTGGCGAGCTGGACGAACTGGGTCGCCTTCTGCGCCTCCTCGCTGAAGAGCACGCCCTGCGCGTTGGCGAGGATGCCGATCGGACGGCCGTGCAGCCGGGCCCACCCGGTGACCAGCGAGGTGCCGTAGAGCGGCTTGAACTCGTCGAAGACCTGGCCGTTGGTCTCGCTCACCCCGTCGCAGAGGTGCGCGATCACGTCGCGCGGGTCGAAGGGCTCCTTGAGGTCGCCGGGGATCAGGTCCAGCAGGCCCTCGGGGTCGGCGACGGGTTCGGCGTACGACGTGCCCCCTCCGTCGGTCGAGCCCCCTCCGTCGGTCGAGCCCCCTCCGTCGGTCGAGCTTGTCGAGACCCTGGCCTTGCGCCAGTTGAGCCGCGCGATGATCCGCCGTCCGATGCGGATCGCGTCGCGCTCGTCCTCGGCGAGGTAGTCCGCGAGCCCGGAGGTCCGCGCGTGCATCTCGGCACCGCCGAGCGACTCGTCGTCGGACTCCTCACCGGTGGCCATCTTGACCAGGGGCGGGCCGCCGAGGAAGACCTTGGCCTGCTGCTTGACCATGACGGTGTAGTCGCTCATGCCGGGCACGTAGGCGCCACCGGCGGTGGAGTTGCCGAAGACCAGCGCGATCGTGGGCTCCTTGCGGGCGCTGGCGCGGGTGATGTCGCGGAAGAGCTTGCCGCCCGGGATGAAGATCTCCTTCTGCGTGGGCAGGTCGGCGCCGCCCGACTCGACCAGCGAGATGGTCGGGAGACCGTTCTCCTGGGCGATCTGGGAGGCCCGGAAGATCTTCTTGACCGTCCAGGGGTTGCTGGCGCCGCCCTTCACCGACGGGTCGTTGGCGGTGATCATGCACTCGACGCCCTCGACGACGCCGATGCCGGTCACGACGCTGGCGCCGACGGTGAAGTCGGACCCCCAGCCCGCGAGCGGGCTCAGCTCGAGGAAGGCCGAGCCCTCGTCGACGAGCAGCTCGATGCGCTCGCGCGGCATCAGCTTGCCGCGGGCGTGGTGGCGCGTGACGCTGCGCTCGCCGCCGCCCTCGACGGCCTTGGCGTGCTCGGCGTCCAGCGACGCGATCTTCTCGAGCATCGCCTCGCGGTTGGCGCTCACGACGCGTAGCCCATCAGCTTGGCCGCGAGGTCGGTGAGCACCTCGGTGGCGCCGCCGCCGATCGGCAGGATGCGGGCGTCGCGGTAGTGCCGCTCGACCTCGGTGCCGTGCATGTAGCCGGCGCCGCCGTGGAGCTGCACCGCCTGGTCGCAGACGTATGTCACCGCGTCGCACGCGGTCTGCTTGGCCAGGCAGGCCTCGGCGATCACGTTCTCCCCCGCGGCGTGCCGACGCGCGACGTCGTGGGTGTAGACCCGGGAGATCTCCACCTGGCGGCGCATCTCGACGAGCTTGTGGCGCACCACCTGGTTGCTGATGAGCGGCTTGCCGAAGGTCTCGCGGTCGCGGCAGTAGGCCGCGGTGAGCTCGAGCGCGCGACCGGCGATGCCGTAGGCGTGGACGGCGAGGCCGACGCGCTCGACGACGAACTGCTCGGCGATCTGGTAGAAACCCGAGTCCTCCGCGCCCACCAGGTTGGCCACCGGGACCCGCACGTCGACGTAGGACAGCTCGGCGGTGTCGGAGCAGTGCCAGCCCATCTTGCGCAGCGAGCGGTCCACGGTGAAGCCCGGTGTGCCTCGCTCGACGACGAGCAGGCTGATGCCGGCGTGCCCGGGTCCGCCGGTGCGCACCGCGGTGGTCACGAAATCGGCTCGGGTCCCGCTGGTGATGAAGGTCTTGGCACCGTTGACGACGTAGTGCTCGCCGTCGCGCACGGCGGTCGTGCGGATGCCGGCCACGTCGGAGCCGCCGCCGGGCTCGGTCACGGCCAGCGACCCGATCAGCTCGCCGGCCAGCGTGGGGCGCACGAAGCGGTCGATCAGGTCGGCGTTGCCCGAGGCGGCGATGTGGGGCAGGGCGATGCCGCTGGTGAAGAGACCCGCCATCAGGCCGCTGGACGCGCCGGCGGCGAACATCCCCTCCTGCATCTCGAGCGACTCCAGCATCGTGGCGCCGGAGCCACCGACCTCCTCGGGGAAGGCCATGCCGAGCAGGCCCTGCTTGGCGGCCGCGAGGTAGAGCTCGCGGGGGAAGATCCCGGCGTCCTCCCACTCCTGGAGGTGGGGGGCGACCTCGCGGCGCACGAACTCCGCGCCGAGCTGGGTGACGTCCATCAGAGCAAGTCCTCCTGCATGTGAACGATGCGCGAGCGCATCCACTCCCCCAGGCCCTTGGCCTGCGGGTCGAACCGGGTCGAGGCCGCGACGCCCTCGCCGAGGAGACCCCGGACGAGGATGTTGACGGCGCCCAGGTTGGGCAGCACGTAGACCTCGACCTCGAGGTCGCGCGCCTCGGGGATCAGCTCGCGCACCTTGCGCGGGCTCATCATCTTGGCCAGCCAGGTCACGCGCGCGTCGTAGAGCTCCGAGCCGTCGTGGGCCACCCACAGACCGAGGTTGGCGTCACCGCCCTTGTCGCCGGAGCGGGCGTGGACGAAGGTCCCGAGCGGCATCCGCCGGGTCAGCGAGTCGGCCGGAGCGGGGTAGGGCGAGGGCCGCTGGCCGGACAGGTCCTCGGCCGAGCCGAGCTGCACCGGGTCGGGGACGACCTCGCGCGAGCCGTCGGCGTGCACGACGGTGTGGGTGACGCGGTCGCGGTCGACGTAGACCGGGCGGTAGACGCCGTAGGGCGAGGGCGGGCCGGGCGGGCTGGTCATCGTGAAGCCGGGGTAGGACGCCAGCGCGAGCTCGACGGCCGGGCCGGTGAACGCCTTGGCGACCGGCCCCGACTCGGGGTCCATGACCGTGCACCGCAGCAGGCACGAGGCGCCCTCCTCGGTGTCGGCGTCGGCACCGGGCAGGGCCGTGCGGGTCCAGGCCACGGTGGCGGCCGTCAGCGTCGGCTCGAGCTGCATCCGCAGCCAGTCGGCCTTGGCGTCGATGTCGAGGCCGGTCAGCACGAACTCCATCGAGTTGCGGAAGCCACCGAGGGTGTTGACGCAGACCTTGAGCCGCTCGGGTGGCGCCTCGCCCTTCACGCCGCTGATCGCCACCCGGTCGGGACCGACCTGCGCGAGCTGGATCGAGTCGAGGTGCGTCGTGACGTCGGGATTGAGGTAGCGCGCGGTCTGGATCTCGTAGACCAGCTGGGCGGTGACGGTGTCGACCGTGACCGCACCGCCGGTGCCGTCGTGCTTGGTGATGACGCTGGAGCCGTCGGCGGCGAGCTCGGCGAGCGGGAAGCCGAGCGGACGGCCGTCGTGGGGCAGCGTGCGGAAGCCGGAGAAGTTGCCACCCGTCGCCTGCGTGCCGCACTCGAGGACGTGCCCGACGACGACGGCGCCCGCGAGCTCGTCGTGGGACGTCGGCGTCCAGCCGAAGCGGCTGATCGCGGGGCCGACGACCAGCGAGGCGTCGGTGACGCGACCGGTGACGACGATGTCGGCGCCCTGGTCGAGCGCCCGGGCGATCCCGAAGCCGCCGAGGTAGGCGTTGGCGGTCAGCGCACCCTCGACCCCCAGCTCTCCGGAGAGGTGGCGCAGGTCGTCGCCCTCGACGTGGGCGATGGCCGGGTCGAGGCCGAGGCCCCGGGCGACCTCGCGCAGCTTGTCGGCGAGCCCGGCGGGGTTGAGGCCGCCGGCGTTGCTGACGATCGTGACGCCGCGCTCCAGGGCAAGACCGAGGCAGTCCTCGACCTGGCGCACGAAGGTCCGCGCATAGCCCAGCGCCGGGTCCTTCATCGTGTCCTTGCCGAGGATCAGCATGGTCAGCTCGGCCAGGTAGTCCCCGGTGAGGACGTCCAGGCCGTGCCCGTCAGCGCCACCCTCGAGCATCTCCCGCATCGCGGTCAGGCGGTCGCCGTAGAAGCCGGAGCAGTTGCCGATGCGCAGCACGTCGGTCATCGGGGAGCCCGCCCCTCGCCGGCCGGACCCGCGAAGGCCTGGGCGATCGTCAACCAGTGGGCGGCGTCGTCGCCGGTGGTCGCCAGCGCCGTGTCGTCGCGGTGGACGCGCTGGGTGACCAGCAGGCAGAAGTCGTACCCCGGTCCGCTCACCGTCTGCGCGGCGTCCTCGGGCCCCCAGGCCCAGACCGCTCCCGACGGGGCCGTGAGCTCGATCCGGAACTCCTCGGCCGGGGGCGTGAGGCCGTGGACGGAGTAGGCGAAGTCACGGGTCCGGACTCCGAGGTGGGCGACGTGCTTGATGCGGTCGGTCGGCTCGGGCACGGCGCCCAGCGCCTCGAAGACGTCGAGGGCGTGCGCCCACGTCTCCATGAAGCGCGCCGTCACCATCGACGCGGGCGACATCGGCGGGCCGAACCACGGCATCTTCTGCCCGGCGGGCACGTCGCGCAGGGCTGCGGCGAGGTCGTCGCGGGCGGCGCCCCACCGGGCGAGCAGGGCGGTCGGCGTGAGCCGCGCGGCCTCGTGGGCGCCGGTGTCGACGAAGCCCGACGGGTCCGCCATCGCCTGGAGGACGATCTCGTCCCAGGCCGCCTTGCCTCGCTCACCGTCGAGCGAGCGGGCAGCGGCCGCCGCTGTCTCGTCGGTCCACAGCAGGTGGGCGACCTGGGTCGCGACCGTCCAGCCGGCAGCCGGGGTGGGGGTGGCCCAGCCGGCCTCGTCGAGGCCGGACACGACGGCGAAGAGCGGGTCGCCCTCCGCGCGGAGGTCGGCGAGGAGGTCCTCGAGCAGGGTGGTCATGCGGTCTCCTTCGAGGAGGGGTCGGGAGCGGGTGCCGTGTCGAGCGCAGCGTCGAGGGTGCGCGCCCACTGGTCGAGGATCCGGTCGCGGCGCCGAGCGTCGTCGGTGATGGTGTCGGCGAGACCGAGGCCGCGCACGAGGTCGAGGGTGGCCTGGATGAGCTCGCGGGTGCCGGGCCGTGACTCGTCGGCGCCGAGCAGCTCGACGGTCAGGCGGTGCACCTCGCGTCCGACGCGCTGCTCCAGCGGGGCCACGGCGGCGAGCAGCGCGGGGTCCGTGCGGGCCGCGACCCACAGCTCGAGCGCCGCGGTGAAGACCGGGGAGGTGAAGTGGTCGCCCAGCATCCCCAGCACCGCACGCGTACGTCGGTCCCCTCGCGGCAGGCGCTGGGCCGCGGCCGCGAGCTCGGCACCCCGCACGTGGGTGAGGTGCTCGACCGCGGCGACCACCAGGTCGTTCTTGGTCGGGAAGTGGTGCAGCTGCGCCCCTCGGCTGACCCCGGCCCGCTCGGAGACCAACGTGGTCGACGTGCCGCTGAAGCCGCGCTCGACCAGGCACTCGACGGTCGCGTCGAGGAGGCGCGCACGCATCAGGCGGGTGCGCTCCTCCTGCGGGACGCGGGCGCTCGCGGTGCTGGTCACCCGGGCAGCATGGCCCTGTCACCTACAAACAGTCAAGCCTGACTTTTTATTGTGGGACGACGCACCGGTGCCCGGGGTCCGTTGCGGACCCCGGGCCCCGTCACGACGCGTTGCGGCTCAGCCGCCCGAGTCCACCTTCACCAGCGTGACGTCACTGGTGCCCTCGTACTCCACGAGCCCGAGGTAGTGCGCGTCCGGGTCCAGACCCGTCCACGACACCGCGAAGCTCGTCGGGGTGTCGGTCACGACCGGCACCGGGTCGGGCGTCGCGGTGAAGGCCCCGAGGCCGGCTCCCGGCTCCACCGAGTAGGTGTCGAGCGTGAAGCCCATCGGTGCACCGTCGGCGCCGGGGGCGAAGCCGAAGATGTCGACGATGTAGGTCCCGGCCGGGAGGCCGGGGGCCGTGATGGACTCGTCCGCCGCGCCGGTCGCCGACTGGGCGGCCACGGCGAAGGCCGTGGCCGGGTCGCACGAGTCGGCCGCCAGGAGGTAGAGGTCCAGGTCGGCACTGTCGTCCGCGGAGTCGAGGTCGACCTGCGTCAGCGCCGAGCCGTCGGGCACGGTGATGCAGGAGAAGTAGTCGGCGTTGACGTCCACCGTGTCCACGGTGGTCTCCCCCTTCGCCAGCCCGGACGTCGTGACGTCGAGCTCACCGGTGAAGCCCGGGATGATCTCCACGTCGCTGGTCCCGGTCGCACCCGTGCCGGTCACGAGCGCCGGCGCCTGCACCGACAACGGCTTGACGGCCACCGGGATGCGGACCCGCGTGGGACCGGACAGGGTGATGAAGCCGCTGGTGTACTCCCCCAGCGGCGCCGTGGTCCGGCTGATCGTGAAGTCGACGTCGACGATGTCGTTGGCCCGCTTGGAGGTCACGTTGGGCCGGCTCGGCTTCACGGTGAAGCCCTTGAGGTCCGCGCTGATCTTCCAGGTGCCCTTCATGCTCGCCCGGAAGGACCGGGGGAACGTCGTCGGGCCGGTCATCGAGCCGTCGGCGATCGACGGCAGGTTGATGCTCTTGGCGTCCAGCGCCGGCACGCCGGTGTTGTAGCCGATGTCGGCCAGCCAGCCGCGCCACTGGGTGGCGTCGGAGGTGATGAAGAGACCCGGGTCGAAGAACGCCTTCGGCTTCACCTGGCCGGCGCCCTGGGCGAAGGCGTCGCGCAGGAGCCCACCCTTCTCGTTGCGGATCGAGGTGGCGGTCGTCATCATCGCCGACTTGATCGTCATGGGCGTCCACTTCGGTCGCTCGCCCTGGATGAAGGCGGCGAGGCCGGCGATGTGCGGGGACGACATCGAGGTGCCGGAGTAGAGGTCGTAGCTCCTGCCCTGGTTGGACGGCGGCGCCACGGCGGCGAGGACGTCGACGCCGGGAGCGATGATGTCGGGCTTGAGCAGGTCACCCTCGGAGACCAGCACCGGACCGCGCGAGGAGAAGCCCGCCACCTGTGGCAACGGTGTCTTGGCGTTGGTGAGGTTGCCGAGCTTGAACGACGCCTTGGCGGCGACGCCCTGCGCGGCGACGTACTTCTCGACGATCGCGCCGGCAGTGTCGGTGATGTGGATGGTCGGCACGACCTGGATGTCGGCGTTGAGGCTGTTGGGCGAGGGGTTGGCCATGATCAGCGCCGCACCCCCGGCCCGCTTGACCTCGGCGCCCTTGGCGACCCGGTCGTAGACACCGCGGTAGCAGTAGACGATCTTGCCCGTGACCTTGGCGGGGTCGAGCGTGTCGGGCCCGCAGAGTGCGGCGTCGTCGGCGTCGCCGCCCTCGACCACCGCGTCGGAGCCCAGCACGATGCGACGCTCGGAGACCGGGGTCTGGGAGCTGGAGGCGCCCATGACCTTCTTGCCGTTGGCCAGCACGATCGTGTTCTCGAACTTGGTGGTGTGCGTGCCGGCGGCGACCGTCGTCAGCCACGGCGACGGGTGGTCGAGCGTGGTGTTGTCGGGGCCGCTGTTGCCCGCGGAGGCCGCGACGAAGATGCCGGCCTCGGCCGCACCCTCGAAGGCCAGCTCCGTGGCGTCGAGCGACGGCGAGGGGCCGCCGCCGATGGAGAAGTTGACGACGTCGACGCCGTCGACGACGAGCTGGTCCACGGCCGCGACCATGTCCTCGGTGAAGCAGCCGCTCAGGTCGGGGTCGCCGGCCTCCCAGCAGACCTTGTAGACCGCGATCTTGGCGCCGGGGGCCATGCCCGAGATGGTGCCGAACTTCAGACCTGCGGTGGAGACGTTCTTGACGAGGTTGCCGGCGGCCGTGCTGGCGGTGTGGCTGCCGTGGCCGCCGCCGTCACGCGGTGAGATGAACTCGTGCTCGGAGAGCTGGTCCTCGGGCGTGGCGGCGAGGTAGGCGTCACCGAAGACGCGGGCGCTGATGACCTTGGTGTTGCAGTCGGCGAGGGTGAAGGACTGGCCGGTCTCGCACTCGCCCCTGAAGAGGGTGCCGTCGGCCTTCTCCATGCGGGTCAGCCCGCCCTCCATGGAGATGTCCCACGGGGTCTTGGGCTTCGTCGAGAGCGGCGATCCGGAGAAGGACTTCGACTCGGGCCAGATGCCGGTGTCGAGCACGCCGACGACGACGCCGCTGCCGGCCTGGGTGCGGCCGCCCTTGGCGGCCCAGGCGCCGTTCTTGCCCGTCATGCCGAGGAAGTCGGGGGTGCTCCACGTGGTGACCTTGCGGATGCCGGCCTTCTCGACCAGCAGCACGCGGCGGTCGGTGGCGAGCTCGAGCGCCTGCGCGGCGGTGAGTGTCGCGGCGAAGCCGTTGCTCGCCATCGTGTAGCTCGTGTCGACGCTCGCGCCCACGGAGCCGGCGACCCGCTCCTGCGAGGTGCGCAGGTGGTCGGTGTAGCGCGCCACGGCCGGGGTGTCCGCGCGGAACTGGCCCCCCGTCGACTTGGTGGCGGCGTAGCCGCTCCTGCCACCGGTGTAGCCGGTGGCGGCGGCCTCGCGCAGCAGCACGATGTAGCGACCGTCGGTGAACCGCTCGGCTCCACCGCGGACGGCTGCGGCCGGGGCCGACGCGGCGGGAGCGACCGCCGCGACGAATGGCGCGCCCTGGGCGCCGGAGGGGGGCAGCGCGGCCAAGAGGCCCGCGGTGAGCGCGCCGACCGAGGCGACGGCGAGCCGGCTCCTGGTCGATCCGCGAGGACGTGACACTGACATGAGGACCTCGATCCGTGACAGCCGTGCCACCGAGTCCCCGGCGGTCCGGGGATGAGCACGCGCTGGCCTCAGACAAATGCACCAGGGGGCATCCGTCAAGAGTCGGTGGTCACGGGATCGTCGCCGTGGGCCAGAATCGCCGCATGACGACGATCCTCATCACCGGCGCCTCGTCCGGTCTCGGGGCCGAGATGGCCCGCCAGCTCGCTGCCCGCGGCAACGACCTCGCGCTGTGCGCCCGTCGCACGGACCGGCTCGACGAGCTGAAGGCCGAGATCCTCGCCGCCCACCCCGAGCGCCGTGTCGAGCTGCGGGCCCTCGACGTCACCGACGACGACCAGGTGTTCGAGGTGTTCCGGGCGTTCCGCGCCGACTTCGGCACCCTGGACCGGATCGTCGTCAACGCCGGGCTGGGCAAGGGCGCCCCGCTCGGCACCGGTCGCTTCGACGCCAACCGCGAGACGGCGATGACCAACTTCGTCGCCGCGCTGGCCCAGACCGAGGCGGCGATGGAGATCTTCCGTGACCAGCAGGCCGGCCACCTGGTGATGGTCTCGTCGATGTCGGCGATGCGTGGGATGCCCAAGGCGATGACGACCTACGCCGCCACCAAGATCGGCGCCGCCTACCTGGCGGAGGGGCTGCGCAACGAGCTCTACGGCAAGCCGCTCGGGAAGACCGTGAAGATCACCGTGCTCTACCCCGGCTACATCGCCTCGGAGATGAACGAGGCAGTCCAGGACAAGGCGTCGTTCATGGTCTCGACCGAGACGGGCGTGGCCTCCATGGTGTCGGCGATCGAGAAGGAGGTCGCCGACGCGTGCGTGCCGGCGCTGCCGTGGGCGCCGCTGTCGGTGGTGATGAAGCACGCCCCGCTCGGGGTGCTCAAGCGGCTGATGTAGCCCTGTCTCCCCCGGGCTCCCGACGGGAGCGCCAGGCCGCCCAGGCGCCCGTGCACCACAGCGCCCACACGACCAGCAGCGGCTGGAAGAAGAGCCGGACGATGCGGCCGGTCGCGGTGTCGAGGCCGAAAGACGTCGAGCCGTTGACGGCCTGCCAGATGTTGCCGGGGAAGACCGCGACGAAGAACGCCGCGACGACGGCCCCGACCAGCGCGAGCCGCTGACCGCGGGTCAGCACCAGCGCCGCGGCGAGGGCGATCTCCATGAAGCCGGAGACGACCACGATCTCCTCGCGCAGCGGGAGGAACGTCGGCACCTGGCCGAGGAACTCGTCGACATTGACCAGGTGACCCACCCCGGCGACGAGCAGCGCGAGGGCGAGCAGCAGACGGGCGACGAGTCTCATGGCTCCACTCTCCCCTGCTGCTGGTCGCGGCCGTCATCGGCAGCGCCGAACGCCTCCTCGCGCGCGATCACCAGGTCCATGCCGGCCAGCTGGTGGCTCAGGCCGCGGTGGCCCTCGCTGCGCCAGGAGGCGACGATCGTGAGGACCGCATACGCCGGCAGGGCGGTCGCCGCGACCGTCGGGCCGAGCTGGGTCAGCAGGAGGAGCGGGCCGACGCCGGTCGCGAGCTTGACCAGCCTCGAGAGGACGACGAGCCGCGGCCGCCGCGCGACGGCGCGCACCGAGATCACGTGCTCGCCGACCGTGCGACCGACCAGCAGCACGCTCAGCGCCTCCACCGCCCCGGGCACCCCGACCTGGAGCAGCGCCTGGACGTCGGCGTCGAAGGTGCCGGGGCCGTAGAGGCACCAGGCGCGGTAGGCCAGCGCCGCCGCGGCTCCCGCCAGCACGAGGAAGAGCACGTCGCTGAGCATCCCCACGAGCCGGCGACCCCAGGTGATGCTGGTCGGCAGCGGGACCGCGGCGACCCTGCGTCGTACGACGACGGCGGAGAGGAGCGACCCGCCCAGCGCCCCCAAGGTGTTGACGATCAGGTCGTCGACGTCGAAGAGCCGGTAGGCGCAGTCGTAGACGCTCCACACCCCGGTCAGCTGGGTCACCTCGATGAGCAGCGACGTGCCGAGACCGAGCAGGGTCGCCACGACCACGCCGCGCTTGAGGATCTGACGCACGTAGTAGCCCAGCGGCACGAAGAGCAGCACGTTGAGCGCGACCTGGAGGAACGCCGGGTCGCGCAGCAGCGCCCCCGGCGGTCCGAGGTCGATGGTGCCGATCGAGCCGAGCGGGTCGAGCTGGCGACCCTTGCACCGGTAGGTCCCCTCGGGCGGGACCGGCAGCAGCGTGTAGGTCCACAGCGCCAGCCCGTAGACCGCGCCGGACAGCAGGATCGCCAGGTCGCTCGGCTGGAGCCGCCCGTCGAGGCGGTACTGGTAGGCCGCGACCGGCACCAGCAGCACGATCGCGACCACGGTCCCCAGCGCGATCGCGAGGAGCGCGTTGCTCGCCTGGTCGGACACGGCGGCAACCTACCCCTGACCTCGCCCCGCTCGTTGGTCGAGCCCGCCGAGCCTCTGGGCGAGGCGGCGTCGAGACCCGGCGAGGTGTCTGCGGCCTAGCGGTAGGTCAGCGTGTCCCCGGAGACGTGGCTGTGCTCGTTGAAGCTCAGCAGCCTGGCGCCGGTCGAGCCGACGACGACGCGGCTGACCGACGAGTTGACCATGACGGTGTTGAACCGCGCCCACAGCCGCGCGAGGCCCGCCGGGTCGGCGTCGGGGTCGCTGAGCGCCGCGGCGACGACCGCGATCGTGCCGCCCGAGCTCACGACGACCACGGTGCGCCCGGGGCCCGCCTGCTCGGCCGCTGCGGCCAGGGAGCCGCGCACCCGGGCCGCGAACGCGGCGTACGTCTCGGGGTAGTCGCCGGGCTCGCCGGCGGTCCAGCGGGCGGTGGCGCGCTCGAAGACCTGCTGGAACGTACGCCGGTCCATCGGCTCGTCGGGCAGGTCCGGGGCGGTCGCGACCAGGCCGACGTGGTCGAACTCGTCCCACCCGGCGTCGACCTGCATCGGCGCGACCGACCAGCCGGCGCCCTCGATCATCGCCTCGCCGGTCTCGCGGTGCCGGCGCATGTCGCCCCGGACGACCACGTCGGGCACGACCCCGCGCTCGGCCAGGAACGCACCGAGGAGACGACCCTGGGCCCAACCGGTCTCGGAGAGCACGTCGTAGTCGGCGGCGCCGAAGGACGCCTGGCCGTGCCGGACGAGGAGCAGCTGACCCATCAGCAGCGACCCATCAGGACGCCGCGATGATCGAGCGGCAGCGGGTCTCGAGGTAGCCGACGGCGGGACCGAAGACGGCGTACTGCTCGTTGGTGGTCTGGCCGTGGAAGTAGCGGTACCAGATCTGCTGGGCGATCACGGCCAGCCGGAAGAGCCCGAAGACCTCGTAGAAGCGCCACCGCTCGGGCGTCATGTCGAAGCCCATGCGCTCGCAGTAGTGCTCGACGACCTCGGCGCGGGTCCACATGCCCGGCACCGTGGTCGGCTGGCGGCGGAACAGCAGGAAGAACTCGTCGTCGTCGGCCTGCACCCAGTAGGACAGCATGCCGCCGAGGTCCATCAGCGGGTCGCCGACGGTCGCCATCTCCCAGTCGAGGACCCCCACGACCTTCTGCGGGTCGTCGGCGTCGAGGACCAGGTTGTCGAAGCGGAAGTCGTTGTGGATCATCGTCTGCGCGACGTCGCCGGGCTTGTGCTCCTCGAGCCAGGCGACGATGTCGCTCCAGTCCCCGGTGTCGTCGGTGCGGGCGTTGGCGAAGCGCTTGGTCCAGCCACCGACCTGGCGGTCGACGTAGCCGTCGCCGCGGCTGTAGGCCTCGAGCTCGGCCGACTGCGAGACGTCGACGGAGTGCAGCGCGATCAGCACGTCGAGGGCGCTCTCGCACATTCGCGACACCTCCTCGGGAGGCAGCTCCCACGGGAGGTCGCGGCGCGGGATCGTGCCGTCGATCTTCTCCATGACGTAGAAGTCCGAGCCGATCACCGACTCGTCCGTGCAGTGGCCGACCATCGTGGCGACGTAGGGGAAGAGCGGCGCGAGCGCGTGCTGGATGACGAACTCGCGACCCATGTCGTGCGCGCCCGCGGCCTTCACGCCCGACGGCGGCCGGCGCAGGATCAGGTCGCGCGCGGGGTAACGCAGCAGGTAGGTCAGGTTGGACGCGCCGCCGGGGAACTGACGCACCTCGGGCGTGCCGTCGAGGTCGTCGCGGAAGGCCAGCGCGTTGTCGCGCAACCAGGTGGCCACCGCCTCGACGTCGAAGGCATCCTCGTCGCGGACCGGTCGGCTCTCGTCGGTCGAGCCTGTCGAGACCCCCTCGTCGCTCGTCGTCATCGTGCACCCCTGTCCAGCTTGGCGGCCTGGTCGCGCATGATCAGGTCGTAGGTCGCGCGGTCGCCCTGCTTGAGCCCGTAGGCGTCGCGGGCGGCCTGGTCGGGGACGATGATCTCGTCGCCGCGGTCGAGCCCCTCGAGCACCGCCTTCGCGATGTCGGCGGCGCTGACCTGCGAGTTGTCGACCAGCTTGGTCATGACGGCCGCCAGGGCCGTGTCAGCGCCCTGGAGCGAGCTCATCAGGTTGGTCTTGAAGTAGGACGGGCAGATCACGTGCGCCGTGACGCCGTACGACGCCAGCTCGTGGCCGGTCGTCTCCGTGAGGGCCACGACCGCCGCCTTGCTGGCGTTGTAGGACGCCATGCCGGCCGGGTGCACGAGGCCGGCGAGCGAGGCGGTGTTGACGATCCGCCCCGACCCCTGCCGCTTGAACATCGGGACGAACGTGCGGGTGCCGCGCACCGCCCCGAAGAGGTTGATCTCGGTGATCCACTGCCACTCGTCCATCGTGGCGACGTCGAGGCGACCGCCACCGGCGACGCCGGCGTTGTTGACGAGCACGTCCAGCCCGCCCCACGTCTCCTCGACGTGGGCCAGGGCGGCGGCCCAGTCCTCGTCCTTCGTGATGTCGAGGTGGAGCTCCACGCCGGGCGACATGTCGGTGCGCAGCACCAGGTCGCCGCGCGCCTCGAACGCGTCGGCGAGCGCCTCGCCCAGCCCGGAGGCGGCACCGGTGACCAGGACCCGCTGGCCGGTCGGGGCGCTCATCGGCTGGCTCCGTAGCGGCCGAGCTCGAGCCGGGCGACCACGCCGCGGTGCACCTCGTCGGGACCGTCGGCCAGGCGCAGCGCGCGCGCCGCGGTCCAGGCGCCGGAGAGCGGGAAGTCGTCGGAGAGACCGCCGCCGCCGTGGATCTGCATCGCGAAGTCGATGACCTGCTGGGCCATCGCGGGCACGGCGACCTTGATCTGGGAGACCTCGGACAGCGCGTTGATCGGACCGCCGACGTCGAGCTTCCACGCGGCGTCGAGCACGAGCAGCCGGGCCATGTTGATGGCGATGCGGGCGTCGGCGATGCGCTCGCGGTTGCCGCCGAGGTTGGCGAGCGGCTTGCCGAACGCCGTGCGCGCCAGGCTGCGCTTGCAGGCCAGCTCGAGGGACATCTCGGCCAGGCCGATCAACCGCATGCAGTGGTGCACGCGGCCGGGGCCGAGGCGACCCTGCGCGATCGCGAACGCCTCACCGGGGCCGCTGATGATGTTGCCGACCGGCACGCGCACGTCGGTGAAGGAGACCTCACCGTGGCCGAGCGGCTCGTCGTAGACACCCATCGTGTTGAGCAGCCGCTCGATCCTCACCCCGGGGGTGTCGCGCGGCACGAGCACCATCGAGTGGCGGTGGTGCCGGTCGGCGTCGGGGTCGGTCAACCCCATGAAGACGAAGATCTTGCAGTCGGGGTGACCCACCCCGGTCGACCACCACTTGCGGCCGTTGATCACGACCTCGTCACCGTCGACGACCGCGGTCGCCTCCATGTTGGTGGCGTCGGAGGACGCCACGTCCGGCTCCGTCATCGTGAACGCCGAGCGGATGCGCCCGTCGAGGAGCGGCTCGAGCCACTCCTTCCGCTGCGCCTCGGTGCCGTAGCGCAGCAGCACCTCCATGTTGCCGGTGTCGGGTGCGTTGCAGTTGAGCACCAGCGGCGCGATCGCGGAGCGCCCGGTCAGCTCGGCGATGGGGGCGTAGTCGACGTTGGTCAGCCCCTCGCCGCCGTCGGTGCCGAAGCGGGCGGCGTACTCCCCGGCGTGCTCGTGGGGCAGGAAGAGGTTCCACAGCCCCCGCTCGCGGGCCTTGGTCTTGAGCTCCTCGATCAGCGGCAGCGGCTGCCACGGGTCGCCCGTGCGGCGGGCCTCCGCGAGGTCGCGGTGGTAGCCCTCCTCCGCCGGGGCGATCTCGGTGTCGATGAAGTCCTTGACGCGGGCGGTGAGGTCGGCGGCGCGCGGTGATGGGGAGAAGTCCACGCACTGCACAGTAATGGGACGATGCTCACATGCCGCTTGCAGTCCGTCCGTACGCCGCCGCGTTGGCGCTCCTCGGCGCTGTCACGCTCGGTGGGTGCACGGACGACGGCCCGAGCACGCTGAGCCAGGATTCGGAGGAGTTCGGCCCGGCGCCACAACCCTCGGCCGATCCGCGTTTCGACATGGAGTCCGTGCGCCAGGACCTCGTGTCGCTCTGGACCAGCGACGACCGCACAGAGGAGAACCTCTCGGCCGGTCGCTGCTTCGCCGGACTGCTGGTCTCCAACAGCGACGCGGACGACCTCCGGGAGGCCGGCATCCTCAACGAGGACTACACCCTGGACACGGGGCTGACCGGCCTCACGCCCGAGGGTGCCGAGCTGTGGGTCGACGCGCAGTTCGCCTGCTCCGACCTCGTCTCGGAGTCCGGCCGCGCCCAGGTCGCGGCGACCAAGGGCAAGGTCGACCGCGCCGCCTACGAGACCTGCCTGCGCGCCGCCGTCACCGAGGAGCAGCTGCGCGAGGTGGCCGAGTCGTCGCTCCTCGGCGACCTCTCCGGCGACGCCGTCGCCACCTTCAGCGCCGCCCAGCTCGACTGCGTCCAGCAGGCCCTGCCCCCCGACTGATCGCCGAGCCGGCGCAATGTTGCACCGCGTACGCCGAGTCGGCGCGATGTTGCACCGCGTACGCCGAGTCGGCGCGATGTTGCACCGCGTACGCCGAGTCGGCGCAATGTTGCAGCCGTGGCGCGGCGACCCGGGGGTGCCCGCAGGGCAGTCGTGTGCCCCAGCCAGCGCTCCAGCGCGGTGTTGTGTCTCAGGACATCGCGGACACATATGTCTCAGGACTTCGCGGACACTTTTCTACCGTTTGGGTTGGCTGATTGGTATCGCAGCCCGCGTTTGAGGTCGATCTCGGTGATGAGTCGCTCGTGGCCGATGACGGTGATGCGTTG
>NZ_CALRWD010000011.1:0-75245 GCF_943371775.1 Nocardioides psychrotolerans
GACGTTTTCGACCTGCTGCGCAGCCAGCGAGGTCGAAAACGTCCCGCACTATCCCGGCTTATGGCTTGCAGACGCGGCAGGTGGTGAGGCCGGGGGTGTCGCCGGCGGGGCGGAGGTCGTCGCGGTGGGCGATGAGGGCGCAGTCGCGGCGGTGGATGGTGGTGCCGTTGCCGGCGACGACGGGCAGGGCGGCGACGTCGACGCCGTTGTCGCTGATCGCCGCGGACCGGCTGGTGACGTCGGCCAGGACGAGCAGGGTGTCGGCGAGGCGCTTGGAGGACTCGCGGTTGTCCTCGGCGATGCGGGCCAGCCAGGCCCCGAAGTAGAGGAACCCGCCGCTGAAGGTGAGCGCGAGGCCGAGGAACCCGCCGGAGTAGGAGTAGGCCTCGCGGTCGAAGTCGAAGGCCGCGTTGGCCACGCCGTAGTAGCCGAGCAGGATCACGATGATGCCGGTGGGCATCAGGATCGCGCCGAGCCAGAACAGCACGACCTGCAGCAGCGAGGAGTAGTTGTTCTTCAGTGGCGCCGCCCCCGACCCGCCGCGCGATCCGGCACGCGGGAGGTCGGAGGGCAGGGCGCCGGTGCGGGCCCCGCTCGCGGGGGTGCTGGTCGTGGTGCTCATCGTGGTCAGGCCTTTCTCAGGTCGGGCAGGCCGCTGTCGAGGCCGTGGGGACAGGCGGCGCCGCCGCCGAGGGCGAGGGCGCCCATCTTGCGCATGTAGGAGCCCAGGACCGTCGCGAGCGCGAGACCCCCGAAGAGCAGGACACCGGGGATGGAGAACAGCTTGGGCAGGCCGGAGGTCAGCGCTGCGTCGACGGGCAGGGGGCCCGCGGTCGGTGCGACGTCGCTGCCCGGGGCCGCCGGCGTGCTCGAGGGAGGTACGCCGGCGCTCGAGCCGGTCGCGCCACCCGAGGTGTTGCCACCCGAGGCACCGTCACCCTCGCCCTCGTCGGTCTCCTCCTCGGGCTCCGGTGTCGGAGGCACGGGGATGTCGATGCCCTGGACGGTCTCGACGCCGCTCTCGGCGACACCGAGGTTGACCACGACCCGGGAGGCGAGGTTGGCCGCGGAGAGCAGAGCACTCTTGATCGGGCCCAGGTCGTCGGGCAGCTCGATGAAGATGTCGGAGAGCGGCAGCTGGGTCAGGACCAGGTTGAGGGTCTTGAGGTCGACCTCGACACTCATGCCCACGACCTTGCTGGTGGCCTTGCCGCCCTTGGCCTCGGTCTCCGGCTTGGGCAGCGTGATCGTCAGGCCCAGCTCCTCCAGCGCGGCGGCGACCTCGGCCGGTGTCTCGGGCGCACCCTGCGACTGGCCGGCGGCCTCGAACCCATCCGGACCGAAGCGGAACTTCTGCCCGGCGACGGTGATCACTCCGTAGGAGGCGCCGCCGTCGGCGTCACTGGTCTTGCCGTTGCTGGTCGAGACCGACCGAGCCTGGATCGAGCTGATCTGCACGACCCCGCCGAGCAGGCTGATGTCACTCAGGACGGCACGGTTGACGCTGCGCACCTGGGTGGGGTCGTCGACGATGCTGCTGGTCGAGGTGTAGCCACCGACGTCGACGAGGGCCGCGAGCTCCGCGGGGAACTGGCACGGCGTCTCCTCCTCGGCCGCAGCGGCCGAGCCACCCTGACCCGACGTCTGAGCGGACGCGCCCGACCCGCCGGTCAGCGCACTCGTGAGCCCGCCGGTGATCCCGGCGAGTCCCGGCAGACCGGGCAGCTCGGGCAGGCCCGGAAGTCCTGGCGCGCCACCACCCCCACCGTCGTCACCACCGCCGTCGTCGGGGTCCTGCGCCTGGCAGTCGGAGGAGTAGGCCATGTCGGCGTAGACCTTGCCGTCCGCCGCACCGGTCCGCTGCACGACGCCGGGGAAGGGCTCGTCGGAGGCGAAATCCTCGCCGGAGGGGAAGTTGGAGTTGACCTGGAAGGGATAGCCCTGGGCCGCGATCGGCCCGGAGATCTCCGGCGGGAGCCCGAGGTTCTCGAAGACGGTCTTGGCGCCCTCGCCCAGCGAGTCGCCGGGCCACAGGTAGCTCGCGCGACCGGCCGAGCTGGACGAGTCGGCCTCGACGCGGGAGTAGCCGAAGAGGAACTCCGCCTGCGGGGTCGAGGGGATCGGGATCGACGGCTCGTAGATCTCGATCTCGACCGGGGTGCCGACCGCCTCGCCGGAGAAGCCGCTGAACGCGGGCTCGCCCTCCTCCGCACTGGAGGGTGCGGGGGAAGCCACCGCGGACCCGCTCGTGATCGGCAGCATCGCGCCGACCAGAGCTGCGGCCGCGAGCGGAAGCACGTAGGCCCGCGCGCGGGTGTGGGACCGGGTGTGGGTGTGGTGTGACTGCCGCTTCATGCGGCACCTCCGAGGATGACGTCCTGCATGGTTTCCATGATTTCGTCGGGCTCACCGGTCGCGACGACGCGACCACCCGACATGACAGCCGCATAGTCCGAGACGCGCAACGCGGTCCTCGCGAACTGCTCGATGCACAGGATCGACACCCCGGAGGCGGCGATCTGCGCGACGGTGTCGTAGAGCTCGTCCACGATCAACGGCGCGAGCCCCATCGAGAGCTCGTCCAGCAACAGCAACGCCGGGTCCGAGGCCAACGCCCGCGACATCGCGAGCATCTGCTGCTCACCACCCGACATCGTCCCCGCCAGCTGGCCCCTGCGCTCCAACAACCGGGGGAAGTAGGAGAACGCGGTCTCCAGGACCGCCTCGGCCGGCACCCCGGCGTAGGACATCAGCGTGAGGTTCTCCTGCACCGTGAGGTTCGGGAACACCGAGCGTCCTTCGGGGACCGTGCACAACCCCAGCCGGGCCAGCTCCTCCGGTGAGGCGTTGCGGACGTTGACCCCGCCGAGGTGGATGTCACCGCCGGTGGCCTTCTTCTGCCCACAGATGACCTTCGTCAGCGTCGACTTCCCGGCACCGTTGGGACCCAGCAACGCCATCACCGCGCCCTTCGGGACCGCGAGGTTCACCCCGCGCAGGACCTCGATGCGCCCGTAGGCCGCGGTCAGGTCGATGACCTCCAGGATCGGGACACTCATGAGTGCGCTCCTACGACCGGCAGGACCGTCGTGTCATGGGTGCTGTCGTGCATGCCGGCCAGGGCAGCCGACTCGTCGGGGGCCTCGTCGGAGTAGCCGAGGTAGGCCTTCTGGACCTTGGGGTCGTTGCGGATCATCGCCGGGAGCCCGGAGGCGATCACGGACCCGAAGTCGAGGACGTGGATCTCGTCGCACACCGCCATCACGAGGTCCATGTCGTGCTCGACCATGAGGATCCCGCACCCGGACGCCGCGAGCTCCTTGAGCAGGTCACCGAACGCGTCGGTCTCCGACTCGTCCAGGCCGGACGACGGCTCGTCGAGGAGCAGCAGCTTCGGCTCCCCGGCCAGGCACCGTGCCAGCTCCAGCAGCCGCGCAGTCCCCGTGGGGATCGAGTCCGCCCGCTCACCGGCGTAGGCCGAGATCCCCACCCGCTCCAGCAGCGCGTCGATGTCGGCCGCACCGGGCTTGACCAGGCCCAGCAGGCCGCGGTGGATGTCGAGCGCCACCCGCACGTTCTCCCGCACGGTCAGGGACCCGAAGGCCTCCAGGCGCTGGAACGTGCGACCCATCCCCCGCTTCGAGCGGCGGTGGACCGGCATGTTCGTCACGGTCTTGCCGTCGAAGCGGACCTTGCCCCTTGTGGGCTTCTGCAGGCCGCTGATGACGTTGAAGCAGGTGGTCTTCCCTGCACCGTTGGGGCCGATCAGACCCGTGATGCGACCGGCCTCGGCCACGAAGCTCGCGTGGTTCACCGCGGTGACGCCACCGAACTGGACGACGACGTCATCAACCTCGAGCAGCGACATGAGCCCCCACCTCCTTCTCGTTGCCAGCTGGGACCGGTTCGTGCGTGAGCTGTGACAGGGGCACCTCGACGCTGCCGTCGCCGGGTGAGTCGCCGTCGGCGCGGCGGCGACCACGGCCGGGCAGGTCCGGCAGCCGCGACATCACCTGCGGCGCGACCCGGGACTCGATGAGGTGGCCACCGCGGAAGATCAGGTTGGCCAGGCCGTTGGGGTCCCGGCCCGCGAACACCGCACCGAAGCCGATCAGCGCGAAGAGCAGCCCACCGAGCTGCGGGTCCCCCGAGGACAGCACGGGGAGGAGCATCAGACCGGTCCCGCCGAGGACGGCGCCGGTGACGGAGGTGACCCCGAAGACGACCGCGAGGAGCAGCAGCGGCAGCGAGTTGAACGACTGGAAGTCCGCGGACCCGATCGTGCCCCGCAGACCGGCGAAGAGCGCCCCCGCCAGTCCCGCGATGCCGGCCGACATCCCGAAGAGCCCGACGCGGAACCACCGCATGTCCAGGCCCAGCGTGCCGCACGCGGCGGGGCTGTCGCGCATCGCGATCAGCATCCGCCCGAGCACCCCGCGGCGCAGGAGCAGCAGGCCCCACGCGACCAGGACCAGGAACACGCTCATCGCGAAGACGTAGCCCCCGGTGGAGGTGATCGCGTTGCCGAGGATCGAGAGACGCCCCGCCGGCAGGGTGCCGTTGAAGCCGAACGCGAAGTCGGCCTGGAAGATCATCTTGTCCATGATCGAGGCGAAGGCGAGCGTCGACAGCGCGAGGTAGAGCCCCGTGAGGCGCAGCACCGGCAGCGCGACCAGGCCGCCGACCGCGGCGGCGATCAGCGCCGAGAGCACCAGGCCGTAGAGGTTGGGCTGCTCGAGCTTGGCGTAGGCCAACGCCCCGACCCCGGCGAAGGTCAGCTGGGCCAGGGACACGTGCCCGCCGTAGCCGGTGAGCAGCACCAACGACAGCATCACGATCGCGTACGTCGCCGCCGTGCCGACCAGCAGCAGGTTGGCCTGCGACGACGACCCGGCGAGCAGACCGACGAAGGCGAGGAGGCCCAGGCCCCACCCGACAGCCTTGCCCAAGGACGGCAGCGGTGCGGACACGATGCCCTTGACCTGCCCGATCCGCAGCTGGGCCTGGGGAAGGATGATGATCACCGCGAAGAGGAACAGCGCCGGCACCACGTTGCGCACCGAGTTGAGCAGGCCCTCGGTGGGCAGGTAGGCAGAGGCGTAGGACGTCAGCAGGCCCAGGCCCATCGCGCCCACGAACGTGAGCGGCAGGCTCTTGAGCCGGCCCAGCATCGCGGCGGCGTAGGCGTTGATGACCAGCAACGTGAGTGCGTAGTAGTCCAGGCCCACCACCGACACGAGCAGCACCCCGCCCAGGCCGGCCAACGAGATCCCGATCGCCCACGACAGTGATGCGACCCGCTCGGGGCGGCCACCGAAGAGCTTCAGCAGCTCCGGGTTGTCCACGGACGCGCGCATCGCGGTGCCGATCCGGGTGCGGTTCAGCAGCACGTAGAGCAGCACCGCGACCACGATCGAGGACAGGATCGTGATCAGCTGGTGCGCGGTGACGAACGTGTCGCCCAGCTGGAAGCTCGTCTCGGGGAAGAACGGCGGGACGAAGCGTGCCTCTGGCGGCCAGATCTGCTGCGCCAGACCGATCAGGCCCACGAACAGGCCCACGGTGACGACCAACGATGACGACACCGGCGCCTCGCCCAGGCCCTTGGTCACGAACCGCGACACGAACCACCCCGCCGCCGGCGCCACCACGAGCAGCACCAGCACCAGGGAGAACCACAACGGCAGCCCCTGGCGCTCGGAGAAGTCCCAGAACACGAACGCCAGCACCATCCCGAAGGCGCCGTGGGCGATGTTGAACACCCGCGTCGTGGTGTAGGTCAGCACCAGGCCGGACGCGGCGATGGCATACGCCGCCCCGGACACCAGGCCGAAGATCGTGAACGAGATGAACGAGCTCATGGGTCAGCTCCCTAGGTTCGACATAGAGCCGCAGAGGAACTCGCCCGGGGACACCTTGGACCAGGTGCCACCGTCGAGCTGGATGACCGACGCACAGTTGGCCGTCGTCTTGGCACCCACGTCCTGCGGGACGTGCATCCCGTTGGCGGTCCAGTCACGGACCTCCGCGAGCGCGGCGAGGAGGGTCTTGCGGGTGAGCTTGCCGCCGAGCTTGGTGGCCTCCTCGACGAACAGGCGCGCCGCCGACCAGGCGTAGACGCCGTAGATGTTGGGCTCGGCGCCGGGCGAGACCTGGTCGAGCCACGCGCGGTAGAGCTTCATCTCGGCGATGGAGAAGTCGTCGAAGAGGTTGGTCTGTGAGTAGGCGTAGACCCCGTTGCCGAGCTCCCCGGCCTGCTCGACGTAGGCGGAGTCGTAGATGGTCGCGTCCTGGAGGAACACCTTCGGCGTGAAGCCCTGCTGGGCCATGGCCTGCTGCAGCTTGACGGTGAACTGGTAGGGCCCGATGTAGTTGACGAACTCGATGCCCGCGTCCTTCATCTGCTGGACGTAGGGCGCGTAGTTGAACTCGGAGACGTCGATGCCCTGGAAGATGTCGACGTTCCACCCGTTGGCCTCCCAGGCCTTGCGGAACGCGGAGGCGTTCTCGGGGGCGGCGCCGGCGTTGACGTAGAGCATCGCCACGTGCTCGACGGCGTCGGGCTCCTTCTTCACCCAGAACTGCGGCATCGCGTTGGGCACCTGGCCCGGGCGGACGCCGTAGGCGGCGTAGCAGGTCGTGCAGTTGGTGCGGTCGGTGCTGAGCGAGTAGGCCCTCAGGTCCGGCAGACCGCAGGCCTGGGCGGTGCCGGCGCCACCGAAGTCGAAGGCCGACTGCGAGCCGACGGCCGCGAAGGTCTCGTCGCAGGCCCGCTGGTAGGCCTGCTGGTCGGACCCCGCGTCGGCGCGGCTGTCGAGCGCGAGCACCTCCAGCTTGTGTCCGCACAGCTCCTCGGTGGAGTTG
Organism: Nocardioides psychrotolerans; assembly: GCF_943371775.1. Taxonomy (GTDB): domain Bacteria; phylum Actinomycetota; class Actinomycetes; order Propionibacteriales; family Nocardioidaceae; genus Nocardioides; species Nocardioides psychrotolerans_A. The sequence continues at coordinate 6,865 of NZ_CALRWD010000011.1, forward strand.
AAGTAGGCCGCGAACGCGCGGGTGCCCAGCTGAGCGGACTCGAAGATGCCCGGCACCGGGCCGGAGATGTCGCTGGCGTTGGCGATGGTGATGGTGTCGGCGGTGACGCCGGTCTGGTCGTTGTCGAAGCCTTCGCAGCTCCCGGCCTCGGTCGTGCCTGTGGGGGCGTTCTCGCCGGTGCCGGTGCTGTCGCCCTCGGTGTCGCCGCCCGCGTCACCGCCCGTCGACCCGGTGCCGCCCGTCGAGCCACCCGGCGTCGTCGCGCCCGGGTCCGTGCCGGGGACGTCGGGAGCTCCAGGATCCGCACCCGGCACGACCGCCCCGGGGACGGCTCCGTCGGCACCGGGGACCGTCCCGTCGACCGCGGTCGTGCCGCCGGCGGTGCGGACGTCACCCGGCTCGAGCTGGGACCCGCAGGCAGCCAGCGCGAGCGTCAGCGTCGCCACGGCGAGCAGACGTACGCCGGCGGTGCGGTCTCGGCTCGGACGAGCCATGGATCCTCCAGAGAGCTAGGTATCGATGAGAACGACCCAGCGGGCCGCAGGTGACGCGGGTCACCCCTGGGTGAGCCCGGTGCAGCTGTACTTGGTGCCGCCGACCGGCACCCACTTGCCGTCGCGCAGCTGGATGTAGCGCCAGCAGTCGCCGGTCTGCTTGGGGCCGACATCCTGGGGGGCGTGCAGGCCCTCGGAGGTCCAGTCGGCGGTCTTCTTGACCTCGGCCAGCAGGGTCTCGCGGCTGAGCTTGCCGCCGAGCCTGGTCGCGAGCTCCACGAAGAGCCGCGCCGCCGACCACGAGAAGACGCCGAAGAAGTCGGGGTTGGCGCCGGGCTTCACCTGGTTGAGGTAGCTGATGTAGTTGGTCATCTCGGGACTGGAGGCGGCCTCCTCGAACGGGACGAAGTTGGTGAAGATCACCGTGCCCTCCACCGCGTCGCCACCCGACGAGACGAAGTCCGGGTTGTAGTCGGTGGGGTCACGCAGGTAGAGCTTCGGCTCGTAGCCCTGCTGCTGCATCGCCTGACGCAGCCGCACCGACTGCTGGTAGGCGCCGGTCCAGAACACGACCTCGATCCCCTTGTCCTTCATCTGCTGGACGTAGGGGGCGTAGTTGAACTCCGAGATGTCGATGCCCTGGATGTAGTCGAAGGTCAGGCCGCGCTTGCCCCAGGCCGACGCCTGCTTGGTCGCGTTCTGCGAGGACGCACCGGCGTTGATGTAGAGGAAGGCCGCGTTGTCGGCCGAGTCCTTGTAGTTCTTGATCACGAAGTCCGCGACGCTGTTCTGCACCTCGCCGGTCTGGGTCGACTGGGCGCCGAAGCAGGTCGAGCAGGCGTTGCGTTCGTTGGTCACGGCGGCCGAGCGGATGTCGGGCAGCCCACAGGCCTGGGCGGTCGGGGCGCCGCCGGAGTCGAAGGCCGACATCGAGCCGATCATCGCGAAGACCTCGTCGCAGGCAGCCGTGTAGGCCTGCTGGTCCGCCGACGCGTCCGTGCGGCTGTCGTAGGTCTTGAGCACGAGCGATCGCCCGCAGATGCCGTCGGGGACCGTCGCGTTGAAGTAGGCGACGAAGGCCTTGGTGGCATCCGAGCTCGACTCGAAGAGCCCCGGCACCGGACCGGAGATGTCGGAGGAGTTGCCGATGGTGATGGTGTCGTCGGTGACGCCGGTCGTGTTCTTGAAGCCCTCGCAGGCGCCCTTCTCGGACGCGGCGACGGGCGGCTCCGTGGAGCCATCTCCGGGCGTCACCGTGCCGGAGCCCCCGGTGCTGCCGGTCCCGCCGGTCGTGCCGCCGGTGGTCCCGCCGGTGGTCCCGCCCGTGGTCCCCCCGGTCGTGCCGCCGGTGGTCCCTCCCGTGGTGCCCCCGGTCGTGGCACCCGGGACGGTGCCGTCGACCAGCGTGCCGTCGGCGGCCACGACCTGGCCGTTGGCGCCGGCGACCTCGGTGGGGTCGAGGTTGGAGCCGCACCCGGCGAGGAGCAACGACAGGCCGAGCACCCCCGAGACGAGGGCGGTAGGCGTTCGACGGACTGCAGGCACGCTGGAACAACTCCCCATGGTCGAAACTAGAACAAGTACTAGTTCAGTAACGACACCGTGCCGCAAAGGTGACGCGTGCCACAGCACTGGTCCAGTCGGTGGAACGTGTTCTAGTTCTACCGATCGGTTACTCGGGCGTGCCCGCCCGCCCGCGGGGAGGCGATCACGCCAGCAGGTCGCGCCCGATCACCATGCGCTGGATCTGGTTGGTGCCCTCGAAGATCTGGGTCACCTTCGCGTCGCGGAAGAGCCGCTCGACGGGGTAGTCGCGGGTGTAGCCGTTGCCGCCGAAGACCTGGATCGCGTCGGTGGTCACGCGCATGGCGACGTCGGAGGCGGTCAGCTTGGCGATGCTCGCCTGGCGGGAGAAGGGGCGCCCCGCGTCCTTGAGCCGGGCCGCGTGGAGGTACGTCGCACGAGCGCGCTCGACGTCGGCGCCCATGTCGGCCAGGAGGAACTGCATCCCTTGGAACTCCCCGATCGCCCGACCGAACTGGGTGCGCTCGCGCGCATAGACGACCGCATGGGCGAGCGCCGCCTGCGCGATGCCCGTGGCCACCGCAGCGATCCCGAGCCGCCCGGCATCGAGGGCGGACAACGCGACCTTCATGCCGGCCCCCTCCGCACCGATGCGTTGCTCCACCGGGATCCGCGCACCTTCGAACAGGACCTGGGTGGTCACGTCGCAGTGCAGCCCGAGCTTCTTCTCGGGGGCGCCGAAGGTCATGCCCGGCGTGTCCGCCGGCACGATGAAGGCGGAGAGGCCGCGCTTGGGATCCTCGCCGGTGCGCGCGAAGAGGATGTAGTAGTCGGCGCACGAGCCGTTGCTGATCCACTGCTTCGTGCCGGTCACGACGTAGTGGTCGCCCTCGCGGACGGCCTTGGTGCTGATCGCGCTGACGTCGGAGCCGGCCTGCGGCTCGGAGAGGCAGTAGGCCCCCAGCCAGTCTCCGGCCAGCATCCGCGGCAACCAGGTGGAGCGCTGCTCGTCGTCGGCGTTCATGTCGACCACCGAGGCCGTGAGCGAGTGGACGCTCGCGCCGACACCGACGCTGGGCCAGGCGGTCGCGATCTCCTCGATCACCTGGAGGTAGACCTCGTAGGGCTGCTCGCCACCACCGTGCTCCTCGGCGAAGGGAAGACTCAGCAGTCCCGACCTCCCGAGCAGCCGGTAGGCGTCGGCGGGGAACGTCGCCGCCTCCTCCATGGCATCGACCTGGGGGGCGAGCTCACGCTGGGCGATGTCGCGGGTGAGCTCGAGCAACGCCTCGGCGTCCTCGTCGGGCAGGAGACGGTCCACGGAGGTCGGCACAGCGTCAGTCTAGGCGCAGGCGTGTCACGCTGCGACGCCGTCGGAGCCCTGCGGTGTCACACCGAGGCGGCCACGCCCGGGACCGGGACCGGGACGAGGAGCATGGCCGAGGCCATGGCGATCAGGTCCTCGACGAACCGTGCGGTGTCGAGCTGGGGCCGCGAGCCGGGCGAGCCGGCACTGTCGAGACTGCGGACGCGGCGCGCGATCGAGCCCAGGACGAACGAGGTCATCTGGAGGATCCGGTGGTCCCGCACCTCCTCGTCCAGTCCGTCGACCGCCTCCAGCGCACGCTTCATGAGGACGGCGTAGACCTGGTAGCCGCCGGAGCGGACGAGAGCGGCCTTGACCTCCGGGGTGTAGGTCGCGGGGTCCTGCTCCGCGAGCTCGGCAACGATCTTGAGGTAGTTGCGACCGCCGACGCTGCTCTCGGCCACCTCGACACAGGTCCGGACGATGACCTCGATCACCGAGGTCACGTCGTCGTCGGGCTGCTGCATCGCCCGGGCGAGCAGCTCCCCCTGGCGGACCGCCATGAAGTCGGCGTGCTCGTCGAGGATCGCCGCGAGCAGCCCCTCGCGGGAGCGGAAGTGGTAGTGCACCGCACCCCGGTTGCGCTGGCCGGCCTGGCGCGTGATCTCGACCAGGGACGCAGCCTGGATGCCGTGGTCGGCGAACCCCTGCGCCGCGGCCTGGATCAGGCGCTGCCTCGTGGTGAGCATTCCCTCACTTTAGTCACCGCGTGGTTGCTAATTGGCTCCGGGTTAGCCGGATGCAACGCTGGCCCGGCAACCCCCCTAGGGGTCAGGCGCGGGCCCGTGCGATGGAGTAGAGCGCCACGGACGCCGCGACTCCTGCATTGAGGGACTCGAGGTTGTTGGCCATCGGGATCGACACCAGCTGGTCGCAGGTCTCGGTCACGAGGCGGGACAGCCCGTCGCCCTCGGAGCCGATGACGACCACGAGCGGGCCGTCGGCGAGGTCCAGGTCGGGCAGGGAGACCTCACCTTCGGCCGCAAGCCCGATGACCATGCAGCCGGCGTCCTGGAAGGCCTTGAGCTGGCGCACCAGGTTGACCGTCTGCGCCACCGGGATCCGGGCTGCCGCACCCGCGCTGCTCTTCCAGGCTGCGGCGGTCATGCCGGCGGCGCGCCGCTCGGGGATGACGACGCCGTGGGCACCGAACCCGGCTGCGCTGCGGATCACGGCCCCGAGGTTGCGCGGGTCGGTCACCGAGTCGAGCGCCACGATGAGCGGCGGCTCGTGGTTGGCCCGCGCCAGGTCCAGCAGGTCGTCGGGGTGCGCGTACTCGTAGGTCGGGATCCGCGCCGCGAGGCCCTGGTGGACCGCGGTCGACGTCATCCGGTCGAGCTCACCCTTGGAGACCTCGAGGATGTTGAGGCCCTTGTCGGCCACGATCTTGAAGACCTCGCGCAGCCGGCCGTCGCGCTCGGCGCCCTCGGCGACGTAGACGGCCGTCACCGGCACGTCCTCACGCAGTGCCTCGAGGACCGAGTTGCGCCCGGCGATCCACTCGGCGTCGGTGCTCTTGCGGCGGCGCTGGCTCTGCTGCGAGGCGGAACGCTGCGTCTTCTTCTCCGCCTTGTAGGCGGCGTGGTAGGGCCGTTCGTTGGCCTTGGGCGTCGGCCCCTTGCCCTCCAAACCGCGCTTGACCCGACCACCCGAGCCTGCGGTCGGCTTCTTGGTCGTCTTGCGGATGGCGCCCTTGCGGCTCGAGTTTCCCGGCATTGCTCAGCTTCCTGCTTCCAGCGACCACTGGGGTCCGTCGGAGGTGTCAGTGACCAGGATCCCGGCCGCCTTGATCTGGTCGCGGATGGCGTCCGCGCGCGCGAAGTCCTTGTCGGCGCGGGCCTGGGCCCGCTGCTCGAGCAGCCCGGCGACGAGGGCGTCGACCGCCGCCGTGAGCCTGGCGTCGTCTCCCCCGCGACCGCCCCAGGCAGGGTCGTCCGGGTGCAGGCCCAGCACCTCGAGCATGGCCAGCACCTCGGCCGCCTGGACCGAGGCGTCCTCGCCCGCGGCCAGCAGCCGGTTGCCCTCGCGCACCGCGTCGTAGAGCACGGCGACGGCGGCGGGGGTGCCCAGGTCGTCGTTCATCGCGTCGACGAAGGTTGCCGGCAGGGAGCCGGCCACCGCGTCGGGAGCGCGATCGAGGAAGTGCTCGATGCGGCGCAGGCCTGCCGCCGCCTCGTCGAGCGCCTCGAAGCTGAACTCGACGTGCGAGCGGTAGTGGGCCATGAGGAGGTAGAAGCGCAGCTCGATGCCGCGGTAGCGCTCCAGCACGGCCGGGATGGTCAGCGAGTTGCCCAGCGACTTGCTCATCTTCTCGCCGGCGGTGGTGATCCACGCGTTGTGCATCCAGTACGACGCGAAGGGTCGCCCGGCTGCCCGGGACTGGGCCTGCTCGTTCTCGTGGTGCGGGAAGCGCAGGTCGACGCCGCCGCCGTGGATGTCGAAGGCCGGGCCGAGGTACTTGCCGGCCATGGCGGAGCACTCGATGTGCCACCCGGGGCGACCCGGACCCCACGGCGAGGGCCAGGCGGCCGTCTCCGGCTCCGACTCCTTCTTCCAGCCCTTCCAGAGCGCGAAGTCGCGAGCGTCCCGCTTGCCACGGGGGTCAGCGTCGGTAGCGGCCTCCATGTCGTCGATCCCCTGCCGCGTCAGCTCGCCGTAGGCGGACCACGAGCGCACGTCGAAGTAGACGTCGCCCGAGCCGTCCGCGGCGGGGTAGGCGTGCCCGCGGGTGATCAGCTCGGTGATGAGCTCGACCATCTCGGGCACGTGCCCGGTGGCGCCCGGCTCGTAGGTCGGGGGCGCGACGTTGAGCGCGGCGTAGGCGCGGTCGAGCTCGCGGTGCATCTCGTAGGCGAGGTTGTACCAGGGCCGGCCCTGCTCGGCGGCCTTGGTGAGGATCTTGTCGTCGATGTCGGTGACGTTGCGGATGAAGGTCACCTCGAAGCCGAGGTGGCGCAGCCAGCGCTGCAGGACGTCGAAGTTGACGCCCGAGCGGACGTGACCGACGTGCGGCTCGGACTGCACGGTGAGCCCGCACAGGTAGAGACCCGCCTTCCCCTCCTCGAGGGGTGCGAAGTCACGGACCCCGCGGGTCGCCGTGTCATAGAGCCTGAACGTCACACCCTCCAGTCTAGGAGCGACCGGCCCCGGCGGCCGCATCGAGCAAGGCTGTGACGCATGGGACGGAAGTGACTTATCGTGGAGCGGTGCGCCCTTCCCCCGCCGCCCTGCTCCGCCCACTCCTGACCCTCGGCCTCGTGGGGGCGCTCGCCGCACCCTCAGCCCCGGCTGCTGCCGAGGAGCCCGCCGAGCGGGCACAGCGCGCCGCGGAGCCGCGGCGGATCGCCCACACCCAGTGGGAGTCGGGCACCGACTTCCGCACCGGGACGATGGCCGGCACCCTCTTCATCAAGGGCAGCCTCGGGGTCGTGAAGGCACCGAGCGCCCGGCGCACCTATGCCGGCAAGGCCTACGAGCTGGGTCGCTGGACCTCACCCTGGGTCGCCCCCCGCTTCGGGCTCACCGAGCTCATCGCCTCCTGGGAGGCCACGACCCCCGGCGACAGCTGGATCGAGGTCGAGGTGCGCGGCAAGGACGCCGCCGGCACGCTGTCGTCGTACGACGTGCTGGGGCGCTGGACGTCGGGTGACGGGTTCACCCGCCGCCAGACCGTCTCGGGCCAGACCGACGACCTCGGTGCGGTCAGCGTCGACACGTGGCGCAGCACCGCCGCCGGGGGGCTGACGTCGTGGCAGCTGCGGGTCTCGCTGATGCGGCGACCCGGCGCCCGCGCCGCCTCCCCCACGCTCGACGCCGTCGGCGCGATGGCCTCCCGGGTCCCGAGCGGCAGCGTCGCGACCTCCAAGCCGGGCGTGGCCCGCGGCATCGTGCTGGACGTGCCGCGCTACTCCCAGATGATCCATCAGGGCCACTACCCCCAGTGGGGCAACGGCGGAGAGGCCTGGTGCTCGCCGACGTCGACGTCGATGGTGCTCGGCTACTACGACGCGCCGCCCGACCCCGCGGCCTACACCTACGTGCCGCAGGGGCACGTCGACCCGTGGGTCGACCACGCCGCCCGCATGACCTACGACGCGGCCTACGAGGGCACGGGCAACTGGCCCTTCAACACCGCCTACGCCGCGCCGCTGGCCGGCAGTGCGTTCGTCACGCGGCTGCGCTCGCTGCGCGAGGCCGAGCAGCTGATCAAGGCCGGGATCCCGGTCATCGCCTCCATCGCCTTCGACCGGGGCCAGCTCTCCGGGGCACCGATCTCGGCCTCCGACGGCCACCTGCTGGTGATCGTCGGCTTCACCGAGACCGGCGACGTCGTGGTCAACGACCCCGCGGCCGCCAACCGCGCCGGGGTGCGGCGCACGTATGACCGCGGGCAGTTCGAGGACGTGTGGCTCCCGCGCTCGGGCGGCACCGCCTACGTCATCACCGACGACGCCCACCCGCTGCCCACCCCGGAGAAGTACACCAACTGGTAGGCAGCGGGCGCCCGCTCACAGCCAGCCGGCTCCGTCGACGATCAGCAGCACGCCGAAGACGACGAACGCCAACGAGGCGCCGATCTTGATCGCCCTCTCGGGCAGGTGCTTGCCGAGCACGGCGCCGACGCCGATCGCGAGGGCGTCGGCGGCGACCATGCCGACGGTGCTGCCGATCCACGTCCCGAGCCAGCCCTCCTGGGTGGCCAGGGTGATGGTGGCCAGCATGGTCTTGTCGCCCAGCTCGGCGAGGAAGAACGCCACGCCGACGACCAGGATCGCCGCACCGGCACTGGTGCGGGCCTTGTCGGCCTCGTCCTCGGTGAGCTCGTCGCCGCGCAGGGTCCAGGCGGCGAAGAAGAGGAACGCGATGCCGGCGATCACCGAGATCGTGCCCTGGCTGTCCTCGAACTGGTCGCCGATCAGGGCGCCGATCGCGACCGAGGCCAGGTGCACGATCGCGGTCGCGACCGTGATCGCGATGAGCACGTCGCGGGCGCGGTAGCGCGCGGCGAAGGTCATCGCCATGAGCTGGCTCTTGTCGCCGAGCTCGGCGACGAAGATGACGGCGGTGCTGATGAGGAAGGCACTCATGTGAAGGGGGTCCTGTCCGCCCGGACGAGACCTGCCGGGGTGACGGGCCTTCGACCAGGCACGTCCGTTGATGGGTCGTGAATCTGGTCGAAAGTCTCGTCCGCCACTCGCGTGGCCTGCCGCACCGGACCCGGAGGTCAGTGTGTCGATACGACTGTTGGGGACTACTCCCTTTCGGTGGCACCAGGCTAGCCCGCGGGCCGCCCGGTGGACCAATCAGACGCCGTAGCCGCCGTCGACGTCGAGCTTCTGGCCGCTGATGAAGCCCGCACGGTCGGAGGCCAAGAAGCACACGGCCTCGGCGATGTCGGTCGCGTCGCCGAAGCGGCGCAACGGGATGTTGCGACGGGTGACGGCGAGCGCGGCGTCGTCGAGCTCGCCGGAGCTGATCAGCCGCTCGGCCATGCCGTCGGTGAGCATGCCGGGACCGACGCAGTTGACGCGCACCCCGAAGCGTCCCTCCTCGGCGGCGAGGCCGCGGGCGATCGCCTCGACCGCCGCCTTGGGAGCGGCGGACAGCCCGTCACGGACCGGGAAGCGGCTGGTCGCGGCGGTCGTCACCGCGACGATCGACCCGGCGCTGTCCCGCAGGTGGACCAGGGCCGGCTGGGCGACGGAGAAGAAGCCGGCCGCGTCGGCCGCGAGCTGGGCGGTCATGGCCCCGGGCTCGACGGCGGAGAGGTGCCGCATCGGGACGTGCGGCCCCGCGGCGTAGACCAGCGTGTGCAGGCCACCGAGGTCGGCGACCGCCTGCTCGACGACGGCCGCACCGGCGGCGTCGTCCCCCAGGTCCAGCGCGTACGCCGGGTGGTCGCCGTCCGGGCGCCGCGTGCGGTAGGTGACGGCCACCGCCGACCCCCGATCGGCCAGCATCGCGGCGATCGCCGCGCCGAGGCCGCCGCTGCCCCCGACGACCAGGGCGCCGCCGGAGCGCCCGGCGAAGTCGCCCACGACCTCGCTCGCGACCCCACTCACGACGACGCGGTGAAGTCGATGGTGTGCCAGCCGGTGGCGCCGTCGGGCAGCACGTCGGCGAGCGCCCCGGTCTGCACGAGGCCGGACTTGTCGGTGGCCCGCACGCGGACGGTGTGGTCACCGGGCTCGACGTCGACGACCGCGCGCCACTGCACCCAGGTGTCGTCGGTGCCGGGGCTGGAGATCTCGCCCGGGAGCCACTCGCCGCCGTCGACGGCGACCTCGATGCCGGCGATACCGGTGTGCTGCGCCCAGGCGGTCCCGCCGAAGGTCACCTCACCGGCGTCGACCTGGTCCCCCGATCCCGGCACCTCGACGCGCGAGGACATCTTGATCGGGCCGAGCTCGCCCCAGCCCTTGGTGGTCCAGTAGGCGTCGAAGTCGGAGAACTTCGTGACCTCCATGTCGACGACCCACTTGGTCGCCGAGACGTAGCCGTAGAGCCCCGGCACGATCGTGCGGACCGGGAAGCCGTGCTCGATCGGCAGCGGCTTGCCGTTCATCGCCACCGCCAGCATCGCGTCGCGGTCGTCGGTGAGCGCCTCGATCGGGGTGCCGCAGGTCCAGCCGTCCTCGGAGGTCTGGAGCACCGCGTCGGCCTCGGGGTCGACGCCGGCCTCGGCGAGGATGCTGGCGAGCCGGACGCCGCTCCACCAGGCGTTGCCGATCAGGGGTCCGCCCACCGGGTTGGACACGCAGCAGATGGTGATCCAGGACTCGTCGATCTGTCGGGCCATCAGCTCGTCGTAGGTCAGCACGATCTCGCGCTCCACCATGCCGTGGATGCGGATCGACCAGTCCTTGGGGTCGATGGCGGGCTTCACGAAGGCGGTGTCGATCAGGTAGAAGTCGTCGGCCGGGGTCATCCACGGGGCGATCCCGTCGACGTCGACGAGGGCGCCGCGGGGCACGTCCGGCTCGGTGATGCCGTTGAGGCGCAGCAGCCGACGGGTCTCCTCGACCCGACGTCGACCGGCTCCCAGGAAGCGACCGCCCAGGCTCAGGACGCCGACCGCACCGGCGACGATGCCGGCGCGCAGCACGAAGCCGCGCCGGGTCTGACCGCTGCCCTCGAGGGTGCTGGGAGCAGGCTCGTCGGAGGCCTCGGCGTAGCGGTCGGCCGAGCGCAGCGGGTCGGTCAGCATCGACAGCGCGACCATCCACGTGACGAAGCCCAGCGCGACCGGGAACACATCGGTCGTCGTGGAGGCGGCCGGCGCCAGCACCGCGACCCCACCGACGACGGCCAGCAGCAGGTAGACCAGGGCGGGCACCCACCACGAGCGACGGGCGAGGACCCCGACGTAGGCGAAGAGGCCCGAGACGACGACGAGGATGACCGCGACCAGGATCGGCTTGTCGTTGGTGCCCAGCGTCTGGATGCCCTGCTCGACGGCTGCGCCGGGCGCCAGACGGACGATGCCCTCGGCGATCGCCACCACCGGTGACTCGCGGATCGAGAGGGCAGCGGCCAGGAAATAGCTGGTCGCCAGACCGGCCAGGCCGGCGAGGAGCCCGGCCAGGGCCCAGGCGGAACGCGTCGTCTTCACGCGCTCCAGTGTGGCTCAGGCATGATCAGCACGTGAACCAACAGTCCTTACGGATTGGTGTCGGCACCGACGTGCACCGTCTCGTCGCCGGCACCCCCCTCCACCTCGCCGGGCTGCACTGGCCCGACGAGCCGGCTGGTCTCGAGGGGCACTCCGACGCCGACGTCGCCGCGCACGCGGCGTGCGACGCGCTCTTCTCCGCCGCCGGCCTCGGCGACCTCGGCTCGCACTTCGGCACCGCCGAGCCGCAGTGGGCCGGGGCCTCGGGCGCGGCCCTGCTGGGCGAGACCGCCCGCCGGCTGCGCGCGGCCGGCTTCGAGATCGTCAACGTGGCCGTGCAGGTCATCGGCAACCGACCCAAGGTCGGCCCGCGCCGGGCGGAGGCGGAGGCGGCCCTGACCGCCGCCGTGGGCGCTCCTGTCTCCGTCTCGGCCACCACCACCGACGGCCTCGGTCTCACCGGCCGGGGCGAGGGGGTCGCCGCCATCGCGACCGCCCTCGTCCTCGCCCCGACCTGACCCGCCTCAGCCGACCCCGGCGAAGGTGTCGAGCGAGCCCTGGAGGATCGGCGACCACGCCGGGATCGAGGCGTCGAACTCCTCCGGCGGCGTGTGCTCGATGGCGATCATCAGCACCGCCCCGTCCTGGCGCACGGCGGCGAAGATCTTGCCGTAGAGCGGGAACGTGCTCTGCGAGTCGACCCACAGTGCCTGGTAGTCGATCGACGCCAGCGAGACGATCGCGCCGTAGGCCTGCTGCGGCACCGTGTCATAGGTCTCCAGCTGCGTGTAGCTGTCGCCCCCGGTGAAGTAGGACAGGTTGGCCTGCAGCACGTTGCCGGCCTCCACCGAGGGGTCCTCGACGCCGGTCAGGCCGTAGACCCAGCTGTTCTGCCCGTTGCTCAGCCCGATGTCGTCGGCGCCCTGGGCGTCGATCTGCCAGTCCGGCGGCACGATCACCTGGACGCCGTTGGACCCGATCACCACCCCGTTGCCACTGGGCGCCGGAGGAGCGGGCGGAGGCTCGGTCGGGGCGGGCTCGGTCGGGGCGGGCTCGGTGGGCGTGGGCTCCGGCGAGGTCGACCCGTCGGGCTGCGGCGGCGCGGAGCCGACCGGCTCCGGGTCGAGGATGCCCGACCCGTTGCCGCCGGGGGTCACCTCGGCCGAGCTCGGCCGCTCGTCGTCGCCGCCACCGAGCACGAGGGCACCGATCCCACCGATCGCGCCGACCGCGACGACGCCGGCCACGATCAGCCCGATCGTCTTGCCCTTGCTGGAGCTGTGGTTGCTGCCCGCCGGTGGACCGGTCTGCTGCCACGGGGCCGCCGGAGGTGGTCCACCGGCGTAGGCCTGTCCGGGCTGGGGCGGGTAGCCCTGCTGCGGGGGGTAGCCGGGCTGGGGTGGGGCGTAGCCGGGCTGAGGAGGCGCGTAGCCCTGCTGCGGTGCGGCATAGCCGGGCTGGGGCGGGTAGCCCTGCTGGGGATAGGCCGGTGGCTGCTGCTGGCCGGGCTGCTGCTGGGGCACCATCTGCGTCGCGGGCGCCGGCTGCTGTCCCGGCTGCTGTCCCGGCTGCTGGGGGGTGACCGGGGGCTGGGTCGGGTCGCTCATGCCACGCCTCCCGTCGTGCCGGAGCCGGCATCGGCGCCGGCATCGGGAGCCGGTGCGCCGTAGGGCGGGCTCCCGTCGGCGGGCGCGGCCTGCGTGGTCATGACCTTGCGGGCCTGCCGCGAGGTGGAGCGGACCGAGGTGCCGCACACGATGCAGAAGTGGGAGCCCGTCAGCAGCATGTTCTCGCACTCGGGGCAGAAGGTCTCCACGAAGGTCTCGCGCGAGGAGACGTCGGACTTGGCGGCGGCCTCGACGGCGGCCTCGAGCAGCGCGGCCTGCATCATCACGCGGATCCGGATGACCAGGACCCCGAGGATGACGAAGCCCCAGACCAGACCGAGCGCCTGACCGAAGGGCAGGTAGGACGTCAGCCGCACGCCGACCCAGTAGAGGACGTTGACGCCGGCGGCGAGCGCGAAGTTCTTGGCGTAGTAGGCGGTGAACCCGTCGTAGCCCTCGCCCTTGCCGGAGAACGCGGCGACCGCGATGCCCGTGGCGGTGCCGTAGATCAGGGACTTGACGACCATCAGGTTGACTACGACCACGATCCAGGTCGCGAGGCCCTGCTCGGTGCGGAACTGGCCGCTGGTGAAGACCGCCTGGTAGAGCACGATCGTCTCGAACGCGGCGTACGCCGTCCCGGCGGCGACGCCGAAGGTCAGCCCGTCGATCATGTCGTCGAACTGCGGGAGCCGCGCGAGGAAGACCGCCGGCAGGTTCTTGACGACCTCGGCGACGACGGGCAGCAGCACCGCGAAGATCAGCAGCGCAGGGATCGACAGCCCGTCGATCCCCCCACGCGCCGCGAAACTGGCGAACTCGGTGTCGAAGACCCACTGGAAGAACACCAATGACACCAGGGCCGCGAGGATCCCCGTGACGAGGAAGAGCCCGATCACGACCGGCGCGGGCGCGTCCTCCCAGAGGTTCACGTCGTAGATGTAGACCAGGTAGGAGATCGGGATCAGGAACGCCGCGGCGGCGATGGCGATGGGCAGCAGGCCCAGGCCCGTGGCGGCGACGATGAGGACCGCGGAGATGATCATCGCCCAGCGATAGCTGTCAGCCGTCTCACGGTTGGTGTGCGGCATGATCGTGGAGATCAGCGCGAACTGGTTGACCCCCTCGGACGACTGCACCGCATAGGTGCGCTGCGCCGTGGCGTTGGCGTGCTGCGACGTCCCGCACCGGTAGCAGAACGCCGCCACGTCCGGGTTGTCGGAGGAACAGGTGGGGCACGACACGATGAGGACCTCCTCGTGGACCGGATGTCGGAGCGCCGACGCGCGCATGATGACACCGAACCCACCCGTCCGCGCCAGGTTTGTCGGCAAATCCCCCGACGGCGTGGCGGGCCATTGACAGCGCCGACGGCCCCGCCCACACTCTCGCCACCATGTCGCGACTCCGGTTGTCTCCCTTCCGCGCAGGCGAGCGTCGTCCCGCGCGCTGGGCGTCGCGCGTCGTTCCGCTGGTCTGTACCAGTGCGCTGCTCCTGACCGCCTGTCAGTCAGACCCGCCCCTGTCCGCCGACGGTGCCGCCGTGCAGGTGCTGGTGGTCTCCGACGTCTGGCTCCAGGGCGCAGACGCCGACCGCGACGCGAGCCAGTCGCGCATCGCCGCGCTGCGGGCCGGGGTCCAGGACCTGCGCGACTCCACCGGCTCCGGGTGGGTCGGCCGCCAGGACGACGTGACCGGCTTCCTCACCGAGCTGTCGGGCGGTCGCTACGTCGCCGAGGGTGACGAGGACCCGGCTGAGGCCTTCGTCGACGCGACCGCCCTGGACCTCTTCGGCGTCGCCCCCGAGCAGCTGACCCTCGGACCGCCCTCGGCCCCGACGGTGACCGGGAGCGCGACCCTGCGCGCCGAGCAGCAGATCGACGGGGTGCCCGTGCTCGACGGCGAGCTGGTGCTGACGATCGGTCAGGCCGCCGAGGACCCCAGCCTGACCGCGGTCCGCGGCCGGGTCTTCCCCGAGCTGACCACGCCCACCACGCCGGAGGTCACGGCGGCACGGGCCTCGCGCATCGCCGCACGCCTCTCCGGAGGCTCGTCCCAGGGCACGGCGGAGCTCGTCGTCGTCCCGACCGGCACCGGCCGGCTGGCGTGGCGGGTCTACGTCGCCGGCACCGCCACCGTCGAGGGTGGGAGCACCCTCGCTGACGGTGCCTACCTCATCGACGCCGCCACCGGGGAGCTCGACAGCGTGCGGCCCGCCTCCGCGGAGGGCAAGCTCCTCACGCCGGCGGCCGGAGCCATCGCCGACTACCTCGGGCGGGCCCGCACCGTCCGACCCCTGCCCGCCTCCGGGCTCCTCGACCCCACCGCCGCGGACGCGGTCGAGGTCAGCGGCGACGACCCGACCGGCCGAGGCCCGCTCAGCGCGACCGGTGTGCGACTCGACGACGGCACGATCGCGCTGTGGGACACCACCGTGCCGACGTACGACGCCGCGACGACCGAGGGCGGCATCGAGACCTACGACGTGGCCGGTGGCGGCGACGCCGACCTGCCCGGGCGGCTGGTCACCAGCCCCGGTGCCCGGATCGCGGACCCCGAGGCCATCGGCGCGCATGCCGCGGCGCGGACCGTCTACGACTACTACGCCGCCCTGGGCCGCGCCTCGTGGGACGGCCTGGGCGGCACCCTCGTCTCGTCGGTCAACTACGGCGAGTCCGACTTCTGCAACGCGTTCTTCAGCTCGGGCCTGCAGCCCCCGCAGATCGTCTACGGCGAGCCCTGCCAGCCGGGTGCCGAGCTCCTCGACACCACCGAGGTCGACATCGACATCGCCGGCCACGAGATCACCCACGGCGTCATCGACACCTCCGCCAACCTGACCTACTCCGGTCAGTCGGGAGCCCTCAACGAGGCGTTCGCCGACTACTTCGGCAACGTCATCGGCAACGCCGCCACGGGCGACGACGGGGCGTCGCTCTTCGAGGGGGGCTGCTCGGCCGTCCCGGCCGACACCGTCTACTGCTCCACCGACCCCGAGGGCCGCCTCTCCCAGCGCTACCTGCTCAACGGGACGTCCTTCGACGACTACCTGCGCGTCCTCGACCTCGGCTACCGCTTCCTGCTCCTGCAGATCGACCAGGACTACGGCGGCGTGCACTCCAACTCCGCCATCTGGAACAACGCGCTCTGGTCGATCCGCTCGCGGCTGGCCCAGATCGACGGGGTCAGCGGCAACGAGTCGCCGCTCGCGCAGGACTTCGACAAGATCGTCTACGCCGCGCTCACGACGCAGCTCGGTCCCACGTCGGGCTTCTTCGACGCCCGCGAGGCCGTGGAGCAGACGATCACCGACGCCGGTGCCGACCCGGTGGTGCTGCGCACCGCCCGCGAGATCTTCGACCAGCTCAACATCTGCGCCGGCTGCTCGGACCTCGGGAGCATCCCCGGCACGCCGGTCACCGGTGCCTCCCAGACGCAGCAGTCGCCCACCGTCTCCGGCGACCAGATCGCGTGGCTCGACCTGAGCGCCGCCGACCGCTTCTTCGGGGTCGCCTCCTCGGCCAGGGTCGGTGCGACCCCCTCGGCCGTCGGCGGGGCCCGCGACACGATCCAGGTGGCCTACGCCGGTGACGCCCTGGTCACCCTCGACGCCCGGGGGGTGGTGACGCGCTTCGGCGACGGCGGCTCGGAGGCGCTGGCGAGCGTGCAGGCCGACGCGGCCGTCGCGGCCGGGCTGGCGGGCTCCGACACCGGTGCGGCCTGGGTCTCGGCCGCCGAGGGCCTCGTCTACTACGTCGACGCCGCCGGATCCCTGACCAGCACCTCCTTGCCGGCCGGGAGCTCCTCGGTCGTGGGCCTCGGCACGGGCGACGGCACGGTCGCGATCGGCACCGACCCCGGCTCCGTGCTGCTGTGGACACCGGGACAGGGCGAGCCCCGCGAGCTGGGCTCCATGCCCGGCGCCGTCGTGTCGGTGGCGGCCCACGGCGACCGCGTCGTCGCCGTCGACCTCGACGGCAACGCCGCGCTCTTCGACGCTGCCGGCAACCGGACCGAGCTCAGCTCGTCGGCCTCGCCGTTCGGCGCGGCCGCCAACGAGGACTACGCGATCTGGGCGGAGGCGGTCGCACCGCTGCGGGCGGCGGTCGTCGGGGGCGAGTCCCGCTACCCCGACACCGACCTGTTCCTCTACTCCTTCGCGACGGGGACGATCTACGCCCTGATGACCCAGACCGGTCAGCAGGGCTTCCCGGCCGTCTCGGGTGACCGGATCGTCTGGCAGGACGCCGCCTTCGGGGGCGACGACATCCTGACCGCCACCATCCCCTCCGGCCTCTGAGTCCATGGGCGCGCGACTGCGCCGGGCCGCCTCCTGGGTGCCCGCCCTGGTCGTCGCGCCCCTGGCGATGGCAGGAGCCTTCGTCGTCTCCCAGCCCGAGGAGTCCTTCCCCGAGCTGACCCGGCTGCACCCGCTCGAGCCGGGGACGACGTGGGTCTACGCGGTCTCCGTCGACGGGCAGCCGTCGGGCACCCGCACCCGCAGCGTGCGCGGTGACGCCGGACTGATCGACGAGGACGGGCTGGTCGACGCGGTGCAGCTCACCAGCGTCTACACCGACTACCCCGGCACCGGTCCGTCCTCCAACCTGGTCTACCTCAGCGTGCGCGACGAGGCGATCGAGCAGCTGTCGCTGCGCCAGGACCGCGTCGACACCCCGCTCGACCCGCCGGCGCCGGCCTACCGGCTGCCCCTCGAGGAGGGCGCCGCGTTCTCCTACGACGGCACGCTCGGCGAGACCGCGATCACCTACGAGGTCACGCTCGAGCGGATCGAGGACATCCAGGTCGGTGGTCGCACGTTCACCGACTGCGCCTACTCCGTCACCGAGCTCGACCTGGTGTTCGCCGACGGCACCCCGGGCGACCACGAGACCACCGAGGAGTGGACCTGCCCGGGCTACGGCCCGGTGCGCATCATCTCCACGATCGAGGCCCAGGACCGGGTGGTGACCGAGGAGCTCGTGGAGTTCCACGGGGTCCACCGGGACTGGCGCTCCGCGGAGGCCGACCGCGTCGCCCAGCCGTCCGTCGTACCCCTCGGCGCGACGGCGGCCCTGACCCCGACGCGGACCAACGCGGTGCCCGACGGTGCGCTGTCCTCGCAGCTGGCGTGGAGCGACACGCGTGACCAGCGCTTCCTCTTCGGGCCGGCCTCCGACGGCGAGGTCATGGTGATGGGCGACCAGGTCGGTGACCTCGCGGCCACCGAGGTCGCCACCGGCGCGGTGCGCTGGCGCCTGGCCGTGCCCGGGCCCATCGTCGCGCCGCCCGTGGTCGTGGGTGACGTGGTGCTCGTCGCCGATGCCGACAAGAACCTGCTCGCCCTCTCCACCGAGACGGGTGATGCCCGCTGGGTCCACCACTTCGACGACGTGGTCTCCGCCGCACCCGCCGCCCTCGGCGAGAGCGTGCTCGTGGCGACCGACGACGGCCGGGTCAGCGCGCTCTCGCTGGCCGACGGGGCGGTCGCCTGGAGCGACCTGCGGTCCGCGCCCACCCGACGTCCCCCCGCTGCGACGGCCGACCGCTGGGTGGTCGCCGACGAGTCGGGCGCGGTGACGGCCTACGCCGAGTCGGGCGAGGAGCTGTGGGACGCCTCCCTGGAGGAGGGCCTGGCGGTCGGGCCCGCGATCGGTGACGCCGCCGACGAGCAGCGGGTGCTGCTGGCCGACCTGGGCGGGGTCCTCTACGCCTACGCCGTCGACGACGGGGCGCTCGCGTGGGAGACGACCCCGCGCGGCTTCCCCAGCGAGGCGCTCGCGGTCGCGGACGGACTCGTGGTGGCGGTGGAGGACGCCGAGCGCATCGAGGCCTTCGACCTCGAGGACGGCTCGACACGGTGGAGCGGGACGGGCTCGCGGCTCTACGGCGCCCCGGTCGTCGTGGGCGACGAGGTCGTCACGGTCTCCTCTCCCGGGCAGGTCGTGGTCCGGTCGCTCGCGACCGGGGACGTCGCCGAGCGCTGGTCGCTGCCGCGGGTCACCCCGGACGCCAGGCTGGACGCCGACATCGACCCGACGGTGGTCGGTGACGCGCTCGTGCTCGGCGCCGCGGTCACCGCTGCCGAGACCACCGCAGCGCTCTACGCCTACCCGTTCGGCGACGTGCCCGCGACGCCCGGCGTCTTCCTCACCACCGACGACGTGCGCTCCGTGGGCGCCACCCCGACGGGGCCGCCCGCGTTCGACGGCGACCTGGCCTTCGTCGGTGGGTTCGACTCCGTGCTCTACTCCGTCCCCGCCTCGGGGACGGCCACCGGGCTGCACACCACGTCGGTCTTCGAGCCGGCACCGGCCGCCGGCCAGGGCCTCGTGGTGGGGCAGCTCGACGACCGCTTCGTCGCCTACGCGACCGACGACCTCGCGGGCGGGCCGCTCTGGACGGCGCCCGCGACCGACGCCTCGCCCGGCGTCAGCCCTGCGATCGGCGAGGACGCGGTGTTCCTCCCGCGCTACAACGAGGGCCTGGCCGCGGTCGAGCTAGACGGCACGCCCCGCTGGGACATCACCATCCCCAACGCCTTCGCCCCCACCAGCCCGCTCCCCCTGCCCGGCGGTGACGTCCTCTACGGCGCCGGCGGCCTCAGTCGCCTGGCCGGCGCCACGGGTGAGGCGCGGTGGACCGACGTCGACGCGCAGCTGCCCGGCCTCCCGGCGTACGACGACGGGCTGGTGGTCGCCGACGTCCTGCGCTTCGGCGGGACCAGCGGCCTCGTGGCCTATGACGCCGGGACCGGCCGGCAGCGGTGGACCGTCGAGGGCGACAACCCGCTCTTCGGCGGAGGGCCGGCGATCGACGACGGCGTCGTGGTCGACGTCGACGCCGGCGGGCGGGTCGTGGCGGTCGACGCCACCGACGGCAGCGAGCTGTGGGGACTCCAGCTGCAGACGGCGCCCGGCGGCCGGCCCGTCATCATCGACGGCCGCGTCTTCCTGCTCGAGCTCGGCCGCACCGAGGACCTCTTCAGCCGCGACTTCCGGCTGAGCATCCACGACCTGCGCACCGGTGCGTTCCTGGGCGCCTACGAGCCGGCCACCACGCCGTTCGTCACCCAGCCCGTCCTCACCGCCACGCCCGACGGGCGGGTCGTCGTGCCCAACGGCACCGACTTCGGCGCGCTGCTGCTGATGGAGCCCCGCTCGTGAACCGCCCCCGCCGGGCCGTCGGCCGCGCCACCAAGGTCGCGCGGCCGCTCTGGGAGACCACGCTGCGCGACCCCGTGCGCGACGGCCACCTGCGGCTCGACGGGCTGACCGGGCTCCAGCGCCAGCTCGCCAAGGTCGGGCTCGTCGCGACCGCCCTGCTGCTGGTCTCGGTGCTCTTCAGCGACGTGTGGCGCCGCGGCGAGCTGCTGAGCCTCTACTTCGAGCTGACGCCGACCTTCGTGCCACGCGGCCTGATGCCGGTCACGCTCGTGACGATGACGATCGCGTGGTCGCTGCTGCTGTGGGGAGCCCTGTCGGCCGGGCCGCTGGTGAAGGTCTTCGTCGGCGCGATGTTCGGGCTCACCGGCGCGCTGTTCGTCGCGCCGAGCTCGATCAACACCAGCGACTCCTGGGTCCTCGAGCACGGGCCCACGGTGGTCAAGGTCGGCTATTACACCGTCCTCGGCTGCGTCGTCGTCTCCGCACTCCTCCATCCCCTGCCCCGCGCGCGTCGGTGGGGCACCCTCGTCCTCCAGCTCGTCTCGCTCCTGGCGGTCGTCGCGTTCTTCCTCGGCGACCTCGCGGTTCACGTGGCCTACGTCGACCAGGGCTTCGACTCCACCACCCAGTCGCTGGTCGGCGGGGCGATCAACGAGATCGACGCCTTCCTGGTGCCGCTCGTCTACGCCGCCGCGGTGGCGGTCGTGAAGTTCGGCCTCGACGTGTCGACCAGCATCACCAGCACCTTCGACGAGCTCACCGTCCGCGCGCTGCGCTTGGTCGTCCTCGCGCTGGTGCTGGTCAAGCTGTGGTTCGTGCTCGTCTCGCGCTGGGACTATTGGCTGACCTACGCCTCCGGGCGTGGGCCCTCGGTCGTGCGCACGCTGGTGTCGCTGGCGCTGCTGGCGCTGGTCGTCTGGCTCGTGACGCGCTTCAGCGTCACCCCGGACTTCGGGACCGCCCGGGAGCGGCTGATCTACGGCTCCAGCGTCGGCTTCGCGCTGACCTTCCTCGTCGTGGTCACTGCCTCGTGCGCCGGCATCTTCGCGGTCACGGTGGTCAAGACCGACGCCGTGCCGGGCTTCGTCGGCTGGTTCACCGCGGACTGGCTGGTCGACTGGGGCACCGTCGCCGTCGCGGTCGTCGCCCTCGCGGTGGGGACCTGGCTGCTGCGACGTGCCCGTCGTACGACGCTGGGAGCGGAGCTCGGCTCCGGCCTGGTCGTGGTCGCGGCCTGGGCCCTCCCCTCGCTGCTCATCGCGCAGGCGGGGCTGACCGCCGGCTTCCAGGACCAGCTCTTCGACGTGGCGATCACCCTGCTGGTGCTGGGCGCCCTGCTCGTCTGGTGGCGCCGCTGGGAGGGACCCGGGCTGGTGTCGCTGGCCGCGATCACGCTCTTCGCGTGGCTGGTGATGAGCCGGGGCGACTACATCGCCTTCCTCGGCTCGGTCCTGGGGCTGCCCGCGATCGTGGTGACCGTCTTCGGCATCGCCTACGTCGTGGCGAGCGACGCCGGCTTCACCGCCACCAGCAGCCGCCGCCTGCCGCAGGGCTCACGCGTCCTGCTCTTCGTGGGCTATCTGCTCTTCTCCGTCACGATCCTGCACTGGGACGCCGCGAGCCACGGTCAGACGCCCGACGCCCAGCTCAACGCCGCGTTCTACTACCTCGGCATCCCGATCGCGGCGTGGCTGCTCGGGCGCCAGCTGGTGCCGCGCGCCGACGACCTCGTCGAGGACGCGGAGGAGGACGAGGTCGGGCCCGAGGGCAGCCCTCAGGCCGCGTCCACCTTGCGGTGACCCACGAGCACGACGCCCTCGACCACCTTGACGTCGTAGGCCGGCACCGAGACGTGGGCGTCGTCGAGGCACTTGCCGCTGCGCAGGTCGAAGGCGTGCTTGTGGGCGGGCGAGGCGACGAACGGGACGTCGCCCCGGGTGCCGACGATGCCGCGGGCGATCATGGAGGCCTTCGCGAAGGGGTCGTGGTTGCCCAGGGCGTAGACGTGGTCGTCGGTCGTGCGGAAGATCGCGATGGCCTGGCCGTGGACCAGTGCGGTCACACCGCGCTCGACCTCGAGCTCGGCCACCCGGCAGACTGGTTGCCACTCCACGGCGTCAGGGGAGCGAGGCGCCATCGCGACCTCCTTTCGTGATCTGGAACATAGGTGCCCCGTGTGTGGGGCCTGTTTCGTCGTGTAACAGCCGTGAAACGGAAACCTGACAGCACCCGCGCGCGCTCACCTGCGAGGATCGGACGCATGACGGTGACGCGGTCCCTGCTGCTGTTCGCCCTCGCGGCGCTCGCCGAGATCGGCGGCGCCTGGCTCGTCTGGCAGGGCGTCCGCGAGCACCGCGGCTGGCTCTGGATCGGCGCCGGCGTCATCGCGCTCGGCCTCTACGGCTTCGTCGCGACGCTCCAGCCGGACGCCGAGTTCGGCCGCATCCTCGCGGCCTACGGCGGGGTGTTCGTCGCCGGCTCGCTCGTCTGGGGCATGGTCGTGGACGGCTTCCGGCCCGACCGCTTCGACGTCATCGGCGCGCTCGTCTGCCTGGTCGGGGTCGCGGTGATCATGTATGCCCCGCGCACGGCCTGAGCACGACTCCTACGCTGTGCACGTGCCTGCCGCCGTCGTGATCCTCGCCGCCGGGTCCGGCACCCGTGTCGGCGCCGCGGTCAACAAGGTCCTGCTCCCCCTCCTCGACCGTCCGGTGCTCGCCTGGTCGGTCCGCGACGCCCTCGCCACCCCTGGCGTACGACGGGTGCTGCTGGTCGTGCGCGACGGCGAGCAGGAGGCCGTGGCGACGGCCCTCGAGCCGTTCCTCGGCGACGGCGAGGTCGGACTGGTCGTCGGTGGGGCCGCGCGCCACGACTCGGAGTGGGCGGCGCTCCAGGCGCTCGCCCCCGAGATCACCTCCGGCGCCGTCGACGTGGTCGCGATCCACGACGGGGCCCGTCCCCTGGCCGGTCAGGCACTGCTCCAGGCCGTCCTCGAGGCCGCGCGCGAGCGCGGGGGGGCCATCCCCGTGGTGCCGCTGGCCGGCGTGGTCAGCCGGTCGGGCTCCCCCCTGCCGAGCGGGCAGCCCTGCGGGGTGCAGACCCCCCAGGCGTTCGCCGCTCCGGCGCTGCTGGCCGCCTACGAGCAGGCGGAGGCGGCGGGCTTCGGCGGCACCGACACCGCGAGCTGCCTCGAGCGCTTCGGCTCGGTCACCATCCACGCGGTGCGCGGCTCCGCGCGCAACCTCAAGATCACCTTCCCCGAGGACGTCGCGGTCGCCGAGGCGCTCACGCAGGACGTCACGCCGGACGTCACGCCGGCTGGGTGAGGGCCGCCAGGACGGCGAGGTCGTCCAGCGACCCGACGCGACGCGCCTGCGCCGGCGCCTCGACGTAGTCGACGGGGAAGCGGGCAGCCAACGCCGCCACGAGCACCGTGAAGTCCAGGCTCGGCAGCTCCTCGAGCGCCGCGACCACGCCCGCGGGCAGCACGACCGGGGAGCAGATCGTGAGGAGTCCGTCGCGGTCGACGGTCTCACCGACCACGCCGTCGACGACGCCCTTGACGGTGTCGGTGACCGGGCGGACCCCGACGACGACCGCCGAGGTCGCCGCAGCCCGCTCGAGGCAGGCGGTGATGAACCACCCGGGTGTCATCGGGCACAGGCTGTCGTGCAGGACGAAGGGCTCGCCCGCGTCGACCAGGCCGGCCCACTCGGTGCCGAGGTCCACCGGCGTCACGCCGGACTCCCCCAGGGCCCAGGAGGCGCAGGTCACGAGCGCCTCGCCGTGGAGCAGCGCGAAGGGCAGCGAGCCCCGCTCCTGCTCGATCACGGCGCCGAGAGCAGGTGTGGGTTCGTCGTCGTACGTCGTCATGGTGCGGCCACTCTAGGCCGGGCACGACGAAGGCCCCCGGCGCGGCGCCGGGGGCCTTCGATCGATGCTGGGTGGATCAGGTGCTGCGGTGGATCAGGAGGCGAGGACCTCGTCGAGGATCGCCTCGGCCTTGTCCTCGTTGGTGTGCTCGGCCAGGGCCAGCTCGGAGACCAGGATCTGGCGCGCCTTGGCCAGCATCCGCTTCTCGCCGGCCGAGAGGCCACGGTCACGCTCACGACGCCACAGGTCACGCACGACCTCGGCGACCTTCATGACGTCGCCGCTGTGCAGCTTCTCCAGGTTGGCCTTGTAACGACGCGACCAGTTGGTCGGCTCCTCGACGTGCTCGGCACGAAGGACGTCGAACACACGGTCGAGGCCCTCCTTGTCGACCACGTCGCGCACTCCGACCAGGTCCAGGTTGCAGGCCGGGACGCGCACGACCAGGTCCTGCTGGGCAACGATCCGAAGGACGAGGTATTCCCGGTCCTCGCCCTTGATCGTCCGCATCTCGATGTCCTCGATGATGGCGGCCCCGTGATTTGGGTAGACAACCGTTTCGCCGACGGTGAAAGTCATATGTAGTAGACCCCTTCCTAGGTGACCATTCTAACACGGGTTTCAGCCGACCTCGTCAGCGTTTGTGCAGGTCAGAGGCCCATTCTGGGCTTGACAGAATCGCTGCTCATGTGGTGGCGCCCCTGCCGCGGAGGCCTGCGGACAGGTCTTTCTCGCCCCGCATCCCGCCTGTTTGCCTCACCCGGACCACCTCGTGACCGATACTGCACGGATGGCGAAGACGCAGCGCTGGAAGTCACGTCGCTCCGCCGGGGAGGGGCCGGTCCCGGGGACCGGCGACAGCACCCACGGCGAGGAGGTGTCCCGGGGAGGGGACACGGTCCTCACCGAGGTGCCGCCGGCCGACGAGACCCTCGCACCCCCGGTCACGACGGCCCCCGACCCCCAACGACGGAGCTCCGGGCGGCTCGGGCTGCGCGACCGGCTGCCGGTCCTGCTCCTGCAGGCCGCCCACCCGCGCCAGGCGGTGCTGACCGCGGCCGGCCTGGCGGCCGCCGCCGCACTCTCGGGACGCCCGACGCGCGAGGTGGCGGTCGTCCTGGCGACCGTGCTCGTGGGTCAGGTGATCCTGGGGTGGCACAACGACCTGGTCGACCGCCGCCGCGACGCCCGTCACGAGCAGCCCGGCAAGCCGCTGGCCACCGAGCGGCTGGATCCCGGCACCGCGTGGTTCGCCCTCACCTGCGGGGTGCTGCTCGTCGTGCCCCTCTCCATCACCTCCGGCATCACCGCCGGCAGCGCCTACCTGCTCTCGCTCGTCGTCGGCCTCCTGGGCAACGTCGTGCTGCGCAAGGGCAAGCTGTCGTGGCTGCCCTGGGCGGTGTCCTTCGGGCTCTTCCCGGCCTACCTCTCCTACGGCGGCTGGGGCGGCGCCTTCGAGGGCAGGCCGCCCACGTGGCAGATGACGGCGCTCTTCGCGCTGCTCGGTGTCGGCGTCCACGTGCTCCGAGCCCTGTGGGGGCTCGTGGCCGACAACGAGGACGGCTGGACCTACCTCCCGCTGACCCTCGGGCTGCGGCTCGGCGCGACCCGGCTGCTGGCGCTGGCAGGCGTCTACACCTCGGTCGTGCTGGTGCTGATGGCGTTCGCGGCGACGTACGTCGGGCTGCGCCAGTGACTGCCGACGCCGGACGCTAGGCTGGGCGCGTTCATCGCCGCCCCGGCGCCCGTCCGATCCCGAAGGCCCTTGACGATGCATCACCACCGCAAGCTCGCGCTCACGGTAGGCGCGCTCGTGCTGTCCGCTCCCGTCCTGACGGGCTGCGGCTTCAACTACGCCACCGACCGGGTCAACACGACCACCAACGCCACCTTCAACCGCGACAAGGCGGTCGACGTGATCGGCGCACAGGTCATCGCCGAGGCACCGGGCTCCGGCTCGCTCCACGCGCGCCTGGTCAACGGGGCCTCGACGGCCACCGAGCTGGTCTCGGTCGCGGGCTCGGGCGACACCGTCCTGACCTCGAGCACCATCGGCTCCTTTGTGATCGGCCCTCGCGAGGGCGTCAACGTCGAGAGCGTCGACGGCGGCGTCCGGCTCTCGGGCGACTTCATCGCCGGTGACCAGATCCCGGTGGCGTTCACCTTCTCCAACGGCGACGAGGTCGTGCTCGACGTCCCCGTCGTGCGGGCCTGCGACTTCTACGAGGGTCTCGACACCGCCCCCGAGGTCGAGGGCGCAGCAGCGGCCGACGCCGAGCCCTACTTGTGCGAGGCCCCCGAAGAGCACTCGGAGTGACGCGATGACCTACACGCTGGTCCTGCTCCGCCACGGCGAGAGCGAGTGGAACGCCAAGAACCTCTTCACCGGCTGGGTCGACGTCCCGCTGACCGACAAGGGTCGCGCGGAGGCCGTCCGCGGCGGTGAGCTCCTCAAGGACGCCGGCGTCCTGCCTGACGTCGTGCACACCTCGCTCCAGCGCCGCGCGATCAACACCGCCGCGCTGGCGCTCGACGCCGCCGACCGGCACTGGATCCCCGTCAAGCGGTCCTGGCGCCTCAACGAGCGCCACTACGGCGCCCTCCAGGGCAAGGACAAGAAGCAGACGCTCGAGGAGTACGGCGAGGAGCAGTTCATGCTCTGGCGCCGCAGCTTCGACACGCCTCCCCCGCCGTTGGACGACGACGACGAGTTCTCCCAGGCCCACCTGCCGCAATACGCCGACCTCGGCGCCGACCTGCCGCGCACCGAGTGCCTCAAGGACGTCATCGCGCGGATGCTCCCCTACTGGGAGTCCGACGTGACCGCCGACCTGTCGGCGGGCCGGACCGTCCTCGTGGCCGCCCACGGCAACAGCCTGCGCGGCATCGTCAAGCACCTCGACGGCATCAGCGACGAGGACATCGCGGGGCTCAACATCCCGACCGGCATGCCGCTGGTCTACGAGCTCGACGACGCGTTCCGCCCGGTCACCCCCGGCGGCACCTACCTCGACCCGGAGGCGGCCGCAGCCGCCGCCGCGGCCGTCGCCAACCAGGGTCGCTGAGCAGCGCCGAGCGAGGCACGAGCTCGGCGCGTGGGCTCAGGGAGATCGAGCGAGCCCCACGACCGAGGAACGAGGTCGTGACGGGCGGGTCGAGATCCGGCGAGGGCCCTACTGCAGCGGGAGCGCGCTGGGGTTGTGCCCGGTGACGACGAAGACGATCCGGTTGGCGACCGAGACCGCGTGGTCGGCGATGC
This sequence comes from Nocardioides psychrotolerans, assembly GCF_943371775.1. Classification (GTDB taxonomy): domain Bacteria; phylum Actinomycetota; class Actinomycetes; order Propionibacteriales; family Nocardioidaceae; genus Nocardioides; species Nocardioides psychrotolerans_A. The sequence continues at coordinate 33,766 of NZ_CALRWD010000011.1, forward strand.
GCTCGTAGTAGCGCCCCAGCAGGGCGATGTCGACCGCAGCCTCGACGCCTCCGGCCCAGTCGTCGGAGAGCAGCTCGGTGAAGCTCTTGCGGCGCAGCTGGTCCATGACCTCGTCGTCGCGGCCCAGGGCGATGGCGGCCTCGACGTCACGGCCGGTGATGATCTGCGAGACGCGGCGCACCATGTCCTCGGCCACCTCGCCCATCCGGCTCACGGTGGGCTGCACCTCGACGGGCACGGCCAGCTCGGGCACCCGCAGCCGGGCGATCTTGGCGACGTGGACCGACAGGTCGCCCATCCGCTCGAGCTCGCTGACCATCCGCAGCGCGGACACGACGGTGCGCAGGTCACCGGCCACGGGCTGCTGCAGCGAGAGCAGGGAGAACGCGGTCTCCTCGACGGCCTCGCGAGCACGGTCGATCTCGATGTCACCGCTGATCACCTGCTCCGCGATCGCGGCATCACCGGTCATCAGGGCCTGGGTGGCCAGACCGACGGCCGTCTCGACCTGGCGGCAGATGCCGGCGAGGTCGACGAACATCGCATCCAGCTGGTCATGGAAGAGCTCACGCATGAGGGACACCCTAGAAGACGCAGGTGACGGGTCGGGGTCGGGTCGTGAACGCGGGGTGAACAGTGCGAAGCCCCGCTCAGGTCGGCGAATTCGTGGTGAACTCGCCCGTACGATTCGACGCATGGACCCGACGACGCAGGCGTTCCTCGCCGCGCTGCTCGGTGCTGTCGTCGCCGGCAGCGCCGTGCTGGCGTGGGCCATCAGCGACCGTCAGCAGCAGCGGGTCCCCGCCGTCCAGGAGCCCGTGGTGCCCCCCGGTGTCGCGGCCGTCCTCTCGGTCCTGCGCAGCAGCGCGGTCGTCGTCGACGAGGCCGACGTCGTGCTCAAGGCCTCCGCGCCGGCCTACGCGTTCGGCCTGGTCCGGGGCACGCAGCTGGTGTCCGCGGAGCTCGCCGACCTGGTCAGCCAGGTCCGCCGCGACGGACAGATCCGCGAGACCGAGCTGGTCATGGCGCGCTCCATCGGGCCCGCCCGCCACGTGACCGCCCGCGTCGCACCGCTCGGCTCCCGACTCGTGCTCGCCCTCGTCGAGGACCGCACCCGCGAGCGGCGGGTCGAAGCCGTGAGGCGCGACTTCGTCGCCAACGTCAGCCACGAGCTCAAGACCCCGGTCGGGGCGATCCGGCTGCTGGCCGAGGCCATGCACGAGGCGGCGGACGACCCGGTCGCGGTCAAGCGCTTCGCCGACCGGATGCTCCACGAGAGCGACCGGCTCTCCCGGCTGGTGCAGCAGGTCATCGAGCTCTCGCGGCTCCAGGGAGACGACCCGCCCGACTCCCCGACCCCGGTCGACCTCGACGCGGTCGTCGCGATCGCCGCCGACACCAGCGCCATCGACGCCGGCTCCAAGCACATCACCATCGTCACGAGCGGCACCCACGGCCTGAAGGTCCTGGGCAGCGAGGAGCAGATCACCGCGGCCGTGGCCAACCTGGTCGCCAACGCGGTCGCCTACTCCGAGCCCGACTCGACGGTGCTCGTCACGACCCGCGAGAGCGAGGGCCAGGTCGAGATCTCCGTCGTCGACCAGGGCATCGGCATCCCCAACCGGGAGATCGACCGGATCTTCGAGCGGTTCTACCGCGTCGACCCCGCCCGCCACCGCTCCACCGGCGGCACCGGGCTGGGCCTCTCCATCGTCAAGCACGTCGCCGCCACCCACGGTGGCGACATCCGGGTCTGGTCCGCCGAGGGCCAGGGCTCGACGTTCACCCTCACCTTGCCCCACCATTCGTTCGGGACCCCGAGCAGCACCCACCAGGAGGACAGATCGTGACGCGAGTACTCGTCGTCGAGGACGAAGAGAGCTACAGCGACGCGCTCGCCTACATGCTCCGCAAGGAAGGCTTCGAGGTCGCGATCGCAGCCGACGGCAACGCGGCGCTCGTGGAGTTCGACCGCAACGGCGCCGACATCGTCCTGCTCGACCTGATGCTGCCCGGGATCCCCGGCACCGAGGTCTGCCGCACGATCCGCCAGACCTCCAACGTGCCGGTCATCATGGTCAGCGCCAAGGACGACGAGGTCGACAAGGTGGTCGGGCTCGAGCTCGGCGCCGACGACTACGTCACCAAGCCCTACTCCCCCCGTGAGCTGGTCGCGCGCATCCGCGCCGTCCTGCGCCGCGGCACCGACCCGGACCTCGCCCCCGACACCCTGGAGGCCGGTCCGGTCCGCATGGACGTCGAGCGCCACGTCGTGACGGTCGACGGCAGCGAGCAGCGACTCCCGCTCAAGGAGTTCGAGCTCCTCGAGATGTTCCTGCGCAACCCCGGTCGCGTCCTCACCCGCGGGCAGCTGATCGACCGGGTCTGGGGCTCCGACTACGTCGGCGACACCAAGACCCTCGATGTCCACGTCAAGCGGTTGCGCGCCAAGCTCGAGCCCGAGCCGAGTGAGCCGAAGTACCTCGTCACCGTGCGTGGGCTGGGCTACAAGCTCGATCTCTGAGCTGCGTGCGGCGACCTGGCCGCATCTCGCGGGCCCATGTCCGAAACCCGCGTGTCAGGGGCGGTGGGCGGCACCTACGCTGACCGGATGAGCAGCACGACGAACCCCGCGACCGCAGCCGAGCCCCAGGCCGGCGCGCCCACCTGGCTCCCGCCGGCCGCCGTGGCGGTCACCCTGGTCCTCTGGGCCTCGGCCTTCGTCGCGATCCGCCACCTGGGCGAGGACTTCTCCGCCGGTCCGCTGTCGCTGGGACGCCTGCTCGTGGGGGCCGTCGTGCTCGGTGGCCTGGCCGTGACGCGCGGCCTCCCCCGGCCGACCGGTCGCGAGTGGGTCTCGATCGTCGCGATCGGCGTGCTGTGGTTCGGCGTCTACAACGTCGCTCTCAACGAGGGCGAGCAGCGCATCGACGCCGGCACCGCCGCGATGCTGATCCAGGTCTCCCCGGTGCTGATCGCCCTGCTGGCGGCGCTCTTCCTGTCCGAGCGCTTCACGCTCTACCTCGGCCTGGGGCTCGCCCTCGCGTTCGGCGGCGTCGCCCTGATCGGCCTGGCCCAGCCCGAGGGCGGCGAGAGCGACGTGCTCGGGGTGCTGCTCTGCCTGCTGGCGGCCGTCGTCTACTCGATCAGCCTGATCCTGCAGAAGCCGCTCGTGGCCCGCCTGCCCGCGCTCACCGTCACCTGGCTGGCCTGCACGGTCGGTGCCGTCGCCTGCCTGCCCTTCCTCGGCACCCTCCTCACCGAGACCCGTGCCGCGCCGACGTCGTCGGTGCTGTGGGTGCTCTACCTCGGCATCTTCCCCACGGCGATCGCCTTCACGACGTACGCCTTCGCCCTCAAGCACATGAGCGCCTCCAGCCTCGGCGTCACGACCTACCTCGTCCCGCCGATCACGATCGTGATGGGGCTCGTCCTCCTCGGGGAGACGCCGCCGACGATGGCCTACCTCGGCGGTGCGCTCGCGCTCGTCGGCGTCGCGGTGGCGCGACGCAAGCCCCGCACGAGGGCCACGGCCGCCACACCTCCCGCCTGACCGGCCTCGTGGGAAGAGGCCTCAGCGCAGCGACGCGGCGAGCTCGACCTGGAGCGCCCTGGTGGCACGGCTGCGCAGCTGGCTGACCCGTGACTCGGTGACGTCGAGGACCCGCCCGATCTCGGCGAGGGTGAGACCCTCGAAGAAGTAGAGCGCGACGATGACCTGGTCACGCTCGGGCAGCAGCCGCACGGCGCGCATCAGCAGGTCGCGCATCCCCTCGTCCTCGAAGGCGTCGTCGAGGCGGGGGCCGGCGTCGTGGATCTCGGCGAGCTCGTCGTGGTCGACGCTCGCGACGGAGGTGGGGCGCCCCAGCACCTCGCGCACCTCGCTCAGCGGCAGCCCGGCGGCGTCCGCGAGCTCGGTGTCCTCCGGCGGTCTGCCGAGCCGCACGAGCAGCTCCTCGCGCACCCGGTCGAGGTCGCGGACCTTGGTGCGCACGCTGCGGGGCACCCAGTCAGCGGCACGGATGGAGTCGATGATGGCGCCGCGGATGCGCGACACCGCGTAGGTCTGGAACTGCAACCCCCGGTCGGGGTCGAACTTGTCGATCGCGTCCATCAGCCCGATGACGCCCTCGGAGACCAGGTCGGCGGACTCGACGCTGGGCGGCAGGCCGGCGCGGACGCGACCGGCGACGTACTTCACCAGCGGGGAGTACTGCAGGACCAGCCGGTTGCGCAGCTCGGTCGAGGGTTGGGCCTGGAACTCCTGCCACAGCGTCGCCGCGGCGTCCTGCTCGCTCACCGGCTGCGGGGCGTGCGTGCGGGTAGGGACACCCGCGCAGTCTCCCACGCTCACTCGTCGAGGAAGGCGAGCTCGGCCAGCAGCGCCGTCGAGCGGCGGGAGTCCGGCGCCGGATCCACGGCCCCTGGCTCGGCCGGTGACTCACGGACGGGGAGTGGCAGGTCGAGGAGCAGCCGGGTCAGCGTGGCCAGGTCGGCGCCCAGTGTCGGGGCCGGTCCGGGGTCCTCGACGAGACCGGGTTCCTCGTGCTTCTCGATGCCCATCGTGCTCCTCCGAGTCGGTCGTGCGGGTGGTGCGGTCAGTGCCGGTACGGCGCGCCGCGGGGGTCGGCCCCGCGACGCGCCGCAGTCGGAATCAGGTGCAGACGGTCTCGCTGACGCCGCCGCTCTCAGAGTCGTAGTACCAAGTCGTCTCGGACGGGGCGGCGACAGCAGACATGCAGTAGCCCGTCTCGTCGGCGCTGAGAATGATGAAGTCAGCAGGGTCGACCGTGAGGTTGAAACCCTCTGCCTCGAGGGCAGTCAGGTCCGTCGTGTAGGTCGTGCCTCCGTTCGCCAACAGGGTCTCCTGGATGGTGGCGGCGTTCTTGAGGTCGGACTTGGCGCCGGCGTCGGCGGCCTTCTCGCGCTGGTTGAGGAAGGTCGGGATCGCGATCGCGGCGAGGACGCCGATGATCACGACGACCACGAGGAGCTCGATCAGGGTGAAGCCCTGGTCCTTCGAGCGGGGCTGGGGGGTCTTGAGCATGAGGATTCTCCTGGGTGAGGGGGGAGGGAGCTGCCGCCCCGAGTCGGCGGTGGTGCTGCACCGGGGTTGTCGGGGCGGCCGACAGCGGCCTTGAGCCCGGTCTGGACCAGGGACCTGCAGCCTCAAGGCGGGGCACGCGACGACCGAGGAACCCCGTATGTCCTCCCGCCACGAGCGTCCCCTCGACGCCGGCGTCACGCTGGTCGAGCTGGTGGTGACGATCGCCCTGGTCGGGATGCTGATGGCGATCGCCGTGGGCGGCTACGCCTCCTGGGCACGCTCCAGCGAGCACGAGGGTGCCGCCACCGAGGTGCAGTCCGTCCTGCGCCAGGCCCAGCAGCGGGCGGTGACAGAGGGCCGGGCGACGTGCGTCGAGTTCGACACGACAGGCGATCGCTGGACGCTCTTCCGCGGCACCTGCGCCGACCCGGGACGCACCGCGATCGAAGGCCCCGTCGAGGTCGACAGCGCGCGCGTCCACCTCCGCAGCGCCGCCTTCAGCGCCGGTGCGGGCTCCACGACCGGAGTGACCTTCAGCTCCCGCGGGACCGCCACGCCAGGCAGCGTCGTGGTCAGCCGGGACGGCTCGTCGCGGATCTGGACCATCAGCGTGGAAGGGCTCACGGGTCGTGTCGAGACGCGCTGACCGACGTGGGGCGGGCCGCCCCGACGAGGGGTTCACCCTCGTCGAGGTGCTGGTCGCCCTTGGGCTGCTCGGTGTGCTGGTCGTGGCGGTCCTCCCCCAGCTCGTGGTGGGGATCCGCGGCAACGACCTGGCCCGCACCAACACGCAGGCCAAGGGCCTGGCGCAGGCCGAGCTGGAGCGGATGCGCAACCTGCCCTTCCACGTCGCCCCGGAGGCGGGTGACTACATCGACGTGCTAGACCGCTACTACCGCGACCTCACCACGCCGACAGGACCCGTCTCCTGCGGGCAGAGCGAGCGCTGGACGGTCCCGACCACCTCCTGGACCGGCTACGTCCCCGCGACCGCGCCGCGGTGCGGCTGGGAGCCGACGGGGCCGCTCTACCGCCACGTGCGCACAGCGGCGACGGGGCCGAGCAACCCGGACCTGACCGGCTACGTCGTCGTCACCGACACCCGCTTCCTGTCCAACACCACTCCGCCCACGGTCGTCGTCCCACCGACGGGCTACAGCAGCCAGGTCAGCGGTCGCGCCACGCCCCCGGCGTCCCAGGTCGCCGTGACCGTCACCGTCTTCCCCACCCGCGGCACCGCGCACTCACCCGTCACCTCCTCCACCCAGATCGGGCGCCAGGACGTCGTGCAGGCCCGGATGAGCAGCTCCGTCGAGGTCACCGCGGTCGAGATCGGCACCGGCACGATCGACCAGCTGCCGCTGACGCTCTCGGCGGGACTCGTCGACCTCACCGCCTCCCTCACGGGCTCCAGCGAGGCCCGGGCCGTCCTGACCGCGACCCTCACGGGTCTCGGCACGGGCCAGCAGGCGAGCGGTGCCACGACCAGCGTCCAAGCGCCGCCCGACACCACGGGAGTGGCCGGCAGCCAGGGCGCCGGCCAGCTCGACGCCAGCGGCTGCGCCCTGGTCTGCTGGGGCTCGACCGGTCACAGCTCCGTCACCGTGAGCGCCCTGGACGCCCTGCCCCGCGTGGGCTCGCCGACGACACCGGTGACCGCCTCGGTCACCGACTCCTCCCGTGATGCCCTCGTGCTCTCGGGCGGGGCCGGTGCGACGTACCGTCCCAGCCTGGGCCTGGCCCTCCCCCTGGTCCGCGTCGACAACGGGGCCGGCGTCAGCCCAGGGGTGTCTGCCTCGTGCGCGGCGAGCAGCGACGGCGGCAGCAACCGCGTCACGGCAGGAGGCTGGCTGCGCACCACGTCGCCGACCGACCCGACCCCCACGCTGGTCGAGGCGTGCGGCACCACCCGCACCGCGGTCATGTCGGTCCTCCCGACCGGTTTCGCCCCCGACGGTGTCCTCCGGGTGCGGCTCGAGCGTGCCTCGGTCAGGTGCGCCGTGTCAGGTGGCGCCCACACCCCGAGCTCCACCTACGACTACCGGGCCGTCGTCGAGCGCTGGAGCCCGAGCGGCTATGTCGTCGTGGCGACGGTGACGCCCGGATCGACCGACCTCGCCGCCGTCGATCCCCGGACCGTGCCGCTCGGGCCCGACCGCGACCTGGGTGACTACGTCGCCTCGTGGTCCTCGCTCACGACGGCACGCGTGTCCCGCGTCGCCGTGGCGGGGACGGCGACGCTCGACCTGCCCGGGATCGTCAGCATCCTGACCCAGCCCGTGCGCTCCCCCACCGCCGCCAGCGAGTCCGTCGCCTTCACCGACGGCCAGCCGACACCCACTCCCGTGCCTCCCGAGACGACCGTGGAGCTGGCCGACCCGACCTCGGCGGTCTCCCTCACGCTCGGCTCCCTCGCGTGCGGCGCCGAGGACGCCCGATGAGTCCGACCGACGACTCCCAGCAGCCCGAGGTCAGCGACGCCGGCTTCTCCCTGGTGGAGGTGCTCGTCGCGATGGGGCTCTTCGGTCTCGTGAGCACCCTGCTCCTCGGCTTCGCCCTCTCGACGGCGTCGGTGAGTGACGACGCGCGCTCCAGCAGCGACCTGACCGGCGAGTCGCGGCTCGCCATGGAGCGGATGGCGCGCGAGCTGCGCCAGGCCAGCGACGTGATCGCCGTCCAGTTCCACAGCGCGACGTCGACCACCACCGCGATCACCTTCTGGACCGACTTCGACGGCGACGGCGTACGTGACCTGAGCGCCGCCGACCCCGAGGTGCTCACGTACCGCTGGGAGCCGGGCACCGCCCGCCTCACGCTGACGGCCGACGACGCCTCCGGCACGGCGGTCACCCGACCGATCCTCGCCGGGGACGTCGTGAGCCTGGACCTCCAGCTGCGCAGCAGCCTCTGGCAGTACGACGGCGAGCTCGACGGCGTCCTCGACGGCACGACCTCCTGGCAGGAGCTCGATGCCGCGGGCGCGCCCGTGGGCAACGGCAACGGGCGACCCGACGACCCCGAGCTCGAGCACGTCGACCTGGTCTCGGTGCGGCTGGAGGTCGCCGACGGCTCGGGCAGCCAGACCTTCTCCTTCCAGGCCGACCTGCGCAACCGCTCCCAGACATGAGGCAGACATGAGCGACGCGACGTACGACGTGCTCCCCCCTGGCCGTCCCCGCGACGAGGGCGCGGCCCTGGTCATCACGCTGATGGTGATGGCCCTGGTGGCCGTGCTGACCACGACCGTGCTCACCGCGACCGTGACCAACCTCGGCTCCACGCGCCGCGCCCAGGACTCCGCGCGGGCGCTCGACGCGGCGGACGCGGGGATCACCCAGGCGATCGCCTACCTGCGCTCCACCGGCAGCCGTAGCGTGCGCACGACGCCGATCGTGGGTGAGGTCGTGGGGAGTCCCGCCCAGGACTACAGCGTCACGATCGCGCCGCTGCCCGCCAGCGACGCACGCGACCGGCGTTATCGCATCACGTCCTCGGGCACCGCCGGCCAGGGACGGCGGGACGTCCAGGTCGACGTCACGCTGACGCTGCGTCAGCTCGGGCTGCCGCTCGGGATCTTCGCCCGCTCGGTCCAGGGCGCAGGGACGCCGGACCTCGACGGCATCAGCATCTTCACGACGGGCTGCGTGTTCAACCGCACCAAGATCGAGTTCTTCGGAAGTCTCGACGCGGCCTACGGGATCCCACCGGCCGTCCACTCCTCCAAGGTGATCACCGACGGCAACGGCAGCGGCAGCAGCTGCAGCCCGACCGACAACAAGGCGATCCACAAGACCGCCGCCGGTCGGTGCCGCGCCTCCGGTGACCCGCTGCGCTGGGACCAGGACTCCCAGGGGGCGGCCTGCGCCGCACTCGCCGCCGCCTACCCGACGTACTACCAGGCGCAGGACCTCGACGCCGACGCCGCCAACGACGTCGACGGCACCTTCCTGCAGGACGACGCCGCGCTCCTGGAGCTCTTCGGCCTCGACGACGACCCGCTGCCCCTCGACAAGCTCGAGGAGCTGCGCGCGGTCGCGCAGTCGCAGGGCACCTACTTCACGACGCGGACCTACACTGTGCCGGACCCGGCCGTGACCCCCGACGCCGTGATGTTCTTCGACCTCGCGACGTCCGACCCGGGCGGCGTGGTCGACCTGAAGGCACTCGGCAGCACCTGGGCACAGGACGGCTGCCAGCAGCGGTCCCTGCTGATCGTGATCGACGGTGGGAACGTCCGCCTCAACGGCAACGGCGAGGTCGCCGCCAGCATCGTGCTGACCTCGCGCACCTACGGCGAGGTCGACAAGGGCAACGGCACACCGGACTTCGTCGGCACCATGTTCGCCAACACCGTCAACCTCGCCGGCACGATCGACATCAGCCTCAACGAGTGCTTCATCGACAACCTCAGCCCGAGCCTCTACTCGGTCGTGGTCGACGACTACCGCGAGCTCGACCGCTGACGCTGGTCCCGCGGCGGACGTGCTGACCACGCCGCGGGCGGACGGGGTGCGAGGCGCTGGGCCCAGGTTGTGCCAGGTGGCTTGATCGGCTCGGCGATCGAATGGTGGCGCCGAGGTGCGCGTCGTGTGCCCCACCCAGCGGCACAGCGCGCTCTCCGGCACACGACCCCCGGTTCGGCGGCCGCCCTACTGGATCAGGTCGAAGACCGAGAACATCGGCATGTAGAGCGCGACGATCATGCCGCCGACCAGGACGCCGAGGACCGCGATCATCAGGGGCTCGATGAGGGAGGTGAGTGCCTCGGTGGTGGCCTCGACCTCCTCGTCGTAGAACTGCGAGATGCGACGCAGCATCTGGTCGACGGCACCGGCCTCCTCCCCGGAGGCGATCATCTGCACCGTCATCGAGGGGAAGACGTCGTGCCGGCCGAGGGGCTCGGCGAAGGACTCGCCCTGGGCGACCGACTGGCGTACGTCGTGCAGCGCTCGGGCGATCACCACCGAGCCGGTGGTGTCGGCGACGATGTCCAGCGAGGAGAGGATCGGGACCCCGGCGGAGAGCAGCGTGCTCAGGTTGCGGGAGAAGCGGGCCAGGGCGATCTTGGCGAAGAGCTGGCCGAAGACGGGCAGCCGCAGCTTGAGCGGGTCGACGACGTCGCGGACCTGGGGGTCCTGGCCGTGCTTGCGCCACCACACCAGCCCGACCGCGCCGACGACGGCGACGGTCGGCAGGACGTAGCGCATCGAGTTGGACAGGGCGACGAGCACCTGCGTCGGCACCGGGAGCGTGCCACCGAGGTCGGCGAACATCTTCTCGAAGACGGGCACGATGAAGAGCAGCATGCCGACGCACATGAGGATCGCCATGCAGAAGACGACGACCGGGTAGGTCATCGCCGACTTCACCTTGCCGCGCAGCTTCACGTCGGCCTCGAAGGTCTCGGCGACCTGGCGCAGGGCGACGTCGAGGAACCCGCCGCTCTCGCCCGCGCGGGTCATGCTGATCATGAACGGCGGGAAGATCGTGGGTTCGCCGGCGAACGCGGCGCTCAGCGACTGACCGGACTCGACCTCCTGGCGCACCCGCGCCAGCGCCCGGCGCAGCTCCGCGTGCTCCACCTGCTCGCCGAGGATGCTCAACGCCCGCAGCAGCGTCAGGCCGGCGTCCACCATCGTGGCGAGCTGGCGCGAGGCGATCGCGAGGTCCTTCTGCTTGACCCGCTTGCGGCCGAGGGTGATCTCGCGCTGGAGACCGGTGCCGGTCTGCTTGACCTCGAGCGGCACGTAACCCATCGCGAGCAGCTTCTCCGCGACCGCCTTCTCCGACTCGGCGTTGACCTTGCCCTCGCGGAAGCGACCGCCGGCGTCGCGGACCTTGTAGGAGTACTGGGTCGCGGTCACTCCGACCACCCGCCCGCAGGACCCGCCGGGGACCCGACGTACGACGACGCCTGCAGCGCCGACCCCGAGCCCACGAGCGCCAGGAAGTCCTCGCGGCTGGAGCAGAACTCCAGGCCGGCCTCGCGGGTGATCCGCCCGGCGCGCACGTGCGCGGCGAGGTGGCCGTTGAGGGTCTGCATGCCGTCACGGGCCCCGGACTGGAGCGCACCGGGGATCTGCTGGAGCTTGCCGTCGCGGATCATCGCCCGGATGCCGGGGTTGCAGACCATCACCTCGACGGCAGGGACCCGACCGCTGCCGTCGACCGTGGGCACCAGCGACTGGCACACGACGCCCTGCAGGGTCGCGGCCAGCTGGGTGCGGACCTGCTGCTGCTGGCCCGCGGGAAAGACGTCGACGACACGGCTGACCGTGTCCTGCGCCGACTGGGTGTGCAGCGTCGCGAGGACGAGGTGACCGGTCTCGGCTGCGGTGAGGGCGACCGAGATGGTCTCCAGGTCGCGCAGCTCGCCGACCAGGATCACGTCGGGGTCCTGGCGCAGCACGTGCTTGAGCGCGGTGCGGAAGTCCACCGTGTCGGCGCCGACCTCGCGCTGGTTGACCAGGCAGCGCTGGTGCTGGTGGAGGAACTCGATGGGGTCCTCGATGGTGACGATGTGCCCGCTGCGCGTGCGGTTGACGCGGTCGATGACCGCGGCGAGCGTGGTCGACTTGCCCGACCCGGTGGGCCCGGTGACGAGCACGAGGCCACGTCGCAGGGCCGCGAAGGTGTCGACCACCGCCGGGAGGCCGAGGTCGTCGAGGGAGCGGATCTCCCAGGGGATCAGGCGCAGCACCGCTCCCACGGCCTCGCGCTGCCAGAAGACGTTGACGCGGAAGCGGGCCAGGCCCGGCACGGCGTAGGCGAAGTCGAGCTCGCGGGTCTCCTCCAGCACCTGGCGCTGCCGCTCGGTCATCACCGCGTAGAGCGACTCCTGGAGCAGCCGCGCGGTGAGCACCTCCTCGCCCGGCATCGGGGTCATCTCGCCACGCACGCGGATCGTCGGTGGCGCGTCGACGGTCAGGTGCAGGTCGGAGCCGCCGGACGAGGCGACCTGGCGCAGCAGCCGGTCGAGGTCGAGCACCGGCGCCGGTGGACGCATCTCCACGGTCTCAGCCCACGACACGGAGGACCTCCTCGATCGAGGTCCGTCCCTGACGGACCTTCAGCCAGCCGTCGTCGCGCAACGTGCTCATCCCCTGCTCACGCGCCGTCCGGGCGACCTCCTCGGTCGACGCCCGCCGCACGGTCAGGCGCTCGAGCTCCTCGGTCACGGGCATCACCTCGTGCAGGGCCATGCGACCGCGGTAGCCGGTCTGCCCGCACGAGGAGCACCCGCGCGGGCGGTGCAGGAGCGCGTCGGAGTCCTCCAGAGGTGGGAAGCCGATCGCGGCCAGCTCGTCGGGCTCGGGACGGTAGGCCTCCTTGCAGCGGGGGCACAGGCCACGGCACAGACGCTGGGCGACGACGGCGTCGAGCGCGGAGCCGACGAGGAACGGCTCGATGCCCATCTCCACCAGCCGCGTCACGGCCGAGGGCGCGTCATTGGTGTGCAGCGTGGAGAGCACCAGGTGCCCGGTGAGCGCCGCCTCGACGGCGATGTTGGCCGTCTCGTGGTCACGGATCTCGCCGATCAGCACGATGTCGGGGTCCGAGCGCAGGATCGAGCGCAGCGCGGATGCGAAGGTCAGCCCGGCCTTGGGGTTGACCTGCACCTGGTTGATGCCGGGCAACCGGTACTCCACGGGATCCTCGACGGTGATCACGTTGACGTGCTGCTGGTTGAGGATGTTGAGCGTCGCGTAGAGCGTCGTCGACTTGCCCGACCCGGTCGGCCCGGTCACGAGGATCATCCCGTAGGGCTTGGAGTACGACGTCTCGAAGCGTGCGAAGTTGCCGTCGCTGAAGCCCAGGTCCCCCAGGCCGAGCCGGGTGTTGGAGTTGTCGAGCACCCGGGCCACGACCTTCTCCCCCCACACCGTCGGCAAGGTGGCGACGCGCAGGTCCATCTCGTGCCCGAGGTGGCTGACCGTCAATCGGCCGTCCTGCGGCACCCGGCGCTCGGCGATGTCCATGGACGCCATGATCTTGAGCCGGCTGACGACCCCGTTGACGATGCTGCGCGGAGCGTGGTGGGCGTCCTGGAGGACCCCGTCGATCCGGTAGCGCACGCGCAGGTCGTGCTCCGTCGGCTCGAGGTGGATGTCGGAGGCCCGGTCCGCGATGGCCTGGCTGATCAGCAGGTTCACGAAGCGGACGACCGGGGCGTCCTCGGTCACCTCGGTGAGCGAGCCGAGGTCCTCGGGCTCCGGCTCCTCGGTCAGCCCGGACGTCAGGTCGGCGAGCTCGCCCTCGGCGCGGTAGGCCTGGTTGAGCTGGTGCTCGATCTCGGCCCGGGTCGCCAGGCCGAAGACGACGCGCCGCCCCGTGAGCCGCCCGATGTCGTCCTTGAGGTCCAGGTCGAGCAGGCCCCGCAGGGGCGTGGCGACCAGCAACGTGTCGCCGTCGTCACTGATCGGGACCACGCACGCTCGTCGTGCGAAGTCCGCCGGCAGCAGGGCGGTCGCCATCGGGGCGAGCACGAGGTCGGCGAGCTCGAGGAAGGGCACGCCCGCTGTGTCCGCGGCCAGGCGCAGCAGGTCGCCACGTGCGACGGCCCCGTGGCTCACCAGCGTCTCGAGCAGCGAGCCCTCGGCACCGTGGGCGGCAGCCTCCTCCACCTGCGCGGCCGTGACCAGGCCGGCCGCCAGGAGCGCCTCGACGGTCACCCCGGCCACCGCAGGAGCCGCTGTGTGATCGGGCTGCGCGGTCAGCAGGTCCGTGTCCATCGGTGGCGCTCCCGCCTGGTGGCGCAGGCGGTCGTGGGCCGCCTGTCAGCAGGAGTCTCGGCACCCCGGGGGCCCACCTTGAGGATCAGCGGGGGCGATCAGCGGGCGCGATCAGCGGGGCAGGACGTCCAGGGCCAGCACCGGCTCGGCGCGGTAGCGCTCCACCAGGGCCGCCGTCGCGGCGTCGATACGGGCGAAGAGCGCCGTGCGGTAGCCGGTCAGCTGCGCCTCGGCGTGCCGCAGGCTCGCGAGCACGACGTCGGTCTCCTCCGGGGTGGAGGGCACCTGCCAGACCTGCGCCAGGTCCGGCACGTCGGGCAGCGGCTCCTCGGCGCGCACCCGCAACAGCGCCGAGCGCGAGGCGCCGCTGCCGGTGTCGCCGAGGACGCGCACCAGGTCCTCGAGCGCGATCGAGCCCTCCGTCGAGCGCCCGGCCTCGAGGAGGTCGAGGCGAGCGTGCACCAGGCGCCGCCAGTAGGACGCCCGGTCCTCCTCGTCGCGAAGCTGCTGGCGGTAGGCCCGCAGGGACGGCAGGTCCAGGGTGTCGAGGGGCACCTCGGGCAGCTGGCTCACGGTGCCGATTCCAGCACACGACGCCCGACCGGCTGCTCCGGTGCCCACCCGGTGCGGCGCAGGGCGACGGTGAAGTCGTGCGGGTTGCTCGCCGCGAGCATCGCGGTGTCGAGGCTGATCGTGCCCTCGGTCACCAACGTCAGCAGGTGCTGGTCGAAGCTCTGCATCCCGGAGTAGGCCCCCGAGGCGACGACGTCGGTGATGCCGTGGGTCTTGTCCGGGTCGGCGACCGCCTCGGCGAAACGTGCGTCGCGCACCGCGACCTCCACCACGCAGACCCGCCCGTCGCCGTCGAGGCGAGGCACCAGCCGCTGGCACACCACGCCCTCGAGGGTGACGGCGAGCGCAGCGCGCACGCGTGGCTGCTCGTGGGCCGGGAAGAAGTCGATCAGCCGCAGCACCGTCTCGCGCGCGTCGGTGGTGTGCATGGAGCTCAGGACGACGTGCCCGGTCTCCGCCGCCGAGAGGGCCGCGCGCACGGTGTCGGCGTCGCGGAGCTCGCCGATGAGGATGACGTCGGGGTCCTGGCGCATCGCCGCCCGCAGCGCCGCCGGCCAGTCGCGCGTGTCCGAGCCGAGCTCGCGCTGGGTGACGGTGGCGACCCGGTCGCGGTGCACGACCTCGATCGGGTCCTCGAGGGTGAGGATGTGCACCGGCCGCGCGGCGTTGACCACGTCGACCATGGCGCTGAGCGTCGTGGACTTGCCCGAGCCGGTCGGCCCCGTGACGAGCACGAGCCCGCGCGGCCTCAGCGCGAGTCGTCGTACGACGTCGGGCATGCCGAGCTGCTCCAGCGGGACCGCCCCGTCACTGATGCGCCGGAAGACCGCACCGTCCTGCCCCCGCGAGCGGAACGCGTTGACGCGGAAGCGTCCCAGCCCCTCGGCCGTGACGGCGAAGTCGGCCTCCCAGGTCTCCTCGAAGTCGCGCAGCACCGTCGCGCTCATCGCCTCGCGCAGCGCGCGGGTGACCTGCTCGGCGGACCATGCCACCTCCGCGGCCTCCTGCAGCGAGCCGGAGACCCGGATCTTGGGCGTGGCACCGCTGCGCAGGTGCAGGTCGGACCCGTCGAGGCGGTGCACGGCCGCGAGCAGGTCGGTCAGCTCGGGGGTCAGCGAGGGCACGGCGGGGCTCCTGTCGTGAGGGACACCGAGAGTCTCGGCAGCCGGGGCGGCCACCTGTAGGCCGGGGTCAAGTCCGGCCCGACGGCGACCGATGACCCAGGTGCCGGCGGCTCCCGCCGCCGGCGGACCAGGAGGACCTCCATGCCCGCCACCGTCGTCGGACTCGACATCGGCCGCTGCGCCGTGCGAGCGGTGGAGCTGCGTCGCTCCGGCCGCAAGCTCGTGGTGAGACGGCACGGCAGCGTCGCGCTCCCCCCGGGCGCCGTCGAGGCCGGGGTCGTCCGCGACCCGGCCGCCGTGACCGACGCGCTCAAGCGTCTGTGGCGCGAGCACCGGATCGGGAGCCGCTCCGTGCGGTTGGGCGTCTGCAGCGGGTCGGTGCTCGTGCGTCACCTCGAGCTCGACTGGATGCCACCCCAGGACCTGCGACGCGCGTTGCGCTACCAGGTTGCCGACCTGCTCCCCGTGGCCGTGGACGACGCCAACCTCGACCACGTGCTGCTCGGCGAGCAGACCCGCACGGACCCGCAGACCGGCATCGAGAGACGCACCGTGGAGATCCTGCTCGTCGCCACCGCACGCGGCAACGTCGACGACCTCGTGCGGTGCGTGCAGGCCGCCGGCCTCCGGCCTGTCACCGCCGACCTCTCCCCGCTCGCTCTCGTCCGCGCGGCCGTGAGCCGCAGCAGCCACCCCGCCGACCCCGACGGAGGTCCCGCGACCGAGGCCGTGATCGACGTCGGGGCCGACACGGTGTCGGTCGCCGTTCACACGCAGGGGGTCCCCCACTTCGTGCGGGTCGTGCCCGGGGTGGGTGGGGAGCTCCTCACGCGCGCCCTGGTCGACGAGGGCCTCACCTGGACCGAGGCCGAGGAGGCCAAGCGCCACCCCGGCTCCGCCCTGCCCGCGACCGCGCGGCTGGCCCTGGACGCCGCCACGGAGCGACTGGTCGCGGAGATCCGCGCCACCTTGGACTTCCACTCCACCGGCGACCCCGAGCACGTGGCCACCCACGCGGTCGTCACCGGTGGCGGTGCGGCCCAGGCGGGGTTCGCCGAGCGCTGCGCGGCCGCGTTCGGCATGCCGGTCACCACGCTCGACCTGGCGTCGGTGGCCCGGCTGCGCACCGCCGCCGTCGACGACCTCTCGGTCTCGCTCGGACTGTGTCTCGGGGAGACGGCATGAGACCGGCCCTCAACCTCCTCTCGCCCTGGGTGCTCGAGGAGCTCCGCGTACGCCGACTTCGCCAGCGTTTCGCCGTCGGCGCCGTCGCCCTGGTGCTCGCTCTCGCCGGCGCCTGGACCTTCCAGCGTCTCGAGCTGGAGCAGGTGCGCGCCGACCTGCGCGGCGAGGATGCCGTGTCGGACGGACTCAGCGACCGGATCGACGACCTCGCCGAGGTCCGCACCTACGTGCAGGGCGTCCAGCGGCGAGCCGTCACCGTGCAGGGCGCGATGCTCACCGAGGTGCAGTTCTCCTCCGTCCTCGACGCGCTCGCCCGGGCGACTCCCGACGGCGCCCGGATCGAGAGCGTCCAGGTGGTCCTGCCCACTGGGGCCTCCGGGCCTGGCGCGGAGGAGGCGGGCGCGGAAGAGCCTGCCTCCGCCGAGGCCCGGGGCCTCGCCGGTGCCGTGTGCCCCGGGCCTGATCCGTTCGCGACCGCGGTGGTCATCGGCTGCCTGGACCTCAGCGGCACCGCCACCGACCGCGCGCAGGTGAGCCGCCTCGTGGTCGCGCTCGGGCGCGACCGCCTCTTCGTCGAGCCGTTCGTCTCGACCACCACGACCAGTGACGGCAGCGGGGTCGCCTTCACCGGCTCCGTGGCCCTCTCGCCGGCCGCGTTCAGCGGTCGCTACGACGACCTGCCCGACCGAGCCCCCGGAGGCACCTCGTGAACCTGCGCTCCGCCACCGCCACGCAGGTCCTGGGCTCGGCCGCGCTGGTCCTGCTGCTCGTCGCCGGGTGGCTCCTGCTCCTCGGGCCCGTGACCGGACAGATCGGCGAGTCCCGGGAGGCGGTCACCGACGCCCAGGACCGCAACGTCACCCTCGGCCGACAGCTCAGCGCCCTCCAGGAGCAGGCAGCCGACCTCAGCGACACCCGTGCCGTGGCCGAGGACCTGGACCGGCTCTTCCCGCCCACGGCCGACCAGCCGGGGCTGTTCACCGCCGTGGTGGGCGCTGCCCGTCAGGCCGGCTACGGCCCCGACGACATCACGACCCTGAGCCCCTCCGCCCCGGTCCCCGTCCTCGACGGCCTGCCGGTCGACACCACCACGGTGACGGAGCAGCAGGTCGACCCGGCGACGGCCGACCTCGCCGTCCAGGTGGTGACGCTCTCGGCGGAGGGGACCTTCGACGAGGCCCGCCGCCTGCTCCGGGCGATCGAGCAACTCGACCGCGCCTTCCTGGTCCGCTCCGTCTCGTTGACCGGCACCTCGGAGGACACGGGCTTCACCGTGACCCTCAGTGGAGCGACCTTTGTCGCCCCACCGGTGCTGCCGCCGGCGACCGCGGGCTGACTGCGGACCGCACCGACCCCTGACCACCCCCCGAACCGAATCGAGCCTGCCGGTGCCCCTCTCCGCCACCCTCGCCATCCTGGGCGTGCTCGCCGTCGTCCTGCTGGGCCTGCTGCTCCACCTGCGGCACCGGCGACACCTGGACGACCAGCAGTCGGTCGCCCTCGACGCCCTCGCCCCGGTGGCTCCGGCGCTGCCGACACTCCCAGCGCCGGCGCCCCTCCGCCCCGCCCTTCCGGCGGTCGCTGCGGTGCATCAGGTCGCCTGCTGGACGGGGCTCTCCCGCGACCTCGCCGCCGAGGGCCGCACCGAGCGTGCGGCGCTGGCGCAGTGGGCGGCCGACCTGCACGTGCTCGCCCCCCATCTGTCGGGCCGTCAGGCCGAGCTCGCCGAGCGGCTCGCACGGCTCCCCGCGGACACGCCCGCCGCGACCCTCGCCCGGGCACGGGAGATCGCGCTCTCGCTCGTGGCCGACTCGACCGGCTCGGTGACTGCGATGCTCGTCCCCGCCGACCATGTCGCGACCGCGCGGCGCCCGAGCGGCCAGGGTCAGCGGGCCGGCGCCCGACGCACGGCCGTGCCCAGCGACCGCGACGCCTCCCTCGCCCTGGCCGAGCACTGGGCCCTGCGTGCCTCGACCGCGGCCGCCCTCGGCGAGCTCGGGCTCGAGGCCCGCGAGGCCGAGCTCGCCCGCTTCGACGCGCTGCTGGTCGGCCTGGGGGCGCGCCACGGCGACGAGGACGACCACGTGACGGCGCTGCTGGGTGAGCTGGCCCGGACCGTGGTGCGCGCCCTTCCCGCTCCGGACGCCGCGACCGCCTCGACGCAGGACGCCCACCTGGTCCGTCAGACGCTCCGCCAGGTGCTGCCGCCCCACGTGCAGCACCGGCACGACCACGACCTGCTCGTGGCGGACGGTCGATGACATGACCAGCCTGCGGACCCGGATCCGCGCCTACCCGCGTCCCTCCTGGACGACGCCGGGGCGCGACCACCTCACCGGGCTCCCGCGGCGGGGGCACCTCGCCGTGGCCGGACGCCGCATGGTGGCCGCCGCGGTCTGGGCGGAGCAGGTCGTCGCCGTGCTCGTGGTCGACGTCGACCACCTCAAGCGGGTCAACGACGCCCTCGGGCACGACGCCGGCGACCGGCTCCTCGTGGAGGCGGCGGCCCGCCTGCAGCGACGCCTGGGCGGCGGGGCGCTGCTGGCCCGTCTGGGGGGCGACGAGTTCGCCGTCCTCCAGCCCTGCGCCGACGTGGCGGCGGCCGAGCTGTTCGCGAGCGACCTGCGCGCCTGCCTGCAGCTGCCCGTCGTGCTCGGCGACGTGGTCGTGCCGGGCGGCGCGTCCGTCGGGCTCGCCGTGAGCGGACGCGACGGCGACGGCCTGGCGGCCCTGCTGGCCAGCGCCGACCAGGCGATGTACGCCGACAAGTTCGCACCGCGCTCCCGGCGCGGCTCGGTGCGCGGCACGACCGCGCGGCGGTCCCGTCGTACGCCGCCGGCGGACCGCGACCTCGCCCGCGACCTCGCCGCAGCCCTGGACACCCCGGGCACCCCCGCCCTGCGCCTGCACCACCAGCCCCAGGTCGACCCGCGTGGCGCCGTGGTGGGCTACGAGGCGCTGCTGCGGTGGGAGCACCCGACGCTGGGGATGCTCGCGCCGTCCGCGTTCCTCCCGGTCGCCGAGCGGCACGGACTGGCCGCCGCGGTGGACGAGGCCGCGATCGGCCGCGCCCTGGGTGAGCACGAGTCCCTCGCGACCTGGTCCCCCGGCGCGAGCCAGTCGGTCAACATCTCGGCCCACAGCCTGCTCGCCCCCGACCTGCCGATGCGGCTCGCGGGGCTCCTGGTCGCCGCGCGCGTGCCGGGCTCCCTCCTGAGGCTCGAGGTCTCCGAGTCCGCCACCAGCCTGCCGGTGACGCCGACCCTCTACGCCGCCCTCGCCGACGTGGGCTGCAGCCTGAGCGTCCAGGAGTTCGGCGCGACGCACGCGTCACTGACCGCGCTCAGCGACAACACCCTCGTGCGCGAGGTGAAGCTGCCCGCGAGCCTGGCGGCCGCCGTCGAGCGCGACCCCGGCGCGGCCCGCCTGGCGCGCGGGCTCGTCAGCGCCGCCCACGGGCTCGACCTGCGCGTCGTGGCCGAGGGCGTGGAGACCGGTGCAGCAGCCCGCCTCCTGCTGTCGATGGGCTGCGACGCCCTCCAGGGGTTCGCGATCGCGCCGCCGATGGCCCTGCTCGAGGTCGGCGAGTGGACCGAGTACTGGACCCGCGCCCGCGGTGACCACCCTGCCCTCCAGTCGGGCATCCGTGGTGCCGATAACCCCTGCGTCACCACCCCTCGACCCTGACCCGGAGACCCGATGTCCGACCTCACCCTGCTCGCCGCTGTCTCTGCCGGGATGCTGGGACTGCTGGTCGGTTCCTTCGTCAACGTCGTGGTGCACCGGGTGCCGGCCGGCCTGTCGGTCGTGCGCCCCCGGTCCTCGTGCCCCTCCTGCGGCGGTCTCGTCCGCGAGCGCGACAACATCCCGGTCCTCTCGTGGGTCCTGCTGCGCGGCCGGTGCCGAGACTGCCGTGCACCGATCTCCGCGCGCTACCCCGCCGTCGAGGCCGGCACCGCACTGCTCTTCGCCCTGGTCGCCACCCGCGCGCCCGGTCTGCCCGAGGTCCTCGCGATCCTGGCCGTGACCGGTGCCGGCGTCGCGCTGGCCCTGATCGACCTCGAGCACGGCCGGCTGCCCTTCGCCGTGACGGGCTGGGCCGGAGGCCTCGCCCTCGCCGCTCTCGCGTCCGGCTGGATCTCCACCGGGGTCGACAGCGGACCCGGGGCGGCCTGGGACCGCGCCGTCCCGGCCCTGCTGGGGGCCGTCACCTGGCTCACGGTCTACGCCGCTGTCTGGGCCTCCACCCGAGGTCGCGGGATGGGCCTGGGCGACGTCGCGCTCGCCCCCGTGCTCGGGCTGGTGCTCGGCGCCGTGGGCCCGGCACAGTCCCTCACCGGCCTGGCGCTCGGCTTCCTCACCGGCGCAGCGGTCGGCGCGGTCCTGCTGACCACCCGCCGCGCGGGACGGCGTACGGCGATCGCGTTCGGACCGTTCATGCTGCTCGGCGCCGCCCTGGGCCTCCTGGCGGGACCGGCCGTCGCCGAGGCCTACCTCCGGACCGTCGGGCTGGCCTGACCCCCTCTCCGATCTAGGCTGGCGCCAGCCCCGGACCGCCCCGGGACCGTCCTGCCGGGAGACCACATGACGCGTGACGCTCGAGCGAAGCAGGCCTGGCGCCTCGCGGCGTCCCGCGCGCGCTCGTTCGTCCACCGTCGAAGGGGCGTGCACAGCGACCCGCTGACCAGCCTGGGCAACCGGGCGTTGCTGTTCGCCCACGCCGGCGAGATCTCCTCCGGAGACACGCTCCGTGCGCTGCTCCTCCTCGACCTGGACGGCTTCAAGCAGGTCAACGACACCCTCGGCCACCACAACGGCGACCTGGTCCTCCAGGAGGTCGCCGCCCGCATCGCCCGCGCGGTCGGTGACGACGATGTCGCGGTGCGGCTCGGTGGTGACGAGTTCGCCGTGCTGACCGCACCCCTGGAGGACCCGGAGCAGGCCTCGGCCCTGGCCACCGCGATCGTCGACAGGCTGAGCCGCCCCGTCCGGCTCGAGGGCGTCGACCTCGCGATCAGCTGCTCCCTGGGGATCGGGATCACCGGCCTGGACGGCGACGACCTCGACGCCCTGCTGCGCGCCGCGGACCGGGCGATGTACTCCGCCAAGACCGCCAGCCGGGCCGGTGGCGCCCTCCGGGTCGGTGGCTCAGCCTGGTTCCAGGAGACCCCCGACACCGAGCTCGTCGAGGACCTGGTCGGCGCGCTGGAGCGCGAGGAGCTGCGGCTGCACTACCAGCCCCAGGTCGACGTCGAGGGTGCCGTCGTCGGCTGCGAGGCACTGCTGCGCTGGCAGCACCCGACCCGAGGACTCCTGGCGCCACGCGCCTTCCTCCCGGCAGCCGAGCAGTCGGGCCTCCTCGACCGGATCACCCTGGTGGCCGTCCGGCTCGCGCTGCGCGACCAGCCGGCCCTGTCCGCCGCGGCTGGGAATCCGGTGTCGGTCTCGGTCAACGTCTCCCCCCGCGACCTGCTCGGCCGGGCGTTCCTGCCGGAGCTGGCCCGCCTGCTCGCCGCGACACCACCGGCCGCGGCCCACCTGGTCCTGGAGATCACCGAGCCGGCACCGTTCCCCGTGCCGGCGGTCGTCGACCTGTTCCGACGCCTGACCCGGCTCGGGCTGGCCGTCTCGATCCACGAGTTCGGCGCCGGCCGGTCGTCGCTGACCGCGCTGTCGCAGTATCCCGGTGTCAGCGAGGTCAAGATCCACCCCACGCTGGTCCGCCAGGTCTCCGACGAGACCGTGGCACGGCTGGTGCGGGCGATCGTGGCGGCCGCGCACGGTCTCGGGGTCCATGTGGTCGCCGAGGGCATCGAGGACGAGGACTCCGCCCGCTGCCTCACCGCGATGGGCTGCGACCGGCTCCAGGGCTTCTGGGTCGCGCCCCCCGCGTCCGTCGAGGACACGACCGCCTGGATCGACCACCGTGGCCGCCCGCCGGGTCCGGCGCACTCGGTCTAGACCGCATCGAATCACATCCTCCCCAGGGGTCCCATCAGTCACTAGGCTCCCAGGACTGGAGGGAGGGAACCTTCCAACAGGACGGACCAGCGTGACCCCGACGACGACCTCCGCGCTCACGACCTCCATCACCGACCTGCGCGCGCAGGCGGTCGCCCGAGGTCGCCGCCTGGTGCTGATCGCCGCCTCCCTCTCCAACGGGCCGGACCTCGCGGACGTCTACGGCGTGCGGAGCCTCGACGACGCCACTGCCGAGATCGTGCGTCGCGCCCAGGCGCACGACTCCGTGCCGTGCCACCTGCTGCGGGTCTCCCGACTCGGCAGCTTCCTCGCCGGGGCGATGGTGGAGCCCGACCACGCCGTCGCCCAGGTCGCGGTCCTGGTCGACGAGATGCGCGAGATGCTCGACGTGCACGGAGAGCGGGTCTGGCCGATCATCACCGTCGCCGCCCGCGAGTGCGGCCCGACCGACGACGTGTGGGGCACCGTCCGCGACGTCCGCGGCACCCTGGTCACCGCCCAGCGCGACACCCCGGGCGGGACGTCCTGGCACCACGACGACGACGAGGACGTGGTGCCCCACGACAGCCTCACCCTGGTGCGGGACCTCGCGGAGGCGCTCACCGAGCAGCCCGGGCAGCTGGACCTGGCCTACCAGCCCGTCGTGGACCTACGCCACGGCGCGATGACGGGCGCCGAGGCACTGCTGCGCTGGCACCACCCGCACCGAGGCCCCGTCGGACCGCTGGTCGCGGTCGAGGCCGCCGAGCGCACCGGGCTGATCCACCCGCTCGGTCGGTTGGTGCTCGAGCGAGCCGTGTGCCAGCTGGCCTCCTGGCGTGGCCGCGTCGGGCCGACCTTCCGCATGCACGTCAACGTCTCCCCGATCGAGCTGCGCGAGGCGTCGTACGCCGACGGCGTCGCCGCCACCCTGCGGCGGTGCGGCGTGCGGCCCGAGCAGCTGTTGCTGGAGATCACCGAGACGGCGCTGCTCGCCGACGACCCGCGGGTCCTGCGCACGATCACCGCTCTGCACCGGATCGGCGTGGGGCTGGGCATCGACGACTTCGGCACCGGCTACTCCTCGATCCGGCACCTGCACCGGCTGCCCATCGACACCGTCAAGGTCGACCGCTCCCTGGTCGCCGGCATCGCGACCTCGCCGTCCGACTTCGCCCTGACCCGCGCGGTGCTCGGCCTGCTCACCACCACCGGTGCGACCGTGGTGGCCGAGGGCATCGAGGACCCCGCCCAGCAGGCGCGGCTGCTCGCGATGGGCTGCACGCTCGGCCAGGGCTATCACCTGGGCCGACCCGTCGCGGCCGACGAGCTGTTCTCGACCGACTCCTGGTCGCGCGACGGCACGACGGAGATGCTCGGCGCGTGACCGTGCGCGCCGCAGCCTGGGACGTCATGCGGGCCGAGGAGGCGACTCCACGATCCGGATGACGTCGCGCCTCAGTTGGGCGACGGGTCGGCGCCCGACTCCAGCCAGCCGCGGAAGGCCTCGAGGTTGGCCGTGGGCTCGCCGCGCAGCTTGCGCCACTCCCACTCCTTGCGGATCGAGGAGGCGAAGCCGAGCTCGAGGATCTGGTTGAACGAGTCGTCGGCGTAGGACAGCACCGAGCCGATCACCCGGTCGAGCTCGTCGATGGTGATCGCCGAGAGCGGGAGCCGGCCGTCGAGGTAGATGTCGCCGAGCTGGTCGACGGCGAACGCGACGCCGTAGAGCCGCAGGTTGCGCTCCAGGAGCCAGCGGTAGACGCGCTCGTGGTTCTCGTCGGGCTTGCGGCACACGAAGGCGTGGATCCCGAGCGCGTGCGCGCCCACGTCGAGACGCACCGCGACCTGGAGCTTCTTCTCCCCCGGCAGGGAGACCGAGAAGACACCGGGATCCTTCTCGTCGAACTCGATCTCGTTGGCGGTCAGGTAGTCACGGACGACATCGGCGCTCACGCCACAGACTCTCGCATGGCACTCCTAGCGCGGGCGTAGACGTCGAGCGTCTGGGCCGCGGTCGCCTCCCAGGAGAACTGCCGGGCCTGGGCCCTCGCTCCGTCGCGCAGCCGGGCCAGGAGGTCGGGG
Organism: Nocardioides psychrotolerans; assembly: GCF_943371775.1. Lineage (GTDB taxonomy): Bacteria > Actinomycetota > Actinomycetes > Propionibacteriales > Nocardioidaceae > Nocardioides > Nocardioides psychrotolerans_A. Next base: position 58,473 of record NZ_CALRWD010000011.1, read on the forward strand.
TCACCGAGCACCCGACCGAGCGCCCCGGCCCACTCGTCGGCGTCGTGGCCCTCCACGAGCAGCCCGCTGTGCCCGTCGCGTACGACGGTCGTGAGGCCGCCGACCGCGGCCGCCACGACGGGGGTCCCCGCCGCCTGGGCCTCGGCCGCGACGAGCCCGAAGGACTCGTTGTAGGACGGGACGGCGACCAGCGTCGCGGCGGCGTACCACCGCGAGAGGTCGGCCTGGGAGACCGGCGGCACGAAGCGCACCACGTCGTCGATGCCGAGCTCGCGGGCCAGGGCCGCGAGCGACTCGGGGCGGTCCAGACCGCTGCCCGAGGGACCGCCGACCACGGGGACCACGATCCGCGAGCGCAGCCCGGGGTCGCGGGCCAGGAGTGCGGCGACCGCGCGCAGCAGGACGTCGGGCGCCTTGAGCGGCTGGATGCGCCCGGCGAAGAGCAGCACGTGGGCGTCGAGGGGCAGCCCGAGCTCCGCGCGCACCGCGTCGCGGTCGACCGGACGGAAGACCGACAGGTCGACGCCGGGGTGCACGACCTCGACCCGGCCGGGGTCGGCGTCGTAGAGGTTGATGAGCTGCTTGGCCTCGAGGTCGGTGTTGGCGATGAGCATGTCGGCCGCCTCGACGACCTGCTCCTCGCCGATGATCCGGGCGCTCGGCTCGGGGGTGTCGCCGAGGGCGAGCGCGGCGTTCTTGACCTTGGCCATGGTGTGCATCGAGTGGACCAGGGGCACGCCCCAGCGGTCGCGCGCGAGGGCGCCGACCTGGCCGGAGAGCCAGTAGTGGGAGTGCACGGCGTCGTAGTGCCCCAGAGGGTGGGCGGCCTCGGCCCGCAGGACCTCGCGCGCGAAGACGCACAGCTGGCCCGGCAGCTCGTCCTTGGTCAGGCCCTCGAAGGGGCCGGCGTGGATGTGGCGCACGCTGACGCCGTCGCAGGCCTCGACGACCGGCGGCAGCGTCGAGGTGGTCGCGCGGGTGAAGATGTCGACCTCGATGCCCTGGTGGGCCAGCCGCTTGGCGAGCTCGATGACGTAGACGTTCATGCCGCCCGCGTCGCCGGTGCCGGGCTGGTCCAGCGGGGAGGTGTGCAGGCTGATCATCGCCAGACGCCGGATCGGCTGCATGTCACTCCTTCGCTCGGACCGGGGCCGCGCGCACCGGGGCTCCAGAACGCCAACCACGAAGGCGGCGCGGTGATTCCCGGCGCCCTCTAGGCGACGTGAGAACCAACCGCACGGGCCTGGCGGGACCGCAGCAGCGCTGCGACGCAGACGACGGCCACCACGAACCCTGCGACCGCGTCGACCACGTGGCCGTCCCCCTCGCCACCGACGACCTCCACGACCGACCAGACGAGCAGGGGGAAGGCCACGGCCACGATGGCCCGCAGCCAGGTGGCGCTGGAGCTCACGAGGCCCGCCCCGAGACCGGCGAGCGCCAGGGCCAGCAGCACGAGGCCCGGCCAACGGAGAGCGTCGGCGCCCGCAGCGGCACGGACCAGCAGGCAGAGTCCGCCCAGGACACCGGCGACGCGGGCAAGGAGGGTCAGGGGCACGGGGGGAGTCTGCCACCGGTGCGGTCCGGCCAGCGAGACCCGTCAGCAGGAGACGCGTCAGAATGGGCCACATGAGCACCTCACGCACCGCCGTCGTCACCGGAGCCAGCAGCGGCATCGGCGCCGCCACCGCGCGCACGCTGGCCGCCCAGGGGTTCCACGTGTTCTGCGCCGCGCGCCGCGTGGACCGGATCGAGGCCCTGGCCGCCGAGATCGGCGGCACGGCGGTCGCGTGCGACGTCACCGACGCCGACGCGGTGGCCGCGCTCGCCGCGCGCGTCGGCGAGCGACTCGACGTACTGGTGAACAACGCGGGGGGCGCCTTCGGCTCCTCCCCCGTCGCCCAGGCCGACAGCGACGAGTGGCGCCAGATGTTCGAGGTCAACGTGATCGGCCTGATGCAGGTCACCAAGGCGCTGCTGCCGGCGCTCCTGGCATCGGGCGAGGGCGTGATCCTCAACGTCGGCTCGACCGCGGGGCGGATCGCCTACGAGGGCGGAGCGGGCTACACCGCGGCCAAGCACGGCACCCAGGTCGTCACCGAGACGCTGCGCCTCGAGCTGTGGGACCAGCCCGTGCGGGTCTGCGAGATCGCGCCCGGCATGGTGCGCACCGACGAGTTCGCCCTGGTGCGCTTCGACGGCGACCAGGAGAAGGCCGACGCGGTCTATGCAGGCGTCGCCGAGCCCCTGACCGCCGAGGACGTGGCGGACGCGATCGGCTGGATGGTCACCCGCCCGTCCCACGTCAACATCGACGAGCTGGTGATCCGGCCGCGTGCGCAGGCTGCGCAGCACAAGGTGCACCGGGTGCTTCCCGACTGACGGTCCTACTGGACTGAGGACGTTTGTTACCGAACCCTGGTCGTCGGGTGGACGTGACGTGTGCCTGGCGTGGCGCGTGCAGCCCTACCGTTTGTGATGTCCGCCGGATCAAGAGGGAGTCGGCGGAACACGGGTGGGGCGCCGAGGGTCTGGGGGGACCGCGGGGCCCGGACCCAGCCTTCAGGAGTTGACCCGCTCGTCGCGTCGGGAGCCGCGTCCACGAGCGGGTCCTTCTGCGTCCGGGGGTCCTCCGGGTGGCAGACTGCGGTCCGTGCAGACCATCGGACTCATCGGCGGCATGAGCTGGGAGAGCAGCGCCGCCTACTACGAAGCCCTCAACGTCGGTGTGGAGAAGCGCCTCGGCGGTCTCAGCTCGGCCCGGACGATCATGTGGTCGGTCGACTTCGCCGAGGTGACCGCGCTCCAGGAGCAGGAGCGCTGGGACGACGTCGCGGCGATCCTCGTCGCCGCCGCCCAGGGCCTCGAGCGTGCGGGCGCCGACTTCCTGCTGCTCTGCACGACGACCTTCCACCGCGTCGCCGACCAGGTCGAGGCCGCGGTCGCGATCCCGGTGCTGCACCTGGCCGACGTCGTCGCCGAGGCCGTCAAGGCCCAGGGCCTCGACTCGGTCGGCTTCATCGGGACCACCTTCGCGATGTCGCGCTCCTTCTTCACCGACCGGTTGGCCAGCCACGGCCTCACGGTCCACGTGCCCGACGAGCGCCACCACGCCGCCATCAACCGCGTGATCTACGACGAGCTCGTGCACGGCAAGGTGCTCGACGCCTCGCGGCGCACGGTCGTGGGACTCATCGAGGAGCTGTGGGACGCCGGCGCCGGCGGCCTGATCCTCGGCTGCACCGAGCTCGAGCTCCTCGTCCACCAGGCCGACTCCGAGCTGCCCGTCTTCCCCGGCACGACCCTGCACGTCGCCGCCGCCCTCGACCGCGCGCTGGACTGAGGTTGTCGCCCGTCGACGACCGCGACCCGATCCGCGAGGCGCACCACCAGTGGGTGCGTCACGGGTGGGCCGAGGCAGCCGACGGGATGGCGATGGTGACGTCGCTGGTGCGTGTGCAGCAGCTGGTGATGGAGCGCATCGAGGCCGTGCTGCGGCCGCTCGACCTCACCTTCGCCCGCTACGAGATCCTGATGCTGCTCTCCTTCACCTCCGCGGGCGCGATGCCGATGACCCGCCTCGGCTCGCTGCTCCAGGTGCACCCCACCTCGGTGACCAGTGCTGTCGACCGGCTCCAGAAGCAGGGCTACGTCGACCGCGAGCGCTCGACCTCCGACGGTCGCGTCATCCTCGCCTCGATCACCGCGGCCGGCCGTGAGGTCGCCGAGCGCGCCACCATCGGTCTCAACGACGGCGTCTTCGCCGCCCCCGGTCTCCCCGACACCGAGGTCGCGGCCCTGACCGCCCTCCTCGGCGCCTACCGGTCCGCCGCCGGCGACCGCGTGGACTGACCAGCCCGGAAAGTACGGGACGTTTTCGACCTCCAGCGCGCGGAGAATGTTGAAAACGTCCCGCACTATCCCCCCAACCCCACCCCCACGACCGATTGCCCCAGGTCCGTGGACGTCCTATGATCAGATAGTTGGACATCCAAGTAGTTGCTCTCCTTCCCCACCAGCGAGGTAGTCGATGACGATCCACCAGCCCCAGCACCCGGTCCGTCTCGTGACCGCGTCGAGCCTCTTCGACGGTCACGACGCCTCGATCAACATCATGCGGCGGATCTTCCAGAGCCAGGGCTGCGAGGTCATCCACCTCGGTCACAACCGCTCCGTCCAGGAGGTCGTCGACGCGGCGCTGGAGGAGGATGCCCAGGGCGTGGCGGTGTCGTCCTACCAGGGTGGCCACATCGAGTACTTCGAGTACCTCGTGGAGTCATTGCGCGCCCAGGGCGCCGACCACGTCAAGGTCGTCGGCGGTGGCGGCGGCGTGATCGTGCACGATGAGATCCAGCGCCTGCGCCAGGCCGGCGTGACGATCTTCTCCCCCGAGGACGGCCAGCGCATGGGCCTGGTCGGGATGATCAACTCCGTCGTCAAGGACTGCGACTTCGACCTGTGGGCCGGCAAGCAGGTCACCGCCGAGCAGGTCATCAGCGGCGACCGCTTCGCCATCGCCCGGGCCATCACCGGCGCCGAGCAGGGCCAGCTCGACGCCGACACCCTCGAGCAGCTGCGCGCGAGCGCGGCGCGGCACGCGGCGCCCGTCCTCGGCATCACCGGCACCGGCGGCTCCGGCAAGTCGTCGCTCACCGACGAGCTCGTACGCCGCTTCCGGCTCGACCAGCAGGACAAGCTGCGCATCGCCGTCATCGCCGTCGACCCGACCCGCCGCCGTGGTGGCGGCGCGCTGCTCGGTGACCGGATCCGGATGAACTCCCTCGACGGCGACCGGGTCTTCTTCCGCAGCCTCGCGACCCGCGGCGCCCACGAGATCCCCGCGCACCTCTCCGACGTCATCGACGTCGTGAAGGCCGCCGGCTTCGACCTCGTCGTCGTGGAGACCCCCGGCATCGGCCAGGGCGACGCCGCGATCGTGCCGTTCGTCGACACCTCGATGTATGTCATGACGCCGGAGTTCGGTGCTGCCTCGCAGCTGGAGAAGATCGACATGCTCGACTTCGCCGACGTCGTGGCGATCAACAAGTTCGAGCGCCGCGGCGCCAAGGACGCGCTGCGCGACGTCGGGCGCCAGCTGGTCCGCAACCGCGAGGCCTTCGGCCAGCAGCCCACCGACATGCCGGTCTTCGGCACGTCCGCCGCGACGTTCAACGACGACGGCGTGACCGCGCTCTACCAGCACCTGCGCGGCCTCCTGACCGAGCAGGGCCTGACCTTCGACGAGGGCACCCTGCCGGCCGTCGACGTCAAGCACTCCTCGGGCATCCGCCAGGTCGTCCCGACCGACCGCGTGCGCTACCTCGCCGAGATCACCGAGACCGTCAGGGGCTACCACGCCCGCACCGAGGAGCTCGCCGACGCGGCCCGCCGTGTGCAGCGCCTTGAGCTCGTCACGGAGGAGCTGGGCGAGAGCGACCACGGCGCCGTCCCCCAGCTGCTGGAGAAGGCCCGCAAGGCCCTGCCCCACGACGTGTCCGACCAGATCGCCGGCTGGCCCGCGGTCGTCGAGTCCTACGCCGGCGACGAGCAGGTCACCCGGGTGCGCGACAAGGAGATCACCACGCAGCTGACCCGCGAGTCGCTCAGCGGCAACAAGATCCCGCGCGTCTCCTTGCCCCGCTTCGCCGACCACGGCGAGCTCGTGCGCTTCTGGCGCCGGGAGAACCTCCCGGGCTACTTCCCCTACACGGCCGGCGTCTTCCCGTTCAAGCGCGACGGCGAGGACCCCGCCCGCATGTTCGCCGGCGAGGGCGACCCCGCGCGCACCAACCGGCGCTTCAAGATCCTCTCCGCCGACGGCGACGCCAAGCGTCTGTCGACCGCCTTCGACTCGGTGACCCTCTACGGCCGCGACCCCGACGAGCGCCCCGACATCTACGGCAAGGTCGGCACCTCCGGCGTCAGCGTCGCCACGCTCGACGACATGAAGGTGCTCTACGACGGCTTCGACCTGGTCGCACCGTCCACGAGCGTCTCGATGACGATCAACGGTCCGGCCCCGACGGTGTTGGCGTTCTTCCTCAACACCGTGATCGACCAGCAGGTCGACGCCTTCCGCGACAAGGAGGGGCGCGAGCCGTCCGACGAGGAGCGCGCCATGCTCGCGGCGTACGCCGTCGCCAGCGTGCGCGGCACGGTGCAGGCCGACATCCTCAAGGAGGACCAGGGGCAGAACACCTGCCTGTTCTCCACCGAGTTCTCGCTGCGGATGATGGCCGACATCCAGGAGTGGTTCATCGCCCAGCAGGTGCGCAACTTCTACTCCGTCTCCATCTCCGGCTACCACATCGCCGAGGCCGGGGCCAACCCCATCAGCCAGCTCGCGTTCACCCTCGCCAACGGCTTCACCTACGTCGAGGCCTACCTCGCGCGCGGCATGGACATCGACGACTTCGCGCCCAACCTGTCGTTCTTCTTCTCCAACGGCATGGACCCCGAATACAGCGTCATCGGTCGCGTCGCCCGTCGCATCTGGGCGGTGGCGATGAAGGAGAAGTACGGCGCCAACGACCGCTCCCAGAAGCTGAAGTACCACGTGCAGACCTCCGGTCGCTCCCTGCACGCGCAGGAGATGGACTTCAACGACATCCGCACGACGCTGCAGGCCCTGATCGCGATCTACGACAACGCCAACAGCCTGCACACCAACGCCTACGACGAGGCGGTCACGACCCCGACCGAGGACTCGGTGCGCCGCGCGCTGGCGATCCAGCTGATCATCAACCGCGAGTGGGGCCTGGCGATGAACGAGAACCCGCTCCAGGGCTCGTTCATCATCGACGAGCTGACCGACCTCGTGGAGGCGGCCGTGCTCGCGGAGTTCGACGCGATCAACGAGCGCGGCGGCGTGCTCGGGGCGATGGAGACCGGCTACCAGCGCGGGCGCATCCAGGACGAGTCGATGCTCTACGAGCACCGCAAGCACGACGGCTCGCTGCCCATCATCGGCGTCAACACCTTCCGCAAGGCCGACGCCGACGGCACCCCGGTCCACATCGAGCTGGCCCGCGCCACCGACGAGGAGAAGGAGGGCCAGCTCACCCGGGTCCGCGCCTTCCAGGAGGAGCACTCGACCGAGGCCACCGAGGCGATCGCGCGACTCAAGGAGGCGGCCGTCAACGGCGACAACGTCTTCGCCGTCCTGATGGACGCCGCCCGCGTGTGCTCGCTCGGCCAGGTCACCGAGGCGTTCTTCGAGGTGGGCGGGCAGTACCGCCGCAACGTCTGAGCTGCGGCGGCACGGGGCCTTGAGCACGGGGCCTACGGCACCTCGACCAGCGAGCTGAGCGTGCTGGAGTTGCCGCCGTAGTCCACGACGGTCAGGTCGGCCTGGAGCAGCGTGCCCGGGTCGAGCGGCACGAACTCGTAGCTCAGGTTGGCGACGTCGGAGTAGAGCCCGACGTCGCTGGTCGGCTCCCACACCTGCTCGCCGTCGGCGCCGATGGTCAGCACGTCCGGGATGATGATGCCCTCGGGGTCGGGCGCCAGCTCGCCGTAGCCGCCGGTCAGCTCGTCGTAGAGGTAGATCGTCTCGCTGACGAACTCCCCCGCCTCGACGTCGAGGACCAGGGACAGCAGGGCGTCCTGGGGCTCGAGCTGATCGGGGTCGGTGGAGGCGTAGTAGGTCATCGGCACGTCGAAGAACGCCGTGCTGAGGTCGTCGCTCAGGTCGAGGTCGACGTAGGCGTAGGCGGAGTCCACGCCGTCGTCGATCTGGAGGAACGTCAGGTCGTAGTTTCCGGACGCCGTGGGCGAGCCGCCCTCGTCGGTGAAGTCCGCGATCTCCTCGCCGAGGTAGGTGATCGAGTCGTCGTCGTTGACCAGCGCATAGCTGATCGTCGCCGCGGTGATGTTCTCGAGGGCGGCGGGGTCGTAGGCGCCTGACAGCGTGATGCTGCCGTCCTCGTCGAAGCTGACCTCCGGGCCGGCGTCGGGGTCGGTGAAGGTCGGCAGCTCCTCGTCGGGGATCGCCTCGCCCGCGGAGTAGTAGCTGTCGAGGAAGGAGCGCCACTGCTCCGAGCTCACCACGTCGGCGTACGCCGGGTCCGCGAGCTCGACGACCGGCGGGAGGTAGATCGACAGACCGGTCGCGCCGGCGGTGCCGGCCCCCTCCACGCTGTCGAGGACGACGTCGTCGAGCGCACCGACGAGCGCGTCGGCCTCCTGCGCCACCTCGGGTGCGGACTCGCCGATCGAGGCCGCCAGCAGCCCGAGGTCGCTGAGGTGCTTGTCCTGGCTCTGGTCGGGGCTCCTGCCGAAGGCGAGCGTGGTCGCCTCGGACTGCCCCACGGCGGGTGCGACATCGGTCGACTGCTCCTCCATCGCCCCGGCGAAGGCGGCGACCGCCTCGTCGACGGCCTCCATCTGCGTCAGGTCGACCATCGAGAGCGTGATCGTGTCGCTGGTGCCCTGGTCGAGGGCCTGCCCCTCGAAGCCCGCGATGATCTCGGAGCCGAGCTCGTCGACCGTGGCGTCGGGGTCGTCGGCCAGCAGCTGGAGCGAGGTGTAGTCCCAGCCGTGGCCAGGCTCGAGCTCCTGCGAGGCGACCAGCCGGTCGGCCAACGGCGCCACGGCGCTCGCGACCTCGTAGTTGGCCATCAGGCAGGCGTCGAAGCCGAGCAGGTCGAGCTTGTCGACACCGGCCTGCTCGAGACCGCTGGAGATGCCGGCGGTGATCTCGGCGAGGTCGAGCACGTCGTAGTCGCTGCCCTCGTCGGGACCGATGCCCGGCCAGGAGGCGCCGTGGTCGCTGATGATCAGCGCGTAGTGCCCGGCCCGGTTGGCCTCGATGCCCTCCGCGATGAACGACGCGAGCACCTCGGGGTCGGCGGAGTTGACGTCGCCGAGGTCCTCGACGACCTCGGTCGCGCCGCCCTGACCGATGTCGAGGATCCGGCCACCGACCCAGCTGCCCTGGTCGAGCAGTTCGTCGTCGCCGTAGCCCTCGTTGCGGTCCATGAACTCACGCACGTGCAGGTTGTCGTTGGATCCCACCACGCCGATCTCGTTGACGTCGGCGACCATGAACGGCTCGAGGTCGGTGTCGGCCATGGAGTAGTGCAGGACCGTCCAACCGTCGCCCTCGCGGCCGGTGTGCTCGACGGCGCTCGTGGCGCCACCACCGCCGCCACCGTCGGAGTCGGGCTTGTCGGAGCCCCCGCCGCTGCAGGCGGAGGTGAGCAGGAGCAGGGCCGCGGAGGCCAGGACCAGACGTGACGAGGGCGCGGTGAAGGGAGGCACGTCGCGAAACTAGGGCCGCAGCCGGACGTCCGTCTGCCAAAGCGTCCAGCGGTGCGATGGGGGCTAGACCGGGCGCACGTCACACGCCGGTAGGTTCGGCACGTGAGTCCCGCACCCCTCCTGCCCACGGCCGACCAGGTCCGCTCGCTGCCGTCGCACTTCGACCAGGCCGTCGCGCCGGACGCGATCGACGAGAACGGCCACATGAACATCTCGGTCTACTTCCGCGAGGGCTCGTGGGCGGCCTGGCTGCGGCTGGGCGAGCTCGGGATGGGTGAGGACTACATCCCGGCGCGCGGGCTGTCGTTCTTCACCGTCGAGCACTCCATCCGCTACCTCGGCGAGCTGCGGCTGGGCGAGCCCTACGCGGTCCACACCGGCATCGCCGGGCGGACCTCGAAGGCCGTGCACGCGGTCTCCTTCGTGCTCGACCGCACGCACGACCGGGTCGCCTGCGTGATGGAGGTGATATACGTCCACGTGTCCATGGAGACCCGCCGGGCGTGCGACATCCCCGACGACATCGCGAGCGCCCTCGACACCGAGATCGCTGCGCACCCGTGGGTCGCCGAGGCCGCCAACCGGCTGAGCCTGCGCCGATGACCGACCTCCCCTTCGACGACCTCGGCACCGTCTACGACGGCCCCCGGCCCGTGCGCCGGGTCGTCTCGCTGGTCCCCTCCATCACCGAGGCGCTCGCCTCGGTCGACCGCGAGGCGCTGGTCGGCGCGACCGACTGGTGCACCCACCCCGCCGACCTCGACGTCACCCGCGTGCGCGGCACCAAGAACCCCGACCTGGCCGCGATCAAGGCCCTCTCCCCCGACCTCGTCGTGTGCACCAAGGAGGAGAACCGTGAGATCGACGTACGACGTCTGCGCGAGGCCGGCGTGCGGGTCTGGGTCACCGACATCGAGACCGTCCCCGGCGCGATCGCCTCGCTCGAGCGGCTGCTCGACGTGCTCGGCTGGCCGTGGCCGGAGTGGCTGCTGCGCTCGCGCTCGCTGTGGTGCGGGCCGGTCCCGCCCGTGACGGCTCGCGTCGCGATGCCGATCTGGCGCGACCCCTGGATGGTCGTGGGCAGCTCCACCTTCACCGGCGACCTGCTGCGCCGCCTCGGCTGGGACAACGTCTTCGCCCAGCACGCCGACCGCTACCCCACCGTGGACCTCGAGGCCGTCGACGCTGCCGGGGCGGACGTCGTGCTGCTGCCGGACGAGCCCTACGTCTTCACCGCCGAGGACGGCCCCGAGGCCTTCACCCGGACGCCGACCCGACTGGTGAGCGGGCGCCTGCTGACGTGGTACGGCCCCTCCCTGGTCGAGGCCGCCACGCTCAAGCTCTGACACCTCCGGTGGTCGAGCAGCGAGCGCAGCGAGCGCCGGTGGTCGAGCAGCGAGCGCAGCGAGCGCCCGTCGAGACCCCGGTCAGCTCTGAGCCTGGCTCACCTTCGCCAGCCGCAGCCACGTGTCGACGACCGTGTCGGGGTTGAGCGACATCGACTCGATGCCCTGCTCCAGCAGCCACTCCGCGAGGTCGGGGTGGTCCGAGGGCCCCTGGCCGCAGATGCCGACGTACTTGCCCTGCGCCTTGCAGGCCTTGATGGCCAGGCTGAGCATGTGCTTGACCGCCGGGTCGCGCTCGTCGAAGCCCTCGGCGACCAGCGCGGAGTCGCGGTCGAGGCCGAGTGTCAGCTGGGTCATGTCGTTGGAGCCGATCGAGAAGCCGTCGAAGTGCTCGAGGAACTGCTCGGCGATGACCGCGTTGGACGGGACCTCGCACATCATCACGACCTTGAGGCCGTTCTCCCCGCGCACGAGGCCGTGCTTGCCGAGCAGGTCGATGACGCCGCGCGCCTCCGCGAGCGTGCGCACGAAGGGGATCATCACCCAGACGTTGGTCAGGCCCATCTCGTCGCGCACGTGGCGCAGCGCCTCGCACTCCATCGCGAAGCACTCGGCGAAGTCGGCGGAGAGGTAGCGCGACGCACCTCGGTAGCCGATCATCGGGTTCTCCTCGTGGGGCTCGTAGGCCTCACCGCCGACGAGGTTGGCGTACTCGTTGGACTTGAAGTCGCTCATCCGCACGATGACCGGGTTGGGGGCGAACGCCGCCGCCAGCATGGAGATCCCCTCGGAGACGCGCTGCACGAAGAACTCGCGGGGGCCGGGGTAGGCCGCGATCGTCTCGGTGATCTGGTCGCGCAGCGCCGGGTCGAGGCTGTCGGGGTCGGCGGCGAGGTCGAGCAGGGCCTTGGGGTGGATGCCGATCTGGCGGTTGATGACGAACTCGAGACGGGCCAGGCCGACGCCGGCGTTGGGCAGCTGGGAGAAGGAGAACGCCTGCTCCGGCGTGCCGACGTTCATCATGATCTTGACCGGGACGTCGGGCATCGAGTCGAGCTCGGTGCGCTCGACGGTGAAGTCGAGGAGACCCTCGTAGACCAGGCCGGTGTCGCCCTCGGCGCACGAGACGGTGACCTCCCGACCGTCGGCGAGCTCGCGCGTGCCCGAGCCGCTGCCGACGACGGCGGGGATGCCGAGCTCACGGGCGATGATCGCGGCGTGGCAGGTGCGCCCGCCGCGGTTGGTGACGATCGCCGAGGCGCGCTTCATGATCGGCTCCCAGTCGGGGTCGGTCATGTCGGCGACGAGGACTTCACCGGTCTGGAAGAGGTGCATGTCGTCGATGGACTTCATGACGCGCACGGCGCCGGCGCCGATCTTCTGGCCGATCGCGCGGCCCTCGACGAGGACGGGTCCGGAGCCGTTCATCTTGAAGCGCTCGAGCGCGCCCGTGCGCCGGGACTCGACCGTCTCCGGTCGCGCCTGGAGCACGTAGAGCTGGCCGTCGACGCCGTCCTTGCCCCACTCGATGTCCATCGGGCGGCCGTAGTGCTCCTCGATGACCAGCGCGTGACGCGCCAGCTCCTCGACCTCGTCGTCGGTGAGGCTGAGCAGGCGGCTCTCCGCCGGGTCCACCTCGACGAACTCGGTGGTGCGACCCACGGTCTCGTCGCTCGTGTAGACCATCTTGGTGGCCTTGCCGCCGACGCCGCGCTTGAGCACCGCGGGGCGTCCGGCGCGGAGAGCCGGCTTGTAGACGTACCACTCGTCGGGGTTGACCGCGCCCTGCACCACGCCCTCGCCGAGGCCGAAGGCGGAGGTGATGAAGACGGCGTCCTTGAAGCCCGACTCGGTGTCCATCGTGAACATGACGCCCGAGCTGCCGATGTCGGAGCGGACCATGCGCTGCACCCCGGCGGACAGGCCGACGTCGGCGTGGGCGAAGCCGTGGTGGACGCGGTAGGCGATGGCACGGTCGTTGTAGAGCGAGGCGAAGACCTCGCGGATGGCCAGCAGCACCGCGTCGATGCCGCGCACGTTGAGGAAGGTCTCCTGCTGACCGGCGAAGGACGCGTCGGGCAGGTCCTCGGCGGTCGCCGAGGAGCGCACGGCGAACGACGCCTCGTCGCCACCGCTGTCGGCGGCGAGCTTCTCGTAGGCCGAGCGCACCTCCGCCTCGAGGTCCTCCGGGAAGGGCTGGCCCACGACGGCCTCGCGGATCTCGCGCCCGACCTCGGCCAGCCGGCGTACGTCGTCGGTGTCGAGGTCGTCGAGCAGGCCGGCGATGCGCTCGGCCAGACCCGTGTCCCCGATGAAGCGGTGGAAGGCCTCGGAGGTCGTGGCGAAGCCGTCGGGCACGCGGACGCCGAGGTCGGTGAGGTGGGAGACCATCTCACCGAGCGAGGCGTTCTTGCCGCCGACCTGCTCGAGGTCGCCCAGGCCGAGCTCGGAGAACCACCGGACGTTGCGGCTCTGCTCGTGGGGCTGGGTGGTCCCGGTGCTCATGGTTGCTCACTTCCGTGGTTGTCGCGGGCCTTGAAACGCTGACGGCTGGGGACGCCGCCGTTCCTCTTGAGCGTCTGCAGGATCAACGTGGAGATCTCCTCGACGGACTTGGCCGACGAGTCGATGACCGGCACCCGGTGGGCGGCGAAGATCTCGGTCGCGCGACGCAGCTCCCAGCGGCACTGCTCGGGAGTGGCGTAGCGCGAGCCCGGGCGGCGCTCGTTGCGCACCCGGGCCAGACGGTCGACGGTCGTGGTGATGCCGAAGCACCGGTCCTGCAGGTCCTTGACGGGGCGCGGCAGGTCGGAGGACTCGAGGTCCTCGTCGACGAGGGGGTAGTTGGCGACGAAGAGGCCGTGCTGGAGCGCAAGGTACATGCTCGTGGGCGTCTTGCCGCAGCGCGAGGGGGCCAGCAGGATCACGTCGGCCTTGTCGAGCGCGCGCAGGCTCTGCCCGTCATCGTGCTCGATGGTGAACTCCACGGCGGCCATGCGGGTGTTGTAGCGCTTGATGTCGCCGACGCCGTGCAGTCGCGCGGCCTCGCGGATGCCGCGCTGGCCCAGGATGCTCTCCACCCGGCTCATGTGCATGTCGAAGAAGTCGATGAGCGGCGCCGTCGTCTTGCTGAGCTCGTCGCGGATGCTGTCCTCGGCGGCGGTGGTGAACGCCAGCGGGGTCACCGGTCCGGCCATGGCCTCGTCGAGGATCTCGACCACCCGGCGCGCGTCCTCGACCGTGGAGATGAACGGGATGACCGTGCGCTCGAAGACCTGGTCGGGAAACTGGATGAGCAACGCGTTGCCCATCGTCTCCGCGCTGATGCCGGTGCTGTCGGACAGGAAGAACACGGGCACCGCGACGTCGCTGCTGGGCTCGTTCATGCGGTCCACCTCCCGGTCCCGGACTGACGCATGAGGTGCATCGTCGCACGTGGCTCGCCGCCGGTCGTCGGCGTCCGGGTCTGCTAGGCGCCGCTCCGGCGGGCGTGGTCCCGGGCGGGGCCTCGCGAGAAGGCCCGCGACGAGATCCAGTCGACCAGTGGTCCGAGCACCACGATGGCGAGCAGCGTCCCCGGCCCGACTGCTGCGCCGCAGGCATACCCGACGACGGCGCCGGCCCCCAGCAAGAGACCGTAGCCCCAGCGGAACGGCAACGGCGGGTCGAGCGCGAGCGCGGGTGCCTCGGCAGGCCCGGCCCCGGCATCCTCCGCGAGATAGCCGGCGACCCCCACCGCCAGCACCGGCAGGGCGACGACGAGCAGCAGGGCACGGCCCCACCACTGGTCCGGCTCCTCCAGGACCGCCAGGACTCCCGAGACCACCACACCCACGACGAGCGGCTGGACCACGGTCCCTATCCCGGGCGTCAGGCCGCCCGCCCACGCCAGGCCCACCAGCACGATGCCCGCGACGAGGTTGACGATCCAGAACTCCACGCCGAGCGCGAGCGAGATCCCGCTGATCATGGTCGAGTAGCCGTCCGACCCCAGCGCCGCCGTCAGCAGCAACCCCACCCCGATCCCGAGGATCGTGCAAGACACCACGAGGCGGGACATGACGGCGAGCACGGCGTGATCCTGTCAGGCAGGGCGATATCGCGTTGCCTCCACGAGGCGTGGTGACGGAGGGTTCGGACCAGAGCTGGGCCGCCGCGAGGTGGCCACGCTGGCCACGGCTCAGAGGTAGTGGCTCAGAGGTAGCGGCTCGGGTTGGGCTCCCGCTGCGGTTCGAGCGGGCCGAGGTGCTCACGCAGGGCGGCGAGCACGATCTCCAGGGGCGGGGCTCCGTCGAGCACCACCTCGCCGGGGACGCCGAGCCGGTCGTCGTCGACGCACCACTCGCGGAAGACCTCGGCCGGCACGACGGCACCGAGGGGTCGCGCCAGGTGTCGGCGCGTCGTCTCCTCGGGCGGCACGTCGAGGTAGAACACATGGGTCGGGCGCGGGTGCTCGGCCACGAGCTCGCGGAGCATGGCGCCGTAGTGCTCTGCCAGGAGGATCCCCTCGAGGACCACGTGGAGACCGATGCTCGCGCAGTAGCGCACCGTGTGGGCGATGAGACCGATGTTGTCGGCTCCGGGGACGTCGTGCTCGCGCAGCACGACCCGACGGAAGTGGTCCTGCCCGATCACCGCGACACCCGGCCCCCACTCGCGTTGCAGCTCGGCGGCGATCGACGTCTTCCCGGACGCGGCGTTGCCCCGCACGACGACGAGACGAGGGCACTGCTCCACGTCCCTGACCGTAGTCGCGGAGGTCGACGTGCGACCGAGACCCGCCGCGACCCTCACGGTGGTTGAGGTGCGAGCGCAGCGAGCCTCGAAACCACCCGGTGGTCGAGACCAGCCGGACCCCGCGCTTGCGGGGTGGTCAAACGTATGGCCACCGAAGAGGGCTCTCGCTGGCCGAGCCGGACCTGTCGGTGGTCGAGCCCGACGAGCGCCAGCGAGGAGGCGTCGAGACCCCAACGCTGGTTGAGGTGCGAGCGCAGCGAGCCTCGAAACCACTAGCCGGACGGCGCGGCACATGTCAACAAGTGCTTGTCAACCGAACGTGTCTTCGACTACACTAGATGCCATGACCACCGTCATCGACCCCCACCAGGTCGACGACGACGCGCCCACCCCCACCGACCTCATCACCCTCGTCCGACAGACCCGAGCGGCAGCCGACCAGGCCGCGCTGGATCTGTTCCACCTCGCGATCGCGGGGGCCCACGCCCACCCCGAGACCCCGGGCGACCAGTCCTGGAAAGCACCCCACCGCAGCTCCGTGCCCGCCGACGACCTCGGTGACCGCGACGACCGCACCCCCGGCACCGGCGACCTCGACGAGGACCAGTGGTTCGGCATCCCACCCATCGCCTGGAACGCCGCCGCACCCTTCGCCACCGCTAACAACATGTCCACCACGGCCGGGCGTGCGTTCATCCGCGACAGCCTCGTCATCCGCCACCGCATGCCCCGCCTCCACGCCAAGGTGTCCTCCGGGAAGGTCCCGATCTGGCGGGCGCACCGCATCGCCCGCGCCGTCCTCGGCACACCGAGGGACGTGGTGGAGCGCGTCGACAAGGCGATCGCTCCGATCGCGGAGACCGCCGGGCTCGTCACCGTCGACCGGCTCATCGATGAGGCCAAACTGAAGCTCTACGCCGAGCTCGTCGAGATCGAGTCCCTCGAGGCCCTCGAGCACCGCCACGTCACCCTCGACGAGAGGACCATGGGCCACACCGGGATCGCCACCATGGACATCCGCGGCGACTGGGCCGACCTCCACGACTTCGACACCGCCCTGTCACAGGTCGCCGACGCGCTCAAGCGCGACGGATCCCTCGAGTCGCTCGACGTACGCCGCTCCATGGCGGTCGGGATCCTCGCCGACCCCGCCCGGGCCCTCGCCCTCCTCAACCACCAGGACGCGCCGGCGCCGAGCAAGAGCATCGTGGCCTACGTCCACCTCGACACCGACGCCCTCGAAGGCCGCGGACTCCTCGCCACCGACGAGCACGGCCACACCCTCCTCGCCACCACCGTCCGCGACTGGCTCGCGAGGACCGACCGCCACGTCACCATCCGCCCCGTCCTCGACCTCACCACCCACTGCGCAGGCGGCCACGATGCCGGCCACGACGGGACCGACCCCTACGTGCCGTCGTTCACCACC